>JAHDDK010000068.1:20439-21970 GCA_020629375.1 Acidimicrobiales bacterium
ATCTGGTATCGGGTGATGCCGTCGATGGCGGGCCAGGTGAGGGTGGCTGTCGTGCCGTCCACCACGGAAACGCATGCCTCATCATTCGCCCCCACCGGCGACGGAGCTGCAAGTAGGCCGCCGACGAGCGCAACTGCGACAAGGCAACGAAGGACAGGATTTAGATATCGAACGACATTTATCTCACGCACGGGCGCAGAACGTAGTACCTGTGGCGCTTTCGATGGTCAATCGGCCACGAAGAATGTCGAAGTGGTTCGCTCCGTGGCCTGATCAGCCCGCAGAACCGGCCCAGGCAACGTTCGCAAACGCGCGAGGTTCCGCGCTGGTGGCCGATCAGATCGAGCGGCTATCGGCCGTGCAGTACTACGGCTGGCGGCCCGTGGCGGCGAGGAACTTGTCGGCGGTCGACGCGTCGGCAGGGACTTCACACGCAGTCGCGGTGCGGCCGGATTCGTTGAGCATCGCCTGCGCTGATTCGACCCATTCGCAGCTCTTCGCCGCAGCGGCTTCGTCGAGTGAGCACGCCTGGCCGTGGGCCTGGGCGAGGTCCCAGGTGTGGGCCAGCGGATCCCACTGGACGACGCCGATGAGGTCGTCGACATCGGCTGTGTCGAACCAGAACGGACCCTGCTGGGCCAACACACCGGGCTGGTCGAGGGCGCTCAACACGTTGCGGCGGGTCTCAGCCCACACCGCAGCCGGGTCGGTCATGTCTTCGGGAGGGGAGGGCTTGGCCATGGCGCCGGTCTGAGCAATCGCGGCGACACCGTTGAGGACGGCGCACTGGTGCTGCACGAGATCTCGGGCCGTCCATCCTTCGCACGCCGACGCAGCGTCCCAGCCGTCGGCCGGCACTCGATTGACGACGGCGTCGAAGCCATAGACGGCAGCGGTGAAGGTTTGCAGGTTGTCGCTCATCAGTACTCCAGGGCGGGTTGTGAAACTGGGCGGCATCGTAACCCGATGCATTGGTGCGGTTCTTCCGGACTGGGGCAACGTTCGGCCAGTGTCAGACCCCAGTCGTACACTTGTTCGTATGACCGGTCGGAGTAGCAGCAGCGTTCTGCTCGATCCCGAAACCCAAACCACGGCGATCGCCGACACCCTTGCACGCCTCCGTCGGGACCTCGATCAGTTGACCGACATCGGGTTGGGGACCCTGTCGAAGAACGACCTCGAAGACGTCATCGTCGCCACGTTGACCGCGGCCGAACGATCCAAAGCCATCGCCGGCCAAGCACTGTCCGAGGCCGAGTCCTCCGGCAAAACCGAGAAACGCCGCGGCCGCCGAACCTCGGCCACGACCCGCATCTGCGCCTTGACGGGGTGGGCGGCACCCACCGTCAACTCTGCGAAGTTCGTCGGTGGCTGGGTGTCAGAGTTCCCTGTGCTTCGAGACGCATGGCTCGCCGGGACGTTGACCCAGATTCATGTCGAAGAACTCCGCCGCGCGTATGAGCCCTCGTTCCACGCCGAGTTCGTGCTGGCACAGTCGTTCTTCGTCGAACAAGCGGCCCTGCTTGATTTC
>JAHDDK010000136.1 GCA_020629375.1 Acidimicrobiales bacterium
CTCCGGCCGCCGCCTGATCCTCAGCGTGCGGGTGCGACGCGCTCGCGGAGTTGGTGGAGGTTTTCGCACCCGGTCTGGTGCATCACGTTGACGAGGCCATCCTGGAGCACGTCGTAGGCGTGCCCGGCGCCGGTCTCACCGAATGCGGCCAGGCCGAACATGAAGGCGCGCCCGCAGAAGGCGAAGTCGGCGCCGAGTGCGATGGCCCTGGCCACGTCCAACCCGTCGCGAATGCCGCTGTCGAAGAGGACGGGCACGGAGCCGTTGAGCCGTTCGACGATCGGCGGTAGCGCATCGATGGCGGCGATCGAACCGTCGAGCTGACGTCCACCGTGGTTGGAGACCTGCACGGCGTCGGCACCCGTGTCGACGCACCGCTGTGCGTCGTCGGGGTCGAGGATGCCCTTGACGACGATCGGGCCGTCCCACCGTTCCCGAACTTCGGCGAGGTAGTCGTAGGAGAGCGTGCCGCCGAGGTTGGCGCCGACGAAGCCGGCGGCGTTCTTGAGGCTGGCGGCATCGATGTACTTCTCGATCGTACGGAACCGGGGCACGCCGTTCTGCAACACGCCGATGGTCCAGGCCGGCCGCCGCACCGAATCGAAGATGAGGCGGGGCCCGATGGCCGGCGGCATCCGGATGCGAGCCTTGCGCTGCCGCTCGCGGCGGCTGGCGGCCGGAACGTCGGCGGTGACGACGAGTGCGGAGAAGCCTGCGGTCTGCACCCGTTCGAGGAGGTCGTCGCGGATGGTGGCATCCCGGGGTGGGTAGAGCTGGAACCAGCCGTTGGGTCCGGCGATCGGTCCGATGGTCTCGGGTGATTGGGTGCCGACGGTGCTCAGCACGTAGGGAATGTTGCGTGAGACGGCGGTCTGCGCAAGTGCTTCGTCGGCGCCCGGCCAGATCATGCCGGTGAGTCCGACGGGTGCAACGCCGATCGGTGAGGTGTACGAGCGGCCGAACAGTTCGGTCGTCGTGTCGGGCTGGAGCAGGCCCTTCATCATCTGCGGCGTGAGCCGAACGCGGCGCATCGCCTCGAGGTTGAGGTCGCGGGCTTCCTCGGATCCGGTGCCGCTGTCCAGGTACTCCCAGGCGAAGTGGGGGATCCGGCGTTTCGCTCGTCGTTCCAGATCGTGGATCGACGGATGTGTGTCCATCAGGTTCGCCATTGCACCAGCGTGCGTCCTGCGTCGTGGAATCGGCAAGCCCGCGGTGCAACTCTGCTTCAGTCGGGCGGTGGCTGGACCTCGACCCACGGCGTGGCCGGTGCGCCGTGTTCGGCCAGGTGCTGCAGCAGCGGGATGAGGCAGCGGGGATGGTGGGGCTCGTCGAGGTCCTCGAGGTCGCGCACCGTGAGCCAGCGGAGCTCGCGGATCGCGTCGACTTCCAGCTGTTCCCAGTGCTGGGGATTCGGCTCGAATCGTACGGGAACGGTCACGGCAAACACCTGCTCGACCTGGTGCACCCATCGGCCTCCGAAGGGAAAGGTGCCGTCGCGTTCGAGCACGACCGGGCCGAGTTCGTCGGGTTCGACCCGGAGCCCGACCTCCTCCCACAGCTCGCGGCAGGTGCCGTCCTCCAGCGTCTCGCCGTCGTCGAGCCCGCCGCCGGGCGTCCACCAGAATCCACCTCGGCCCGGGTCCGCCGGGTCGATGCCCCGGATCATCAGGACGGCGCCGTCGGCGATCACGAGCGCCCGGCCAGCCCGCCGCTCGAGGATGGGAGCGCCGTCGGGTCCGGTTGCCGGCATGGATGTGGAGCCTGTCACTCCGGCGAGGCTACCTCCGGGGCGGGCCCGCGGTTAGCGTGGCCAAATGAAGCTGTCGCAGGGAACTCCGATGGTCGCAATCCCGGGGCCTTCGGTCCTGCCGGATGCGGTTCGCACGGCCATGGCCCGACCCATGCCGAACATCTACGACGGCTACCTCGTCGAGTTGTGCTTCGAGGTGCTCGAACGGTTGAAGGGCATCGCACGGACCGACGGTCAGTCGTTCATGATCGCGTCGAACGGGCATGGCGCCTGGCAGATGGCGATTGCAAACACGATGCTTCCGGGAGACCGGGTTCTCGCATTGGAGTCGGGCCGGTTCGCCATCATCTGGGGCGAGTACGCGGCGATGGCCGGTGTGGAGACCGAGGTGATCCCCGGGGACTTCCATTCGCCGGTGGACATCGAGGCCATGACGGCCCGACTGGAAGCGGACGATGGTTCGATTCGCGCCATTCTCATGTCGCACACGGACACGAGCAGTTCGGTGCGCAACGACGTTGCCGCCGTGCGGGCGGCCATCGACAGCGTCGGCCACGATGCGCTGCTCATGGTCGATTGCATTGCGTCGCTCGGCTGCGATCCCTACGAGATGGATGCGTGGGGCGTGGATCTCACGATCTCCGCGTCGCAGAAGGGCATGATGTGCCCGCCGGGGTTGGGTCTGGTGTGGGCCAATGAGCGGACGATGAACGTGTTGGACACGGATCGGCCCCGGGTGGGCTACGTGGACTGGCACCTCCGGAAGGATCCGGAGTTCTTCTACGAGATTTTTGCGGGCACGCCACCGGTTGCACACATCCATGCGTTGGCCACGGCGCTGGACCTGATCGACGAGGAGGGCGGGCTGGATGCGGTCTGGGCCCGCCATGCGGTGTTGGCGGACGGGGTGCGCGCCGCGGTCGAGGCCTGGTCGACGCCCGGCGGAATCTCGCTCAACATCCCGGATCCCGCGTATCGCTCGAACGCGGTGACGACGATTCGTACGGGCTCGATGAATGCGACCGACCTTCGGCGTCGGTGCGAGGCACAGTCCGGATTGACGCTGGGCATCGGCTTCGCGGTCGAGCCGGACCACAGCTTCCGCATCGGCCACATGGGTTGGCTGAATCCGCCGATGATCCTCGGCACGCTGGCGACCATCGAGGCAACCCTGCACTCGATGGGTGCACCCATCGGCGGGTCCGGCGTTGCGGCAGCGGCAGAGACCATCGGCGCAGCGCTGGGCTGAGCTCAGCCGGTGGCGTCGCTGCCGCGCTGGATGATCTCGACTTCGAGACGAACGATGAGGCCGTCGGTGTCGAACTCGTAGGTGTCGCGACCCTGGACCGGGGCCGGGAAGGCCGAGCTGCGGCACTCCCACGTGGATGTGGCTTGCGATCCGTGCACCTCGACGGATCGCACGTCGAGTTCCATGTCGGGGAGCGGTGCCTCCCACCCGCTTCGGAGCCGGGCGAGAATGGCCGCCTTGCCCTCGGCCGGCTCGGCGCCGCCGCTGAATGGTTCGATGTACACGGCGGCGTCGGCGAACAGGGCCATCATCTCCGACTCCGCATCGCGGCCCTGACGCATGGCGGCGAAGTAGCGGTCGATGGTGGCTTGCGGGTCGGGGGCGGTCATGGGGTCGATGCTACGTTCTTGCGATGATCGGTGACGAGCAGCGAGCGGCTGTCGATGCGCTGTTGCGCGACGTTCGCAATGATCCGACGAGACTGCCGATCGAGTCGATTTCGGCGGTGCGTTCGGCCGGCGTCGAGGTCTCCGTCCA
>JAHDDK010000069.1 GCA_020629375.1 Acidimicrobiales bacterium
CCCCTGCGACGCCCGTGCCGAGGAAATCGACGTCGCCCGAGCGATCGACAACCTGAACACGCTCACCACCCTCGACATCCGGTCGGTCCGCACGACGTGGGCTGGCCTGCGCACCTTCGCCCCCGATCGCAACCCTGTCTTCGGTTGGGACGATCGCGTCGACGGCTTCTTCTGGCTCGTCGGCCAGGGCGGCTGCGGCATCGTGACCAGCCCCATCGCGGGCGAGATCACGAAGTCGCTCATCAGCGGTGACGGCCTCCCACAACGGGCACGAGACCTCGGTCTGACAAAGGAGATGCTCGCCCCCCGCCGTCGCGAGGGTGCCTGACCCCACGGCAACGGTTCAGTCACGTTGGGGTCAGACCCCAGTGTGATAGCAGTGACTACTGCTCGGCTACCCAATGGTCGGGGCCGCACTGGACGAGGGCCGGAACCTCTTCGCTGCGCTGTCCGGCTGAGCGTTCACTGTCGAGCCACGAGCCGTCCGACGACGCTCCGCCAGCGATCGAGTCGAGACCGCCGAGTGCTTCGAGTCCGGGCACCGCCGACAGCAGATGTCGGGTGTAGGGATGCTGGGCGTTCTCGAAGATTGCGTCGGTGCTTCCGAGTTCGACGACGCGACCGAAGTACATGACCATCACCCGGTTGGCGATGTTGCGGACGACGGCGAGGTCGTGCGAGATGAACAACATCGTCAAGGCGTGCTGTTCTTTCAGTTCGTCGAGAAGCTCGAGGATCTGCGCCTGAACCGACACGTCGAGCGCCGACACGGGCTCGTCGGAGATCAACACCTTCGGGTCGAGGGCGAGGGCACGGGCAATGCTGATGCGCTGACACTGACCGCCGCTGAATTCGAACGGTTTGCGATCGCGGTACTTCGGGTCGATGCCGACCTGTTCGAGTAGCTCGACCAGGCGAGCATCGGACCATACGCCCGACGTGCCCCAGATCTCGACGCCCTCACGCACGATGTCCCAGACCGATCGGCGGGGATTGAGCGATGAGATGGGATCTTGAAAGATCATCTGCAGGTCCGCACGTTTGCGGCGAAGCTCTTCAGCAGAAAGCGACGACAGGTCGGTGCCCTCGTACCAGATGCGTCCACTCGTCGGAGGCGGCATGCGGATGATCGACTTCGCGGTCGTCGACTTTCCACAACCCGACTCGCCGACGATGCCCAGGGTCTCGCCCGGGTACACATCGAACGACACCCGGTCGACCGCTCGGAACACGCCTCGACCCGCGGGGTAATCGACGACGAGGTTCTCGACACGGATGATTGCCTTCTCGGGGTCGCGGAGATGGGGAATGTCGGCGTGACGTCCTGCGTCCTCGGCTGCGACCTCGAGATTGTCGTCACGTGACTGGGTGATATCGGGCATCGCGTCACGCAGCGAGACCGTGTACGAATGGCGATCGTCGTCGAAGAGTTGGGACGTCTCGACCGTCTCCATCGTGTCCCCGCGAAACATCACGACGACTTCATCGGTTCGGTCGCTGACCACACCGAGGTCGTGGGTGATCAAGATCATCGCCATATTCAGCTCTTCGCGGAGCGTGTCGAGCAGATCGAGGATCTCGCGTTGGACGGTGACGTCGAGTGCCGTCGTCGGCTCGTCGGCGATCAGCAGTTTCGGGTCGTTGGCGAGCGCCATCGCGATCACGACGCGCTGACGCATGCCGCCCGACAGCTCGTGGGGATACTGCCGAATTCGCTCGTCGGGCTTCGGCAACCGGACGAGATCGAGTAGCTCGACGGCCCGTGCGTTCGCCGCAGTCTTCGACAATCCTTGGTGGAATCGCATGCCCTCGGTCAGCTGTTCGCCGATGCGCTTGACCGGATTGAGTGACGTCATCGGATTCTGGAACACCATGCCGATGTCGACGCCATGGAAGTGCTTCATCCGGTCCTTGCTCATCGCCCGCACGTTCTCGCCAGCGAAGAGGATCTCGCCGTCGATCTGCGCGGACCGCGGGAGCAGGTCCATGACAGCCTTCATCGACACGGACTTGCCCGAGCCGGACTCGCCGACAACGCCGAGTGCCCGGCCGGGCGCCACCGCCAGCGATAGTCCCTTGACTGCTCGCACCGGTCCAGCGGGCGTAGCGAAGGTAACCGAGAGATCGTTGAGCTCGAGGAGGGGTTGGTCTGCCATCAGAAGGCCAGCTCCTTGGCATCGAAGACTTCTCGCAGACGGTCACCAGCGAAGTTGAGCGACAGCACCGTCAAGAAGACCACGACGATCGGGAACAGCGCCGCATGTGGCCCGGTCTCGAGTGTTCGCGCGTTCGAACCGGACTCGAAGATCTGTTTGCCCCAACTGAGACCATCGGCGGTCGAGATCCCAAGGAACGCCAACGTTCCTTCGGCGACGATGGCGATGCCCATGCCGAGTAGGGCAAGGGCCGACATCGGAATGACGACGTTCGGGAGCAGTTCTCGCAAGATGATCCGGCTGTCCTTGGCCCCAAGGACGCGGGCAGCGGCCACGAATTCGCGTTCAGCGAAGACCAGGGTTTGCGCGCGGGCCAATCGCCCGACCGGAGCGATCGCAAGGATGCCGAGCGACACCGATATCCACAGAAAAGTTTTGCCGAGCAACGTCGTGATCAGGATCGCGAGAATCAACGCCGGGAACGACAACAAGATCGTGAACACGAACGACACGACCTTGTCGAACCACCCCCTGAAGTACCCGGCGATGATGCCGAGCGATCCTCCGACGAGGAAACCGATCACGATCGCAACGAAGCCCACGAGCAGCGAGATACGCGACCCCCAGATGGTGAGGCTCAAGACGTCGCGTCCGGTGTTGTCCGAGCCGAACCACAAGCCAGGCGATGGGCCGTCGAGGCGTCCGGCGACGGCGGTGTCTTCGGGATGCGGCAGCACGAAGACACTGCGATCAGGGTTCTGGCGGGCCTCGCCACGCTCGAGCGTGAGGACCGGCGCCAGCAGCGCGAGCGCAACGACGAGCACGAGCCAACCGACGCTCAACCAGAATCCGAGGCCGAGCCGCCTCGCGACCGAGACCTCGGTGGTCGTTCCCTCCTCGGGCGGGCTCAGAGCGTTCGACCCAAGATCGGTCGTGATCCCGCCGATGTTCGCAGCCGGTGTTGCCGTGGGATTGCTCGGGGTCTCAGGCATCGAGCTTCACTCTCGGATCGAGGTACGAGTACAAGATGTCGACCAAGACGTTGATCACGACGAACATCACCGACACGATGACGACCACCGCGAGCACGACGGGGAAGTCGTCTCGGATGATCGCTTCGATCACCGCCCGGCCGATGCCCGGGATGCCGAAGTACTGCTCGACGACGATCGACCCGCCGATCAATGCACCCGTGTTGATTCCGAACACGGTGAGCATCGAGAACAACGACGGACGCAGCGCATGGCGAAACAACACGTGGCGGTTACTCATGCCCTTGGCCCGGGCGACGGCGATGAAGTCTTCTTGGAGAGTCGAGATCAGGTCGGTACGAAGCAGTCGCTGATAGGTCGCAATGAGCGGCGTCGCCAACGCCACAGCCGGCAGGAAGAGCGACCAGACTCGCGACCCGAGATCGCTGTCGTCGAAGCGGGTGGGGAAGATCTGCCATCGCACAGCGAACGCCCAGAACAACAAGACGACAAGTGCGAAGACGGGGATACCCAACATGCCGAAGGACACGATCGTCGACGCTTTGTCGCCCAGCCGATATGCACGTGAGGCCGTGTACACGGCCCACGGGATCGCAATGACGATCGCCAGGAGCTGTGCGTAGACCATCAGGAACAACGTGACCGGTAACCGATTGGCGATTTCGGTCCGGACCTCGACGTTGTTCTTGAAGCTGCGCCCGAAGTCACCAGTCACCATGTCGCCGAGCCACCGCCCGTAGCGCACGAGGAAGGGGTCGTCGAGGTAGTAGGTCTCTCGGGCTTCGATTAGGTCCTCTCGTTGATCGTCGGTCAGGTCCGCTGGGTCCGCCTCAGCGATCGGCCCGAGGAGGTTGGTTAGCGGGTCCCCGAGCAGGTTCATGGCCGCGAAGGCCAAGAAGGTCACTGCCAGGACCACGAGCAGCATTTGGCTCAGTCGCTTGATGATGTACAACCGGTCCCCCTCGACGGTCGTCTTGATGGAATCAGATCCGGCTCAGCCCAGCCAGGTGGAGTGAACGTGGTTCACGCCACGCAAACCACAGATCACGCGGTCGCCGTTGATCGTCTGTGCATCGCAGAGGCCATTCACGTTGTCGTTGGCTCCGGTCGTCCAGATGGTCGGCGAGATGACGAGATAGTGGCGGCTGTCGTTCAGATCTTGTTGGATCTCCCGCCAGATCGATTGACGTTCGGCCGGATCATCGGTGACCCGCTGAGCCTCGAGCAGTGCGTCACGCTCGGGGCTGCAGTTGCGGGCGAAGTTGAGCGAAATGGCACCGATCGTCGAGCAGCTGAAGAAGAACTCTTCGAGGCCAGGATCGAGGAAGCCGTGATAGCGCCAGGTCGCGACGTCGTAGAGCCCGAAGAGCACCTCGTTGATGTGGTCGTCCTGGGGAACGACTTGGTGAGTGATGTTGAAGTACGGGGACCAGCCGTCGGAAATGACCGAGTGGATCTCGTCGAGAACGAGGTCGGGGCCATTGTTCTGATACTCGATGTTGACCTTGCCGTCGGTGCAGCTCTCCGGGACCTCAGCGCAGTATTCGGTAATCAACGCACCTGCGGTGTCGGGGTCATCGGTGTTCTGCACGATCGAGGCATCGTGCCATTCGGAGCTCGGCGGGAACAGCGACTCTGAGGGCTGACTGATGCCCTGCTGGATGAAGTCGGTGTAGATCGCCCTCGGGAACGCCGCGGTCGCAGCCTCGCGGACCCGGAGGTCGTCGAACGGCGCCTTGCCGGCGTTGAAGATGAGGAAGAAGTCCTCGTCGGCTCGTTCGACGCGGCCGATCGTGTCGTCGTCGCGGAGCGTCTGGATGCTCTGGACATCGGTCACGTGGACGACGTCGAGATCGCCCGTCGTGAGTCCGTCTGTGCGGGTGGCAGGCTGCTGCATCGGGAAGAAATCGACGCCGTCGAGGTAGATCTCCTGGTCGGTGCGCCACCAGTCGTCGTTGCGCACCACCTTGGTGACTTGGTCCTGCGTCCGGGATTCGAGCTTGAACGGGCCGGAGCCAATCGGCATCTGGCCGAGGCTCGGGTCGTTTGCGAGCGCATCGAACCACGACGGCGAGGCCATCATCCCGAGCTGCGAGCTGAAGTACGCGGGGAGGAGCGAGTTCGAGCCGTTGGCGTTGATCGTCAGCGTCAGGTCGTCGACCTTCTCGAACGGGTTGTCCGGGCTGAACAGCGGACCGTAGAACAAGCCGAGCAGCGGAGACTTTTGCTGCTCTTGGAGGTTACGGATCACGGCGTCGGCGTTGAGCGGGGTGCCATCGTGGAAGTTGATGCCCTCGTGCAGCGTCAGCGTCCAGCTCGAGAAGTCGTCGTTCGGAGTGAAGCTCTCCGAGAGATTGTTCACCCACTGCTCGTTCTCATCGAAGACGGTAATCGTGTCGAAGATCGCCGCGCCCATCAGGTCGGCGCCGGGAGCGAACGGTGAGTTGGCCGGGTTGAGGTCGGCGGGGTCGGACTCGAACCCGTACTGGAGGATTCCTCCACTCACCGGACCCAAGGCGGGGTCGTCGGCGTCGCCTTCGTCGGTCTGGAGGTCGGAGCCGTCTGCCGTTGCGTCGGCACCAGTGTCGGTCTCTTCGACTTCGCTGTCGCCGGAGTCACTGGACTCGCTGCTTCCGCTGTCTCCGGATCCGGCGCTGTCTCCATCGTCGGAGCTGCCACCCCCGCAGGCCGACGCGACGAGCGCAAGGACGAAGAAGATGGCCAGCAAACGGCGAGCACGGCTCGAAAGAGTCACGGTATGGATCCCCCTGATGTGACGCAGCTCACATCCGTGAGCGGCTCTCATGGTCCACTACTTACCAGCGGGTAGCAAGTCGCGTCTCGCATACGTCGTAAGCCTCGAAGCATGTCCACGCGGCACGTGACCCGCGTCGGCTCGTACACTCTCCCGCCATGCCCAAACACGGTGACCGCCGATGGCTCGGATCCGACGCACTGGCTCGCGAAGCCGAGTTGCGGCAGGCGACTTCCAACGCGAGCACTGCGGCGCTCCGGGTACGAATCGACGATCTCATCACCGACAACCGTCGGATCCACGAGCACGATTGCCTCAACCTCAACCCGGCGACCAATGTGATGAACCCTCGCGCCGAGGCTGCCCTCGCAGGGAGGCTCGGCTCGCGCCCATCGCTCGGCCATGCCGGGGCGAAGTACGAAATGGGGCTCGAAGCGATCGAGGCACTCGAGGTGCTCACCCACGATCTGGCATGCCAGGTCTTCGGCGCAGCCCATGCCGAGTTCCGGGTCAGTTCGGGTGCCATGGCCAACCTGATGGCGTTCATGACCGCCGCACAGCCGGGCTCCACCGCTATCGTTCCGCCGCCGTCGATTGGTGGCCACGTCACCCACCACCGAGCGGGTGCGGCGGGACTGTACGGACTGCGGATCGTCGAGGCACCGATCGATGCCGGCCGCTACACCGTCGACGTCGACGCCCTGGCGATACTTGCCGAAACCGAACGGCCCGCCGTCATCACCATCGGCGCCAGCTGCAATCTCACCCACCACCCGGTCGAGTCGATGCGCGAAGTTGCCGATTCGGTGGGCGCCACGCTGCTGTTCGATGCGGCCCATCTCTGCGGGCCAATCGCGGGTGGCGCCTGGCCGAACCCGCTCGATCAGGGCGCTCACCTGATGACGATGAGCACCTACAAATCACTCGGCGGGCCCGCAGGCGGCCTCATCGTGACGAATGATGCCGCGATCGCTGAGCGTCTCGACGCGATCGCCTTTCCGGGTCTCACCGCGAACTTCGACGCGGGCCGGTCGACCGCTCTCGCGATCACGCTCCTGGACTGGATCGATCACGGCGCTGCGTACGCGACGGCGATGGTCGACGCCGCGGCGACGCTCGGTGACGAGTTGGCTGGTCGCGGGATTCCCTTGTTCCGGGTCGCCGACGGCTCGGCAACGGTGTCGCATCAACTGATCATCGACGCCAGCGCCGCGGGATTCGACGGACCTGATGGCCCCGGGCAGGCCGCCGCCCGACATCTCCGAGAGGCGAACATCCTCGCCTGCGGCATTGGTCTCCCCGACGGCGATGGCCTACGACTTGGTACTCCCGAGCTCGTTCGCTGGGGTATGACGCCGAGCGACATGGGCACGGTCGCAGACCTCGTGGCTCGCGGCCTCGGCGACGACCCGACGGCGGTTGCCGGAGACGTGACCGCCTTCCGGTCGACGTTCGCCGAGATCCACTACTGCACGTAATCCTGGGGTCAGACCCTCTCATTACCTCAACCCACCGCTGTCATTCGGGGTTCAGGCCCTCTCACTTCTTCTTCTTCCGCTTCTTCTTCGAGGTGCTCGTGGACGCCTTCTTCGCCTTGGCTGCGGCTTTCTCGGCAGCCTTCGCCCGCGTCTCGGCCTTCTTCGCCTTCTTGCCCGCACGACGAACTGCTTCTTCGAGATCGACAACAGCTGCTTCGAGGGCCGCCACCCGACCGTCAAGGTCCGAACCGCCGACGAGATCGCCCACGATCGGCATGCCGTCGGGGACCGCGCTCTGAGCGGCGCCGATCACCTTGACGGCCGTCGCTTCGCTCAGTCCCTGAACCTGGGAGAGCGCGTCGGACGCGGCGTCGGCGACCTTGTCGACCGTGTCGTATCCGGCAGCGGCCATTCGTTCGGCGAGGGCAGGACCAATGCCCTTGATCGAGGTGAGTGGGTTCGAAGTAGGTGGATTCGCCATACCCGAGCGTGCCATCACCGACCGCCCCAATGCCAGCACCCGGTTCAATCTCGGAGCCGATCAGGCCGTGGCCACAGCTCCCCGATCGATCAACGCTCCGACCTGCGCCGTCGACAATCCCAACTCCGACAGGACGTCTTCGGTGTGCTCCCCGAGCTTCGGTGCAGCCGTGGGTTCGACCCGAAGGGCGCCATCGAAAGAGAGTGGCGATCCGGGAGTCAGGTACGTGCCAATACCCGGCTGGTCGAGCTCCCGGAACATCGTGTTCTCGGTCGAGCAGCGCGGGTCGTCATCGACGAGCTCCGAGAACGACTGGTATGGGCCCCAACACACCCCGAGTGCGTCGAACCGTTCGGCGACCTCAGCGAGTGTCCGCCGACCGATCCAGTCCCCGAGAGCTGCGGAGATGTCGGTTCGGGCATCGAAGCGGTCTCCTTCGTCGGTGAAGTCGAGTTCCTGGTCTGCTTCGATCGATGCGACTCGGTCCGTCGCCTCCGTGGCCTCGAGCAATGATCGCCACTGCTTGGGGCTGATCCCGACCGCATAGAGCTGACGGCCGTCGGCGGTGTCGAACATGGCCCCGTATGCGCCGTACAGGTCGTTGCCGAATCGTTGGCGCTCGGTTCCGAGCACTTGCGCCTCGGCGACGTGACCGAGTGCCGAGACGGCAGCGAGCGCGACATCGAACAAGGCCAGGCTGAGGTTGGAACCTTCCCCGGTGCGGAGTCGGTGACGGTCGGCCGCAACGATGCCAAGAGCCGCCGTCTGGCCACAGATCACGTCCCATGCCGCAAACACATGGTTGACCGGCTGATCGTGCTCAACCGGTCCGGTCACGAGCGGGAACCCGATGGCCGCATTGACGGTGTAATCGAGCGCCGTCGTGCCGTCGCGATTGCCGGTGATCGCCATCATTACGAGATCGGGTCGGCGCGCCGACAGCGCCTCCCACGACATCCAGCCACGAGCGGGGAAGTTGGTGAGAAAGGTTCCCGCGTCGACGATGAGATCCGTGAGAATCTCCCGAACCTCCGGATCGCGGAGGTCGACGGCGACCGACCGCTTGTTCTTGTTGAGGCCCGCCCAATAGAGCGAGGCTCCCGCGTCGGTCAGCGGCCAACGACCGTGATCGATGCCTCCACCGATCTGGTCGAATCGAATGACGTCTGCACCCAACTGCGCGAGGGTCATCCCACCACTTGGTGCGGCGACGAATGCCGAACCTTCGATCACCCGAAGACCGTCTAGTGGGGGGATCATTCGTCTCCTCGGAACTCCGGCTCGCCAATCGAAATCGGGCGACGGCCTGATCAGGCGTTGACGATCAAGATGACCAGGACGATCAGCGCAACAACCAGAAGCGCAATCACCGGAAGGAACCGCTTCAGCATCGCATCGCCGGCCACGTCGAGGAGGTCGAGCGCGTCATCGTCGTCGTCATCGGCCATCGCCGCGATGTCATGGGTGGCCGCAGCTGCCGTCGGCTCCTCGCCGGTCTCGCTGGGTCCGGCAGTCGGGGCCTGCTCGCCGTCGTCCGCCGACGACGAATCTGCGTCACTTCCCGACTCGGCTGCTGCGTCGGCTGCGCTCGCTTCGGCGATGGCGTCGATCTGCTCTGGCTCGCCGATCTTGTTCTCGAGACACTCGGCGAACTGGCCCAACAACTTCTCGCTGACGTCCTGCATGACGCCGCGCCCAAACTGTGCGACCTTCCCGGACACTTTGAGGTCGGTGACGATGTCGACTCGGGTCTGCTCGCCGACGGCTTCCATCTGCGCAGTGATCAAGGCTTGAGCGTTGCCGGCGCCCCGGGTGTCGCGGCCCTTGCCGGTAATGACGGCTCGCCGGGCCTCTTCGTCTTTCTCGACGAATTCGGCCGATCCTTTGTACTCGGCGGTGACCGGACCGACCTTCACCTTCACTCCACCGGAGTACACGCCGTCGGTCTCGTCGGTGAGCTTTGCGCCCGGAAGGCACGGGGCGATCTCCGGAATGTCCGTCAACAGGTTCCAGGCCTGTTCGATCGGCGCATCGACCACGAAGCTGTTCTCGATCTTCATGTTTCGGCCTCCTCAGCGGTAATCGGTGAGGCGGACACTACGACTGTCGAATGAACTCGGCGACTTCGGCGAGACTTTCGAGCGCTTCGGGGACGTCGGTGTCGAACTCGAACACGTGCCAAAGCCGGTCCCACACACGGCAGTCGACGTCGACGCCAGCTCGACGCATCCGACGAGCAAGGCGAAGACAGCCCGCCGACAGCAAGTCGTTGGATCCGGTCGTGATGATCGTGGGAGGCAGACCACTCATCTCGCCGAACAACGGAGACACCGCCAGGTCAGCAGGATCGACCCCGGCCAGATAGTGCTGCGCAATGTCGACCATCCGCACGTACGACAACGTGGGGTCAGACCCCACCCGAGGAACCTGCTGCACCGCCAGAGGGTCCGACCCTACCGAACGTTCGTTAGGCGGGGGGTCAGACCCCATTGGTGCTTGGGCGGTGTTCTGGCGGAGGGTTCGTTCGGTTGGGACGACGGGGGCGAAGAGGCCCGGATCGGTGCGTAGATCGGCGGCGGGCGACAACAATGCGAGCGCTTTCGGAGCGGGCCGTCCCTCGGCGATGCAGCGCTGGGCGACGAGGAGCGCGAGGTTGCCGCCAGCGGACTCGCCTCCGAGCCAGAGGGGGTCTGACCCCAGCTCGGACACGGCGACCCATGCAGCCCATGCGTCCTCCGCCGCGGCCGGAGCGGGATGTTCGGGGGCGAGCCGATAGTCGGGCAGGACGATGTCGATGCCGGTTGACTCGGCGATCGGGCCGACGATCTGCAGCTCGCTCCGCGGCTCACCCCACACGAACCCGCCGCCGAAGAACCACACCAGCGTTCCCGGCCGACCCGCGGTCCGACGCGATCGGACACGCAGGCACGGCACGCCACCGTGCGTCTCGTCCGCCAATTCCAGATCGTGTCGCTCGATCGCCGAACCCGCGGTGTCGACCCACGCCGCATTCACCTCGGCCCGGCGAGCGGCCATCTCCTCGGCGTCCAACGACGCCTCGACCGGCGTCTCCTCGGCGAGGAAGTCGAGGGCCTCGGGGCTTGGCCCTCCGTCATCGGTCATCGGGCGGTGTACCCGGCGTCGACGTGCACGATCTCGCCGGTCATGTAGCTGGCGTCGTCGGAGGCGAGAAACACGACGACACCCGCGATCTCATCGGGGTCCGCGAGACGCTTCATCGGAATGGTCGCATCGGCAAGCGCCTGGAGGTCCTCGGCGCTTGGCGGTGTGGCCCGTTCGGAGGCAAGCATCGGTGTGTTGACTTCACCGGGGGCGACCGCATTCACCCGAACACCGTCGAGCACATGGTCGAGCGCCAGTGCCTTGGTCAGCTGATGCACCGCACCTTTCGAGACGCAGTAGGCCGTCGAGCCAGCCGACCCGACACCTCCCCAGATCGACCCGAAGTTCACGATGACCCCACGACCGGCCTCGATCATGTGGGGCAGCGCAGCCCGACACATCCAGAACATGCCGTCGACGTTGACACCCATCACCCGACGCCAGTCGTCGTCGGTGGTTCCGAGCGAGTCCGCACGATGAATCGTCCCTGCAGCGTTCACCAACACATCGAGGCGACCGTGCTCGGCCACGACCTCGTTGACCGCTGCCGAACACACCGCCGAGTCGGCAACATCGCCGAGCATCGGCGCGCCGAGGCCGAGCTCGGAGCACACCCGCGACGCACCATCAGCGTCCCGGTCGAAGACGACGACCGTCGCGCCCAGTCCGGCGAAACGTCGCACCGACGCTTCGCCCATTCCCGATGCGCCGCCAGTGACCAGCACAACTCGATCAGCGAACTCAGTTGTCATCGGGGATCCAGTCCTCGGTCTTCACGCCGAGCCCGTCGGCGATCCGGTTGACGTAGGCGTAGTAGGCGGTCACTTCGGCGATGTCGAGGATGTCTCGATCGCTGAAACCGACGTCTCGGAGCGATTGAAGGTCGGCAGCCGTCATATCCCCCGGCGTGTGCGTCAGTTTCACCACCCAGTCGAGCATCGCTCGCCGCTCCGACGAGAGCGGGGCGCTTCGCCAGTCGTGGGCGATGGCGGCGTGCAGAGCATCGTCTTTGAGGAGTCGGCGCAGACCGCGCCCGTGATGGACCACTCAATAGTGACAGTGGTTCTCGAGCGAGACGACGAAGGCGATGAGCTCCCGTTCGACCTTGCGCAGTGTTCGGGTCCCCGACATGGCCGACCGGTACAACGCGTCGTGCGCTCCCAGCGCCGTCGGGTTGAGTGAGTGGATCGCCATGATGTTGTCGATCCGGCCGTAGTGGCGGTCGACGACCGCTTCGAATCGTTCGGAGAGGCCGTCGGTGGACGCCCATTCGTCGTCCGGAACGATCTCGATCCACGCCCGCTGGCCGAGGGCGCCCGTCTCGGTGTGGCCTCCGGTCATCGGAACGAGAATCCTTGCCCGTCGAGGTAGCTGCGCATGTGTGGTCGGCTCTCCTTGCCGAGCAACGCCGACATGTCCGCCGACCACACACGGTCGAGCTTCCCGCCGGTGCGTTCGAGGTAGTACCCCCGCATCTGCTCGTCGTACTCGGCGATGCCCTCACGATCGCTGGAGTCGTCGTAGGTCTCGTCCTTCAGGGTGACCGAGAGCGGCAAGCGGGGTTTGAGCGCCGGATCCTGGTCGGGGTGTCCGATGCACAGACCGAACAGCGGTACGACTTGTTCGGGTAGGTCGAGGAGCTCGGTCATCGTGGCGGGGTCGTTGCGGATGCCTCCGATGTAGCAGATGCCGAGCCCGAGCGATTCGGCTGCGACCACGGCGTTCTGGGCGGCGAGGGCGCAATCGACCGTGGCGATGAGAAAGTGCTCGGTAACGCCGGGTTCGAAGGTGCCGCCAGCCATGTCGCAGGCCATAGCGGATCGGTACAAGTCAGCGCACCACACGAAGAATGCGGCCGCGGTTTCGACGTAGGTTTGGCCGCCTGCAAGCTCGGCGATCGCAGCCCTCGTTTCGGCGTCACGTACCCGGATGACGGTGGCCCCCTGGAGGTTCGACGAAGTCGCCGCGGCGAACCCGGCGCCGATGATGCGGTCGATGGTGGCGTCGTCGATCGGCTCGTCGGTGAACTTGCGGATCGAGCGGTGACGCATCAGCAGGTCGATGACATCCATTCGGCGATGCTAGCCACGGCGCCGGTGGGCCATGATGGGTTCGATGAAGGTCGAGAAGTTCACAGAGGTCGACGCGTTCGGGCTCGTCGATGTCCCCGGTTCGGCGGTGACGGTGGGTCCGGTGCGGGCGGCGAAGAAGGTCCTCGAACGGACGACCGCCGATCTCGCCCGCCATGTCACGTACGCCCTAGCGGTGCGTGGCATTGACGGTTCGGGTGGTGCGGTGGCCCTCAATGGCGATCCGGCAGCGGACGGCCGAGACGAGCTCATCGAGCGGTTCGTCGAGGAGGCACAGGCCTGGTCGGGGTCAACGAACTTCCGGGCGAGTCACGGCATGGGTATCGATCGCGATCCGATCGCACCGTTGCTTGCCGCTCCGACAGCAGGATTCGACGAAGCGATGGCGGCATCGGCGGAGAGCTGTCTCGTCGACAGCGACGGACCCGTCCTGATTGCCAGCGAGAAGGACGAGGCAGCTCTGCGTGCTCGGCTCGACGCTCGGTCGATCGAGTCGCGACCGGCCGAACTTGACGAGGCGTTGGCCGCTGACGGTGCCACGGTCTTCGTGCGTTGCGGAACCGGCGCGCTCAACCACGGCGTTCTCGATGGTGTATCTGCGGCGCGTGTCATCGCCCTCACCGCAAACGCCACCACAGCCCGCGGTCTTGCGTTTGCGACGCGGGCAGGTTGCGTGATCGTGCCCGACTTCGTGTCTGCCGGCGGATGGGCTCATGCGTGCGCGGCGGACGCGTCGCTCGACGACATTGCGGCGAGCGCTCGAGCCGTGGCCGAGACCGCAATCGGCGCCGGAGTCAACGCATTCGTGCACGCAGCCGGGGCCGCCGAAGCGAACCTTCGATCCCGCACCGACGACCTCCCCTTTGGCCGGCCGCTGGCCCCCTGACCCCTTCGAGGACCGCATCATGACCGACACCGCCCCCGCTCCCCCGGCCACGAAGCCTCGCTGGACGTTTCAGTGGAAGGAACTCTACGACGAAGTGATCCAATCCGGTATCTGCACCGGCTGCGCTGGCTGCGTGATCGCATGCCCACACGACGTCATCGGTTACACCCACGAGCCGGGTGCCTACAAGCCATTTCACCTCGAAGAGGAGCTCGGCCTCGACAACTGCCTCCACGGCGAAAAGGGCTGCACGTCGTGCACCCGGGCGTGCCCACGGTTCCGGCATTGGGAAACCGAAGCCGACATGCATCTGCACGGGCGCACGCGCAGCGATGACGAAATGTCGGGCGTCTACTCCGACATCCTTCTCGTGCGCGCGAGCGATGACTTCGTCTACGACACGGGCCAAGACGGCGGACTCGTATCCGCAATGCTCATTTGGCTCCTCGAGAACGACGTAATCGACGGTGCCCTCACCTCCGGCGTCGAATCGCTTCCCGACGGCTCGCCCGGTTGGAAGGCGATTCCGATGGTCGCCACCAACCGCGATGAGGTTCTGCGCGGCGCAGGTAGCCGCTACACGTATTCGGCCAACACCATCGCGTTCGACGAGGCGAAGGAGAAGGGACTCGATCGCCTCGCACTGGTCGGTATGTCGTGTCAGACCTCGATCGCCCCGGTCATGTGGCATCGCAAGGTGGGCAAGGTCTCCAAGCCGTTCAAGCTCAACATCGGGCTGCTGTGCTCGAAGAGCTTCGACGACTCGATGTTCGACGAGCTGTTTGGGGTCAAGTACGGGCTCCGCAAAGAAGACATCGCGAAGATGAACATCAAGGGCGTCTTCCAAATCTGGATGAAGAACGGCGACTACCACGAGGTCAACCTCAAGGAGTGCCACGCCTGGACCCGAGAGGGTTGCACGCACTGTCCGGACTTCGCCGCCGAGCACGCCGACATTTCAACCGGTGGCATCGGCAACCTCACCGACTGGACACTGACCGTGGTGCGCACCGACATCGGTCGGGCGGTCATCAAAGCCATGATCGACGACGGCGTGATCGAGACCCGTCCGGGCGATGACGACCCGGCGGCGATCGCCCTTATGCACCGCTTGGCTGCCAACAGCCGCAAACGCTGGCCCGAGTGGGCGAATCCCGAGGCGAAGGTCGGCATCGGCTGATTTCGATCGATTCGCTGACACCCTCGGGCCGGGTTGGGGCCAATGCCCGGAATGCGCGTGCCGTACCGTCGGGTTGACGCCTCACCCTCCCTCAACGGAAGTCGGTCATGTCGAACCAAACCCCCCGTCATCGAGCGGTACTCACTCTCGTTCTTGCCGTGATGTTCGTCGCGGCAGCCTGCGGCGGAGACAGCGCCGAAGACACTGCGGAGGCAACGTCGACGACTGCCGCGACGACGTCCACCGAAGCCGAGACCACGACGACAACGGAAGCAGCCACCACCACCGAGGTCGAAACCACCACCACCACAGCTGCCGAGACCACGACAACCACCGAAGCAGCCACTACCACCGAGGCCGAAACCACCACGACTGCTGCCGAGACCACAACCACCGAGGCCGAAAGCACCACCACTGCCGCCGAGACCACGACCACCGAGGCTGCAACCACCACGACTGCCGCCGAGACCACGACCACCACCGAAGCCGCCACAACCACAACGACTGCCGCGGCCGCGCCCGACGGCGCTGCGCTGTACGCGTCCAACTGCGCTTCGTGTCACCGCGCGGACGGAAGCGGTGGTCGAGGCCCGAACCTCCAAGGCATCGGGGCCGTGCCTGCTGATCAACTTCATCAGATCATCGTCGACGGACCTGGCGGCATGCCGGCATTCGGCAATCGCCTCACCACCGAAGAGATCGACGCCGTCGTCGCCTACATCAGCACCGCATTCTGAGCGAACCGGACGCCAGGATCGAGACTCCTGGCGTGGCCCGTCGCCGGCTCTTAGGTTTGGCTGCGGGTCCAGTCTTCGTGGAGGCGCGCGTAGACCCCGCCGCGAGCGATGAGGTCTTCGTGTGATCCATCCTCGATGACCTTGCCGTCGTCGAACACAAGAACCTGGTCGGCAGACTCGGCGGTCGACAGACGATGGGCGATGGAGATCACGGTTCGACCTTCGGCGAGCTTCTCCAACGCTCCCGTCAGCACCAGATCGGTCTGTGGATCGACCGACGAGGTCGCCTCGTCGAGGATCAACAAGCCAGGGTCCGCCACCGCGGCTCGAGCGAACGACACGAGCTGGCGTTCACCCACCGACAAGTTGGTCCCGCGTTCGCCGACCTCGGTGTCAAGACCGTTGGGCAAACGATCGATCCACGAGCGGAGACCGAGCACGTCGACTGCTCGATCGACGTCGGCGGCGGTCGCGTCAGCTCGACCGAATGCAATGTTGCGGCCCACCGTCGTGTCGAACAAAAAGCCGTCTTGAGGTACGAAGCGGATCCCCGCTCGTCGAGCATCAGCGCGAACGCTCCGCAGATCGACGCCGCCGACCTCGATCGTGCCATCGCTCGGGTCGGCCAGGCGAGCGACGAGCCGAGCGAACGTGCTCTTGCCGGACCCCGTGGCTCCGACGATCGCCACCGTCGACCCCGCGCGCAACTCTACAGACACGTCATCGAGCACGGGGACGCCATCTCGGTAGGCGAAGCGAGCGGAGCGTGACGCGACGGCAAGCGCACCGCGGGGTAGGTCGACACCGGCCTCCGGTTCGAGGTCCTCGATCGGCGTCTCGAGCAGCGAAAGCACCTTGCGCCATCCGGCGACGGCTTGTTGAGCATTGTTGAGCGTTTCGCCGAGCTCGGAGATCGGCGATTGGAGCAGTGTGGCGAGGACGAGCAAACCGACGAGCTCCCCCGCCGAGAGTCCAAGAGTCTCCCGTGTCGCCATGCCGACGAGGACGAGGACCGACATCATGAGCGCCGCGATCAGGTCGCCGATCACGAACACGCTCGACATGTACCAGTTGGCCTGCAGTCCTGCCCGGTATCGGTGCTCGGACGCCTCGTCGATCCGCGCCTGCGTGCGATCTTCGAGCGCGTACGCCCGCACGACCTCGGCACCGATCAGGGCCTCGTTGTACGACCCGAGAAGTTCGCCGATGGCCGTGCGTCGAATGTCGTGCGCCTGAGCCATTCGTTTCTGCATCCACCGCAACAGCCGAGCGACTGGAACGAAGAGCACAAGAGCGAGGAGGGCGAGCGGCCAGGAGTAGAAGGCCATCGCGACAAACACGCCGATCACGACGATCGGCTCCACCGCCCACACGAAGAAGCCCCAATCGACAAACCGACTGAGCGCGTCCACGTCACTGGTCACTCGGCTGATCAGCACCCCGGTCGACTGCTCGGTGTGATCGGCGTGCGACATCCGATGCACGTGTTCGAATGCCTGATTGCGCAGTGACTCGAGCGCTGCTTCGGCTCGCCGCACCAGCCGCATGCGGACGTAGGACGACAGCAGCACGGTGGCGAGAAAGACCAGAGCGCCCACAACGACGAGCATCCAGACCCCGGCGATGTCGACGTCACCGGTGATCAGGCCGCCGTCATCGATGGCGCGTTGGATGACGATCGGCGTCGTCACCTGACCGGCAGCGATCAAAATGCCGAGGAGCAGCGTGGTCCGGAGCCCCTCCAACAGGCCGGGGGTCGTTCGCAGACCTCGTCGGAGCACCTCGATGGTGGATGCATCATCGATCGACTGCCGTGGCTCAACGGCGGTTTCGGCATTCATCGCTCGACCTCGAGTGGGGCTTCCGACGCGTCGGCATAGGCATGAACGAGATCGCGATAGTCGTCGTCCGCGAGCAGATCTGCGTGTGTGCCGAGGTTGCGGATCCGGCCGTCGACGAGATGCAGCACACGGTCGGCACGTTCGATCGTGGCCAACCGGTTTGCGACAACGACGAGCGTCGCGTCGACCGTGCGCCGCAGCGCCGAGAGAATCTGTTGCTCGGTCGACGTATCGACCGCGCTCGTCGCATCGTCGAGAATCACGAGGCCCGCTGGCCGGACAAGTGCACGCGCCAACGCGAGTCGCTGCCGTTGCCCACCAGACACGGTCACGCCCCGCTCGCCGATCAGCGTCTCGTATTGCTCGTCGACCGACATGACCCAGTCGTCAATCGCCGCGGCGCGCGTTGCCTGGCGGATCTCGCCGAGCGTCAGATCACCGTCTGGATCGATGTTCGCTCGGATCGATTCGGCGAAGAGAAACGCCTCCTGAAACACCAAGGTGACGCGGCGTGCTCGCTCCTCGTCGGACCACTCGTCGAGCGATCGACCGTCGACGTGGACATGCGAGCGCGTGTCGTCGAGCACTCCGGCAAGCGCGCTACACAAAGTGCTCTTGCCGGAGCCGGTCGCCCCGACGATGACCAGCATCTCGCCGGCATTGACGTCGAGCGCGTCAATCGTGAGTACGGGCTCATGGGGCGTTTCGTCCCACGCGTGACAGAGATCTCGAACCATGACTGTGGCCGGACCCGAGACCGTCGCCAGCGAACCGTCGGGCGAGGTCGGGATCGGCGCCTCGATGATCGGCGCCAGACGGTTCCACGCGACGACCGAGGGGATCAGCTCTTCGAGCAAGAACCCGAACACGAGCATCGGAATGGCCAACGCGTTGAACAGCGCGGCAACCTGCACGATTGCTCCGGGCGTCATCGCGCCAGCGTCGATGCGGTACGCCCCGACGATCACCACGGTGAGGATGCCGAAGACCGGCAGCATCGACAGGAAGGCATCCATGACGATGCGTATCCCTGCCACCTGTTGGCGCCGCTGGCGAAGGTCGCGGGCCGCGTCGCCGAAACGGGCGCCCTCTGCCCTGCGCCTTCCGAGCGTTTTGACGATCAGTGCACCTTCGAACGACTCGTGCGCAATCGACGCCACCCGCCCAACGTGTTCTTGCATCGTCGCGAGCGGCTTCTCGACGGCGCGGCTGTACGCAGTGTTGACCGCCATCATCAGCGGAAATAACACCACCGCGACGAGCGCGATCCACGGGTCGACCATGACAAGACTGATCCCCGAGAACACGGCGAGGAAGAGCACCCCGATCGAGAACGGCAACGGATGCAACGACTGAGTCAGCACCGTCACGTCGGAGTCGACATGGGCGATGAGGCGTCCCGTGGGAAACGACCGCAGCCACGACATCGGCTGGCCGAGATACTGGCGGGTCAGCCCCGCACGAGCCTGCATCTCTGCGCGCTCCGACGTCATCCCCGCGAACCACCGACGCGTCACCACGCCGACGGCCCGTAGCACCGCGACCCCGGCGATGGCCGCAGCCCCGAGCCCGGCTGATCGTGGTGCGCCGATCCGGTCGGGCTCCTCTACGGCGATGATCACCTCGTCAGTGACCCACCCGAGCACCCATGCCGCGCACACGGTGCATCCGGCAAAGACCGCCGACCCGAGGATCGCCAGGGCAAAAGGAACGCGGTTCGGTGACACGAGACGCCACACGACACGAAGTCCGGCGCGCACGGTTGCCTTCTGCTCTGACGACAGGGTCTCTTCGCTATCAGTCGACCCGCCGCTCGCCATGGCGACACGCTAACGACTCGATCAGCCGTCGGTTATTCGGGTGCACACGCAATCAGGCGGTCTGACCCGCACCGGCAACGAGCAGCCGACTCCGATCTGCGAGCCTCAGCGAGACTTGGGATCCAGCGCGTCTCGAAGGCCGTCGCCGATGAGGTTCACGCTCAGCACCGTGAGTGAGAGCAACAGACCGGGCCCGGCAACCAACCAGAAGTTGAGGCTGATGCGGTCCTTCGCCTCGTTGAGCAGGCGGCCCCACGTCGGCAGTTCGATCGGGAAGCCGAGACCGAGGAACGACACCGCAGATTCGGTGAGGATGGCGAGGGCGATGCCGAGCGACGCGGCCACGATCACGGGGCTCAACACGTTGGGGATGATGTGTTGCGTGATGATCCGCGAGGTGCGGGTACCGATGCTCCGACTCGCCAGGATGAACTCCTGCTCGCGTATCGACAGCACCTCGCCGCGGACGATGCGGGCGGTCTGCATCCAACTGGTCCCGCCGATGATCACCACCATGAGCATGAAGATCCCGAGCGAGTCACCGAGGGCGTCTTGCATCGGGTCTCGGAAGAGCACGACCGTGACGAGAAGAATCGGCAGGAGCGGTAGCGACAAGAAGAGGTCGGTCAGCCACACCAGGAAGAAGTCGAGGCTCCGGACGTAGCCAGCGAGCACGCCGACGAGCACCCCGATCACGATCGACACCACCATCGCAACGAAGCCGACAAGCAATGAGATGCGTCCGCCGAGGAGTGCTCGGGTGAATGCATCGCGGCCCAGATTGTCGGTACCCCAGATGTTGGGCCAGCCGGGACCCTTATTGGCGTTGGCGGTGTCGAGCTCGTCAAGGTTGAACGGCAAGAGCAACGGACCGATGAAGCAGGCGAACGTGATGATCGTAAGAATGACGACGCCCGCCATCGCGCCCTTGTGCTTGCGGAACTGGCGCCACACATCAGCACGCAATGACCGGAACTCACCGAGGTCATCGAGGACTTCGGCCGCACCCGCTTCGACGTCGGCGGAGGACTGGATGTCAGTCATAGCGGATCCTTGGATCGAGAATGCCGTAGAGGACATCAGCGATGATGTTGAACAGCACGACGAGCACGGCGAAGATGAACACGAGCGACTGCACCATCGGGAAGTCGGCCCGCTGGATCGACCCGAGCAGCAATTCGCCCAGGCCGTTGATGCGGAAGATGTTCTCGGTGATGATCGCACCACCAAAGATTCCGGGAATCTGCAGTGCGAGCAGCGTCACGACCGGAATCACACTGTTGCGGACGACGTGGCGGCCGAGGACACTTCGCTCGCTCAGGCCTTTCGATCGGGCCGTACGGACGTAGGACTCGTTGAGGTTCTCGAGGACCGACCCCCGGGTGAACCGCCCGAATGTCGCGGCGTTGAACAACGTCAGAACTGTGACCGGCATGATCAGCTGTTTGATCTGGAACCAGATCGATTCCCAATCGAAGAACACAACATCGTGGGTCGTTTTGTAGAACGTCGGAAGCCATCCGAGCTTGACCGAGAACAGCCAGATCAGCAGCGGACCGATCACGAACACGGGCACCGAGTAACCGAGCAGCGTGATGATCGTGCCGAGATTGTCGAAGATCGAATACTGCTTGTACGCCTGCATCGTCCCGATTGGTACGGCGAGCAGAAAGCCGAACAGCAGGCCGAGCCCGAGGACCCACAGCGTCTGCGGGAGGCGCTCATAGACCGTGTCCATCGCGGGTGAGCGAGAACTCCAGGAGATGATGCGGTTGCGTTCCTCGCAATCGCCGATGCAGGCTCCCGTGGCTTTTTCGAAGAGGTGGAGCGGCTCGTTGATGAGGAGCTGCTGCGCCCAATTGCCGTAGCGCTGCGGCATCGGGTCGTTGAACCCGAGAGATTCGCGAATCTGCTCTCGGATCTCGGCTGGCACCGTCAGGGGGATCTGACTCGTCGGGTCGCCCGGTGCCAGGTCCAAGAGCAAGAACACGATCACAGAGATCGCGAAGAGCGAAAGTACCGACAACAACAGTCGGCGAATGACGAAACGAAGCATGCGGTCGGCCCCCCTGCCTTTGCGACCGGTCGAGGTGGATGGGTGGGGGCCCGAAGGCCCCCACCCGGAATTACCTCATCGAGGGTGAATCAGCGGGGCTGGAT
>JAHDDK010000137.1 GCA_020629375.1 Acidimicrobiales bacterium
GCCCGCCACCCCGTCGGACAGGCCACCCATCACGCCGTCGTTCACGATCCGCCACCGCGTTGCGGTGTCTTCGAGACCGAAGTCGGCAATACGGATGCAACCCAGTGCCGGTGGAGCCGTGGTCGACGCTGCTGTGGTCGTGGAGGTTCGTTCCGGGGCGGTCGTCGTTGTTGCCTCAGCCGCCGTCGTGGTCGCCGTCGGCTCGATCGTTGTGGTCGTCGTCGACGGAGCTGTAATCACCGGGCCCTCGCCGCTGATGGTCGAGGACTCCGGGGCTTGCCCAGCAGCAGGGGGAGGCTCTCCAGCGGATGCGCAGCCGGCCGCCACAACGACAAGGGCGAGCAGGAGTCGGCGCATGCCCATCGACGGTACGGGCGCTCACGAGGACGAGATTGCCTCAACCGGCGTAGCGTCGATGGCGTGGAGCTTCGGGTCTTCGACGAGATCGCCGAATACGTACGGGCGATGGTGCCCGATGAGCTGGGCGAACTCCGACTTCGATCGCATCGGCGCGGTGTGAAGATTTGGTTCGACACCGACAAGGCCCCCAAAGAGCACTACGAAGCACAGCTCCTGGCGCGGCGTCATGTCGACGGCAAGAGCGGGATGGCAGTGGAGGTCGGGTTTCATTCCGAACATCCGAGCCGAGAACGCAACGAGGACGTGGTCGCGGGCTTGATCGAGGTCGAACACGAATGGCGCGACCAGCTCGGCGGCGATGCCGAGGCCGGGCTGTTCTTCGGGGCGGACAACTGGACGCGTCTCTCCGAAGCGTGGATCGAACCCGACGTCGACGACCGCGAGTTCGCCTTCGAGGTGGCAAGCCGAACGGTCGACTATCTCACGGTGATCGAGCCCATCCGCCGCAGGATTGGGTAGACAACCAGCCGTGCCGTCCGCCGTCCGCCTCGTTGTCGATGCCGTTGCACCCGACCCGTCGCTCATCGCCGAGGCGGGAGCGGCGCTGAAGGCGGGCAAGCTCGTCGCCATCCCGACCGAGACCGTGTACGGGCTTGGCGCAAACGCGCTCGATCCGGCGGCGGTCCAGGCGATCTTCGAGGCGAAGGGTCGGCCCGCATCGGATCCGCTGATCGCCCACGTCGATGGTCCCCAGATGTTGTCGATGGTCGCAGCGACTCCGATCCCCGACCACGCCCGCCTGTTGACGGAGTCTTTCTGGCCCGGCCCGCTGACGATCGTGGTCCCCCGCCACCCTGACCTGCCGTCCGCCGTCACCAGCGGCCTTCCCGACTCCGCGGTCCGCTGCCCGGCGCACCCTGTTGCCTCGGCGATCATCACCGCAGCCGGAGTCCCGATCGCGGCCCCAAGCGCCAATCGGTTCAGCCGGGTGAGCCCGACCTCGGCCGACCACGTCCTCACTGATCTCGGAGACCGGATCGACATGGTCGTCGATGCGGGCCGATCCGAGCACGGGCTCGAGTCGACCGTGGTCGGCTTCGACGCCGACGGCGCAATCGTGCTTCGCCACGGCGCCATCCCGCTCGAAGCGCTCGCCGAGGTGGTCCCGGCACGCATGCTCGGCGACGGCACCGACCCCGACAAGTCGAAGGCCTCACCCGGACACGACGAGCGGCACTACTCGCCGCGCACGCCAACGGTCACCATTGCCGCCGGGCTTCTGTCGGGCGCCACGGAAGACGACCTCGCGATGCTGGGTAGGCCCGGCGTGGCCTACGCCGGATACGACGATTCGGAAACTCCGCTCCCCGACGGATGGACGTTCGTGTCGCTCGGCAGGCGATCGAAGGTCGCCGAGGTGGCGCACGGACTCTACGAGACGCTCCGGTCGATGGACAGAGCCGACGTCGAGCTGATCGTCGTCGAACTGACCAGCGTCAACGGACTCGGCCGGGCGGTCGATGATCGCCTCACTCGGGCCGGGTCGAGCCGAGTCATCAGGAACCTCGCGGCTCTGACTGACGTCATCACGTCCTGAGGTCAGCGACGGATCGTTGCGCCCGGGGCAATCGTCGGTGGCGCCGCGTTGAGCTGATCCTTGGCGAAGCCTGCCGCCTCGCGGAAGCGACGCATGAACTCGGCTCGCTCTGCGGCTGGGACGAAAGCGTCGATGTCGTGGACATCGCCATCCGAGCGCTCGTCGATCAGCTTCAGCAGGCCGAATGGTCCGGCGGCACGATTGCGCAACACCACGGAGGAGATCGGCTCCCGGAGGCGGGCATCGAAGTCGTCGAGGGCGGCGGCCGACACGCCGTGTTCGAGAAGGCAGGCGCCGAGCACCCGGGCATCCACGATCGCCTGACTCGCGCCGTTGGATCCCGTGGGATACATCGCGTGGGCGGCATCGCCGAGCAGGACGGTGTGGCCGTCGATCCCAGTCGGGATCGGGTCTCGGTCCACCATCGGATACTCGTACACCTGATCGGAGCCGCGGAGAAGCGCCTGCACGTCCATCCAATCGAACTCCCACCCGTCGAAGTGGTGGATCCAGTCGGAGAGGTCGACCTTGCGGGTCCAGTCGGCGTCACCCCACCCCTCGGAGGGATCGACGGTGACCTCGGCGATCCAGTTGATCTCGGCGAGGCCGGTCGTGGGGTCTGGCGGGCCGATCGGATAGAAGACGATCCGCTGCTCGAACGTACCGAGCCCGACGAACGAGGCCCCAGTTCGGATCGGCGCTGCCTGGGTAGTACCACGCCACATGATGGCGCCGCCCCAATTGATCGGCGGCTGGTCGGGGTGCATCTGCGCCCGGACCGCAGAGTGCAGCCCGTCGCAGGCGACCAACAGCGTCGCATCGACGTCGACCCGCTCCCCTGCCCGGGTCTGCGCATGTGCGGTGACCCCGCCGGCGGTCGGCGTGTACCCGTTCACCCGCATGCCGGTTCGCACGGCATCGGGGCCCAGCCGGTCGATCACGTTGCGGTACAGCAGCATCTGAAGCTGCCCACGGTGGACGGAGTACTGCGGCCACTCGTACCCCGCATCGAGACCTCGGGGCTCGCTGTAGAGGTCTTGACCGTTGCGTCCGACGAGGGCCCATTCCTTGGCCTGGATCCCGATCGTGTCGAGCTGGTCGGCACCGATGCCGAGGTCGAACAGTTCACGTACGGCATTCGGCTGAATGTTGATCCCGACACCGAGCGGCCTGAGCTCGGCGACCGATTCGACCACGACGCATGACACGCCGATCTGATGGAGCGTCAGGGCTGTTGCGAGCCCGGCGATGCCCCCGCCAGCGATGGCGACCTCTGGGCGCCGCTGGGACGATTCAGCCATTCGGCAACCCTAGTTCGCAGATACGATTATGACTGAGAAATCAATGGTTTCAGGTGCTGTATAGAACGTTTGTTCGTTATACTGAACCCATGGAGTTCGGCCTCGCCCAAGACCCAGAAGTCCTGGCGAAGAACGCACAGACCGCTCTCGACGAACTCCTCGACCTGCCCGTCGCGATGCTGTCATCCGAAACCCTCGACCAGCTCGCCTGCTGGGCACAGACAGCGCTCACCGCCCGCG
>JAHDDK010000138.1:0-2521 GCA_020629375.1 Acidimicrobiales bacterium
AACATGGCCGCCATCGACGCAATCTACGAAGCCGCCGGCCTCCCCCTCCGCGGCAACATGGGGTCAGGTCTGACATAGCAACTGGTTTCGGAAGAAGAGGCGACCGGTCGCTATGTCAGACCTGACCCCATCAGGTAATCCGCAGTTCGTGACCCAACCGAATGAGCGGTTCGGACGTCTCTCTTCGATGAGCGTTCGCCCACCAGCTCCGGAGACTTCGGTCGAAGAGACGGCCGCGCAGTTCTGCGAACGCATGTGGCGCCCACTCGTCGGGACCCTGACGGTCAAGCTCGGCGACGTCGAGACCGCCCAAGAACTCGCCCAAGAGGCACTGGCGCGATCGTGGCAACGATGGGATGAAGTCGGCGCCATGGAAGCACCCGACCGTTGGGTCTTTCGTGTCGCACTCAACCTGTCGAGCTCGTGGCTTCGACGTCGTGGCGCCGAACGGCGAGCGAAGAACCGCCTGGACGCCGGGTTGACCTCACCGCCGGACCCTCGCGACGTCATCGAACTTCGCGAAGCCATCCGCACCTTGCCGAAACGAGAGCGAGAAGTCGTGACGTTGCGCTACTACGGCGGTCTATCCGTCCGAGACGTGGCAGAAGTGCTCGGAATCAGCGATGGGTCGGTCAAGTCGGCGGCATTCGATGCCCGTACCCGACTTCGCCGTCAGCTGGACATCAGCGAAGAGGAGCGATGATGGATCTCGATCAGCGACTACATCGTGATGCGTCGACGTTCGATGGTTCGCCAGACCTGTCGGCGATTCAGCGTCGGGCGGAGCAACGCGGCCGGCATCGAACGGTCGTGGGTGTCGCCATGGCTTGTGTGTTGACGGTCGCCGGGCTCGTCATCGGATCGTCGTTCATCGAACGCGACACGCCGGTCACCACCGATGTGCCCGTGACGGTCGATGAACTGTTCGAAGCCATCGAAGTCGAACGGCAATCGACGGTCGACGCGTGGCTCCGCAGCGGCGATCCCGACGTCGTCGACGCTGGTGGTCGACCCGCACTCATCTTCGCGGCGATCCGCGGAAACACGGATGCGGCGACGGCGCTCCTCGAGGAAGGTGCAGATCCCGATCGCACCGACCGCGACGGAAGCACAGCCCTCCACCTCGCCTCGCTCGTCGGTCGCGCAAGCTCGGTCGAGGTCCTCGTTGCGGGAGGTGCAGCGCTCGACACCCGCGCACCAGGATTCGACGACAAGACGGCCATCATGCTGGCCGCCGAGCGTGGACACATCGAAACCGCACTCGTGCTCGTCGAGTCCGGCGCCGACCTCGATGCCCGCAGCGCAGCACAGGAGACCGTGCTCGAACTCGCACTTCTCGCGGGGGATCCCGAGCTCGCGGGCGCGATCGTGACCGCCGGCGCCGACACGACGATCCCGACCTCGCGGTGGGGGTCGCTCGCCGAACTCGCCGACGAGCTCGGCTTCGCCGACGTCGCCCGAGAGATCGAGAGCCAGACGGACAGCTGAACAACGTTCGGCCCTCACCCAACCGATGTCGGGCGTCGTGCGTTTCGCTCGCATGAAGACTTCTTCGACAATCGTGTCCCTCCTGTTCGGCCTACTGCTGTTCGGCCTGGCCTCCTGCGGCAGTGCGCAGGACACCGCCTCGGCGGTGACGACAACGACGGGTGCGTCTGCGTCAACCACCGTTCCGACTACGAGCTCCACCACAGTTACGGAATCGACAGTTGTGGAGACGACAGTGGCCGACCTGGCCCCGGACGATCAGCTCTTGGAGGCACTCCGCAACGACGATCTCGCCGCACTTGATGCCGCGATCGCCAACGGCGCCGACGTCGACCTCGACATCGGCTACCCCGTCGTGCATCTTGCCGCCGAGAAGGGCTCGGTCGATTTCGTCGAGCGGCTGCTCGAGGCCGGAGCCGATCAGAACGTGGCCGGGAACAACGGGCATTCGGCACTCACGAGAGCCGCAGTCAACGGACATGTGGACGTCATGGATCTGCTGATTGATGCGGGCGCCGACCTCGACAGCCGCGACGAGCAATACGGCCGAACGATCATCATGACCGTGATCGACATGGCGCCCAACAGTGACGTCGTCGACCTGTTGATCGAGGCCGGAAGCGACCTCGACGCAGCGGATCAGCGTGGGGAGACGGCCTTGGCGGCGGCGGCCTTCATGGGACGGCCGGAGCTGGCGCAACGTCTCGTCGATGGAGGGGCGAACGTCAACGTCGTCAACAACGACGGAGTGTCTCCACTCGCCTGGGCCGAAAGCCAAGGAAACGACGCCGCCGCAACTATCCTCCGCGCCGCGGGAGCGGAGGGCTAGGCGAGCCGAATGGGGTCAGGTCTGACATAGCAAGAGGTTTCGCTTGACGGATGCGCCCGTTGCTATGTCAGACCTGACCCCATGGGGTGGTCGTCGGTGCGGAGCAGATTTTCGTAGAGGGTTTCGTAGAGGCCGCCGAGTGCACGGAGTTCGTCGTGGGTGCCGCGTTCGGCCACTCGGCCGTCGTCGAGCACGATGATCTGG
>JAHDDK010000138.1:2573-3467 GCA_020629375.1 Acidimicrobiales bacterium
TTTCGAGCGCGGCTTGAATCTGGGCTTCGTTCTCGGTGTCGAGGTGACTGGTCGTCGAGGATGACGATCGCCGGGTCCTTCAGAAGCATGCGGGCGATGGCGAGGCGTTGCTTCTCGCCGCCCGACAGGCGGTAGCCGCGCTCGCCGACCACGGTGTCGAAGCCTTCAGGCAGGGCGTCGATCACATCGATGATGCGAGCGGCCGTGGCGACCCGGCGGAGATCGTCGTCGGTGGCGTCTGGTGCGGCGTAGCGGAGGTTGGCGCCGACCGTGTCGTGGAACATGTGCGGGTCTTGGTTCACCACGCCGATGGCGTTGCGCAACGACTCTTGGGTGGCCGACCGCACGTCGACACCGTCGATCGTGAGCGCCCCACCCGTCACGTCATAGAGGCGGGGGACGAGGTTGAGCAGCGTCGACTTGCCGGCACCGGAAGGGCCAACGACCGCCACGAGTTGGCCGGCGGCGATGTCGATGTCGACGCCGTGGAGGACTTCGGCCTCGCCTCCGGCATACGAGGGGCCGCTGGTGACCGGGGTCAGGCCTGCGCCGATCCGGCTGCCCGGTCCGCGTGCCGGCGTCCGGCGAGGGGTCCCGTCTTCGAGGGAGGCCAGGGTCGATTCATCGGCGCTCGGATAGGTGAAGGTCACGCCGTCGAATCGGATGGCGCCCTCGACGTCGTCGAGATCGACGGCATCGGGGGCGTCCTCGATCGGGTTGGGCATGTCGAGAATCTCGAAGACACGCTCGAAGCTGACCAAGGCCGAGGTCACGTCGACGCGAGCGTTCGTGAGGGCGGTGAGCGGCAGGTAGACCCGGACGACGAGGAGGCTGAGCGCGGCGAGGTCGCCGATCGTGATCGTGCCGTTGATGACCATGACCCCGCCGAGCCAG
>JAHDDK010000009.1:0-27784 GCA_020629375.1 Acidimicrobiales bacterium
GTCGACCACCCACACCGGGGTTGGCTTGGGTCGACCGTCCTTCGTGAACGTCGTCAAACTCAGATACTTCTCTTCAGCCAGCGCCATGTGGCCAGTCTGTGCCGGTTTGGCATCATCAGCCAACTCTCACGCAATCGTGGTCGCTCACGTGAGGATCGCAGTCGTGACGAAAAGGTTGCGCATGTAGCGGTCGACGCGGCTGAACGTGCCGGTGAACGTGATCGTCTGGTCGCGGGCAATGTCGCTGCCTTCGGGGAGTTGCACGATGGCGTGGATGCGATTGGAGACGAGCCGACCGTCACCGAGTTGGCCGATGATCACGTTGACCTTGACGCCAGGGATTCGGCCGAAGTCGCTGTCGGTGGCGTAGGAGCGGACCCGGTCGACCTTGCCGGTCCAGGTGACCTGGTGTCCTTCGTAACGCTCGTTGAAGCGTTCTTCGACGGCGTAGCCCTGGAGGTTGGATTCGAACAGGGCGGTGATGACGGCGTGTTGGTCGAGGTCGAGCTCCCCTCGGACGGCTGCCGGCAGTTCGGGGTCGGGCGTGTCGGGGAGTGCTTCGGTCCAAGCCGGCGGGAGCGGATGCTTCGGTGGCGCAGGTTGGGGGTGGGCTTCGGCGACGGCCTGCCAGTGTCGAATCTCGGGGTCGACCCGGTTCTCGTCGATGCTGGCGAGCACGGTCTGTGCTTCGGCGCCGTGGCCGGCGGCCACGTGGGCTTCGGCTTCGAGGAGCTGCGCAAAGGAGTTGGGGTCGCCACTGGTCTGATGCTGAGTGTTGATGCGGTGGAGCTCCTGCGCAGCTGTCGACAGATCGCCAGCCTGCTGATGCTCGAGTGCGACGTCGACTTCGGATGGAACGGTCATGAGCAACGCCATGTCAACCAGTCGGCGTACGTTCGTGACGATCTCGGTCGAACTGCGTGCCACGCCCGAGCGGTGAACTTCGATCATTCGCTCGGTGATCGAGGCGTGTGCCCAGGACTCCAGGAGCTGAACGACCGCAATGCGGCGGGTCGGTGTGAGGTAGGCACTGATCGTGGTCGGATCGTCCGCGTCGATCACGACCCGTCGATCAAACTCTGGGTCACCGATCACCAAGTCCTTGCGTCCGGCAAAGAGTCGTGTGAGGCGACTCAGCGCATGCTGGCGCAGCAGCGTCATTGGCGGGCCAACGGCTGGGTGGTGGATTCGATACGACGTGAACTTCGTTTTGTTGTCGCCGCTTCCCTTCGCGACCACGGCGACCTCGACGAAGATCGTCTTGACGCTCCCCTGCATGCTCGGAGGGGTCGTCATGGTTCCCGGGGTGTGGGCGAAACCAAGGGTCTCCGCCGCTTTGAACCACGCCTGTTTGGTCTTGTTGTGGTGCCCGATTGCGAGCGCGACAGCGCCCCCAATGCCGCCGACGGCGGCCAATGGAATCAGCAGACCGACTACGACCTCCATAGCTGGACCATCGGCACAATCTTGATCTGCATCAATCCGCTGTTCCGATCAACGTGGCGTCAGATCGCGTGAGCGCGCAGATCGCCGATGTCGATCCACTCGAGCGCCTGGGCATGCGTCGCTTCGAGAACCACCTTGGGAGCAACACCGGCGTCGAGTGCCTCGACCCATCGGCTTGCACACAAACACCAGCGGTCGCCAGCCACGAGGCCGGGGAAGCCGTACTCGGGACGAGGCGTCGACAGGTCGTTCCCCTGCGCCTTCGAGAACCGCAGGAAGTCGTTCGTGACGACCGCACAGACGATGTGGAAACCGCCGTCCTGGGGGTGCTGTTCGCAGCAGCCGCTCCGCGTGAATCCGGTCATCGGATCCGTACTGCAGGGTTCGAGTTCGCTTCCCAGCACGTTCAGCGCCATCCCTCATCTTGCCGTCCGCCGGGCGAGATGACACATGTCACCCTGTCAGTGGCGGCGCGTACGATGCGGAGCGATGACTGTGATGCCCCCGTCGGATCGCCCCGACGCCGCAGCGCACGTGCGACCGCTCGAAGTCGGCCGGCCCTGGGCATCGGCGATCCTCGACGCCATCCGTGCGCTCCAGAACGACGACCCCCTGTCCTCGGTCACGGTCCTAGTGCCCTCCAACACCGCAGGCCTCTCCCTGCGTCGTCTGTTCGGCTCGGGCGTCCTCGACGACCCCAGCAATCAACGCGGCATCATCAACGTTGCGTTCTCCACTCCGTTTCAGCTCGCATCGATCCTTGCTGCTCCAACGCTCGCTCGGGGCGGTCAGCGCCCGCTCACCACCGCGGTCCTTGCCGCGGCGATCCGCCACGTCTTGCGAACCGAAGAGAGCCGCTTTGCATCGGTGGCCGGCCACATCGCCACCGAAACCGCCCTCGTCCGGACCTACGCCGAGATCACCGAGCTCAGCGTCGAACAACGCACACGGCTCGCGGCGAACGGCTCGCCACGCACCGTCGAGGTGCTCGCCCTGGTCGACGCAGTCGAACGGCACCTCGCCCACCATGGCGGAGGACACCACGACGAGTCGGCGGTCTTCGACACAGCGACCGGTGTCCTCGCCGATCCATCGTCGCCGCCGCTCGGCGCCATCGTCTTCGCCGACCCCCTCGACACGGGTCCTGCCTCGCAACCATTCGTGCGGGCGCTCGCCGCGACCCAGCAGACCCGAAGCATCGTGGCGATGACTGGCGACCCCGACGTCGACACTGACACGCTCGCCAAGGTCGCGCAACGTCAGGGCCTTGCTCCGATGGCCGACACGCAGGTCGAGCCGCCGCCCGCGCCCCGCGCGCTCGTGCCAGCTGCCGATGCCGACGACGAGTGCCGCATCGTCGTCCGGCGAACGCTCGCCCTGATGGCCGACGGCGTTCCGCTGCACCGCATTGCGGTGTTTCATCCCGTCGCCGAGCCGTACGCCCGAACACTCCGCGAGCACTTCGAGGCCGCATCGGTACCCACGGCAGGCCCCGACCACCGGACGCTCGGCGACTCGATGGTCGGTCGACTGCTGCGACGACTCCTCACCCTCGCTCTCGCCGATCGGAGCGGACTCGATGCCTTCGACCGGCCCGACGTGCTGGCGCTCGTCGAGTCGGCACCACTGCGCGGTGCAACGGGGCGCCAGGTGCGCTCCGATGCGTGGGAGAACATCTCGCGCCGCGCCGGCGTCATCGGCGGTATCGACGACTGGCGGACCAAGCTCGTCCGCTTCGGAGACGCTCGTCAGATCGAACTCGACGATCCTCGCCATACCGAGAACTCGGCCGGCTGGTTCGACGTTCGAATCCGCGAGGTCCGGGCGACCGCCGAGCTGCTCGCCTTCGTCGAGATGTTGTATGAGTCGACCCGACCCGAGCGGATCGGATCGTCCTGGGCGGAGCGGTCCAACTGGGCCCGAGGCCTGCTTGCCGCACTCCTTCCGCAAGCGAATCGGCGGAGCCGATGGCCCGAGGAAGAGGTCGTCGCTGCCGAGCGCATCGAGGTCGCGCTCGGTCGCGTCGGCGTGCTCGACGACGTCGACCCGGACGCCGAGTTCTCCTCATTCGTCCGAGCGGTCGAGCTCGAACTGTCGGGTCCGTCGGGGAGTCGTGGCCGGTTTGGTCGTGGCGTGCACGTCGGACCCCTCGCCGGCGCGATCGGCCTCGATTTCGATCACGTCTTCGTCGTCGGGATGGCCGAGGGGGTGTGCCCGCGGCCGATCCGAGAAGACACGCTTCTGCCCGACGATCAGCGCGCGATCGTTGCGCCCGATCTCCCCCAACGAGGCGACCGGCTCCTTCTCGAACGACGTCGCTACCTCCACGCCATCTCGGCGGGAGGCGAGGGAGTCGTCCTGACCACACCGCTCGGCGACGGACGCAACGGACGCGATCGTGCGGTGTCGCGATGGTGGCTCGAATCGCTCCGTCGTCTCGGGGCACCCGACGGATGCACCTCCGAGGACTGGGCAGAGCATCGAGTCGCCGGCGTCGAGCTCGCTCGTTCGTTCACGGGCGCCTTCGTCGATGCGGCGTCGACCGGTGTCGTGATGAGCCGAGCAGACGCCGGACTCGCCGACACGGTCGCCGCAGGCCCCATCGACGCCGACCCTGCCACGCTTCCGGGGCCGGTCAGCGCCGGTGCGACCATGCTCCGGAGCCGTCACCTCGAGTACGGGCCACACACGGGACTCGTCACCATCGCAGATGCGGCTCGGCTCGCCATCACCGACGACGTGGTCGTGTCCGCAAGCCGACTCGAGACGTGGGCCAACTGCCCGCGCAAATACTTGTTCAGCTACGGCCTCGGTCTCGGCCAGATCGACGCCCCCGACATCATCGCCGAGATCTCCGCACTCGAACGCGGGTCGCTCGTCCATGCCATCCTCGAACGGTTCATCGCCGAGACCCTGCCCGGCCAACCGCATGCGCCGTCCAGCCCTGGTGCGCCCTGGACTGCCGCCGACCGCAACCGCCTGCACGCGCACGCCGATGTGTGCTTCGACGAGTGGGAGCGCCGAGGTCTCACCGGCCGACCGATCTTGTGGGCGATCGAGAAGGAACGCATTGGCGTCGACCTCGACCGCTTCCTGAGCGAAGACTCTGCGAACCGCGCCGAACGTGCCACGACACCGCACGCAGTGGAGCTGGCGATCGGATTCGACGCGGCCGACGTCGACTCCGTGCCCCCAGCGCGCTTCGAGCTCGACGATGGTCGAGTTGTGGCGTTCCGCGGCTTCGCGGATCGCATCGACACCCGCGGCGATGGATCGCCGGTGGTCATCGACTACAAGACCGGCGGATCGAAGCTCGACAACAAGAAGGCCCAGACCCGCCTCGGCGAAGACCCGGTCGCTGGCGGCACGAAACTCCAGCTCGGGGTCTACGCGCAGGCAGCGATGCAGGCGTTCGATCGACCCCGTGCCGCCGCCCACTACTTCTACGTCTCGCAGAAGGGAAACTTCGACATCGCGGGGTACGAGTTCACCAGCGCCCACCGGCGTCGGTTCGTGGACGCGCTCACGGTGATCGTCGACGGAATCGGTGCCGGAGTGTTCCCCCCGAATCCGGGGCCATGGAGCACGTTCGGCAACACCAACACCAACTGTCGATACTGCGACTTCGATGCCATCTGCACTCGTGACCGACTGAACGACCAGGAGCTGGCCCTCGACGACCCGCAGCTCTCGGGTTGGTCGTGGCTCAAGGACCCCGATCCATTCATCGACGCGGCAGGGGAGTGGTGATGACGACCCCGAACGACAACGTGACCGTGATCGACCAACGCGCCCGCGATGTCATCACCGGCCCCGATGATCTCGGGCGCACACTCTTCGTCGAGGCTGGCGCGGGGAGCGGCAAGACACGAGCGCTCGTCGAACGTGTCGTCCAGCTCGTGCTCACCGATGCGGAGCGCGACCGAACCCGGCTTTCGTCGATCGCCGCAATTACCTTCACCGAAGCCGCTGCGGCCGAATTGCGCGAACGGATCCGTGCGACATTCGAAGCTCGCCTCCGGGCTGCTCACAGTGCTGGCGACGAGGTCACTGCGCAACGCTGCGTCGAGGCACTCGATGACGCCGACGTCGCCGCGATCTGCACCCTCCACGCCTTTGCTCAACGCCTTCTCTCCGAGTACCCGGTCGAGGTGGGCATCCCGCCTCGCGTCGATGTCGTCGACGAAGTCCAGAGCCAGGTCGCCTTCGATGTGCGCTGGTCCGACTTCGTCGACGAACTGCACGACGACCCCGAGCTCGAAGATCTCATCGTCCGTGCAGCGCTTCTCGACCTGCGGTTCGGTCAGGCGACGTCGCCACTACGTCAGCTCGCCCAGATCTTCGACGACAACTGGGACCGGCTCGTCGGGCTACCCGACCGTCGTCCCACGGTTCGGCCGATCGACTGGATCCCGATGCTCGACGCGCTCCACGCCGTCGATGACGAACGGCGGCGCTGCACCGATCCGAGCGACGGACTCGCCGTCAAGCTCGACGCCTACGAGTTCCGCGCGTTCGCCTCGGCGTCCACCAACGATCGCATCCGCATGCTCTCCGCACTGGCGTCGGTAAAGCCCGGCGTCGGGAGAAAGGACAACTGGGGCGGCGACGTCGAGTCGGCACGAGAGGTCGTCCGGGAGCTGGTCGAACGCGCCCAAGCGATTCGTGCAGAGCTCACGAGCGAAGCACTCACTGGCCTCGCCGACCGCATCGCTCGCTTCACCGTCGTCGCCGCCAAAGAGCGGCGTGCCGAAGGTCGCCTCGAATTCCACGATCTCCTCGTGTTGGCACGACGTCTTCTGCGGTCGTCCGCCGAAGCGCGAGATGCTCTCGCCGACCGTTACCGCGTGCTGATGCTCGACGAGTTCCAGGACACCGACCCAATCCAGACCGAACTCGCCCTCCTGCTCACCTCGGCCATCGCTCCGGACCAGATCATCGACGGCGACGAAGACGTATCGGATCTCGAGCCCCGACCCGGCCGGCTGTTCATGGTCGGCGACCCCAAGCAGTCGATCTACCGATTCCGTCGCGCCGACATCGATCTGTTTCTCCGCACCCGAAACCGTTTCGATGATGGCCGCCAGCAGCTCGTCACCAACTTCCGAACCGTGCCGGCGATCATCGACTTCGTCAACGCATTCTTTGCGCAGCTGATGCCCGAAGAGACCGAGACGCAACCGAAGTACGCAGCTCTCGTCCCGCACCGAACCGGCACGGTCGATCACCGCCCCGTCGTCTTCGGCACCGGCGCCTACGCCGCGGCCGATGACCTTCGAGAACGGGAAGCAAAGACGGTCGGCGCACTCATCTCCGACATCGTCGAATCGCCGGACCGCTGGAAGATCGATGACAAAGGGATCTGGCGGCTCCCCCGATTGGCCGACATCACGATCCTGTTGCCGACACGCTCGTCGCTCAGCCAGCTCACCGCCGCGCTCGACGACCTCGGCATCGCCCACCGCGCCGACACCGGGACCCTCGTCTACGAAACGCAAGAAGTCCGCGACGTCGTGTCGGCCATGCGGGCGGTCGACGACGCATCCGATCAGATCGCACTGGTCGCTGCCTTGCGATCGCCGCTGTATGGATGCTCCGACGACGACCTCGTGTGGTGGGCATCGAAGGGTGGTGTGTTCGACCACCGGGTGACGCCCCACGACGAGCTCGCCGAATCGCCCGTGGCCGCAGGCCTCGCCCACCTCGCCGACCTCGCAGAACAGCGATGGTGGCTCGAACCGAGCCAGCTCCTCCAGCGCCTCATCGACGAACGCATGGCCTTCGCCGTGGCAACGTGCGGAAGTCGGCCCCGTGACGTGTGGCGGCGCCTTCGTTTCATCGTCGATCAGGCACGCGCTTTCGCCGAGTCTGGAGGAGGCGACCTCCGAGACTGGTTGCGATGGGTCGCGCTCCAGGGAGCCGACGGCTCACGTGCACACGAGCCCATGTTGGACGAGCCCGACGACGACGCCGTTCGGATCATGACCATCCACGGCTCGAAAGGCCTCGAGTTTCCAATCACGATCATCTCCGGAATGACCACGCAACCGCGTAGCTCGGCTCGTGGTGCGAACGTCCGCTGGAACGAGGCCGGATCACTCCCCGAAGTCAGCATCAGTTCGTCGACCCGGACCAGCCGATTCGACGAACGCGGCGAACTCGAAGAGCAGATGGACACCGAAGAGAAGGACCGCCTCCTCTATGTGGCGCTGACTCGCGCTCGTGACCACCTGCTCGTGTCGAGCTATCACGCCACGAAGAAAGACGGCACGCCGTATCGCTCGCATGGCGGACAGGTGGCGGCCTTCGTCGACGACGGCCCGGTCGGAGACCGAGTTCGTCGAGTGCAGGGCATGACTGCCGAAGGCATCCTCGACCTCGAGGGCTTGCACCGGCCCGACAGTCCGGTAGCCGAACCGTTGTCGCTGCTCGACGACGAGCCCGAGGCGGCGCACGCGCAGCTCGCACTGACCTTCGATGCGTCAACGGACACCCCAAGCCGTCGTGCCATCCGAGCCGATGCGATCATCGAACGAGCGACCACGTTGCTCGCGTCAGGTGAGCCATTCCTCGACGACTACGAGTCGGCGCGACACGCGCTCGTCGAGCGGGCCAAGCGCCGCCAGACCGTGTCTGCCACGGGGGTGGCAGGCGCCATGGTCGCAGCACTCCGGCCCCACGATGTCGACGACGACTGGTCTCCAAAGGAACACGACGACGACGCTCCGTCATGGGACGACTACGACGACGCCGCCGAGACACTGCCGCCGCAGACATTTCGTCGCGGACGCGCCGGAACCGCAATCGGAACGGCGGTGCATGCCGTGCTGCAGCACCTCGATCTGACTGCTCCAGATGACGAGGCGATCACTGCACTCGCCCGATCCCAGGCATGGGTCGAATCCGTCCCGGACGCCATCGACACGATCGAAGCGTGCGTTCGATCCGCTCTCCAGGCGGACCCCGTGACGGCCTGCCGCGAAGCTCGACACTGGAAAGAGCTGTACGTGGCTGCGCCGATCGAGGGACTCACCATCGAGGGCTACATCGACCTGCTCGTCGAAGACGGAGAGGGGCTCATCGTCGTCGACTACAAGACCGACACCGTGCGAAACGAAGCCGACGTCGACGCCAAGCTCGACAGATATGGCCGCCAGGGTGCGGCCTACGCCTATGCCGTCGAGCAGACGACTGGTCGACCGGTGACGGGCGTCGCCTTCGTGTTCGCCCGACCCGACGGACCGATCGTTCGACACCTCGATGAACTTGACGCCGCCAAGGCCGACATCCAACGCTCGGCCGAAGGATTGGCAACAGGGTCCCTGCAGCTCGAACGCTGACGTCTCTACACTCCAGATCATGAGTGGCCAGATGGCGGATCTAATTGTGATCGACGATGTCGAATGGGCGATCGCCGAACCGCTACCCGGGTCGATGTTCGAACCCAGGGACCATGGTGTGTACCCGGTGATGCTGCACACGGCGAACACCCGGGGGAGCCTCGCCCGCTTTCGGGTCGACGACGGACGGCTCTTGCTGTCCGATCTCCAGATCGGCGCCGACGATGCCCCACCGGCCATCGCCGGAGTCGAACCAACGACAGACGAACAGGGCACCGTCTGGACCTACCTCGATCTCGATCTGGAAATCGACTGGACCGGCGACATCCTCGCCGGTGCTGAGCCGCTCCCCGACATGTACGTGCACGCCGGAATCCCGTCGGTCCATCACTACGCACGGGTCATCGCCCTCGATGTCGAAGCCGGTGCCGTCATCGGAACCGAAGACCGGAGTGCGGCGGTGGAAGAGTTCCGCAACAGCGACGACCACGAAGACGGCGCCTTCGAACGGATGCTCAAGGCGATCCGGATGCGCCTGCCCGGCGCCGACGACGCCTGACGCTGCTTCTCGTCGTCAGCCGACGCTGACGCTGCTTCTCGTCGTCAGTTGACGCTGACGCTGCTTCTCGTCGTCAGTTGACGCTGACGATGTTCACCTCGGTGATGATCGTGGCGTCTGCGGGGATTGCTCCGCTCGGATCGTCGATACCCATGCCCGGCGGGATTACCAGTCGGACATGATCGCCAGCCCGTCGTCCGAGCAGACCGTCGTTCCACGCTTCGATGACCTGCGGCGGGTCCACACCGATGACGACCTGCGCCGTCTGCCCACGCGACCAGGTCGAGTCGAACACCTCTCCGTTGGTCTGAAGCATCGCGATGTAGTGCACTTCGACGACGTCACCCGCCTCAATCACCTCACCTGACCCCTCCGACAGAACCTCGACGTCGAGCTCGGTCACCGGCTCCGGCGCGTTCTCGACGGTCGGTTGGCGGACCACGCTGATCAGGTCGACGACGAAGACAAGGGCCGAATCCGCAGGGATGTCCGCCCCCCGAGCCTGCGAGCCGTACGCGAGATCAGACGGGATGTTGAGGAGTCGGCGCCCGCCCTCCTGCATTCCGGCGATGCCCTGATCCCAGCCCTGGATGACCATGCCGGCACCGAGAGTGAAGCTGAACGGTTGTCCGCGATCCCAGCTTGCGTCGAATTGTCCGCCATCGGCATGGCGGACACCGACGTATTGCATGACGAGATAGTCGCCATCGGCTGCCGTTGCTCCCTCGCCGACGATCAGGTCGTCGAACTCGAGTTCCGTCGGAGCTGGACCCGCCGGAACGACGACCTCGGGCTTGGCGCCGTCCGTCGCCGACGAGTCGTCGCTCGTCCTAACGGAGGCGTCGGAGTCGGTCGGTGTCTCGGCGGCGGACGTGTCGTCGGTCGTCGACGTCGGGGCCGCTGTCGTGTCGTCTGTAGCGGTCGACGACTCGGATCCGCACGCAGCGACGAGGAGCGAGAGTCCGCACGCAAGCGCAGCGAGGCGGCGAAGAGACGTCGGGGGATTCGTCATGAGTGTCACGGTAGAGAGTCTGGCCCTGTGCCAAGCGGATCCGTCGTCGAGGCAGCGCTAGGGTCGGCGTCGTGGTCAGGTCCGGGATCTGGAAGATGTCCGCCGACGTCGCCCGGCGGGTGACCCTCGGTGCACAAGGGTTCGCCGATGCTCGGCCTGCGGGACGTGTCGATCGGCGCCACCTCCGTCGAGTGATGAATCGAATGAAGGTCCTCCAACTCGACTCCGTTCCGGTCATCATCCGGACGCAGTACCTTCCGCTGCACTCGAGGCTGGGACCCTACGACACGACCCTCCTCGACCGCATCGCATATGCCGACGACGAATGGTTCGAGGCATGGGCGCACGAAGCATCGCTGCTACCGGTCGAGGCCGAACCGTGGTTCCGCTGGGCCAAGGATCGTGCGCGCAACGGCAAGACCTGGAAGAACCTCTACGAGGTCGCCCAGCGCGAACCCGCCTACGTCGAATCGGTTCTCGCCGAGGTCCGCGAACGAGGCGCCGTCACCGGCGGCGAACTCTCTGACCCCCGACCCCTCGCTCGTCGGAGCGACGGTTGGTGGGATCGGTCGATCGGAGTGCAGGCGCTCGACTTCTTGTTTCGTGTTGGCGAGATCGGTGTCCGTCGGACCGCGCAGTTCGAGAAGGTGTTCTCGCCGATCGACGACATCGTTCCTGCCGACATCCGTTCGCAACCGACCCCGTCGGCCGAGGATGCCATCCGTGAGCTCACGATTCGCTCGGTCGGGGCGGTCGGCGTTGGTACGGCGAAGGAGATCGCCGACCATTACCGGCTGCCGATTCGGGAGGTGCGTGCGACGCTCGTCGACCTCGTGGCTGACGGATCCGTGGTCAAGGCAGACGTGCAAGGTTGGGACGTGCCCGCATTCGCAGACCCGGAGGCGTCGATCCCGCGGACGATCACGGGGGCGACCGTGCTTTCCCCGTTCGACCCGGTTGTCTGGAACCGAGAGCGTCTCGAACGCATCCACGGCATGGAGTACCGAATCGAGATCTACGTGCCAGCACCCAAACGGCGGTGGGGCTACTACGTGCTCCCCGTGATGGTCGACGGGCGCATCGTGGCGCGCGTCGATGCGAAAACCCACCGAGACGAGCAACGTCTCGAGATCCGAGCCGCGTGGGCCGAACCGAGTTTCGGGCCCGAGCATGTTCGACCGATGCAGGAAGCGATCGATGATCTGGCGCGCCTCGTCGGGGCAGTGGAGTGGACAGTGTCGGCACATGGCGACATCGCGAGTGTCATCGCCCGGTAGCTGCACGGCGCATCACGACGCCACCAACCGACGCCGTCGGCACGTGTTGGGGTCCCTGAACCGATAGGCCTGCATCGGGCCTGGGTAGATCGTCGCGTTCACATTCGACCGTAATGGGCCGATTGAATCGAATGCGCCGATTTCGGTTTTCCCGCCGCACCCCATCGCAACCGCCGCACCCGCTCGCTCGCACGAGTCTCGGGTCTCGCGTCTCGCATCTCCTGTCGTATCGAGGTGTCCGGACCACTGCGATGTTTGTCGCGCTCGCGATGGTGGCTGCCCTGACACCGAGCCTGCCACTGCTCGCCGCCACTCCGCCCGCGATCTCGGGCACGCTCTATCGAGACATCAACGCCAACGACGCGTTCGATGCTGGCGAACCGCCGCTCGCCGGTGTGGAGGTCGTGCTCCGCGACGCGGTGAGCGGTCTCGTGGTCGGTGGACCGGTCGTGACCGCAGCCGACGGTACGTACACCTTCGAAAACCTGCCCACGGGCGACTACCTCGTCGACATCGACGCGCCGATCAACTACCTCGTCTCCGGCACCTCACCCGACAATGCCTTTACGCCCACCGGAGACGGAACGACTGGCCGCGCGGGGCCGATCACTGTCGGAGCGACCGACGACCTCACTGTTGACGGCCTCATCCGTCCGCGCCCGGAGCTGAGCCTTGGCTACTTCGCAACAGGTCTCGTGGACGGATCGCCAACGTTCAACACCTCTGGAACGTGCACCAGCGCAGCCGACGCCTCGATCGACGGAGACGACTGCGGGCCGGCCAATGGGGTGTTGCGCAACAACGACACGCTCGTCTCGAACGTGTCGGTCGTCGCCGACAACTACGAGCCAGGCGCCCCCGATCTTCAGAACGTGATCTTCGAACAGACGATCATTCCGGGGCCTGGCTCCTCGGTTGACTTCGCCAGGATTCCCGTCGTGTGTCTGCCGCCCACAGGGGGAACCACCCCACCGTCGGACATCATCTACAACGCCGACGGCTCGATCACTCTCCTGTGCAACCTCGGCGTGATGACCGAGGGCGCCGCAAAGACGTTCAGCACGACGATCATCCCGGACGGCACGTCGGAGAACGGATCGACCTTCGAGGTCGAACAACGGGTCTACGCCGTCGACGATGACGGTCTCGAGAACGCTGTGCCCGAGGAGCTCGAGACCCCCTTCGACGGTTTCGATGTGTCGGCTGCACCGGCGTTCGATGTCATCAAGAAGCCGTTCCACAACCAGGACTCGGTGACCATGACGATCAACGGCGAGTCTCTTCAGGGATACATCTCGTACTTCACGTTCGGCATCGGTGCGACACGGTCCGTCGGTGTCGAAGAGTTGCAGCAGCCGATCACGTTGATGGATGCGCTGTCGGCGGTTGGGCCGGACGGCGTCTCGGCAGTTCCGTCGTTCGAGTACTACATCACGCAGTGCATCCCGAACCCGACGGGTTGGGGTGAAACGGTCTACGGCCGCGAGAACCAGGGCGGCGCTCAACCGATCACCAAGAAGGTGATCGACTCCGGAACGTGCGCGTACAACCGAGCGAACGCAGCCGACACAGACTCGCCGTACGAGTTGACGTTGCAAGGGATCGACATGTCGGGCGATCGCTATCCGACCGAGCAGGTCAATGGCGCCGACCTGTCCGCAGGCCCCTACTACGTCGCCTACTACCGAGTGCAGTTCTTCATTCCGTACCGCGCCATCGAACCGACCGATGGTGACCCGAACAACAATCAAGGTGCCATTCAGGTCTCGAACGAGTTGTACGACTTCGACCCCGATTCGCCGTCGGGCACGTCGAACTTTGGCGACGGCTTCGAGCCTGGATACAACGGCGAAGAAATGGATGATGGTTCGCGGTCGAACAACATGATCGGCCCGACCACCTACGAACTTCGCGTCCGCGGCAGCTGGACGAAGTATCTCCGCGGTGGACTCAACAATGTCACGGCGATCAACAACCCGTACATCTCCGGTCAGACCGGGTCGCACTCCGGCGATGGCGAGCTCGAACCCGGTCAGAACATGCACAGCCTGATCCCGTTCACGAACAACGGCTCAGTGTCGATGACCGATCCGCGGATCTGCGATGTATTCGACAATTCAACGATGCTGCTGGCAAACAACAGCCACAACGGCGGCTACGCATATGTCGGCACCTATAAGCGAGTGCCGACATACGACAATGCATGGCCGGGGGAATGGGTTGTCGAGTACGCGGCTGCGGATCTGTCTGGCGTCGACCCGCTCGACGGAAACGCTGACGGCGTACCGGACAAGAACCCTGCCACGGGGCGCTACGAGGGCGACTGGTCCGATCAGGCGGCAGTCCGCTGTTCGGACATCGCCGATGCCGACTATGAGACCGACCCGAATCTCGTGCCGGGTGGCATCGATGCGGTGAATGTCGTTCGTGTTCGGCCAGCATCCCCAGCGACGACGCTCGAGCCGGGCGAGCAAGTTCGACTCGTCGTTCCCCTCGAGGCCCGCGACCTGTTCAACGGTGGCCCTCACGCCGGCGACCCGATCCCGACCGGAACTGTGCTCGCCAACTACGGCGCTGTGCGCTCTGATCAGTGGGGCGCTGGTTGGTCGGCACGCAACTACACGCCGTCGCCAGAGACCACGAACGGCGACGGCGACCGCGTCACGCTCACCCGAGCTCAGATTCGACTCCAGAAGCACACCCTCGAACCGGCCACGGCGGTCGGCGAGACCGGCGCCGCCGTCGCCGGCAGCCAAATCGTTTGGGAGCTCCTGCCGGCCGTGCAGTCATCGAATGGCGCGGCCCTCGCCAGCAACGTCGTCATCACCGACGTGCTGCCGCCCGAGGTGTCCTACAACTCCGCTTGTACCGCCGGGTATCCGGGTGGAACACCTGCCGATCTCGTGCAGCCGAACACGCCGTCGGCGGGCTACACGACGCTCATCTGGAATCTCGGTGATCTCCCGTCGAATGTGCCCGTGGCCCCCATCATCATCTGCACCGATTCCGATCCGTTGGCTCCCAACGGCTCGACCGCCGTCAACGAGGCGGTCATGCAGTCCGACAACACGGTCTCGGCGTTGGCGCAGCGCTCAGACGAGCACTCGATCATCCTCGAACAGGTGGGCTCGATCCAGGCCTCGAAGACCGTCGATCTCACCCTCGACGACGTCGACGATGACCAGGTCCACACGCTCGGGTTCGGCAACTTCTCGGCGAACTTCACGATTGAGCCCCCGGTCGTCATCGACGTTCTCCCGTGGAATGGCGACGGTACGCCGGGTAACCCGAACTTCCGTGACCCCGCCAGCGATTTCGCCGGCACGATCGAACTCACCGGACCGCCGACGGTCAGCTGGTTCGACGGGTCGACCCCCGCAGGCGGCGACCCGTTCCCGACCCTCGGGACGTTCGTCTACTCCGCAGATGCACCGGGCACGATCACCCTCGACGCGGACGCTGACGCTGCGGCGAATACGACGGTTTGGTGTTCGGAATCCGGAGGCACCTTCACCCAGGTCAGCGGCCCTGGCGGCGGTACCTGTCCGGGTTCATGGGCAGACGTGACCGCTTTCAAGTTCACGTCGAACTACAGCCTGCTTCGCGACGGTGATCCGCGGCAAGGCATGAACATCGAGATCGTCCTCCAGGCCGACGGCAATGACCCGGGCGACATCTACACGAACCGATTCGGCGTCGACTCCGCGTCGCTTCCGGCAAGCCAGTTCTTGCGGTCGAACAACGTGACCGTCCGAGTCGCTAGCTACTCGATCGGCGACTTCATCTTCGTCGACGCTGATGGAGATGGCGCGTTCGACCCCACGATCGACGTGCCCGCACCCGACGGCGTGATCGTCGAGCTGCGTCGGCCCGACGGCACGTTCGTGTCGTCGACCTCCACCACGGTGCTCGGCGGTGGCCGATACCTGTTCCCACAGCTCGACTCCGGCGACTACATCGTCGCCCTTCCGGCATTCAACTTCGCTCCGGGCGGACCCCTCGAGGACTGGGTGGTCACACCGCCAACCGGTGCAGAGAACGATGACGAGAACGAGACCGTCGATCAGCACGGCTTCACGACCGGTACCGAGGTCGCAGACGGCGTCACGACCGGCACGCTGACGCTCTCCGCAATACCCCCAGGCCCCGGACAGATTCCCGTCGGCGAAGAGCCCACGGGTGACAACCTTGCCGGGTTGTCCGACCCCACACTCGACGACTTCTCCAACCTCACCCTCGACATCGGTCTCATCGGCCCCGCCGACGTCCAGATCATCAAAGAGGTCTGTACGCCCGGTAGCACGTGCGCTCTCGGAGCCGCCATCGGTGCTGACGGCTGGGCGCAGTCGGCAACCGTCCCATTCAACGCCGATGGCACGTTCCGCATCACGGTGACGAACACGGGTTGGCAGATTCTCCAGAACCTCGAGGTCACCGACGCCGTCACCCCGGACTGCGACCGCACGCCCGCGACCGAAGCCGGGCTGACCACCCTCGCCCCGACCCAATCCGTGTCGTGGACGTGCACCTACACCAACGTTCGCAACGACGTCCTCAACACGGCGTCGGTGGAGGGCACCGGTCTGCTCGGCGACACCGTGACCGACAGCGACACCGCAGAGATCGAGGCGCCCCCCTCTGACCCAGACATCGAAATCGAGAAGTACGTCAACGGCCAGACCGCCGATAATGCTCCCGGCGTCTATGTCGCCACTGGCTCCGCCACCTCCTTCACGTTCGACGTGACGAATCCGGGCACCGTCCCCCTCGAGAACGTCGAAGTGGTCGACGACGGCGGAACGCCCGCCACGCCAGGCGACGACACCACCTACACCGTTGCCGACCTCGTGTCTGGCGACACCGACGGAGACGGACGTCTCGACCCCGGTGAGACCTGGCGGTTCGGTCCGCTCAACGACACGGCGGTGACCGGCCAGTACACCAACTGGGCGACCGCCACTGGCGACCCCACCAACGGCGACCCCGAAGTCACCGACTCGGACCCGGCCAACACATTCGGCTCGACCGGCGGGATCGCCGTCGTCAAGTACGTGAATGGTGACGACGCCGACACCGCCCCAGGTGTCTGGGTGCCAACCGGCGGAGCCGTCACCTGGACCTACGACGTCACCAACACAGGCAATGTGGCTCTCGCCAACGTTGGAGTGAGCGACGACAACGCCACACCGGGCTCCACCGGAGACGACTTCACGGCGACCTATCAGTCGGGTGACACCGACAACGACGGCCTGCTCGACCTCGGCGAGACGTGGACCTTCCAGGCGACCGGAACCGCCACCGCCGGCTTGCACACCAACATCGCTACTGCGTCGGGTACGACGCCGACGGTCACGAATCCCGACGGGACGACGAGCCCCGGGACGACCCTCACCGCAACCGAGCTCGCCAACTACAGCGGTGTCGACGCCCAGATCGCCATCGAGAAGTCGACGAACACCGTTGATGCCGATACGCAACCCGGCGTCTATGTGCCGACCGGATCGACCGTCACCTGGGAGTACCTGGTGACCAATCCGGGCAACGCTCCGATCGGGTCGGTGCAGGTCGTCGACGACAACGGAACTCCCGGAACTACCGGGGATGACGTGTCGCCGGTCTACCAGGCGGGTGACACCGACGCCGACGGCCTTCTCGACCCCGGGGAGACCTGGCGCTACCGCCTCACCGGACCTGCACCGTCGGGTCCCTACACGAACATCGCTGAGGTCACCGGCAACGGCCCGACGACCACCAACCCCGACGGCACGACGACAGCTGGCGTCGCCGTGAGCGATGACGATCCCTCCAACCTGATCGGCTCCACCCCGGGAATCAACGTCGTCAAGACCGTCAACGGTGACGATGCGAACACCGCCCCCGGGATCTACACGACCACGGGTGGAGCGCTCACATGGACCTACACGGTCACCAACACCGGCACGGTTCCGTTGTCCGGCGTTGCGGTCTCCGATGACAACGGCACGCCGGCGACCGGCGACGACTTCGCCGCCACGTACCAGTCGGGCGACACCAACACGAACGGACTGCTCGACCTGGGCGAGACCTGGATCTTCAGTGCCACCGGCACCCAACCCTCGGGTCAGTACACGAACAATTCCACGGCCACCGGCACCGGCCCCGACACCACCAACCCCGATGGCACCACGACGACCGGTCAGACCGTGACCGACGGTGACCCTGCGTCATCGTATGGATACGTGGCGGGCATCGCCGTCGAGAAGGCCGTCAACGGAGCCGACGCCGATACGGCCCCAGGGATCTACATCCCGACCGGTTCGACACAGACGTGGACCTACACGGTCACCAATGTCGGCAACGTTGCCCTTGGCAACGTCACGCTCTCCGACGACGCCGGTACCGCTGGCTCGACCGGCGATGACTTCGCCCCGAGTCTGCAGTCTGGCGACACCGATGGCGACGGGTTCCTCGACGTCGGCGAGACGTGGACCTACACCGCCACCGGCACACAGCCCGCTGGTCAGTACACGAACCTCGCTGCGGTCTCGGGTACACCGCCGGTGATCACGAACCCGGACGGATCGACGACCACACCAACGCCGGTCACCGATGACGATCCTGCGAACTCGTTCGGTAGTTCGCCCGGGATCACCGTCGTCAAGTCGGTCAACGGGCAAGACGCGAACGCATCTCCAGGCGTGATCGTCGAGCCTGGCGACCCCATCACGTTCAGCTATGTCGTGACCAACACCGGAAACGTCGACCTCACCGGGGTCGCGCTCACCGACGACGCCGGAACGCCTGGAACGACCGGCGACGACTTCGTCCCGACGCTGACAAGCGGCGATACGGACAACGACGGCGTCCTCGACGTCGGCGAGATCTGGACGTACACCTCGACCTCGACCGCAACGACCGGTCAGTACACGAATGTCGGTGACGTCGAAGCGACCGGACCGACGACCACCAACCCCGACGGCACGACGACACCAGGCGAAACGGTCTCCGATGACGATCCTGCCAACGCCTATGGCATCGATCCAGCTATCGCCGTCGTGAAGCTGGTGAACGGTGCCGACGCCAACACGGCACCCGGCGTCTACATCCCAACCGGCGACGCGATCGTGTGGACCTATCAAGTCACAAACCCCGGCAACATCGCCCTTGCGTCGGTTGGCGTGACCGACGATGCCGGCACCGCCGGATCGACCGGTGACGACTTCGCCGCCACGTACCAGTCGGGTGATACCGACAACGACGGGCTCCTCGACCCGGGCGAAACCTGGATCTTCACCGCCAATGGCACTGCCGTCGACGGTCCGTACACCAACGAGGGTGTCGCGTCGGGCACTGCCCCGGACGTCACCAATGCCGACGGTTCGACGACCACAGGCGAGACCGTCACCGATGACGATCCCGCAAACCACGTCGGGTCCAACCCGAGCATCGTCGTGGAGAAAGCGACGAACACCGTCGACGCCGACGCCGCGCCAGGGGTGTACATCCCGACCGGCGGCGCCGTCACCTGGACCTACACCGTGACCAACCCGGGCACGGTCCCGCTCAGCGACGTCGAGATCGTCGATGACGCTGGCACCGCGGCCACGGGAGACGACTGGACGCTCACCTCGGCCGATCTGGTGTCGGGCGACACCGACAACGACGGTGCCCTCGACCCGGGCGAGACCTGGATCCTCCAAGCGACCGGCACCGCGACCTCGGGTCCGTACCAAAACACCGCCGATGCCAGTGGAACGGCACCGACGACCACGAATGCCGACGGGACCACCACGCCCGGCGCCGAGGTCGACGACGATGACCCGTCGAACCTCACCGGCTCGACACCTGGCATCAATCTCGAAAAGGCCGTCAACGGCAGTGACTCGGACACCGCTCCGGGAATCAACATCGTGGCCGGTGGACCCGTCGTGTGGACCTTCACCGCCACAAACACGGGCACCGTTCCGCTCTTGGGCGTCGAACTGACCGACGATGCCGGTACACCCGGAACGACCGGTGACGACTTCGTGTTGACGTCGGCCGACCTCGCCTCGGGCGATACCGACGCCGACGGCCAGCTCGATGTTGGCGAAACGTGGATCTGGACAGTCAGCGACACTGCGGTGACCGGCGGCTTCGTCAACACGGCCGAGATCGAAGGCACCGCACCCGACACCACCAACACGGATGGCTCGACAACCGCAGGCGCGACCGTCACCGACGAAGACCCCGCCGCCTACTGGGGTACCACGAGTGGCATCCGCGTCGAGAAGGCAACCAACGGAAACGACGCTGATACCGCTCCAGGTATCTGGGTCGACACCGGCGATCCGGTGGTCTGGACCTACGTCGTCACCAACACGGGCAATGTCGAACTCGTCGATGTTGCCCTGAGCGACGATGCCGGCACGACCGCAGTGGCCACCGACGACGTGAACTTCACCGTCGCCGACCTCATCTCCGGCGACACCGACGGGGACGGCAATCTCGATCCGACGGAGGTTTGGATCTTCGAACAGACCGGTTCGGCGACCTCGGGCCAGTACGTGAACCTTGCGGATGTTTCTGGCCGAGCCCCCGACACGGTCAACCCCGACGGTTCCATCACGTCCGGCGTCGTCGAGATCGACGACGATCCGTCGAACCACTTCGGTATCGAACCGGCGCTCGACCTGGAGAAGTACGTGAACACGGCCGACGCCGACACAGCGCCCGGAATCGTCATCGCCAGCGGCGACCCGATCATCTGGTCGATCGTTCTCACCAACACGGGCAACGCTCCTCTGAGCGATGTCGCTGTCGTCGATGACTCCGGAACCCCGGGTGACCCCGGAGACGACTCAGCCCTCAGCTCGACGAATCTCACGTCTGGCGACATCGATCTCGACGGAATCCTCGACGCCGGGGAGACGTGGACCTGGGTTCTCACCGGCACAGCTGACAGCGGGCCATTCGTCAACACCGCTGACGTGACCGCAAGCGCCCCCGACACGACGGACACGACCGGCACAGTGAATGACGGTGACGTCCTCACCGACGACGATCCCGCTCACCATCACGCATCGACGCCGGGCATCAGCATCGAGAAATACGTCGAAGGTGAAGACGCTGACACGGCCACCGGTCCCTTCATTCCCTTCGCCGACACCATCGACTGGACGTATGAGGTCACGAACACCGGCAATGTCGAGCTGACCGACGTCGTCCTGACCGACGACGCCGGAACACCCGGAGCGCCAGCCGATGATTGGACCAGAACCGCCGCAGACGTGCTCTCGGGCGACGACGACGCAGACGGCATCCTCGACCCGGGCGAAACCTGGACGTTCGCAGCCTCGGGCGTCGCCGACTTCGGCCCATACGTGAACATCGCCGATGTCGTCGCCACGGCGCCGGACACGGTCGGATTCGACGGTCGCATCATCGATGGTGCCGTCCTGACCGGCGACGATCCGGCGCATCACGTCGGGTTTTCGTCCGGGATCGTCATCGAAAAGCAGGTCAACGGCGACGACGCTGACACCGACCCCGGAATCTACGTACCCGTCGGTGACGACGTGAGCTGGACGTACCGGGTGATCAACACGAGCGAAACGTGGCTCCTCGATGTCGCCGTCGTCGACGATCAAGGTCTTGCCGTCACCTGCCCCCGCACCTGGCTCGCTCCGTTCGGAGACGCCGCAGATCGCGATCAGATGACGTGTACCGCCGGTCCCGAATCGGCTACCGACGGGCCGTACGTCAACATCGGATCGGTGTCCGGCGCGCCATACGTACCGGCGCCGGGCAGCGATCCCGCAACCATCGAGCCGTCGGACGATTGCGTCACCGGCCCCGCCCTCCATGGCGGAGCATGCGATGACTTCGTTCCCGTCGTCGACGACGATGGCGAACCCGTCGAACGTCCCTACGCAGAAGACCCCGCCCACCACTTCGGTTCCGAACCTGGGATCGACCTCGTCAAAGAGGTGTGCTTCGACCCCGAGTCGGGCTGTGATGTCAACGACGAAGACGCCTGGGTGTCGTTCACACAACTCCCAACGGGATCCGATCTGGTCTGGCGCTTCACGCTCACGAACACCGGCAATGTCGAACTCGTCGACCTCGTCGTGGTCGACGATCAGGTGCCCGGATGCGATCGCTCCTTCGTCTCCCTCGACGTCGGTGCCAGCACGCAGTGGATATGCGAGTCCGAACTCGGCATCATCGACGAACCGCTCGTGAACACCGCAGTCGCTACCGCAATCGACCCCCTCGGCAACGAGCTCGTCGACGAGGACAAAGCCACGGTCGACTCGCCCGCCGACCTCGCTGTCACGAAGCGTCTTCAGGACGTTGCGCCGCACCGCCCCGGTGACGTAGTCACGTTCGAGATCGAGGTCTGGAACCGAGGTCTCCGCACGCTGCTCGACATCACCATCGAGGATCAGCCGTCCTCGGGCTTCTCCGTCGTCGATGCTGGCACGGCAACCGTCACCGGCGGTGTGCTCACCTGGGACATCCCCGAACTCGAGCCCGACGAACGAATCGTTCTGAGCTATGAGCTCCGGATCGACTCGATCGGCGACCTCGAAAACCAGGTTGTCTCCGAGGTATCGGCGCTTACCAACCCGCCAGGTCTGAACGACGAGTTCGAAGACGGCAGCGATGCCATCACCCTCACGAGCGAACCGCCTCCGAGTCCGCTGGCGATCACCGGAGCAGACGCAGGTCGCTTGCTGTCGTTCGCCTTCATGCTCCTTGCGGCAGGGGTGTTCCTGATCGTCGCCAGTCGACGTCGTGAGCAGACCTGACCTCATCGAACGACCCGAACTCCTCGATCACTACGATTCGACCCGTGCCCGGTACAACACCGACCCCCATTGGCGAGCCCCCCTCCTGGGTGCGTGACGCCGTCTTCTACCAGATCTTCCCCGACCGCTTCGCGCATTCGGGTCGCGTCGACCTCGGCATCCGAATCGAAGCGTGGGACGCCGAGCCGACCTTTCACGGATACAAAGGCGGCGATCTCTGGGGCGTGATCGATCGACTCGATCACCTCGAGGAGCTCGGGGTCACAGCGATCTGGTTCAACCCGATCTTCCAGAGCGCGTCAAACCACCGCTACCACACGCACGACTACGGTCAGATCGACCCGATCCTCGGTGGCGACGCCGCCTTCGACGCGCTCGTCGAGGCGGTACACGACCGCGGGATGCGACTGATTCTCGACGGCGTCTTCAACCACGCCAGCAGAGGGTTCTTCGCCTTCAGCGACATCGCCGAGCATCAGGAGAAGTCGGCTTTCGTCGACTGGTTTCGGGTTCGGGAGTTCCCGATCGCCCCGTACGACGAGACCGTTCCTGCCAGCTACGACGCATGGTGGGGGCTTCACGCCCTTCCGGCCTTCAACACCGAGAACGCGGCCGTCCGCGAGTTCTTGTGGAAGGTCGGTGAGCATTGGATCGAACGTGGCGCTGACGGATGGCGGCTGGACGTGCCGAACGAGATCGCCACTCCCGGTTTCTGGGACGAGTTCCGGCGACGTGTACGAGCGGTCAATCCGGAGGCCTACATCACCGGAGAGATCTGGAGCGAAGCATCGGGCTGGGTTGGACCAGACGGTCCATTCGACGGCGTCATGAACTACAAGTTGACCACGGCGATCATCGCCTTCGCCGTGGGCAACCGCGTCAACCCCGCTGCGCTGCTCAACAACGACGACTACGACATCACCCCCGGTCTTCATGCCGGCGAGTTCGCCGACCGGATCGATTGGCTCGACCGGATCTATGACGAGTCCGCCCGTACGGCGATGCTCAATCTCCTCGACTCCCACGACACGGCTCGAATCGCGACGATTGCGGGCGGCGACACCGAACTGGTGCGGCTCGCGTTGCTCCTGCTGTTCGTCATGCCGGGTGCGCCGTGTATCTACTACGGAACCGAATACGGGCTCGAAGGCGGCCCGGACCCTGATTGCCGCCGGGGAATGCCTTGGGAAGGCCCCGACCGAGATCTCGAGCTCCACGCGTTCGTGACCGACCTCATCGCCCTTCGTCGACAGACCCCCGGACTGCGCTCCCCGGTGACCAACCGAGTCGGGCCGGTACCGGGTTCGGACTTCGGTCGGACATGGGTTGCGCGTCGCGGCGAGGGCGATGAGCGGATCCTCATCGCGGTCAACCACGCCGATGAACCCGACGATGTCCCTCTCGCAGCGGACACCATTGCGGCTGACGCGGTGCGTCTTCACGGTTCGGCCTCCCTCATCGATTCGGCCGCGGTCGGCGACCCCGACCGCCAGGTCACAATCGTCCTCCCACCCCGTAGTTGGGGGATGTGGAGCAGCCCCGATGTCTGATGCGGTCGACCGCGTGAAGGTCGCGGCCCAGCTGCATGAACTCACACTCGATGTCCTCGAATACCCCGACGGAACCCGCACCGCAGCCGACGCGGCGGCCGCCGTCGGTTGTCAGGTCGCCCAGATCGTCAAGTCGCTGATCTTCACGATCGACGACGAGATCGTGCTGGCGATGACCTCCGGAAGCAATCGCGTCGACACGGACGCCCTGGTGGCACTCGCGGGCGGACAACAGTGCACCCGTGCCGACGCAGACGCCGTGCGGGTCACGACCGGTTTCGCCATCGGTGGTGTGCCTCCCTTTGGCCACACGACGCCCGTTTCGGCCTTCTTCGATCGGGACCTCCTCGACCACGAGGTCGTGTGGGCCGCAGCCGGAACGCCCCGCCATGTGTTCGGGATCGACCCCGCCACGCTGCTGGCCATCACCGGCGCGACCCTCGGCGACTTCGCTACCTGAGCCCGTCCAGACTCAGCCGTCGCCGTCCGAAAGTCGATCAGAAGAGCGCGTCGAGCGCGGTCGCCACGCCGAGTCGATGCGAAGGCTCCGGAGCCGTCCCGGCGAGATCGCCGATCCACGTCACCGACACCGTGTCATGGCGAACCAACCAGGCGTCGGTGTCCGGGCGAAGTTCGCTCGGAGCACCCCAGTCCATCCGAAGCCGATAGGTCTCTTCGCCGTCGTCGCCAACAGGCGCAAGCGACCCGGACACGAGCTTTCGCGGAGGATCGGTACCCACCACCGCTTCACCCCATCCAGCGAGATCCGGCAAAGGCTGGCTCGGGGCGTTGACATTGATCACCACCGGACGTTCGGGCGGCGAATCGATGAGCCCCGCAACGACCGCCCGGCCAACCGCCGCACCCGTGTCCCAATGCATCGACGCGACGATGTCGGGCCACGTCTGCCCTTCGAAGTCCGCTCCGTTGAACCCGAGACTCACTGCGACACCGTTCGCCCCCCGGTTACGGCCCGTCAGCGCGGCGCCGATCGTGCCCGAGTGGTACACCGACCAGCCAACGTTCTGGCCAGGGTTGATTCCCGAAACGACGAGATCGAACGGTGCGTCATCGAACGTGCCGAGTTGGGCATACATCACACAGAGAGCGGGTGGCCCCGTGACCGCCCAGGCCTCCACGTCAGGAAGTGCGTCGAGGCGCCGACGCGTCGCCGTCGGTTCGCCATGAGTCAACGTGCCGAGTGAGGCACCCGCCCCCGAATACTCCGAATCCGGGGCCACGATCGTCACGTCACCGAAATCGAGCATCGCCGACGCGAGCGCGTGCAACCCGGCCGAATCGATGCCGTCGTCGTTGGTGACCAGAATTCGCACAGGGGCTCCGTGTCGTCGGGAAAGCTGGACGCTACCAGCCGCCAGGACGCGCCGACTCGGCCGAACGAAGGCATCTCCGACACTTGGTAGTCTGCGGCTCACCACGGCGGAACGGACAGTCCCGAGCCGTGAGCAACACATGGACATCCCCTTCGACGAAGTCATCGATCCGCACATCCATCTCTTCGATGTGCGGAACACCCCTCGCCCAACCCGGCCCGTCGCCCGGCTCTTCGGCTGGAACGACCGGCTGCTCCGACGAGCCGCGAAGGCCGCCTTTCCGACGGCAACCTACGACTTCTTCGGCGAGCGGAACCATCTCGTCGTCGACTACCTACCGCCCAACTACCGAGCCGACACCGTCACCTCAAAGGTCGCGCGATACGTGCACATCCAGGCCGGGTGGAAGGACAAGTCGCCTCTCGACTGCGTCGGCGAAACCCGATGGCTCGAATCCCTCGCCGACCCACCAGCCGGGATCGTCGCCTACGCAGATTGCAACCTCGGTCCCCGGATCGGCGAAGTCCTCGACGCACACAAGGCCGCCAGCACCCGCATGCGCGGCATCCGACACATGCTGTCCCACCACCCCGCGCCGGGCGTCATGGACTTCACCGACGACGACGAACTCGCCGAGAACTTCCTGTTTCGCTCAGGCTTCCGTCGACTCGCCGAACACGACCTCTCCTTCGACGCCTGGTGCTACAGCCATCAGCTCTTCGACGTCGCCGACCTCGCCCGAACCCACCCTGAAGTTCCAATGGTGCTGTGTCACGTCGGCACCCCCGTTGGATACGGCGGCGAATTCGGCGGTGTCGGCGTGAGCGAACAAGAACGAGCCCGAATCGCCGATCAGTGGCGGGCCGGTATCGAAGCAATCGCCGACAACGACCACGTCCACGTCAAAATCAGCGGACTCCTCATGCCCTGCCTCGGATTCGGATTCGAGACCGCCGACCGACGCCCAACGACCAGCGAGCTCGTCGACCGTCTCGGCCCACTCGTACGCCACACGATCGACACCTTCGGTCCCGACCGATGCATGGTCGCATCGAACTTCCCCGTCGATCGAGTCTCGACCGACTACAACGTCGCCTTCGCCGCCATGCTCGAGCTGACCGACCAAGATGGGCCCGACGCACAGCAGCAACTCTTCGCCGGGACCGCCGAACGCTTCTACCGGCTGTGATATCCCGCAATCGGTCGAACCCTCCGGGTTCGCCCTCTGCGGCTGCGCCGGAGGCGGAGCCCGTCGCTCGGTCCTGTTTCCCGCTTCGCTCCCGCAATCGGTCGAACCCTCCGGGTTCGTCCTCTGCGGCTGCGCCGGAGGCGGGGCCCGTCGCTCGTCCGTCTCTCCTTCTAGGGCGCGATCCAGCCGTTGGGTTGGCAGCCTCGCAGAGACTTCGTTTGTTGTTGCATGACGGGGGCGGGCGCACCCGCAGCGGGGCACGAAACATGGCCGAACCCGAGGAAATGCCCGAGCTCGTGGTTGACGAGGTAGGCCCGATACTCGGCGACGGGCGCCGTCCAATGGTCGATCGCATCGGTCCATCGGTTGGCGTTGAGCCAGAGCGTCGACCCACGTCGACACGACAGCCAACCATTCGTCCGAAGTGGGGCACAGTTGGCGTCGACCGTTGCCGGTGACGCCACGACCAGTCGGACGTCGGCCACGCCAGTGATCCGCGTGAACCGGTGTCCGGCGCTCGTCCATCCGCGTTCGTCTCCGAGGATCGCATCGACCGTCGCCGCCACCTCGACAGGCTGCAGTCCAGTCGAAACTTCGGTCTCGACTCGGACGGTGATCACCGCACCCGATGTGCCGAGCAGTCCGCTCGATCGGGGAGCGACGCCGAGCCCCGCTCCGTTCGAGCACCATTCGCGAGCTTGCTGGTCCCCGCAGTCGTCGGCCTCGCCTGGTGCGAACAGATCGAGGCCACGGCCGCCGGTCAGACGGTCGTCGCCCGTCCCGCCGTCGAGAATGTCGCCGCCCCGCCCACCGCGAACGGTGTCGTCGCCAGGTCCTCCGTAGAGATCGTCATTGCCTCGCGCCCCGAAAAGGTGATCGGAGCCGGACTGTCCCCGTATCAGGTCTGCGCCCGACCCACCGTCGATGGTGTCATTCCCTGCTGCGCCGAAGATGCGATCTGCTCCGGGTCCGGCATCGATGAGGTCGTGGCCGGCGCCTGCGCAGACATAGTCGTCTCCGGCGCCTGCGTCGATGCGGTCGTGACCACCGAAGGCGACGATCACATCGTCGCCGGGTGTGCCGGTGAGGATGTCGTTCGCGGTGGTCCCGACGATCGTTGCCGTTCGTCCACCGCACCGTATGGCAGATGTGGTCGTGGTGGCGGTATCGATGCCAACGGCGCTGGTCGGTCCGGCGTCAGCGGCAACGATGGCGACGACGGCTACGGCACTGACGATCGAATGCCAGGTTCGGTGTGGTCGAGAGCACCGCACCCCCCGATTTGAGCACCGCCGACGTCCACGT
>JAHDDK010000009.1:27884-89333 GCA_020629375.1 Acidimicrobiales bacterium
CGGCGGATGGGTGGCGGCCGACGTCCACGTCGGCGGATGGGTGGCGGCCGACGTCCACGTCGGCGGATGGGTGGCGGCCGACGTCTACGTCGGCGGATGGGTGGCGGCCGACGTCTACGTCGGCGGATAGGTGGGGGCCGACGTCTACGTGGGCGGATGGGTGGCTGCCCGGTTGCCGAGCGGCGGTCAGTCGGTGAGGCGGCGCAGGAAGGTGATCGACAAGCTCGGTAGATCAAGCCAGATCGACTGTTCGAAACCGTTGTGATGGTGCGGGGTCGTCTCGTACCAGTCGGGGTGTTCGTGCCCGCCGCCTCCGAATCGGGTGTCGTCGCTCGAGGCGAGCACGGACCATCGACCGGTGACCGGGGTACCGGTCATGACCCCTTGTCGGGGGACGGGGGTGGCGTTGACGGCCACGATGATGTCGTCGCCGGCAAGGTCGCTGCGCACGAAGCTGTAGATGCTTCGTTCGGCGTCGTTCGCGTCGATCCACCGAAACCCGTCGGGTTGGGTGTCGCCGACATGCAATCCGGGCGTCTCGACGTAGATGCGGTTGCAGTGTGCGACCCACTGAAGCACGCCTTCGTGTGCGCCGAATGCCGTGAGGTGCCAGGGGAGGCTTTCGTCATGGTTCCATTCGGTCCAGGGCGCCAGCTCGCTGCCCATGAACAGGAGCTTCTTGCCGGGGGTGGCGAACTGCCAGCCGAGCAAGAGCCGGAGGTTGGCGAATCGTTGCCATTCGTCGCCTGGCATCTTGTTGAGCAGCGATCCCTTGCCGTGGACGACCTCGTCGTGGCTGAGGGGCAGGATGTAGTTCTCGCTGCTCGCGTACACGGCCCGGAAGGTCAGGGTGTTGTGGTGCCACTGGCGATGGATGGGTTCGTTCTTGAAGTATTCGAGCGTGTCGTTCATCCACCCCATGTCCCACTTGTACCCGAAGCCGAGCCCGCCGTGATCGGTCGACTTGGTGACGCCGGGCCACGCCGTTGATTCCTCGGCGATCATCAAGATGTCCGGGTGGGCCGCATACATCTCGTGGTTGAGCTGCTGGAGGAACGAGATCGCTTCGAGGTTCTCCCGGCCGCCGTACTGATTCGGAACCCAGTCGTCGCCGCGGCTGTAATCGCGGTACAGCATCGAGGCGACGGCATCGACACGGAGGCCGTCGATGTGGAACACCTCGAGCCAGAAGCGGGCGCTCGACAGCAAGAAGCTCCGGACCTCGTGACGCCCGTAGTTGAAGATGGAGCTCTTCCAGTCCGGATGGAAGCCTTCGCGGGGATCGGCGTGCTCGTACAGCTGTGTGCCGTCAAAGGCGTTGAGGGCGAAGTCGTCGGTGGGGAAGTGGCTCGGGACCCAGTCGAGGATGACGCCGACACCGGCTTGGTGAAATGCGTCGATCAACATCATGAGTTCGATCGGGTCGCCGTAGCGGGACGTCGCGGCGAAGTAGCCGGTCGTCTGGTATCCCCACGAGGCGTAGAGCGGGTGTTCAGTGATGGGCAGCAGTTCGACGTGGGTGAAGCCCATGTCGGCCACGTGGTCGACGAGTGCATCGATGTGTTCGGCGTAGGTGAGAAATCGGTCGCCCTCGTCGGACACCCGTCTCCATGAACCGAGGTGGACTTCGTAGATCGAGATCGGTCGATCCCAGCGGTTGACGTCGTGGCGTTCGCCCATCCATCGGCTGTCGTGCCAGTCATAGTGCAGGTCGCGGATGATCGACGCGGTTGCTGGAGGGACCTCCATGGCGAAGCCGAGCGGGTCGGTCTTCTCGACGACGCGCCCATGGGCGCCGTCGATGCGGAGTTTGTATCGGGTCCCGTCACCAACGCCCGGTTGCCAGGCGTCCCAGACGCCGGATGCGCCGATCTTGCGCAGCGGAAGCCCAGGTTGTTGCCAGGCGTTGAAGTCGCCGACCACGTGAACGGCGTGGGCGTTGGGTGCCCACACGCCGAATCGGACCCCGTCGACGCCGTCGATCCGGTCGCGGCGACCGCCGAGTGCATGCCAGAGACGAGAGTGGCTGCCTTCGTTGAAGAGGTGCTGGTCGTCGGCACCGAACCACCATCCGGGCGGAGGCCATGATGTCGGTCCGAGCTCGGCGCGGCTGCGACGTGCGGAGTCGAGAGATCGAAGCGGAGCGGCCCAGTCGTCGCCGTGCTCGGCGATGTCGGCAAGGTCGCGATCGATCGCGAGTACGAGGGCCGCGTCGGAGTGCCCGAGGCGTTCGAGTCGCTGGTGAGATACCGAGGTGGGCAGTTTCTGGAGATCGGTCGTCTGCGGGTCGAGTCCAGCCCGTTCGGCGACGGCCTGTCGGGATGCGTCGTCGAGGTCACCCCACCACTGCGATTCTGGTGTGGTGTCGTGCGTGCGGAGCATGGAGACGCTGGCCGGTGGCGGTGCCCCGAACGGGTCGAACCGCAGAGCGTGTAGCCCCGGGACTCCGGTCATGTACATCGAGTCGTTGATCCGGGGTCCGCGTGGCCCGAGGTCGTCGCCGACGACGGCGCATTCGTGGCGATGCGAGCTCAGCGTGAGCACGGCCATGCGTTCTTCGAGCGGTTGACTGACCCACACGCCGTCGCGGGGGTCGCCGGTGTGCCACCACTGTCGATCCAGTCCGCTGATGTGATCGACCCTCACGATGTCGGCGGCTGTCATGACGCTGGCGAGCTGGGTGGCGAGATCGGTGTGGGTCGCAGTGGATGGGTTCTGGGGTGATGGCGCCGGGCGGTCCCAGTCCTGGCCAGACGGGTTGGCGGCGTCGGGGGGTAGCCCGATCCGGCATGCGCCGTCGGTCGTTGCGGTGGTCGGTGCGTCGATCGCGACGTGGGTCATGAGCGCAAGACCATTGGCAGCGGCAATCGATGCGATCTCAGCGAGCGCAGTTGTCTCGGCGGTCGAGGGCGCGCACAGGATCGCGCCGCCCGCTTCGGCGATGACGCCTGCGCGTGTTCGGATGTCGTCGACGATGTCGGTCGGCTCGCCGGCGAACACGATGCCCCATCCGCGTTCGGGCATCGTCTGATCGAAGGTCCGGGTCGGCGCGCTGATGACGGTCGAGGTCGACAACGCGGCCTCGCCGAAACAGTCGAGTTCGTAGAAGCCGACTGGAAGGTCGCCAAAGAGGTGGTCGTCGTCAAGGAATCCACGGCTGACCGTGTTGTCGTCGGCGTCGATCGGCCGGAGTGTCCACGGTCGACCTCGGAGGCCCGACGGTACGGGTACCGAGAGTTTGCCGTCCCAGGCGACGAGTGTTGGTGCGAGTCGGTTCTCGGTTCGGTGGCGCTCGAGCATGGTGGCTCGTTCAAGCGCTTCGGAGGCGTCGTCGACATCGACGATGTCGTGACCGAGACGACGAAGGACCGCGCAGCGCACCTCGTCGGAGGCGATCACGAGCTCACCGGAGGGATCGATGCGATGGGGGTCGATTCCGGCGTGGTCTTCCAACGCCGCAAGGGGGGAAGGGTCGGTGTGCTCGGTCATGGCCTCAGTCTGGTCGACACGGGGGTGCTACGTCAGTCTTCATCGAAGACATCGACGGTCTTCGAGAAACTGCCCGCCGAACACTGACGTGTTGCTCCCGGATGTGGCCGGTCAGGAGGTCGAATAGAGGTCGACGTAGGCGCGTGCCGGCGCCGCCCAGGACCAGTCTGCGGTCATACCTCGTCGCTGGATCGACGCGCGCTTGCGAGCGTTTTGCCAGCCACGTGTTGCGCGATGTACCGCATCGAGGAGCGACATCGGGGTTGGTGCTGAAGCCACGTAGCCCGTACCGGTTCGTGGATGGCGATCGGTGTCCTTCACCGTGTCGCGTAGGCCTCCAACGTCGGTGACGACCGGGATGGTCCCGCAGGTCATCGCCTGCATTTGCGTCAGCCCACATGGTTCGAATCGGCTCGGGACGAGCAGCAGGTCGGAGCCGGCCACGACGAGGTGGGCGGTCTTTTCGTCGTAGCCGCCGAAGACGTGAACGGACTCGGGGAATGCGGCGGCCGTGTCCTGGGCTTGGCGCATCAGCTCTGGCGCGCCGGAGCCGATGATCACGAGCTTCGCGGGCAGGGCGTCGAGGAATGGCGCAATCTCCAGAGCGAGATCGATTCCCTTTTGATGGACGAAGCGGGCCACGACGCCGAGCACCGGTCCTCGATCGTGCTCGAAGCCCGCGGTCCGGAGCAGTTCCTTTCGACAGATCTCCTTGCCGGCGAGGTCGTCGTGGTCATAGGTGACCGGGAGCATCGGATCTTCGGATGGACTCCAGAGGCCGATGTCGATGCCGTTGCGGATTCCGGTCAGGGCGGACCCTCGGGCGACGAGACGTTCGTGAAGCCCGAAACCTCCGGTCTCCTGGACGGCTTCGTTCGCATAGGACTCGCTAACCATGACCACATGGTCAGCGAGGGAGAGGCCGCCGGCGAGTGGGTTGAATGCGTCGTGATGGAGGTAGGCATCGCCGTGTTCGCCGAATCGGCTGGCCCAGGCCGGATCGGTCCAGCCTTGATACGCGAGGTTGTGAACGGTGAGGATCGAGCGGACGTCGTCGGGAAGGAGGGCGATAGCCGCTGCCGTATGCCAGTCATTGCAGTGCACCACATCGGGTCGGAGCTGCTCGGCGAGCGTGGCGACCGCGGCCGAGAACGTCAAGAACATCACGTCGCTGTCGGGCCACCCGTGGCCAGTGGACGGATCGACATAGGGGTGGCGACGGGTCGAGCCCTCGAAGGCCAGAAGCGTGATCGGTCCGCACGTGTCGGTCCACCCCGAGCGAACCGTGACCGGGGGGCACCACCACGGGAGGCCTCGCAGAGGCGTTTCGATGGCGTCGATCAGCTCGATCAACCCGAAGTCCGGCATGACGACATCGACGTCGACCCCCATCGAACGCAAGCAGCCGACGAGGCCGCTTGACGCTTCACTCAGGCCGCCGACTTTGATCGCTGGCGCGAACTCAGCCGTGGCGAAGAGTACGGAGTTCGTGTTCCCGCCGAGGAAGAGGTCACTCACGTTCCCCTCATCGGGAATGTGACCCCGGTCATGAGGCTCAACTCGAGAATTTTCTGACGAGAATGGTCAGCCGATCGTGATGGCGTCGCTGTCGATCAGGTCGACGCCGCCGCCTCCCGTTGCAGTGTCGGCCGCGTTGATTCCAATGAGTCGGTCAGGGCCCTTATTGCCCGACAAAAGGTCTCGCCCACCGCCGCCGATCAACAGGTCGCCGTCGAGACCGCCGCTGAGGGTGTCGGCCCCTCGGTCACCGGACAACGTGTCGTCGCCCGCTCCGCCGAGCAGTGCGTCGTCACCGTCACCCCCGAAACCAATGTCGTCGCCGGGGCCGCCGTCGAAGGTGTCATCGTCTGCCCCTCCGAAGAACCAGTCGTCGCCCGCTTCGCCCGCAGCTGCGTCGACGCCAGCGCCAGCGAGCAGGAGGTCGTCGCCGTCGCCACCGAATAGCCGGTCGGTGCCAGATTCGCCGTGGAGCACGTCGTCGCCGTCGCCGCCACGCAACTCGTCGTTCCCGGCGCCACCGTGGAGCACGTCGTCGCCGCCGGAGCCAATCAAGACGTCGTCGCCTCCAAGTCCGCAGATGACATCATCGCCGAGCGTTCCGATGAGTCGGTCGTCACCTGCTGTCCCGACGATCGAGCAGACGAGTCCGACGGGTGGTTCGCAGGGATCGCCAAAACCGTTGTCGTTGCTGTCGAGCTGGCTCCGATTGCGAATGCTCGGGCAATTGTCGACACGGTCCGGGACCGTGTCGAGGTCGGTATCGGTGGCGGGTCCATCGGTGCTGTCGGGGTCGCACGTGTCGGGCAGGCCATCGAGGTCGGCGTCGGCCAGCGTGCGGTTGGGTGTTGTCGGGCACGGATCTCGGAGGTCGTCGATCCCGTCGTCATCATCGTCGGGATCACAGGCGTCGCCGACGCCATCCGCGTCGAGGTCGGTCGGCACCGGATCGAACGTGACGGGGCACGAGTCGATCTCGACGCCGTCGCCGTCGAGCGACACGTCGAGCAGGATTGCGCGTTCAATCGTGCGATCGCGGGTGGTCACGATGAGATCGAGCCGCGTGAGGCCAGGTTCGAGATCGTCGGACGAAATCTCGGCACGTTGACCGACGGCCCGTCGCTCATCGGCGAGTGTCCACTCGATTGCCGCGTCAACGGCGAATGCGAGTTCGGCGGCCGCCGTGATCCGGATCGGATCGCCACGGCGGACCGCAATGGCGGTGGGAACGTCGATTCGCTCGATTCCGGTTGCCGGCTCCGGGACCGGGAGCTCGGTGGGGAGGTCGGCGTCGGCAGCGACGACGATCACGTCGATTCCGTCGAGCCCGTCGCTGACGATTGGCGACGCTGGATCGAGTTCCAACCCCGGCGGCATGATGACGACGATCGTCCGTTGCGCAACGTCGGCCCACTCGAGGGCGCCTGCCGTTGCCATCGCCGTCGTGAGTTGGGCGATGCCTGAGGAGCCGTCCGAGCCGATGGATTCGATCCCGGTACGAAGCGTCTCGGCGGTCGACGCAAAAAGCGTGTCCGGCACGATGTCGTCGGTCTCGGGTTCGTCGGTCTCGGTTTCGTTGTCGACCGGATCGACGAGGTTGTCGTCAATGACGTCGTTCGGCTGCTCGGGTGCGGGCGGCTCATTCGTGTCCGGGGGATCGTCCTGGATCGGTTCGTCATCGATCAGCTCGACTGGCATGTCGGCGTCATCCTCGATGAGGTCTGGCGGAGGAGTGGCTTGGAGTCCGGCGTCGCCGGCAAATTGCTCGAGGTCGAAATCGTCGGGCTCGGGCGCCTCGATGGCATCCGGGATCGGCGTTTCCTCCGCAAGGTCGTCATCACGATCGGCGGGTTCGGGCTCGGGTTCGACGGGGCCTGCCGGGTCAGGTTCGGGTTCGGCGGGGTCGGGCTCGGGTTCGGCGGGGTCAGCAGGGTCGGGTTCGGGTTCGACGGGGTCAGCAGGGTCAGGCTCGGGTTCGACGGGGTCGGGCGACTCGACGGCGGCGATCGGAATGAGTGCCACAGTCACGTCTTGGCGAGCACGATCGAACGACGACATCCAGCTTTCCGCTCCCTCGGCGAACAGTGCGCGTTGCCCGGCGGCGTCGGCTCCTGAGCCGATCAACACCGCGACTTGCGCGACCTCGGGCGCAGGGTTGTCGACTGCTGGCGCGTCGGGGAGGAGGGCGGCGATGATGTCGAGGATTTCGGTGACGCCGCGCTCGGTGGGGATGGCACTTGGTGTCGCCGCTCGGACCCACGGGTCGTCGTCGTCGAGTCGGTGGCCCTCGAACAGCGGATCGAGTTCGAGGATCGTGACGGGCAGTTCGGGCAACGATTCAACGACGGCGCGTCGAAGCGAGGCGGCCGACTCGAAGACGCCGGCGACCTGCGGATCGTCGCTCGGAATCGGGGGCTCGACCACAACGACGTTTGCCCCTTCTGCGACTCGCACGATCTGCAGCAGGGCGGCTCGCCACGAGAAAAACGCACTGGCCACGCTTGCACGTGCGGCGGTCGCTTCGGCTTCGCAGGTCGGCGCGGTACGGGACGACTTTGCGACGCACGCAGTCTCGAGGGCCGGCCAATCGAACTCAAGGGAGCGTCCACCGATGAATACCGTGTCGGCCTCGGGTGTAATCGTCGGAATCTGCTGTCGGGCAACGTCAGCAATGGTTGCGCTGGCGCACGCCTCGTTCGTCACGAGAACGAGCGATTCGTGGGTCCAGGAGGCCTGCGTCACGGGATCGTGCTCGGATTGCAGGCACACACCCGGTCGCAGCGGTGAGACGCCCGATCCTGCCAGGAGCTCATCGCCCAGAACCGCAACGCGGGCGTGGGTGGAGAGCGGTTCGAACGTCGCCGCGTCGGCGGGAGGTTCGGGGGTGGCGCCGTCGTCTTGCGCCTGGACGACACCGATCGACAACAGGGCAGCGCCGACGACGCCGAGCGCACCGAGGATTCCACGAGTCATTCGCACGATCACGACTCTATGTCTCCCCGACCCGACGTCTGGGCCACCTCGCGTGGTGGAGGTGGTGGCGCGTCGCATGCGTGGCTCTGCGGCCTGGCTCATGATCTGGTGTCGTTGGTCGATACCACTCTCATGACTGGTCCCGCGCCGGCTGCGCCGCACATGCCGACCCCGCCGACCTCAGCTGCCGAGCTGGGTATACCCGAGACGATGATCGAGGATCTTCTGCTGCAGCGGCTGGTGCTCGATGGTCGCTCGTCGGTCACCCGTTTGGCTTCGGCGACGGCGTTGTCGGTTGGCATCGTCGATGCCGCAGTAGATCACCTTCGTCAGTTGCTCATGCTCGAGATCCAAGGCATGGATGGGCGCGACTACGTGTTGGCCCCGACCGAGAAGGGCAAGCAGGAGGCGCTCAACCGATCGCTCGGGTGTTCGTACGCCGGTGCGGCTCCCGTGGCGCTCGAAGAGTATTTCCGGGTGGTCGAGTCGCAGCGGAAGCGTTCGGCGATTACCCGACAGACGTTGCGTCAGGCTTTCGCGGACATGGTGATCGCCGAGAGCTTCTTCGACGATCTCGGTCCGTCACTCGTCTCCACCGATGCGCTGTTTCTCTACGGCCCGCCGGGAACGGGCAAAACGAGCCTCGCCGAGCGAATGGCGAACATGTACGGCGACACCATTCTCGTGCCGCGAGCGATCGAAGCCGACCGACAGATCATCACCGTTTTCGATCCCGCGATTCATGACGCCGTTTCTCCGCAACCCGAAGGCATCGATGGTCGGTGGGTGCTATGTCGTCGACCGTGTGTGATCGTCGGTGGCGAACTCCACGACGGACAGCTCGAACTCCAGAAAGACCCGAACACGGGCATCTATCGGTCCCCACTGCAGATGAAAGCGAACAACGGCATCTTCGTGATCGACGATTTCGGTCGTCAGAGGATGACACCGGAGGCGATCCTCAATCGGTGGATCGTTCCGCTGTCTCGCCAGATCGATTTCTTGACGATGGCGCATGGCGGTTCGATCACGGTGCCGTTCGATTCGAAGATCGTCTTCTCGTCGAACCTTCGTCCCGAAACGCTTGGCGACGAGGCGTTCATTCGACGGATTCCGAACAAGGTGTATGTGGGTGCGATCGACGAATTGCAGTTCGATCAGATCTTGGCGGCGGTGTGCAAGGCGAAGGGCATTGCGTGCAATCAGGAATCGGCCGACTACATGAAGTCGGTCATCCACACGAACACCAACTCCGCGCTGCGCCCGTACTATCCGGCTGACTTCGTTCGGACGCTGGTCTCGATCTGTGAGTACGAGAACCGTCCGAAGGTCCTCGACCGTGGTGCGATCGATCGCGTTGCGAATATCTACTTCACGCGCAATGACGACGCCGAAGGATGGGACACGGCGGCACAGTCGATCGCCGCGTGATCGATCAGGGAGTCAGTCGATCGCCGCGTGATCGATCAGGGAGTCAGTCGATCGCCGCGTGATCGATCAGGGAGTCAGTCGATCGCTGCGTGATCGATCAGGGGGTCAGTCGATCGCTGCGTGATCGATCAGGCGACTGTGATGTTGACGGCGTGGTATCCCTCTGCTCCATCGGGGGCGGGGGCCACCGGAATGGGTGATTGAGTGAATCCGGACTTGTCCGTGGCTCGGACGAGAGCGATCCACGAACCCGGTGTCGCGTCCCAATCGAGGCGCCACTGCACCCACGTCTCGTCGGACGTTGGGTCGCCGAGCGTTGCTGGCATCCACTCGGGTTCGGCGTCCGAGTTGTCGCTCGCCAGCACGGCGACTTCGACGGTGTCGATGCCGATCGTCGGCGACCACGCGATGCCGCCGAACGCAATGGACCCTGGTGCCACCTGTGCCCCGGAGCGCGGGACGTCGATTCGGGACTGAGTCTTGATGGGGCCTTCCTTCGACCACCCGCGAGGCATCCAGAAGCCGTCGACCGATTCCCAGTCGGTGATCGAGATTCGCTCGATCCATTTGGTGGCCGACACGTATCCGTAGAGGCCGGCGACGACGAGCCGTGCGGGGAAGCCGTGATCGACGGGTAGCGGTTCGCCGTTCATCTCGAGCGCGAGCATGGTGGTGCGACCGTCGTACGCGAGCTCCGTGGGGAATCCGCAGGTCCAGCCGTCCACGCTTCGGCTGAAGATCTGTGTGCCCGGCGTCGTCGGGTCGACGCCAGCTTCGTCGAGGAGGGTCGTGAGCGGAATGCCTCGCCACACCGCGTTGCCGACGAGGTCGCCGCCTACAGGATTGCTCACGCACGACAGCGTCACTTCAGCCTCGACCAAGTCCCGAGACACGAGGTCGTCGTAGGTATAGATGACCTCCCGGTCCACCATCCCGTCGATCGTTAGCGTCCAGGTGTTCGGGTCAACCTGCGGCTTCACGAGGGCGGTGTCGATCAGGTAGAAGTCGTCTTGGGGAGAGATCGGCGTGATCCTCGGGGTGAGACCTTCGAGGTCGAAACCGGCCGCCGTCGGAGCGACGGTGGTCGCCGGCGCGGAGGTCGCGGGCTGGGCTGACGCCGTTTCGATGAGCGCGTCGCGGGCTCGCTCGCCTGCGCCGGTGCGCCCGACTCGACTCGCTCCAACGACGGCGATGGTGCCTGCCGCCGCGCCGCCGAAGGCCAGTAGTCGCCGTCGGTCAGTTGCCTGACTCAACGCGGTGCCCGGGATGATCACCCCGGCGGCATTGACGGGTCGCTTCGAGAGGTGATGGAGCGTCAGATAGATGACGATGCCGACCACCGCAGCCAACGCGGCGACGGCGATCGAGGCGGCAACGTTGGTTCCGGGGAGTCGCGCCGATGCGACGGCGCCGACGATGCCGAACCCAACAAACATCGCTGCGACGGAGCGACGGCGCAATCGGATGCCGGCCACCCACCCGATGAGCAACGCCACGACAACGATGCCCGTCAGCAGCAGCGGTTTCTGGAGCGAGCCAAGAAGGTTGATCGACCGGGCGACCACCGAACCGGGCGTCGCATCGATGACGCCTTCCCCCACGGCGACGACGAGTGACGTCACCTGGTCACTTGCGCGATCGAGGAGCTCGCCAACAGCAAGGGCGGCTGCGGCGCCGAGCAGCCCGGCCCAACCCGCGCTCGCTGCCGGGACGACCGGCCCGACCGGTTGTCGCGGGTCGGCGTGATCGTTCGATGACGTCGAGGATTCATCACGGATCTCCTGCTGCACAGCAGAGGTATCGGCGTCAAGAGTCATGAAGCTGAGTGTGTCAGAAGGCGGGGGCACTACAGTCGCTTCGATGGAGCGTTCCGCGATTCTTCATCTCGGCTGGGACGCGGACTGGGAGTCTGCTCTCGACGATGCGGGGGTCGCCGGGGTGCCGGGTCGGATCACGCGGGTCGAACGTGGCGAGTCGGACGTGGCTACTGAGCGGGGCCTGTTGCGGGTGTTGTCGGATTCGACTCGATCGCAATCGGCGGTCGCTCCGGTGACCGGAGACTGGGTCGCCGTCGCGGACCTCGACGGCTCGCCGATCGTCGAGGTCGTGTTGCCGCGCCGCACGGCGCTCGTGCGGAGAGACCCCGGCGAACGTGAGGAGTACCAACCGCTCGCGGCGAACGTCGACGCCGTGTTCCTGGCTCACGGACACGACCGCCCGTTTCGTGAGGGAAAACTCGAGCGGTTTTTGGTGTTGGCGTGGAACTCGGGAGCAACCCCGGTCGTGATCCTGACGAAGTCAGATCTCGCCGCGTCTGGCGAAACGGCCGAGCTGGAGGCCGTCGTGTCGGCGGTCGCGCCGGAGGTCGAAGTGGTGGTGACGAGTACGGAGTCGGGGGAGGGTCTCGAACGGATCGCGGAGTTGCTCGATGGTGCGAAAACCGGTGCCATCCTGGGCGAATCCGGCGCCGGAAAGTCGACGTTGGTCAATGCGTTGATCGGCGATGACATCCAGGAGACGGGACACGTCCGAAAGGGCGATGCCAAAGGACGCCACACCACGATCACCAGAGACCTGCTTGTGCTCAGCGGCGGAGGCCTGTTGATCGACACACCCGGTGTCCGCGCAGTGGGTCTCTGGGATGCCCACGACGCGCTGGCGCGGGTATTCGCCGACATCGTCGATGCCGCCGCGTCGTGCCGATTCAATGATTGCGCCCATGATGGCGAGCCGGGATGTGCGGTTCGTGCCGCGGTCGACGATGGTCGGATCGACCCCCGCCGTCTCGAGCGCCACCGGCTGATGGCTGCCGAGCTTGCCGAATCCGATCGACGTCAGGTCGAACGTGAACGAGGACGCAATCGCAAGGGAGCCCCGAAGGGCCGAGGGCGACGACGCTGACCGCCGAGTTTGCCGGTCACCATTGGGTCGAATCGGCCATGTTCGGGCACCCATGGGTCGTTCTACCCTCGGGTTCGTGAGCAGCACGACACGACTCCGCATCCTTCTCACCCTTCTCGCCCTGTCTTCGGCGTTTCTGGTGTTCGTTACGTTCGGCGGCGATGACGCACCGGTCGACGAACGACGCGACGTCGCCTTCAGCGAACTGGTGACACTCGTCGAGTCCGACGTCGTGCTCGCGGTCGAGTTCGAACAGGGCACGGGCATGGTCGCCGCCACGCTTGAGTCGGGCGAGAGCGTTGAGTCCCGAATCCCTCCGGCGTTCGGCGACCAGTTCGTGGACACGCTGCTCGAGTCGTCGAACCAGATCGAGATCACCACCGTCCCGCCGCCAGCCGGTGGACGCGACTGGGCAACTTTCGTCTTCCGGATCTCGCCGCTCGTGCTGATGATCGTGCTCGTCTGGATGATCCTTCGCCGGATGAACGGTGGCGCCGCGCAGCGCAAGAAGTTCCGAGACCGGACCCGCAAAACCGGAGCCGAACTTCCGTCGGTCACGTTCGATGACGTTGCCGGATCCGACGAAGCGGTGACTGAGCTGTCGGAGATTCGTGACTTTCTGCTCGACCCAAAGCGCTTCTCGTCGATCGGCGCACGGATCCCGAAGGGGGTTCTGCTCTACGGACCCCCCGGAACCGGCAAGACACTGCTCGCCCGCGCCGTTGCCGGTGAGGCACAGGTGCCGTTCTACACGTTGTCCGGATCAGATTTCGTCGAGATGTACGCCGGTGTCGGCGCAAGCCGAGTCCGAGATCTCTTCGAGGAGGCGAAGAAAGAGGCGCCGGCGATCATCTTCGTCGATGAGATTGATGCCGTTGGACGTCACCGCGGCGGCGGAAGCGCAGGTAACGAGGAACGCGAGCAGACGCTCAATCAGTTGCTCGTCGAGATGGACGGTTTCGACGTGTCAACGGGCGTCATCTTCATCGCTGCGACGAATCGTCCAGACATTCTCGACCCGGCGCTCCTTCGCCCGGGTCGATTCGATCGACAGGTGGCGGTCGATCGCCCCGATGTTGATGGTCGCCGACGAATCCTCGAAGTCCATGCCGACGGCAAGCCTCTCGCAGCCGACGTCTCGGTGGAGACCATTGCGCGACGGACACCGGGTTTCACGGGCGCAGACCTCGCGAACTTGTTGAATGAAGCCGCGTTGCTCGCCGCACGTCGATCACGGTCGACGGTCGGGCACGCCGAACTCGACGATGCATTGGACCGGGTGATCGCTGGCCCCGAGAAGGGCTCAAACACTCTGTCTGAGCGAGAGAAGTACATCATTGCGTACCACGAGGCCGGTCACGCGATCGTCGGACACGTGCTCCCGAACGCCGATCCGATCCACAAGGTGTCGATCATCGCTCGCGGAAAGGCACTTGGTTGGACACTCGCGCTCCCCGAGCGAGACAAAGTCATGAAGAGCCGATCCGAGCTCGGCGATGAGATGGCGATGCTGCTCGGTGGACGCATCGCCGAAGAGATCATCTTCGGCGACCCGACGACGGGCGCGGCCAACGACCTCGAACGGGTGTCCGCGATCGCTCGGTCGATGGTCACCGAGTACGGCATGAGTCCGGCGCTCGGTCTTCAGAAGTTCGGTCGCAGCGTCGGCGAGTCGTATGCAGCATCAACCGCTCGCAACTACTCCGATGAGCTGGCCTCCAAGATCGATGACGAGATCGCCTCGCTGGTCGAGCTGGCGGCTAACGAAGCACGCGAGATTCTCACACTGCATCGACCCGTTCTCGATCGGATGGCCGAAGCTCTGATCGAGTTCGAAACACTCGATACTGGCCAGCTGACCGAGATCTTTGCGGGCCTGCCCGTCTTCGAACCATCTGGCCGTCCGACTGTCGAACCGGTTGTTGCCGATCTTCGATAGCGGAGCCTGAGCCGACGAGCGGCGGAGCCTCGGCCTCTGAGTCTTTGCGTTGGGCCCTCGTTGCCGACTAGGTCCAACGGCCCCTCCAGAAACCGGCCCGCAACTGCCGATTGCCTCGGTGTGTCTGCAGGCCCCAGCCCGACATCGGGTGCAACCGAACGGCTGACGTCGAGCTGGGCAGCTCGACCGGGAGCCGCGCTCGCGGTTCGCGCGGTGTTGTTTGTGGTGCCGGTGGTGTTGGGGTGGTTGGCGGTTCGGGTGTTGTCGTCGGTGTTTTGGCGTCCGGATGGTTGGGTGGGGACGGGTTTGTGGGTTGTGCAGGCGGTGTTGGTGGCGGGTGTGGTGACGTTGTTGGCGGGGCGTGTGGGTCAGCGGTTTGCGCCGTTGTCGACGTTGATGGCGATGACGTTGGTGTTTCCGGATCAGGCGCCGTCTCGGTTTGGGTTGGCGTTGCGTGCGGGGACGGTGGGGAAGTTGGTGGATGGGATTCCGGAGTTGTCTGGTGATGAGGGTGAGGCGGCGCGTCAGGCGGTGGAGTTGGTGGCGCGGCTGGGTGCGCATGATCGGTTGACGCGTGGGCATACGGAGCGGGTTCGGGCGTATGCGGAGATGATTGGTGTGGAGATGGGTATTTCGGGTGAGGAGTTGAATCGGTTGCGTTGGGGGGTGTTGTTGCATGATGTGGGGAAGTTGACGGTGCCGCCGGAGGTGTTGAACAAGCCGGGTCGTCCGGATGAGGATGAGTGGGCGTTGTTGCAGTCGCATCCGGTGGCGTCGGGTCGGATTTTGGAGCCGTTGGCGGGGTTTTTGGGTCCGTGGGTTGGTGCGGCGACGGAGCATCATGAGCGTTGGGATGGGAAGGGGTATCCGGCGGGTTTGGCGGGGACGGAGATTTCGTTGGCGGGTCGTATTTGTGCGGTGGCGGATGCCTATGACGTGATTACGTCGAAGCGGTCGTATAAGGAGCCGTTGTCGGCGGAGGCGGCGCGTGAGGAGTTGGTGAGGTGTGCGGGTGGTCAGTTTGATGAGACGGTTGTTCGTGCGTTTTTGCGGGTTGGTTTGACGGAGCAGCGTCATCGGGCGGGTTGGTTTTCGTGGTTGGTGGAGTTGCCGAGTGTGTTTCGGGTGGCGTCGAATGTGGTTGCGGCTCCGGCGTCGTCGGTGGCAACCGCCGTCTCGGTCACCGCCGTGTCGACGGCTGCGGTCACCGGAGTCGTCGAAGTGCCCGAGCCGCCCGCGGCGATCGCCTTCGCCGACGAGGATCAGGCTGTCGAAGAAGGTGAATCCGAGAACCTGTCTGAGGTCGCCGACGTCGTGATCACGGCCCCCGAGGCGACGACGTCCACAGAGGCCCCCGCCGAGCCGGAGGTGTTCATCGCCGATACCCCGACCACGGTTGCGTCGACGACGACCGGCGTGCCGATCACGTCGACCACCGATGCGCCGACGACGACCAGCACGACGACGACTTCGGTTGTACCAACCACGACGACCTCGGTTGCGCCAACGACGAGTACCACGACGACCTCGGTTGCGCCGACGACCTCCACGACGACCTCCACCACGACGACCTCGGTTGCGCCGACGACCTCCACGACCAGCTCGACAACGACGAGCACCACGACAACAACAACGACCACCACCACAACAACCACGACCACAACAACGACGGTGCCGCCTGCTCCTGTCACCGGTGACGGATTCACGCTTGTCGAACCAGGCGGGTTCGGAGGCCTCGACAACGGCGAGACGGAGAACTCGACGGCCCTGGTGTTCTTCGAACGCGGCCCAGTCACGTTGTCCACTGGCCTGTGGGTCGAGGAGTATCCACTCGACCAGTGGCTGCCTGCCGACGATCACAACGCGCTCTTTCTGCCGGCCGGTACCTCGCTGTGCAGCTGGTTCGTCCACTTCGACGCCATCGGAAACACCGGTTCGGTAGATGTCGAGCTGGTCTTCGACAGTCCGGTGATCGGCATCGCTCCCCGCGCGAGTGATCTGTGGAACACGGCGGCCTTCGAACACCCCGCCGTTGCCTACGGACCGTACGACGGGCTCGGAAATACCGATGCGTTCCGCCAAGGCGCCTTCAGCGTCGAGCTCGATCTCGCTACGTCATCACGCGACCAGATCCGGGTGTTGACCGCCTGTTGACCGAGAACGCCATAGCGCCATCGGGATAAGTCCAAAGAGCCTGTTCAGATTCTGACGAGGTGTGCCGTAGCCCGACTCATGTCTGGTCCGACCACGGGCGCATCCGCCGAGCCCACTCGACCGGCCACGCCGAGCGGTGATAACCCGGGTGGTCGGTCGTGCGGTCGAGGGGCGTCATGGTCACGGTGTGACTCAGCCCATTTTCGGGACCACGTAGTCGAGGCAGTTGGTCAGCGCCTCGATGTCGCTCGGTTCGATGCCGGGCATCATCGAGATCCGGAGCTGGTTCCGGCCGAGCTTGCGGTACGACTCGGTGTCGACGATGCCGTTCTGGCGAAGGATCTTCGAGATCGTCAGCGCGTCGAAGGCGTCATCGATGTCGATCGTCGCGACGACGTGGGAGCGGAGTTCGGGATCGGACACGAACGGTGACGCCCAGTCGGTTCGCTCCGCCCAGCCGTACAGGGTGTCGGCTGATTGATCCGACCTCGACGCGGCGAATTCGAGGCCGCCGTTCTCGTTGCACCATTCGGTGTACTTGAGGGCGAGGTAGATCGTGGCGAGCGCAGGGGTGTTGTAGGTCTGGTCCTTCAGCGAGTTGTCCATTGCGGTCTTCAGGTTGAGGATCTCGGGCACCCAACGGTCCGTGGCGGCAATCGCGTCGATCCGCTCCATTGCGGCAGGCGAGCAGAGGGCCAGCCAGAGTCCGCCGTCGGAGCTGAAGCACTTCTGCGGGGCGAAGTAGTAGACGTCGGCGTTCGCGGGGTCGAAGCGCAGGCCACCGCCGCCTGAGGTGGCGTCGACGAGGGTCAGGCCGTCCGCACCGTCGGCACGAAGGACCGGCAGCGCGACGCCGGTCGATGTCTCGTTGTGGGGGTAGCAGTACACGTCGACATCGGGGTTGGCGACGAGGCTCGGTGCCGTGCCCGGATCGCTTTCGATGATCTCGGGGTCGCCGAGGTGTGGCGCCAGAGTCGTGCACTTTGCGAACTTCGACGAGAACTCGCCACACACGAGGTGTTGCGCACGATTCTCGATCAGTCCAAAGCTCGCGGCATCCCAGAAGAGCGTTGCGCCGCCGTTGCCCATCAAAATCTGGTAGCCGTCGGGAGCGTTGAAGAACTCGAGCAAGCCGTTGCGTAGGGCGGCGACGACGAACTTCACACGGTCCTGGCGGTGGGACGTTCCGAGGAACGAATCGGCTTCGTCGGCGAGCGCAGCAACGGCATCGGAGCGCACCTTTGAGGGTCCTGAGCCGAAGCGGCCGTCGACCGGGCGCATCGAGTCAGGAATCGTGATGTCTGGGATGGAGGTCATGGACGGTAGTTTCGCATCTGCGATCGACACACCGGTCGCTCGCCGCCAAGAAATACGTCACCCGAATCAACCTCGGAATGGAGCGTCTCAATGGGCCCCCGCATCTCGGACCGCGTCGGAGCGATCAACGAATCGGCCACCTTGGCCATCACCGCCAAGGCCAAGGCGCTCAAGGCCGCTGGCGAGCCGGTGATCGGCTTCGGTGCGGGCGAGCCGGACTTCGCGACTCCAGCCCACATCGTCGAGGCTGCCGTGGCCGCGTGCACCGATCCGGCCAACCACAAGTACACGCCCGCCGCTGGCCTCCCCGAGCTGCGCGAAGCGCTCGCAGCCAAGACGTTGCGTGACTCCGGGTTCGTCTGCGAGCCAGCCAATGTGCTGGTGACCAACGGCGGCAAGCAGGCCGTCGCCAATGCGTTCGCCGTGCTGTGTGATCCGGGCGACGAAGTTCTGGTGCCCACGCCGTACTGGACGACCTACCCCGAAGCGATCGGCCTGACCGGTGCGGTGACCGTGCCCGTCATGACGACGGTCGATAAAGGCTTCCGCACCTCTGTCGAGGACCTCGAAGCGGCCCGGACCGACAAGACGAAGGTGTTGCTCTTCGTGTCGCCGTCGAACCCGACCGGCGCCATGTACACGCGAGACGAGATCGAGGCGATCGGTCGGTGGGCGGCCGAGCACGATCTGTGGGTCGTGACCGACGAGATCTACGAACATCTCGTGTACGGCGACAACGAGCATCATTCGATGCCCGTTGTCGTCCCGGAGCTGGCCGACAAGACCGTGATCCTGAACGGTGTTGCGAAGACCTACGCCATGACGGGTTGGCGTGTCGGCTGGATGATCGGGCCGACCGACGTCGTCAAGGCCGCCGCCAACCTCCAGTCGCACGTGACGTCCAACGTCAACAACGTCGCACAGAGGGCCACGATCGCCGCGGTGTCCGGTTCGCTCGATGCCGTCGCGGCGATGCGTGAAGCATTCGATCGTCGACGCCAGACGATGTACGCCATGCTGTCGTCGATTGATGGCGTCGTCATCGCCGAACCGCAAGGCGCCTTCTACGCGTATCCGTCCTTCGAGGGTGTGCTCGGCCGCGCCATCGGCGGTACGACGATCGACACGACACTCGACCTTGCCGCCGCTCTGCTGGAGCAGGCGAACGTCGCCATCGTGCCCGGCGAGGCATTCGGTGTCGGGGGCGCAGCACGCTTGTCGTTTGCCCTCGGCGACGACGATCTCGGCGAAGGCGTACAGCGCATCGTCGACTTCCTTGCCTGACCGGTTTCGGTCCGTGCACCCGAGCGGTGGCACGATGAGTCCGTGACCTTCGACTTCGATCAGATCCTCGATCGCCGCGGGACGAACGCAGTCGCGGCCGAGGGCTACCGTCCGTATCTGTTTGGCGAGGCGGGCTCCGACGTCGCGCTGCCGTGTGCGGACGACGAGGTGATCCCGATGTGGGTCGCCGACATGGCGCTGGCATCGCCTCCGGTGGCGATCGAAGCGATGCGTCGCCGGCTTGACCATCCAATCCTCGGCTACACCGCCAACTACGACACCGAGCTGTTCGCCGCGTTTACCGGATGGTGCGACCGGCAGTACGGGTGGTCGCCTGACCCCGACCACTGCCGTCCAGCCGACGGTGTCGTGCCCGCGCTGTACGACCTGACGGCGCTGATGCTCGAACCCGGCGACACCGTGCTCACGATCACGCCGGCATACGGCCACTTCGGGGGTGCGCCCGAGCGCTTCGGGCACGAGCTCGTGACGAGCGCGCTTCGGCGAGGCGAGTCCGGATGGGCGATCGACTTCGACGATTTCGAAGCCAAGGTCGCTGACCCGACCCTGAAGCTCTTCATGTTGTGCCATCCACACAACCCTGTCGGCCGAGCGTGGCGAGCTGACGAACTGCGGGCCATGGCCGACCTTTGCTTCGAACATGATGTCCGTATTGTTTCCGATGAGATCCACTGCGATCTTTTGCGGACCGGTCTCGAACACACGCCGCTCCAAACGCTCTACCCGGATTCGGATCGGATCGTGACGGCGATGTCGGCGAGCAAGACGTTCAACCTCGCCGGTCTCCGGATCGCTGAAGTTGTGATCCCGGACGACGATCTCCGAGCCCGATGGGACGAGCGGGTATTTCCGATCCTCAATCCGCTGAGTCATGCGGCGACCATCGCCGTCTTCGAAGACGGCGACCCGTGGTGGACGGCGCTGCGCCGTCATCTCGACGCCAACTTCGAGCTCCTCGCCGATCGCCTCGCCGAACTGGTTCCCGACGCTCTCTACCAGATTCCTGAGGCGACCTACCTGGCGTGGCTCGACCTGTCGTCCGTTTTCCCGCCTGGGACCGACATCGCCCGCACGATCGCCGAGGGGTCGGGTGTGCTCGTCGAAGGTGAACGGCTCTTCATCGCCGATGCCGAAGGCCATGTTCGGCTCAACCTCGCCTGCCCACGCTCGACCTTGGCCGACGCCATCGACAAGATGGCCCCTGTCCTCACCTCGAGCTGAACGCCTCCGCGACGCCGAAGGCCGTACCGACGCCGAACTCGATGCCAGAATCGAGCCATGCTCAACGCCACGCCGTCCCCCATCACCGTCGACACGTTGCTGTCCGGAGCGGTTGGTATCGCCGAAGTTCAGACGGACGGCGACGACGTTTGGTGGGGAGAGTCCCGCCCCAATGAAGGCGGTCGCACGGCGCTGATGCGTTGGCGTGACGGCACCGTCGAGGAGATCACCGGACCGTACGTCAATGCTCGAACTCGAGTGCACGAGTACGGCGGTGGTGCGTGGACCATCGATGGGGGATGGCTCGTTTATTGCGACGACGCACGTGGTGGTGAGCTGTTCTTGCTCAACGTCGATACCGACGACGAGATCGCCCTCACCCGAGACGGGCACCGCTACGCCGACGGTCGATTCACCCCCGATCGTGCCTGGTTCGTGTGCGTCCGCGAGCGGCATGAATCGGCAGAAGCGACGTCGGTACACAACGAGGTCGTTGCAATCGCGACCGATGGGTCGGAGGAGCGGCTCCTGCTTGCCGCACACGACTTCTACTCGACGCCACGGATCGCCCCGGATGGCCGAGTGCTCGCGGTGGCGTGGGATCACCCGAACATGCCGTGGGACACGACGCGCCTCGTGTGGGCCGACATCGACACACCGGATCCCGCCGCTCCGAAGGAGATCCCCGGTGAGGTCGAGTCGATTGGTTTGCACGGCTGGCTGTCCGATTGGCGCCTGGCGGCGGTGACGGACCGCCACAACTGGTGGAACCTCGTCGAGGTCGACCCGGTCACCGGATCGCAAAGCCCCATCGTCGATGGCGAGGTCGAGATCGCCACTCCTGGCTGGGTGTTCGGCATCAGCCGCTGGTGCGAGATCGAGCTGGGCGTCGTCGTCGTGGCCGGAACCCCGACGGGGGACACGATCGGATTCCCCGATGGGACCGTCGAAGACCGGCACACGTCGGTGTCATCGATCCGCAGCCTCCCCGGCAATCGGGTCGCCTATGTCGGCGCATCGTGGTCGGAGGAGTCTGCCGTGTGGATCCACGATGGGCAGGTCGCGACGTGTATCTCGAATCCTCGAGATCTTGGCCTGGCCACGTCGCTGTTTCCGGCACCCGAACTCGTGACGTTCGATGTCTCCGGCGTCGACCCGGCGATGATGCCCGGCACGACAGCGCACGCCTTGTTCTACGACACGACGATCGAATCCGACTCACCACCACCTCTTCTGGTGCTCGTCCACGGCGGGCCAACCGCCGCTGCACGACGCCAACTCGATCTGAAGATCCGCTACTGGACGTCCCGTGGAGTCGCAGTCGCCGATGTCGACTACCGCGGATCAACGCTCTACGGCCGGATGTACCGCGAAGAGCTTCAGGGCGCCTGGGGTGTCGCTGATGTCGTCGATTGCGTCGCCGCGGCTCGGCACCTTGCCGAGGTTGGCCGGGTCGATCCGGCTCGAATGATCATCGCTGGGGGAAGTGCCGGGGGGCTTACCGTGCTCAACGCGCTCGCGTTTCACGACGTCTTCACCGGCGGCATCTGTCGGTACGGCGTCACCGACCTCCGAGCGTTGGCTGCCGACACCCACAAGTTCGAGGCCCGTTACCTCGACGGTCTCGTCGGGCCGTGGCCCGAAGCCGAGGCCGTCTACCTCGAGCGATCACCGATCTCTCACGTCGACTCGATCGACGCGCCGCTCCTCGTCCTGCAGGGAACCGAGGACAAGATCGTGCCGCCGTCGCAGTCGGAGATGATCGTCGATGCGCTTCGTCAACGCGACATCGAGGTCACCTACCACCTCTTCGACGGCGAAGGCCATGGCTTCCGGATGGCCGAGACCATCGCCGCCGTCCTTCGAGCCGAAGAAGCGTTCATCCTCGGTTCGTAGCCGACCCGTCCCGAATCGGGTGTAAGGAGAGGGTCAGACCCTCTCCTTACACCCCCTTCTTGTCGACGCTGTCAACCACCACGAGCTGGGGTCAGCTGATCGACACACGCTCGCCGGGTGCGAAGGTCGCCAGGTCGTTCTGCTGGAGCTCGGACCAGCTCATCGTGTAAAGGTTGTCGCCGATCACGAGCGTCCGGACGATCGGGTCGCCGCCGGGGCCCTCGGGCCAGCACATCTCTAGCTCCCCGTCGCCGAGGTCGCCGAGGTCGAGCTCGTCGCCCCACCAGCGGTCGCAGTACAAGCCGCTTGCACCGGACTGGCCGTCCTGACAGATCTGGATCTGGCCGCCGTCCTGGGTGATCCACTCGGCCTCCCACGACAACTCGGCGAGAACCGACTCGGTGTCTCGGAACTGCTCGAGCTCGCTTGCCTCGACCACCCGGCAATCGGTTGTGCCGATCTTCTGCGTGTCGTCGGGCTCGTGGCTGAGACGGCCCGCTTCGGTGATGGTGCCCTCGTCGAGGTCGATCCGGAAGGCGATCGCGCCCCAGAACTGCTCAGACCAGTTGCTCACCGGGATGACGGCGAGGTCTTCGGCAGGCCACCACAAGAACGACTTGTGATCCCATTCGGCGTCGGTCCATGCGTTCGGCACGGTCCACGTGTCGACGTCGACCGGGTTGGCGAGATCGCTCACGTCGAAGAGCGACATCTTGGCGCCGGTGGTCCGGCCATCTTCGGTCGCTTCTTGGCCAATGCCGAGAACCATGGTGGAGCTGAGGGGATGGAGCTGGCCGGAGTAGCCGGTGATCTTCAGCTCGCCGAGCACCTTGGGTGCGGATGGATCTGCGAGATCGACGGTGTAGAAGGGGTCGGTTTGGCGGAAGGTCACGACGTAGGCGAGGTCACCCACGAAGCGAACCGAGAAGATTTGCTCGCCCTTGCCCATGTCGCCGACTTGTCCGAGCTGACGAAGAGCCTTCTCTTCGGCGTCAATCGAGAAGGTGGTCACGAAACTCTCCGACGATTCATCCGCCCACCAGGCGACGCCGTCGGTCGTGGCGACACGGAGCACGCCCTCGTGCTCACTCATGGCGAACTGATTGAGGAGATGGCCTCGAACCTCGCCAGAAGCGAGATAGCCCGGCGAGGATCCATCGATCCGAAAGCCATGAAGCTGGCTCGTGTACTCCTGTGCCGCCTGGTCGCGGGCGGCGTCGTCCTCGAGGATCCCCCAGTCGATCCACGAGTTGGTCGAGATCCACATAGTGGACGGCGACGCGTACACGTTCTGCCCGGAGGCAAGTACCGAGGCCGCGTTTGGCGCTCCGAGACCGTCGGTTCCGTCGAAGGTCATGACCGACAAGGAGCCGAATCCGGCGAACTCGTTGGGAGCGTGAACGTCGGCGCAGTCAGTCAGAAGGCCTTGGCTCGTCGAGCCGTTGGCATCGAGCCGGAAGCTCGGGAGCCAATCGTCGAGCGAGGTGTCGCCCACAATGTCCTTGTTGAATTCTGCAGCCCGATCTTCGCCGCTTTGGCTCTGCGGGTACACGAAGCCAAGGTCGACCGGATCCGACTGGATCGCGATGCTGATCGAGTTGCCGATCTTGCGGGCATTGAGGAACGACCCTTCGGCCGTAAGCGTGCCCGACGTCGACGGTTCGTCGAGGTCGGACAGGTCGATCTCGGTGACGAGCACCTGCGGGCCGAACCAGCCGTCCGGGCCGGGCACGACATCTTCACGAGCGAATGAGGCCTCGACGTCGTCGACGACCCCGTCCTCAACAGCAATGTCGATCGGGAAGGCTTCGCCGCCCCACGTCGTGCCGAAGGCGTAGGCCCGATCGCCGACGATTAGGAGCGAGCCCACCTCGTAGCCAACCGTCAGTGACCCTCGGACGACCGGCTGACCGCTGGTGACATCGATGGTGGTCAACTGGCCGTTGCTGATCGTAATGATGCGCTCGCCGTCGGTCTTCACGATGTCGGGCTCGTCGACGCCCTGCTCTTGGTTGTTCGTCCCCGAGAAGTCCTCGCCCTCGACGAGTGCGCCTTGCGCACGGGCGGCCTCGCCGCCGGCGTCAGCCGAATCGGCGACCGCAAAGTCCGCGTCGGCAGAGGCGGTATCGACGGCCTCTTCTTCCATGGCGTCGTCTTCTTCGATGCCGAACACGGGGCCGAACCAGCCGCCCGAGCCGTCGAATCCGTACGCGCCGACGCGTTCGGCGCCTTCGGTCTGGAGATGGGTCAACAGCGCGTTGCAGTCGTCAAAAGTGGCGAGGCCGCTGGTGAGCGAGATCTCGTTGCGGTCGATCGTTACCTCGTCGCCGTCCGACGCTGAGCCCTGACCGTCTTCGAGGTCGTCGCCGCATGCGGTGGCGATCAGACCGATCGCCAGCCCCGCAGCTGCAAGTCGAGTTCGTCGTCCCATCGTGGTTCCTGCCTTCTGCGGGTGCGCTGACCCGCCATCTTTCGATCGGTACGTCCACTGGTACGACTGAGGTCGCCGAACAGTTCCCGCCGAATCCAAGAAATTCTGCGGCCGTCCGCGTGTCGAGACTCAATCGATGTTGGCGATCACGTCGAACACACTCGTGGCAGCGGCAGCAACGGTGGCGTCGTTGAATGCCGACTCCGCGTCGGCTGCGTTGACCACCACCACGAACCGTCGACCATCAAGGCGAGTGACATGCCAGGCGAGGTTCAGAACGCCCGGCTCAGAACCGCCCTTGTATGCCACGTGTGCGAAGTCCTCGGCGCCGACGCCGCCGGTGCTGAACGACAAGAGCTGTCGGGTTTCGGGGGTGCCGGTCGTCATCAGCTCGTCGAGTAGCGCACACTGATCGTTGGGCGTTGCGAACCACTCCAGTGCCTCGATGTCGCGCGGTGTGATCCATCCGGCTGTCGCACCGATGGCGTTCGTTTGGTCGAGCGTCAGTTCGGCGAGCGCGCTGCGTTTCGCCGCAGCGTCGAGGGCGATGAAGTCCTCGCGGTCGTTGTCGTCGACTTGAAGCTTGAGCGCGAAGAGTTCTGCGGTGGTGAGGAACGGGGTGTTGCGGTCGGGGACGCTGTTTCCGAGCGCTGTTAGCTCCGCCTCGATGTTCGCCCTTCCGACGAGGTCGATGAGATGGTCTGTGGCGGTGTTGTCGCTCACGCGAATCATCTCGATCGCGTGCCGGAGCACGCTGCGCTCTGTGCCTTCGGGAAGCTCTTGGTAGACGCCACTCGGGAGACTCTTGAGTTCGTCTCGAATCGGCAGCGCCTGGTGCCATTCGATCGCGCCGCTCCGGATCGCTGCGTCGAGGACGCCCAGCACATAGAGCTTGAATGTCGAACCGATCGGCACGACACGATCTGCACCGTCGCTCGCAACTTCGATGCATCCCCCGTCGATGATCTCCGCAACAAGGTACGAGCGGCCGTCACCGGCAACGGATTGACTCCAGGAGTCGAGATCGGCGGCGACCGGCGTGTCGGGTTCGGTTGCAGGTTGAAGGAAGGCGGTGTTGATCCGGCCGTCCGGATCGACGCCGATCGTCATCGCCCACGGCCCGTCGTCAGTGTCGAAATCGACGACCGCCAGGCTTTCGGCGACGATCGTGCGGCCCGTCGCCTCCCAGCTCTCGGAGGCATCGGACCGGAGCTGCTGCGTGATGATCAGGAACTGTGCCGCTGGAACCTGGCGCCTGAACGCATCGCTGGTCCGGGCGGTGATTTCGGCGGTCGGGACGGACTGTCCGTTGAGCAGGCGAGTCACGAACTCGATCTGGTCATCGAGCGCCGGAACGACGGTCGCGTCCACGTCGATCGGGCTGTCTTCGACCGATGGCTCGGCCGCCGATTCTTCGACGGCGGTGATCGTTGTGGACGCGGCGATGCTGGTCGAGGTCGACTGATCGGCGACTGGCGCCGTGGGATCACTCGAACACGCGGTCAGCAAGATCACGAGCGCGACAAGCGGCTGAGCCCCTCGCGTTGCGCTCAACCGGCTCGGCCGCTGCCACCGTGCACGAACATCGAACACGGCTACGCCCTCGGTCGACTCAGGCGGTGGCGGGCTTGAAGCCAGGGCGGGTCGTCTCGAACGATCCGATGGCGTCGTCGTGTTGCATCGTGAGACCGATGTCATCGAGCCCATTCAGGAAGCGATGTTGGACTGCGTCCGAAAGTTCGAACGACACATCGACCCCGATTGCCGGCGCTTCGAGGGTGCGCCGCTCGACGTCGATGGTCAGCTCGAGGGTCGGGTCGGCCTGAACCGCCGCCATCAGTTGGTCGCCGATCTCGGGTGTCACCTCGACGGCGACGAGGCCGTTCTTCGTGCAGTTGTTCTTGAAGATCGGACCGAATCGAGAAGACACGACGGCAGCAAAGCCATACTGCTGAATCGCCCACACGGCGTGTTCTCGGCTCGATCCCGTGCCGAAGTTCGGGCCGCCGATCAGGATCGACGCGCCGAGGTGCTCGTCGCGGTTCATCACGAACTCGGGATCGTCACGCCACTCAGAGAAGAGCCCCTTGTCGAAGCCCGTGCGCTCGACACGCTTGAGCCAATCGGACGGGATGATCTGGTCGGTGTCGACGTCGGATCGGTCGAGCGGAACAGCGGTTCCTTGGACGATGTGTACGGGTTCCATCGGTGTGGTCTCCTCGTCGATCAGGCCAGGTCGGCGGGGCTGGCGAACGTTCCGGCAATTGCGGTGGCCGCAGCAACCGCGGGCGACACGAGGTGTGTGCGCCCGCCGCGGCCTTGGCGGCCTTCGAAGTTTCGGTTGGATGTGCTGGCGGAGCGTTCGCCCTCGGACAACTTGTCGGGGTTCATGGCGAGGCACATCGAACACCCCGGCTCGCGCCAGTCGAAGCCCGCGTCGATGAAGATCTTGTGGAGCCCCTCGGCCTCGGCTTGCGCTTTGACCTGACCGGAGCCAGGGACGACGAGGGTGCGCATACCGTCAGCGACACGGCGGCCTTCGGCGACGGCGGCGGCCGCTCGGAGGTCTTCGATGCGGCTGTTCGTGCAGCTGCCGATGAACACCGTGTCGACGGCGACCTCGCGCATTGGAGTGCCTGCAGTGAGACCCATGTAGGCGAGGGCGCGTGCCGCGGCGTCGCGGGCGACGGGGTCGTCGAAGTGATCGGGGGTGGGCACGTTGTCGGCGAGACGAATGACTTGGCCTGGGTTGGTGCCCCAGGTGATGTGCGGAGTGATTGCTGCACCGTCGAGCACGACTTCTCGGTCGAAGGTGGCTCCGTCGTCGGTGCGTAACGTGCGCCAGTAGTCGAGCGCAGCCTCCCAGTCGGCGCCGGTCGGCGCATGCGCTCGCCCGTCGAGGTAGGCAAAGGTCGTGTCGTCTGGTGCGATCATGCCGGCTTTGGCGCCGAACTCGATCGACATGTTGCAGACGGTCATTCGGCCTTCCATCGAGAGGGCCTCGATCACCGAGCCACGAAACTCGGCGATGGCGCCGATTCCGCCGCCCGTGTCGCACTCGGCGAGGATCGCCAAGACGACGTCCTTGGCCGTACTGCCCTCCGGGAGTGTGCCGTCGACCGTGATCGCCATCGTCTCCTGCGGCGGCTGCGGCAGCGTCTGAGTCGCCAGGACGTGTTCGACCTCGCTCGTGCCGATGCCGAACGCAAGGGCACCGAAGGCGCCGTGCGTGCTGGTATGGCTGTCGCCGCACACGATGGTCATGCCAGGTTGGGTGAGGCCCATCTCCGGACCGATGACGTGCACGATGCCTTGATTGGCATGGCCCATCGGGTAGTGCGTGATCCCGAACTCGGCAGCGTTCGCCCGAAGCACCTCGACCTGCTTGGCCGAGATCTCGTCGGCGATCGGCTGGTCGATGTTTTCCGTCGGAACGTTGTGATCCTCAGTGGCGACCGTCAGGTCGGGTCGGCGCACGCCGCGTCCGTTCTGGCGAAGCCCGTCGAAGGCTTGGGGAGAGGTGACTTCGTGGACGAGGTGGAGGTCGACGTAGAGAAGATCCGGTTGGCCGTCCTCTCGACGGACCAGATGGTCGTCCCACACCTTCTGACTGAGCGTGCGCACGGCGCCGTTCTCCCTCTGCTCGGCTTGCAGGCCCGGGCCTGCGCACGACAGACCCCTCGCCTGTGTGCTGAAGGGGCGAGTCTACCGAGGGTGATCAGACGCGCTGCACGGCGTCGCCAACTCGGATCTCTCCAGGAGTGTGGACGGTCAGGCCGATGCCGACCGTGCCGTCGCGTTCTCGAAGGACGGTTCTGAAAACGTCGAGATCTCGATCGATCCCGTCGGGTTGCGGTCGGGTCACCATCACACAGCGCTCGACGCGTTTCGTCACGTCCAGGGCCGCCGATCCAATGGCGAGGCGATACCCGACGAGGTCGTCCTCGCCGGTACCGGTGGCGATCAGGTTCTTGCGAAATCGTCGCTCGTCCCAGTCTCCGAGTGCGTCGAGGCCTACCAGCGACACCTGGGTCCTGCCCGAGTCGTGGAACGTGTCGTCGGGCCCGTCCCACGACACCCAGTCCGCCTCGTTTTCGACATCCATCGGGTTCTCGAAGGTCCCGGCCTCGCTGTCCGAGCGAACCAACGCCACGTCGTCCTCGAGCCACGACGAGAGCGCCGCATCGTCGGCTGCGGTCGAGCCATCGGGGAGGACGATCTCGACTTCGCCATCGTTCCACCGCGCAGAGGCGAAGAGCAGCTCGGGTCGGCGACGTGCGGTCAGGATCGTCCCGCTGCCGAGATGGCGAATCCCGAAGCGTCGGTCTCCTTCGATTCCTCCGGAGTCAAGGGTGGCTGCTCGGAGCTGCTCGCCACCGAGCGACTTGACTGGGTATCGCCAGATGCGTTCGATCGTGGAAGCCATGACCATGTCCTAGCAGTGCTCGCGCGACCGGTGCTCGCTTCCGAAGGCCACACCGGAGTGAGCCTCGTTTCGGTCGACGTCACTCAGGCGGCGAGAGGCTGCGATTGCGGGCCGTTCGGGGTGGCGAGGCATCGATTCGTCCGACGCTGAGAATGCCATGGAATCCATCGGCGCCGACTTCTCGTGCCCACTCGAGGGACGGTTCTTCACCCCCGGTTGCGTCGAGCTGGACCACCCTCGGACCCGCTGTCGAGAGAGCCCATGCCGTGCCGCCTCCATGTACCCCGCACAGGGAGACCATCGTCGGAAACCACGGGTGGAGGAGGCCGCCGAAGGTCTGTGCGTGTCGGTCGATGCGGGCGTGCTCGGCGCCGACGAGGGCCAGCACGCTGGCGTGAGGGTTGAGGTCGATCTCCGCCATGAGTCGACCGGCCATCACCGCGTCACGGTTCTGGTCGAGTAGCCCGAGGTATTCCAGGGGTACCGGGGCTCCGGGGGCGACCCATGGTCCGTCGAGTGCGACGGTTCGAATATTCGGCATCGCCGCGAGCTGGCTGATCAACGCAGCGATCTCTCGGCTCGATCGACCGTCGAGCAGTGAGTCTTGGCGGTCGAAGAACGCACCGGTCTGGCCAGTCTCGACCGGTTCGGTCATCGGGACTTCGAGGCCGACGATCAGTTCGCGTCCGGTGCTCGAGTATCGCCGCGCGGCGGACGCAGCGATCAGCGGAAACTGGCGCGTGCCGGCAACGTCCCCGATGACGACGATGCGTCCGGGACCGAGGAGGTCGACAAGCGAGGTGACGATGCTTCCAGCCACGACCTAAAGAATGGACGAGATGTCCACGATGAGGGGGGATCGAATATGCACCTATCTGAGAATCCTTCAGGATGTTGCTCTGGTGAGCCGGCGAATCGGCGGCTCGGTGCGCGGAGGAACTCGTCGAGGCGGAAGCGCCTCCAGCGCATCCGTCGTGGCGGCGGCGATGATCTCGACCGCACGCTCGAATGCGTCCTCGGTCGCCGCCGTCGTCTTTTGCACGCCGGTCACCTTGCGAACGTATTGACGAGCAGCGGCTTCGATCTCCTCGGGAGTTGCGACTGGTTCGAGGCCTCGGAGGGTCGTGATGTTGCGACACATCTCAGTTGACCGCCTTGTCCATGTTCTCCCAGTACGGGGCACGAAGCTTGAACTTCTGGAGCTTGCCGGTCGCCGTGCGGGCGAGTTCGTCCCGGAACTCGACCGATGTCGGGCACTTGTAGTGGGCCATCTTCTCCCGGCAATGGTCGATGATGTCCTGCTCGGACACATCGCTTCCGTCGGAGACAACGACGAGCGCTTTGACCGTCTCTCCCCATTTCTCGTGGGGAACACCGATGACCGCCACCTCGGTCACCGCCGGATGACCGAACACGACGTCCTCGACCTCGATCGAGCTGACGTTCTCGCCGCCGGAGATGATCACGTCCTTCTTGCGATCGAGGATCGAGTAATACCCCTCGTCGTCGCAGATGCCGCCGTCTCCCGTGTGGAACCAGCCGCCTTCGAGTGCCTGCGCGGTGGCGTCTGGGTTCTCCCAATAGCTCTTGAGCACGTTGTTGCTCCGAGCCAAGAACTCTCCAGACTGTGACACCTTCATCTCCACGCCGACGGCGGGAGCGCCCGCCCTCCCCAGCCGCTGTGCCCGTTCGGTTGGCGATAGCTCGTCCCACTCGGGCTTGCATCGGTTGATCGTCAGGAGCGGCGCGGTCTCGGTCAGGCCGTACAGCTGAATGAATTCCCAGCCGAGCTCGGTCTCAACACGTTCGATGGTCGCTGATGGCGGGGGAGCGCCGGCCACGATGATCCGTACCCGGTCGCGTCCGGGGATTTCGCCGTCCCAGTCTTTGGCAGCATCGAGAACGGCGGCCACGACTGCCGGCGCGCCACACATCATCGTGACGCCGTGTTCTTCGACCCGGCGGAGGATTTCGGGGCCGTCGACCTTTCGAAGCACGATCTGTTTCACGCCCATCGCGCACACGGTGTAGAGCATTCCCCAGCCGTCGCAGTGGAACATGGGGAGGGTGTGCAGGTAGACGTCTCGATCGCTGACACCGGTGTGCCAGCCGAACGTGACGGCATTGGTCCACCGCGCGCGGTGGGTTTGCTCCACGCCCTTTGGGCGTGCGGTGGTTCCCGACGTGTAGTTGATCGAAGCGGTCGCGTCTTCGTCGGGTTCCCACGGCTGAGGCTCGCCCGAGCGACCGAGCCAATCGGCATCAGACTCCGCACCCAGGATCCACTTCCGTTCGCACTCAACATCTGCGAGAGCGTCGGCGAGTTCGGGGTCGATCAACAGGGCCTCAGCGCCCGAGTGTTCGACGATGTAGCGGACCTCGTCGGCGCTGAGTCGAAAGTTGATCGGGACGAAGATTCGACCGTTACCCGACACCCCGTAAAAGGAGGTGAGCAGCCGCGCCGAATTGTGCGACACCATCGCCACACGAGCACCCATTGGGATATCCATCTCGTCCATCGCGACGCCGATCTGCCGGCGGATGTCGGCCATCTCGCGATAGGTGATCGTCGGCATGGGTGCTGCTGGCTGATCGGGTTCGTCGACCACCGCAACTCGATCTGGATAGACCGCAACAGCCCTGTCTAGAAAATCATTGATCGTCAGTGCGACCTTCACGGCAGGCGTCCCCTCGTTGTGGTGAAGTCGATCCCCGACCGACGATCAGACCGTACCGGTTCGGTGTGTCGCCCGTCATACCGGTCGGGAGGCGGCGCGTCGAAGGTCCGAGGGTTCAGGCGTCGCGCTCGCGGAGTTCGACCCGGCGGATCTTGCCGGAGATCGTCTTCGGGAGTTCGGTGACGTACTCGATCTCGCGCGGGTACTTGTACGGCGCCGTCGTGGTCTTGACGTGTTCTTGGATCTCGGCGGTCAGCTCGTCGCTCGCCGTGAATCCCTCGGCGAGGATCACGTACGCCTTCACGATGTTTCCGCGGTCCGGGTCCGGCTTACCGACGACGGCCGTCTCGGCGACGGCGGGATGCTCGATGAGCGACGACTCGACCTCGAACGGTCCGATCCGGTACGCCGCCGACAAGATGACGTCGTCGGCACGGCCAACGAACCAGAGGTATCCATCTCCGTCCCGGTATGCCCGATCGCCCGTGTAGTACCAGCCGTGGCGAAACACCTCGGCGGTGCGTTCGTCGTCTTTCCAATACCCGGAGAACAGCCCGATCGGCCGCGGCTCGGTCGACACGCAGATGTTGCCTTCGACGCCGTCCGCGCAACGGTTACCGTCGTCGTCGACCACGTCGACTTCGACCCCCGGCGCGGGAAGTCCCATCGATCCGGGTTTGACGGGCTCGGAGGGATAGTTGGCCACGAGCACGACGGTCTCGGTCTGGCCGTAGCCGTCGTACGGGGTGGTACCCGTGGCCTCCGACCACGTCGCGATCACCTCGGGATTGAGCGGCTCACCCGCGCTCGTGCAGTGGCGCAGTGTCGACCAGTCGTATGCGGACAAGTCCATCTGGGCGAAGGCTCGGTACAGCGTGGGCGGAGCGCAAAAGGAGGTCACCCCGAGCTCGCCGAGCAGCCGCAGCATGCGGTCGAAGTCGGGTTTGCCGACGATGTTCCACATCACGATCGCCGAACCCACGATCCACTGGCCGAACAGCTTGCCCCAGGCGGCCTTCGCCCATCCGGTGTCGGACACGGTCCAGTGAATGTCGTCGGGCGTGAGGTCGTGCCAGAAGCGGGCGGTGATCTCGTGGCCGAGCGCGTACGCCCCCACGTGCTGGACCATCTTCGGCCCACCGGTCGTGCCGGACGTGAAGTACAGCAACAACGGGTCATACGACATCGTCGGCGCAACCTCGGCGGGTTGATCGCCCGCGGCATCGAGTCCATCACCGAACGAGGTCCAGCCGTCCCGGGCTTCGCCGACGACAAACGCGGCGGTCACTGACGGGCACTCGCTTCGCACCTCGTCGAAGCGTTCCGCGGCGTCCTCGTCGCAAACGACTGCAACCGCGTCCGCGCGGTTGATCCGGTACTGCTGGTCTTTCGACATGAGCTGGGTCGTGCCCGGCATCGGTACGGCCCCGATCTGGAAGCACCCGAGGAGCGCGGCGTAGAACTCGACGATGCGGGGCACCTGCACGAAGACCTTGTCTCCAACGCCAACGCCATGCGCCCGAAGCATGTGCGCGGTTCGATGCGACAGATCGGCGAGGTCGCCGAAGGTGTAGCGGTTGATCGTGGTCCCGTCGGATTCGATGGCGATCAGCGCCACCTTGTCAGGAGCGGCAGCGGCCCGGGCGTGCATGACGTCTCCGACGAAGTTGAACTCGGTCGGGATGTCGAGCGCGAATCCTGCTCGGGTCTCGGCCCAACTCGTCATGTTTGGCATCGGTGCGTTCCCCCCTCGATCGTGGCGGATCGATCGTTGCACGAGAACGACGCTGCCGTCGACTGGGACCGGACTCGTCGAGAGGTCGTTCAGCCCGGCGGGCGGAGTCCGAACAGCCGTCGAGCGACGACGCGACACGCACGAACGCCAAGCGGAGGGTCGTCGATCACCGGGAACGCTTCGGTGTCGAATGCGGGGGTGAACAACCGTCCATTGCCCGAGAGGTGGAAGTAGATCGGGTTCGCCGTAGCCGACACGAGCGTCGTCGAGGGCCGTCAGTGGATCGGCACCGGGACCGTCGCCTGCCGACACGTGGACCGGCGATCCCTTGCCAAACGATCCGAGTTCGCTGTTCGGTCGCAGATCGCCCGGAAGAAACCACGGGCTGACGGCGCCGATGCGTTCGACGAGCCCCGCAAGGTTTACGCCCGGCCGAAGTCGATCGTTCTCGTCGAAGACGTCGACGAGAATCTCGAAGACGTCGGCGTGGCGGACTTCGTCGGTGAGGATTCGCTCGAAGGCCTCGATCTCCGCGGGGTCCTCCAGCCAGGGCAGAAGGCGTTCATAGGAGACGACGGCTGATAGCTCAAGCGCGATGTTGACTTCGCAGTAGTGCCGGAACGTCGAGTACTGGAGCTCGGGGCCGAGACCATCGGGGATTCGGCCGAGGATTCGCCCCGCGCCGATCGCTGCCGCAGCGATGAGATGACGTCCTCCAAATCGGGCGGGTGGGCGGTGGTGCCGCATCGCTGACACCCACCCCGAGATTGATCCGATGAGCTGGCGGATGAAGACGAATGCGCGACTCGTTGACGTCTGGTGGCGAACGAGGAGGCCGCGGAGGTAGAGGGCATGGAGCGCTTCGTCTCGTTGTACCCACAAGATCACTCGCCGGAGCAGCTCTCGCACGTCGTCGGGGACGTCGAGCTCGGAGAGTCGATGGATGAGGAGTGACTCGGAGTACGCAATTGCGGCCACCTGCTCGCGTTCGAGCGAGAGCAACAAGAACTCCGACATGCGGCGTTGCGGGTCGTCGATTGCTTCGAGCCGATCGAGTTCGTGGTGTGTGTCGTCGAGCAGCCTGGAGGTCAGGTCGGTCATCGGTGCAGGATGGGGTTGGTGCCGGGACGGTTCTCAGATGAGGGTGAGGCCGAGCAGTAGCCCGAGGTGGCTGATCACCTGGACGGCGCCGAGGACGTCGCCGGTCACCCCACCGATCTTGCGGGTGGCGAGCGCGACGACGGCGCCAGCGCCGGCGCCTCCGAAAACCATCGGCATGATCACGTCGAAACCGAGCAGACCCGCACCGGCCACGACGCCGATGAGCACTGCAATCGCTGCCCGTCCGCGGCCCACGCTGCGGGCATACCCGGCACCGAGCCCGTCGCCAGCGACGGGGGCGACGGTCATCACGGCGACAGCGATCGCACGGGACAGCGCGTGGCTCGCGGCCGCGATGGCGATCACTGCCGGCACGTCCTGGCCACCCTGTGGGCCGACGATTCGGGCAAAGAGCGCCACTTCCAAAACGATGGCGCTGCACAGAGCAGCGGTTCCGTAGGTTCCGAGGCGGGAGTCCTTGAGGATCTCGAACCGTTGCTCGATGGTCCAGCCGCCGCCGAAGGCATCAGCGATGTCGGCGAGTCCGTCGTGGTGGAACGCGCCCGTGATGAGCAATGCCACGATGACGCCGACGGTGGCGGCGACAACGGGGCCAGCGCGTTCGGCGAGGAGCCAGATCGTCGCTCCCTGCGTTGCGCCGACGACGAGTCCGACAACCGGGAACCACGGGACGGATCGGGCGACAGGGTCGAGGCCGTCACTACGGTCGCCGTCGACCGCGCCCATCGGTATCCGCGTGAGGAAGCCGATGGCGAAGCGCAGATCCCGGAGCATGGTTCGGGCGTGCGTTCAGTCCGCAGGACCGAAGAACTCGGCGAACGTCGGCACCTCGGTGACGAGGCGGCACGCTGCGGTCACCAACGGCACCGCAGCCATGGCACCGGAAGCTTCGCCGAGGCGGAGGTCGAGATCGAGCAGCGGCTCCAAACCCAGTCGTTCGAGCGCCAACCGATGACCGGGCTCGGCAGAGCGATGCCCGGCTCGAACGTGTTCGACCGCTCGATGATCGGCGGCGTCGAGCGCCAGAACGGGAGCGGTCGCAATGTAGCCATCGAGCAGCACCGGGATACGCCGGACGCGGGCCTCGACGGTGGCGCCTGCGATCGCCACGAGTTCGGCGCCACCCACCTCGGCGAGGACTTCGAGCGGGTCCACGACATGCGCGATCCGGACCAGAGCCTCGTCGACGATGGCGACCTTCTTGGCCCGGGCTTCGTCGTCGATCCCGGTGCCCCGTCCCACCGTCTCGTCGGCTGACCGTCCGAGGATTGCGGCGGTGACGGCCGCGGCTGGCGTCGTGTTGCCGATGCCCATCTCGCCGAAGACGAGAAGGTCGGCATCGGAACCGGCGACAGCGTCTCGACCGGCGTGCCACGCCTCGCCAAATCGCTTGGTGTCGAGCGCTGGTTCGACACGAAGGTTTCCAGTCGGTCGGCCAACGCCGACGTCGACGGCTCGGACGTCTGCGCCAGCCACCTCGGCGAGCACGGAGATCGATGCCCGGCCGGATTCGAAGGCCCCGAGCATCGCCCCGGTCACCTCGGCCGGATAGGCACTGACGCCCTCGGCGGTCACCCCATGATCAGCTGCGAAGATGATCGCTTCGGGACGGGCCACGGCGGGTTGTTCGGCCGCCTGCCAGCGCGCAACCCAGACCGCCAGGTCGTCGAGGACGGCGAGCGCTCCAGTCGGTCGCAGGATGTCGTCGGCACGCCGACGAACGAAGGCGGCCGCTTCATCGTCACCAGCGGGCGCCCCCTTCAGCAGTTCGGTCAGGTCGTTCGTCGATGGCTTCACCACGACACCTCCACGGGTTCGAGCCGCGTCGCTTGGCCGGCGGCGACGAAGAAGACCGCCTCGGATCGTTCGCCGACACGACGGTTGACGCGCCCGAGCAGATCTCGGTAGTTGCGGCCGAGCTCAGATTCAGGGTGGACGCCAAGCCCCACTTCATTCGACACGACGATGGTCGGTCCGCCTCGGCTCGCGAGCACATCGGCCAGGGCGACGGCGTGCGCGTCGATGTACGCATCATCGCGGTCGGCGAACATGAGGTTGGCGACGAGCATCGTGAGGCAATCGACGATCAACAGTGCCTCGTCGGGCACGAGTACCGCATCGTCGGCACCGAAGTACGCCGCCTCGACAAGCCCCCAGTCATGGGGGCGTTCGGCTTGGTGGCGTTCGATCCGCGACGCCATGTCCTCATCGTCGGCGGTCGCTGTCGCAGCAAGGATGACGTCGTCGGGCCAGGCCTCGCCGAGACGAACGGCGAGGTCGCTCTTTCCGCTCCGGGCACCACCGAGCAGCAGGGTCAGACCCCGCCCGAGAGCCACCATCAGTAGTCGATGCCCTTCTTGGCGAGGATGCCTTCGTCGAAGGCGTGCTTGACCTTGCGGACTTCGCTCACCGTGTCGGCGACCGCGATGAGCTCGTCGGGTGCGTCGCGTCCGGTGACGACGATGCTGACGTGCTCGGGCCGATTGCGGATCGTGTCGTACACCGGCTGGGCGTCGATCCATTCCCAGTTGAGCAGGTACGTGAGCTCATCGAGGATGATCAGCTGATGCTCGCCGGCGTTGATGAGATCGGCCGCTCGCTGCCACCCTTCGGCGGCGAGCGCCTTGTCGTGGTCGATGTCTTCGGAGTTCCAGGTGAACCCTTCGCCCTCATTGAACCAGTCGACCCCGAGCTGCCGGCCGACTTTCTCCTCGCCGACGTTCCATTCGCCGGACTTGATGAACTGCACCACCGCGACGTTCCAGTCACGGGCGACGCCACGAATCATCACACCGAACGCCGAGGACGACTTGCCCTTGCCGTCGCCGGTATTGACGAGCACGAGTGACTTGGCGGTCTTGCTGTGATTCTGGGCTGGGTTCTCGTCGATGGGTTGGGTGGTCGATTCGGTCATGGTTGCTCCTCGTCGACGCCTGCCGAGTGTTAATCGGGCGTCGATGGTCGATTCTGGTCTGAGTTCGGTGGGGGTGTAGGCGATCGTCGGTCGGTGGGGATTACGACGAGTCGGCCATTGCGTTCGAAGACGTCGACATCCGCGCCGTAGTGGCGACGCAGATTGTCCTCGGTGAGTACGTCGGTTGCCGAGCCCGCTGCGGCGATCGCGCCGTCCGCGAGCATCACGATCCGGTCGCCGTACTGCCCGGCGAGAGTCAGGTCGTGCATCGTTGTCACGATTGTGCGGTCGCCGGTGCGGCGAAGTTGATCGAGCACGTCGAGCACGTCTTGTTGGTGGCCGAGGTCAAGTGCCGACGTCGGTTCGTCGAGCAGCAGGATCGGGGCCTCCTGCGCGAGAGCGCGGGCGATGACGGTGCGTTGAAGTTCGCCGCCGGACAACGAGTCGATCGCCCGTTCGGCAAAGTGCTCGAGGTCGAGTTCGGCGAGGGCTGCGTGGGCGACCTCGAGATCGTGGGCGTTCTCGGTCGCAAGCAATCCGAGGTGTGGGGTGCGGCCGAGTAACACGTAGTCGAGGACGCGCAGTCCGGTTGGCAACGTTGGGGTCTGCGGGACCCAGGCGACCAACCGTGCCCGGGCTCGTCCATTGAGGTTGGCGACGTTCGTGCCGGACAATGCGATGGTGCCGGTCACTGGCAGCAGCCCTGCGATGGCACGGAGAAGGGTGGACTTGCCCGCGCCGTTGGGCCCGATCACCGAGATCCACTCTCCGCCCTCGACGCGTAGACACACGTTGTCGAGCAACGTGGCGCCATCGATTGATGCTGATACCGAGTCGACGCTGATGGCGGGCCTGTCCGAACTAGCGGGTGCGGTCGCATTCATCGATTCGCCGTCCGAAGGATCACGATGAAAAACGGCGCGCCGAAGAAGGCCGTGACGACACCGATCGGGAGTTCGGCGGGAGTCAGCAGCGTTCGGGCGGCGAGATCGCACAGCACCAAGAAGCCCGCCCCGACGAGGGCCGAGAGCGGAACGATGCTGCGGTAGCTCGTCCCGGCGATCAACCGAACGGTGTGCGGCACGATGAGGCCCACGAAGGCGATCAGGCCGCTGACGGCCACCGCCGTCGCGGTGAGCAACGAGGCGACGACCACCAGCGCGAGCCTCGTACGCCCAACCGACAGGCCGAGCATCGAGGCTTCGTCGTCGCCGACGGCCATCACGTCGAGGGTGCGTCCGCTGATGACGAGCACCGCGAGGCAGATCAGCGTCGGGATGACCGCTTGGCCGACTTCGTCCCAACCGCTCGTCGTGAGCCCGCCGAGAAACCACACATAGATCTGGCGGATGTCATCGGTGTTCTGCTGCTGAAGGTACGTCTGAACGGCCGTGAAGAAGCTGGCCACGGCCACGCCCGCCAGGATCAGCGACGTGGCCGACCGGGACCGGTCGCCGAGCACGCCGACTCCCCACGTGATCGCCACCGACGACAGCGCGCCGACGAAGGCGCCGACCTGAACAGCGTCGAACACCCCTTGGCCGTCGCCCCATCCGTTGACGAACGCCAGGGTTGCGCCCAGACCGCCGCCGGCGGCAACGCCGAGCAGGTACGGGTCGGCGAGCGGGTTGCGAAAAACCCCTTGGAAGGTGGCTCCGGCGCTGGCGAGGGCTGCCCCGACGACAAGCCCGAGCGCGACGCGAGGCAACCGAAGGTTGGAGACGATCGACGTTTGGGTCTCGCTCAATCCCGTATCGATCGACCAGGGGCCAAGGGCGTCGATCGCCGTCAGCAAGACTCCCGAGCGGTCGATGTCGGTCGGGCCGACGACGAGTGCGACGACCGCGGTCGCGACCACGAACACCGCAGCCGACGCCGCCCACACGGGGCGGAGTCCGGCGCAGTGAACGTTGGTCATCGTCCGCGGCCTCGCAGAAGGATCATCGGAGTCGCTCGCAATACCTGTGTCGCTGGATCAGGCGTCGGCGGTCTCGATTGCCGCCACTGCGGAACCGGCGACCTCGATGAACTCGACGATGCGTGGTCCCCATCGGCTGACGACGTCGTCGTTGAGCTCGACGATGTTGCCGGCCTGCACGGCGCTGAGCTGGTCCCAACCCGGTCGTGCCGCAACCGTTTCGGCGGTTTGCTCGCAACAGATCGTGTCGGCGAGGAAGATGATGTTGGGATCCGCGGTCACGAGGAACTCCTCGTTGAGCTGCGGATAGCCGAAGAACTCGCCGTCGGGGTCGGCGGCGTCGGCCACGTTGACGAGGCCGAGCAGGTCGTAGACGTATCCGACGAACGTCGACGAGGTGACGCTGAAGAGCGTGTTGTCGAGCTCGTGGTAGTAGGTCAGCGGCGTCTCCCGCTCGGGCAATGCTGTCAGGACCGCGTCGATGTCGGCCTGCATCTGTCCGACAAGCTCGGCTGCTTCGCCGACGTGGCCCGTCGTGGCACCAACCTGTTCGATCTGGCTGTAGACGTCGTCGAGCGTGACCGCAGCGGTGAGTTCGAGCACATCGACGCCGAGGGCGTCGAGTCCTTCGATCGGGCCTTGGGTGACCACAAGGTCGGGTTCGAATGCCGCAATCGCCTCGATCGACGGCGTGAACGCCGACAGGTCGTCGACCACCGGCGCTTCGGGCGGGTAGTAGCTGAAGTTGTCGACCGCGACGACCTGGTCGCCAGCGCCGACGGCAAAGAGCATCTCGGTGCCGGTGGGGTTGAGTGACACGATGCGGCTCGGCACGTCAGCCATCGCGTCGTCTTCGGAGGCGTCATCCACCATCGTGTCGTCGGAGTCTTCGTCGGCCATGGCGTCGTCTTCGGACGCGTCGTCGTCCATGGCCTCGTCGGACGCGTCCTCGGTGGCAGCGTCTGCGGTCGCCTCCGTTGAGTCGGTGGTCGACGAATCAGCACCGACGTCGTCGGAGGCGACATCGGTGTCTTCGCCGCATGCGGCGGCGAACATCGCCAGAGCGATTGCCAATGCGGCAATCCAACGGAACTTCATGATGTCTCCTGTCGCTGACCTGCGCGACAGAAGCTCTGCGCCAGACCAGCCCCTTCCTCGAGGGTGGTAGTGGAATATGTCGACGCTCGACTCGACCGGACTTGTGTTGACCTCTTTGGAAGCCAACCATCACCGTTGCGGGACAGTGCCGGGATCTCACCGGACTTCGGACAAAACGTCGTTGCGAAGCGTACTGGCGTCGCATCGGTGAGGCCACCTGCTTCACTGGCTAGTGATGTCGAGCGACATTGATGCCGCCGCCCGCACTGCGGGGTACGAGCTCGTGGGCGAACCACGGCGCGGCGGCTCTGGCGTCGTGTGGTCAGCCCGAGCGGCCGATGGGTCGACGGTCGCGCTCAAGTTGCTGTCTCCGGGAGTCGATGTCGAGCGACTTCGCCGCGAGGCCGCCGTGACGAGGGGTCTTCGTCATTCAAATCTCGTCCAGCTGCGGGAGCTCATCGACATCGGGGGAGTGCCGGCGCTGGTCACCGACTGGGTCGAGGGGGTGCCGCTCGGGACCTGGATCGAGGACAATGCACCGGTCGAGAGAGACCGTGCGGTTCGGCTGCTCGCCGAGATCGCTGACGGCCTCGCAGCGCTCCATGACGCTGGTGTCGTGCACCGCGATCTCACCGCCGCCAACGTTCTCGTCGACGGAAGTGACGCCCCCGTGATCATCGACCTCGGCCTGGCCCGCGGCACCAACGACGTCACGGTGACCGCCGACGGCGTGCTCGCCGGGACACCCCGGTATCTCGCACCAGAAGTCATCAACGGGACCGTGGGTGAGCCCGCATCAGACGTGTATTCGTTAGGCGTGCTCGCGTCGGAGGTGTTGACCGGCGAGTGGCCGTATACGAGCAGCGACGCCATCGCCGCAGCCTTACAGCAGCACCTCCACGCGGTCCCGGTTCCGATCTCGGAGCGGCGGCCCGAACTCGTCGATCTCGATGACCTCGTGGCCTGGTCGTTGGCGAAGGTGCCCGAGGCGCGACCCACGGCGACTGCCTTTGGCGAGGTCCTTCGTGGCAGGGGTGCAGTGCCCGACGAGCTCGCCGCCATGCTCGGGGGTCAGGCGAGCTCAATCGGGTTGGCTTCGGTGGGAGCGCGAGAAAAGGGACGACGTTGGCGTTTCGGACTCGTGGTGGCTGCCTTTGGCGCCGTGCTTAGTGGGTTGGTGCTGTGGCAGTTGGGTGTCGCCAGATCGGATTCGGATCCTTCGGAGGTCGCCACGACACCGGCATCCACCTCGGCTGCTCCCACGACCTCGTCGTCAGCGTCGGCTGTCGCCGCTGACGGCGTTGACCCCTTGACGACGACAGATCCAGCTCGCACACGAGCGCTCGTCGAGACCACCGTCGTGCCCGAAACGGTCCCGCCCGACGACGGCATCGACCGACTCGCGGTGGCCGGTTGGGAACCAGGCCTTGCCGAGCAGCTGGCCTGCAACTTGTTAACCGAGGCGGACTTCGAAACGGAGTTCCTGCCCGATAACTACTGGTTCGATTCGTCGAATCCGGACCGGGAGCAGGTGGTCGCCGGCGTTGGGCGAGCTGGATCGTCAGGCCTCGAGGTCGGCGATCCGGAGGTCTTCGGATTGTTCGGGGAGATCGTCGACGTCGAGCCGGGGGCGAGCTACCTCTTCTCATTGCATGCCGCAACCGAAGGAGAGGTCGTCGTGGCCGAGATGTCGGTCGAGTGGCTCGACGACGGGTTCGACCCCTTCCCGCCGTCTCCGAGTCTCACCATCCTCGAGTACGGCGACGGTCAACTCACGTTGGGCACGCCGCCAGCTCCAGCGGGCGCCGAGTACGCCGTGCCGCGGATCTACAAGGACAACAGCCCGGGACTGTTGTACGTCGACGAGCTCGTTTTCGCGAACGAGGAGAGCGACTGCCGCGATCTTCTCCTCGCCGAACGCTGATCGACGGGCCGGTACGATCCGGACAATGGACGCCGTGCTCGAGCTCGTGGGGGAGATCGCCTCCGGATCGGACATCTCGCGCTGGGAGATTTCGGATTCGACCATCGTCGGACGAGGCGGTCAAGCCGACATCGTGCTCAACGTGCCGTCGATCTCGCGACACCACATGCGTCTCGATCCCCGGTCCGACGGTTGGGTGGTCGTCGATCTCGACAGTCGCAACGGAACGTTTGTCGACGGCATCGCCACAAGTTCCGAACCTGTACGGCTGCGTGACGGCAGCGAGCTGACGCTCGCCGGTGCCGTGACGATCCGCTTCCGTGACCCGATGGCGACGCCACTGGCACCTGCGATTGGACGGCTCCACGGCGTATGGATCGACCCGGCCAACGACGCAGTGTGGGTCGATGCCCGACGGGTGGATCCACCGCTTACCGCTCGCCAGTTCGCGCTGCTGAAACGTCTTGTGGATGCGAACGGCGGAGTGGTGGATCGTTCCGAACTCGTGGTGGCCGCATGGGGAGAGGACGTGATCGACGGGGTGTCCGATGATGCGTTGTCGGCGCTGATCAAACGCACCCGCAAACGGTTGGCCGAGTTCGAGATCAACGGACCGGTCATCGACGTCGTCAAACACCGCGGCGTTCGTATCCGAGCTTGACGATCGAGTTGGACGCGATCATCTGTCGTTTCGTCGTTCGCCCCGACGGCCAGCTCAGACTCGCACGCCGAGATCCCAGAGAAATAGGGCTTGTGCGGCGTAGTACGTGAACCAGATGACGTGGCGTGTCATTCGCCGCCTTGCATCGTCTTTGCCGAGGACAAAGAGCTCGGTGGCGAGCACGCTGTCCGACAGCACGAACGACATCGCAGCAAGCGTGCTCATCCATCGGGCCCCGGGCAGCGACACAGCAGCGACGCCCATTGCGGTAATCACGCCGACGTAGATCTGCACCGGGACCCGGAGTGATCCTGCCCTTGGTCGCAGAACCCCGGCCATGGCGAGAGCAAAGACGATGAGTGCAACGGCGGGAACCGCGCGAATCGTGTCGGCGAACTCGATCATCGCCACGACGTACGCGACGTGTGCGATCGCAAACGACACGAGACCCAGCAGAAAGCCATGCTCCCGGTCCAGAGAGAGAAAGAAGTCGCCCACCGACCCCAGTACGAGGGCCACGACGACGAGCAGTGGAGCACCGAGCACGACAGCCACGCACGCCAGAGCCGAAACGGCAACCGTCTTCGCAGCCGAGCGGACCCCGCCCGTCGGGCGCCCCGTGAGCACTGTGCCGTATGCGACAGAAGCCACTCCGGATAGGGCCAACAGGACTGCGGTCACCGGCACACCGTATGGGAGACTCAGCCCTCATGCGCTCGGTTGCCGCCCCACGCCGCATCCTCTTCCGGCTCGTCCTCGCCATCGCCTTCGCGGCGCTCACGGGCTGCGACGAGTACATCGAGCAGGCGACCGTGGGTCCCGATGGCTCCGTCGAGTTCGCCGCTCGGGCGGTGGTCGTCTGCACCGACGAACTCCAGCAAGAACTCTGGGGCGGCGACCCGTGCCCGACGATCGACGCGGCCCTCCGTGGAGGCGACGTGGGCGTGCTGCCATTCGACTATCCGTTCGACCCGGACCGCGTCGCCCTTGTCGGCGACGGCGAGCAGGACCGCCGTCGCCTGGATGTCTCGTGGACCGGAACGATCGACGAGTTCTCGACGCTGTTGATCAGTTCGGCGGTCGTGACCGAGATCGACGAAAACCGCACCGAGCTCGTGCTCACGACCTCCGGCGCGATCGCCGACGAGGTCGATGAAGACCGTGCTCGGTGGCCTGCCGGTGAGTTTCGGTTCGTTTCACCCGACCTCGTCGTCGAGCACAACGGCGACCGGATTCAGGGTCGCATCGTGATCTGGGAGATCGACGACGACCGCCCCGACGAGCTGCGGGTCGTGTGGACGGCGAGCGAACCCGAACGACGGATCTGGTGGTTTGTCATCGCTGGCGTCTTGGTGAGCGCCATCCTCGCGATGATGGTCTTCATCGAGGGCCCGCGACGACGCACCTGAGCCGCGGTTTCGGCGAGTCGCGCCGGTCTCAGGTCCACTGGTCCGGAAGTTTCGACCAGTCCTGCGGGCCTTCGAGCGGGTTCGCTCGTCCCGGTGAGCTGGCCTGCGGCGATGCAGGCGGCGGCGACATCGGTGCCGGCATCCCCGCCGATTGTCCCGGAGACGGCGGCTGAAATCCGCGCGGCGGCTGAGCTGGCGGGCCCGAGCCCTTGCGGTAGGTGAAGGCGTTCGTGAGCATGCCCTGATCGAAGCCGCCGGTCGGGAGTCCGACAGCGTGGCGGTACAGGGCGGTCTGGAAGACCGTCGACATCGCCGAGAATACGACGACCATCGCCACGAATGCGAACAGCGCGGCCGGGCCGGTGACCACGATCAGCGCTGGCGAGATGAAGATCCCGAGGATCACGAATCCGATGATGAAGGCGACGCCGATCAACTGCAGGACGCTGAATCCGACCCGCCCGATCAGGTTCTCGCCCCACGAGTGACGGAGCAACTGCGCGGATCGCTTGGCGGCCTGGATTGGCTCGCGCCGTTCGATCACGATGACCGGCAACACGAGGAACGTCACGACGGCCCAGGCGGTGCCGGCGAGAAAGCCAAGGACGCGGCCGAGGATTCCCAGGCGCTCCTGCAGTTGGTTGATGATCACCGAGACGACCGAAGCAACCATCGCCCAGGCGAGAATCGGAGTCACCCGACTCGCCGCTCCTTGGAGTGCCGTGGCGAGCGTTGGTCTGCCGCCCTCGAGGTGATCGTTTGCGGCATAAATGAGTGCGGCGTTGAAGAACATCCCGATGAAGTTCACGATCAGGTACCCGACAAAGGCGAGAAAGATCGCAAAGGGACGCACGCTCACGTCGTCCGACGAGGTCGCACCTTCGTTCTCGGCGATGATGATCGAGATGACGGGATAGGCGAACGATGCGATGACAATGAGTGCGCAGATGCCCGAGATGATCGGGAGGATTAGCGAGCTCTTGTTGTCACGCACGACCAGCTCGCCGAGGCCAGATCCATGGCCTTGTCGAATTTATTCATGACCAGGTATCGGCACCGGACGGACCGACCCTGATTGACAACCCCAGGACGGGCGATCAGGACCAGGTGATCGGTCAGAAGTCTTGGTTCGGATCCTCAGGCGTCGGGCACGACCAGTGTCGACAGGTCCACCTGTAGCACCGGGCCCGCGGGGACCGGAAGCGCGAAATCGGCGTCGACCATCCCGTCGATCCCGGGAGGCACCGGACCGTTCGGGTAGGGGATCGTCGGGCGGATGATGTCCTCCCAGAACGCCCCATCCGTGATGTCGCCCTCGGGGTGATCCTCGTTCACGTTGCCCGTCACGATCGCATCGGGGGCGTCCACGAGCAGCACGCCGGTTCTGGTGTTGCCGGAAATGCGATTGGATTGCACCTGGGTGCCGCTCGTGCCCTCGATCCGAACGCCGGCACCGAATCCGGCGTCATTCGGGTCGAGCGAGTTCGGCGTGTTCGCGAAACCGTTGTTCAGTACCGCACTGCCGGCGATCACCACGCCGCTCGTCTGGCGGTCGTTTCGGTCGCGCACCGACACGCCCAGGCGGTTGTTCCGTGACGTCGAACTCACGATGTTGACGCCGCCCGCGGCACCTTCGACCACCATGCCCGCGGCCGAGAACTCCGACAAGGTCACCTGCACCAGCGTCGCGCAATCGGTGCAATCCCGGATGGCGACACCCGCGACACCATGTCCCGACGTCCACACCTGCTGAATCTCGACGTTGCGTGACTCATAGACGGCGATGCCGTCGTTACCCGTGTTCGACGTGGTCACATGCAAGGCGCGGAATCCGTCGAGGACGACACCGGGACTGGCCGGCTGCACCCGGATGCCATCGGCCAAGTAGTTGCGGACCGTCAGGTTCTCGATCGCCACCCCAGCGGCTTGCACGATGATGCCGTTCGTGGCCAAATGAACGCCATCGATGAAGACGGTGTTGCGGTCGCGTCCACGGATCACGATGTCGGGAGTGTTGACGACCACCTCCTCGTTGTACGTGCCGGGGTCGACGAGGATGAGGTCGCCCGGTTGGGCAGCGTTCACGGCGTCCTGAATGGCGAAGAAGTCGACAGGTACCCGGATGGCGTCGACATCCGGAATGGGCAACGTCGTCACCGGTGGCTCGACGAAGACGCCGTCGGGGGTCGTGCCGTTGAAGATCGGCGAGCCAATGTCGTTTCCCTCGACCTCGGCACATCCGGCGAAACTCACCGCAGCGGCCACCACCAGGGCGATGAGACGATGCGGCTTCGGGGAGCGCGCGCGACCTGATCGTGACCGTCCCATCGGGTGTCAGACTACGACGGCGGGGACCCGGACTGGGGCGACCTCGTCGAGTGCAGCCACCATCGTCGGTCCGAAATCGGGATGTTCCCGGACCGGCATGTCGTGGCCAGCGGCGACGACGAAGGTCGGCGCATCGAGGCGTTCGGCCAGTGCACGTTGACGAGAAGGAGCGACAACGGTGTCGAGGCCGGTCACCACACACACCGTGGGCACATCGAGGTCGCCAACCCAGCGAGTGGAGTCGAAACGGCCAAGGTTCGTACCCGCTTCGAGCATCGACACCGGATCGCCTCGCAATACGACGGGGCGAACCCAATTTGGATACCGGCGAGCTGCAGTGCGGGCCACCGCTTGATGGATACCTCGCTGGACAACCCGGGGCATGGCCCGAAGGCCACGGGTCGCCGTGCCGAGCGCAACGAACTTCACCCGCTCACGTTTACGGCCGGAGAACGTCGCAGCCGTCGCCACGAGCGCCAACGCCGCGACTCGATCGGGGGCCCGGCGAGCGACGATCTGGGCGATCGCGCCACCCATCGAGTAACCGCACATCACGAACTCATCGATGCCGAGCTGGTCGGCGATGGCCAACACGTCGGTGGCGCAGTGTTCGAATCGGAACCGGTCGGTCGAACGGATCCCGTTCCCGTGCCCATGAACGTCGAACATCACGACTCGCCGGCTTTCCGACAACTGCGGCCAGGCGGCCGCCCAGTTGAGTGGACCGTCGACGTTCCACCCGTGCAGGAGCAGGACCGGGGGACCCTCGTCGTTCGGACCCGAGTCCCACACGACCGCCGAGCCGCGGCCCGGGATGTCGACCTCGACTGCCAGCGGCAGCGACTCAGAGAGGTGGGGCGGCAGCATCGGCTCTCAGCCGACTGAGACGACCTCGACCGACAACGTCATGCCGGTCGGCGTCTCGTAGCTCACCGTGTCGCCAGCGGAGGCACCCATGATCGCCTCGCCGAGCGGCGATCCAGGAGACAGGTTCTCCATCCCCTCGGCTTCTTCCTCGATCGAGCCGACGAGGTACTTCTCGACGTCGTCGTCGCCTTCGTAGCGAAGGCCGACGATGCTGCCGTGCGAGACCGTGCCGTCGGAGGATGCCTCGACGATCTCGGCCTCTTCGAGGGTCTTCGCGAGGAACATGATCCGTCCCTCCATCTTTCCCTGCTCTTCTTTGGCAGCGTGATAGTCGCCATTCTCCGAGAGGTCGCCGAGCTCGCGGGCCGCTTCGATCTTGCGCGCGATGTCGATCCGACCGCGGGTCGTGAGGTCCTCATGTTCGGCCTTGAGGCGATCGAACGTGGCTTGGGACAGTTTCTCAGCCATGGCGTGATGATACCGGTGGTGGGTAATGAGAGGGTCTGACCCCGAGATTACCGATCTCGAGATCGCGGAGACGATGCGAGCCATCTCGGGCCCGTCACGTTCATCGCCCGTTCATCGGACGGACTGGTCGAGCGCGTGGACGAGGTCGGCAAGAAGCTCATCGGGATCCTCGAGCCCGATCGACGCTCGGACCATCGACTCGCCAATGCCCACCGCTCGTCGACCCTCCGGACCGAGCCGCCGATGGGTCGTGGTCGCGGGGTGGGTGACGAGACTCTTCGAGTCGCCGAGGTTGTTCGAAATGTCGAACAACCGCAGCGCGTCGAGCACGGCGAACGTCGCATCCTTGTCGCCGTCGATCGTGAAGGTCAGCACGGTGCCGCCCGAGGACATCTGCTGCATGGCCAGGTCATGATGAGGGTGGCTCGACAATCCCGGATACCGAACGCTCGCCAGACGGGGATGATGCTCGAGCGCCTTCGCAATATGCAGCGCAGAGTTCGACGCCGCGTCCACTCGCAGTCGCAACGTCTCCATGCCCTTGAGCAACGTCCACGCGTTGAACGGGCTGAGGCTCGGTCCGGTGTGGCGAATGAATGGCATCAGATGCTGATCGACCCACCATTTCGGACCGAGGACGGCGCCGCCGAGCACGCGACCCTGACCGTCGATGTGCTTTGTCGCCGAGTACACCACGATGTCGGCGCCGAGCGTGAGCGGCTTCTGCAGCACGGGGCTCGCGAACACGTTGTCGATGATCACGAGGGCGTCGACCGCATGGGCGAGATCGGCCACCGCTGCGACATCGACGATCTGTAAACCCGGATTGGACGGGCTCTCCAAGAACACCGCCGAGGCCGGCTCGGAAAGGGCATCCGCCCACGCGTCGAGGTCGGTGCCGTCGACCAGGGTCGTCTCGACGCCGAGCCGCGGGAGGATCTCCGTCAGGATGACACTGCACGACCCGAACAACGCACGGGAGGCGACGACCCGATCCCCGGCGGAGACGAAGCAGGCCATCGACGCGAACACTGCCGACATTCCCGATGCCGTCGCCATGCACGCCTCAGCGCCCTCGAGCAGCCGTAAACGTTCCTCGAACGCCGCAACGGTCGGATTTCCGTAGCGGCTGTAGATGAACCGCTGGTGTTCGCCCGCAAACGCCGCCTCGGCCTCGGCCGCCGACCCGTAGACGTAGCCCGATGTCGGGAAGATCGCCTCTGCCGTTTCGTCGAACGGCGTGCGGTTCAGCCCACCGCGGATCAGCAGCGTCGCTTCAGCCCCACCGGTCAGCTCTGCTTCAGCCCCACCTGTCAGCTCTGCTTCCATGGAAGTCCCGCACCCTTCCAGCCGCCGCCGCGATGGCTTTCGGCATCGAGATCACCCTCGAACCCGTCCACAACGTTCGTCACCTCGGTGAAACCCCGTGCGAAAAGAACCTCGGCTGCCGCCGCCGAACGGCCTCCGGAGCGACAGATCACGTAGATCGGCGTGTCCGCTTCGAGGCCCTGGGTGGCGTCATCCGCAAATCGCGGGTTGGGTTGCCCGCCCGGCCACGATGCCCACTCGACATAGCGAACGTTGGCCGCCACCGGGACACCAACCCAGTTCCATTCGGCCATTGTCCGCACATCGATCAACACCGCGCTCGCATCGGCTTCGAGTCGCTCGTGAGTCTCCACCGACGTCATCGATCCAATCATCTTCGCGAGTGTATGAGTCGACTCCGGAGCCGCGGCATCGCCCGGCGAGCCACGGTCGATACCGTGACTCGGGTGACGAACACGACCGACGATCGCCTCGCCTATCGATTGCTCACCGGACCCGACACCTCGGCGTTCTGCCAACGAGTTTCGGACGCGCTCGCCGACGGCTACGTCCTCCACGGATCGCCGGCGATCACGTTCGACGGAACGACCACCTACGTTGCGCAGGCCGTCGTCTTGCCCTCTGCGCTCGCCGACGGTGGCGACGAGTGAGCGCGGGCTCCGGCTATTTCATCTCGCCCCCCGATGAGCCCGGGCCGGGGGTGATGCTCCTCCACTCATTCCGTGGGCTCGACCGTTGGGCGAAGGACACCGCAAACGCGTTGGCCGACGCCGGGTTCACCACGTTCGCACCAGACCTGTTCGTCGGCGAGATCTATGACGACGACGCCGTGGCGCTCGCGGCGCTGCAGGAAATGGACATGAATGTCATGGCCAACCTTGTCCAAGCGAGCGTCGGCGTGCTCCGGCGGGCGGCGAAGGACCCGGACGCCTCGATCGGCATCGTCGGCTACGGGCCGGGGGCCTCGCTGGCCGTGTGGCTGTCGGCCCGACTGCCCGACGAGGTCAGCGCCGTCGTCACCTACTACGGCGCGCAATCGATCGCGATGGACGCGTCCCAAGCGGCCTACCTGTGTCATTGGGCCGAAGCCGACCCTCTCGTCAGCGATCTCGAAGTCGCCGAGCTTGGGCTGTCGCTGCAGATGGCCGACCGGAAGTTCCGGTTCGAGCACCACGACGGCACCCGAACCGGTTTCGCCCAGAGCGGACACCCGAACCACGACCCCGAAGCGGACGTCGTGGCATGGCGTCAGACCACCGAGTTCCTCGCGAGCAATCTCGATCGCTGAAGGACCCGCTTACTCCTCTTCGGGCGAGTCATCCTGCGGGTCGGCTTCGGCTTCGGACAGGGCGTGAATGAGCTCACGCAGGCGAGGCGCATGCGCGATCGGCACGATGAACTCCTGCGAGCCGAGCGACAACACCCCACCTTCTCGCTCGTGCGGCGAAAACGACATCGGCGACGCGTTCTCGATCAGGCCGACAACGTCTCGTGGCAGCGCCGGGTTCCCTCGACTACTCCGAAACAGATACGGCCCGCCTGTGGTCAGCGCGATCACGTGGCCCCCGCGTAGGTCCGTGCCGTCGGACGGCGTCACCGGGACGGCGAGCGTGACGTGGTGCTCGCGAAGCAACCGTTGGCACTGCACAGTGGTGCGCGAACGATCGTCGACGGGCGTGTCGAGGAGCTCTGGAGGGAGCTTCAGCTCTTCGACGAAGGCGCGGGCGACAGTTGCCCACTTCGAGTCGGGCGGCGCCGCAAGGTCTGCGGCGGGGTCTGGGAGCCGCAAGAACGTTTCCACGCCGCGTCGATGCAACCGGCCGATCCCGAACGATCGCTCGCTGACCCGCAACGTGCCGCCACCGTTGCGGTCCGGATCGAACGAACGCGGACCCTGAATCACTTGACGGAACTGCTTGGGGCGTGCGGCGTTGCGTTTCGTCACGTCGAACAGCACGGTGTCGCGCGGGGCGAGGGCCACGATGACCGGTTCGCCGGACTCATCGGTTGCTGGCACCGCGTGAAGCAGCCCGGCGTCGGGCGCCAGTTTCTGCGCCATGGTCGTCGTCCGGTTGCCGAACACGGATCGGTCGACCTCGAGCGCCTCGTCGGGTGCGGTCGGGCCGTCGTCGTTCGGCGCGACGACTTCGCGGTCGCTCTCCGCGATCGCAACCTCAGCGACGGCTGCGTCGTCCTCGACCGCCTGGGCGGCGATCGCATCGAGCACCGACATCCGATGCAGTCGACCGACGACCAGCTCCCGGGAGCCGACGCGAAGTCGGACGCTGTCCCGGTCGTCGTCGAGCAGTTCGGCGGGTCCGTCGTGACGTTCGAGAAGCTGATTCGGCAGTCCGGGGTTGTCCGAGCGCGACGAGAACACGACCGTGCTGTCTGCGGTGAACGCCAGGACTCCTTGGCCTGCACGGCGGCTGAGGACCCGTTGGACCAACCCGCCGGGCTCCTCTGGTGGGGCGACGCCGGATTCGATCGGCACCGCGGCAACAACGCGTTCGCCAGGGAGCAGCGCGGCGGCCCTCTTGGTTGTGCGGGTCTCGGTCACCGCATCAGCATGCCATCGCTCGTCGGGCGGGCGTCAGGCACAGTCGATCGTGGACGTGACTCCGCCGAGCCGGTACCGGACCTGATAGGTCGACGCAGGATCTGCTGCGGCATCGACATGGCTCGTGCCGGTCACGGTCGCCAGCCACGAACCGTCCTTGCGAACCTGGTAGCTCGAGACGTTCGGCAGGGCGTTCCAGCTGATGGTTGCGTTCGCACCATTTTGGACGGCCGAACAGGTCAGGGTGGGTCCGGCGACGGTGATCGTCGGCGAGCAGGTCGTGTCGATGCGCTGCCCATTCGACCGATGCCGAATCACGTAGTCATAGGTTCCGACGGCGAGACCCGTGTCGACGAAGGTCTCTGCGGAGGTCTGTGCATGCCACGCGCCGTTTCGTCTCACCTGCCAGTCGGTTACTCCCGGCTGGTCTACCCAGGTGAGGGTGACATCGCTGCCGTTGAGCGTTGCGGTACACGCCGGAGTCGGCGCCGTGATGACGACGGGCGATGGCGAACAGGTCGCGTCGGTGCGAGTGCCGTTCTGGCGGTATCGGATCACGTATTCGAATGATCCGGCGCCAGGTGCTTCGGAAAACGTTGTTGCGGGGGTGTTGGCGACCCACGAGTCATTGCGTCGAATCGTCCACGAATCGACGTCGTCGAGTGCGTTCCACTCGAGGTTGACGGTGCCGTCAGCGAGCACCGTGGCCTGACAATCGGCCGTCGGTTCGGTCGGCGGCTCGAAGGGCGGCGTCACGCCACCGAAGTCGAGGAATGCGTGGTGTCCGGTTCGGATGGTGTTGAGGCGATCTTGGTCCTGCCCGATGAGGAGGCCGCGGTCGATCGCTTCGATGTGGAACACGGCCTCTTGAGCGTTCGACCGAGGGTCCCAATCGAGTGGTGCCCCGGTCTGTGGGTCGAGCGCCGCGATCTGGTAGCGGGCGACGAACTCGCCGATTGTGGTGTTTCCGCCGGTCTCGCATCCCTCTGGTTTGCTCACCCATGGATAGTTCGGTGCGGCATCAGCGTCGATCGGGCCGTGGGGGGTAACGAAGCAGAAGTGTCCACCGACGTAAACGGCGTTGTTGGTCACGGCGACCGAGAACGTCGAGTCATGCATTGCGGTGACCCATTTCGGGTCATTGGTGCCGTCGTCGGCGGTGTCGAACGCAATCGCCTTGTCACAGGTCCAGTTCCCTTTTTCGACGATGACGAACATCGAGCCGTCGGGGCTGAACTCGCCGTCACGAAGCTGCATGGCGCCCTGCGAGCATCGGGGGTACGCAAGTCGGAACCAATCGGTCTGCCAATCGGTCACGGTGTAGTCGGAGAGACGGACGAAGGCTGCGCCGTGGTTGTCTTCGCGAGGGCCATTTCGGTCGACGAGCTGCTGACCGTTGAACACGACGAGCAGACGATCGCCGTCCGGATGTACGTCGAGCGCCTTGACCGCTCGGGTGTTGGCTTTGCCGACATCACCTTGGACGCGTAGGTCGAACGTGGTGATCGTCTGGCCGGTGTCGGCGTCGACGGCTCCGATTCGGTCGTGGCTTGCGGCGTTGACTTCGGTGAAACTCCCGCCCAGGTAGAGCACGCCGTCATGGGCGTCGAGGGCGAGAACCTTTGCGTTTGCCTCGGCACGGAACGTTGGATCGAGTGAGCCGTCGTAGCCGATCTTGGCGAGCCGGACTCGCCACTCGCCGTCGACCTGTGTGAACGCGCCACCGATGAAGACGGCATCGCCGTCGTCGCTCGCCACCATCTCGAAGACTTCGCCATTCACCTGGGGGGCGAAGTCGGCGATGAGCTCACCGGTGTTGATGTCGTATGCCGCCATGTTCGACCGGGTGACCACCGGCCCGTTTCGGGTGGATTCGACCTGGGTGAACTCGCCGGCGAGGATGACCCGGTCTTGGAGCTGGATCGTGGACCAGACGGTGCCATCGAGCACGATCGGCACGTCGCGGCGAGGCGACTCCGGAGCGAGCGACGGGTGGAAGACTTCGGCGGCTTCAGCGTCGATGGGTTGACGGGCGACGATGGCGACCATCACACCGACGAGGAGTGCGGCAACCAGAAAGGCGAGGCGACGAGTCGTGTGCGTCATGGCCCGATTGTCGCACCAATCCGGATCCCAATGGATGGGAAATTCAGCCTTGCGGCGACCTGGGGGGAGGCGTACGACCCATGGTCGATACGAGCCAGTCGCGGAGCTCGATCGCGTCGGCCGACAAGCGGTGATCAGCGGGACTCACGATCTCGAACGGGTGGTCGGTGATCGCGGGTTCGGTGAGCGCAGTGAGGCGGCCATCCGCGACCAGATCATGGACGATGTGCCACCAGCCGAGTGCGACGCCCTGGCCGTCGATCGCGGCTTGGATCACGACCGAGTAGTCGTTGGTGCGATCACCCCCGAGGTTGGTGGGGGCATTGATCCCGTGCATCTCGAACCAGCGGCGCCAATCGAACCGCGATCGGTATCGCTCTTCGAGATGCAGGAGCGGGGCTCGTGCCAGATCCGCTGGCGCCGTGACGTCGAGGGTGGTCGCTAGGTCGGGCGAGGCAACCGGAACCAGGACTTCGTCGCAGAAATGGTGTCGCTCCCACGAGCCTTCGACCAGTCCGAGAGGGATCCACAGATCGAGCGTCGTCGGCGCACTGTCATCGCCGTCCGCGGTCACGATCCGTAGGGCGACGTCGGGATGGGAGCGTTTGAAGGCCGTCAATCGAGGTAGCAGCCACCAACTGGCCAACGACGTCGACACGGAAAGCGACACGCTGTTGTCGTTCGCCGGCGCCGCCGCAGCAGCGACCGCCCGATCGATTGATTCGAACGCCGGGCGTAACCGATCCACGAGCGATCGCGCGATGGGCGTGAGCTGGACCCCTCCATAGCGGCGTTCGACCAGGGAGACTCCGAGCGCGGTTTCGAGGCGAGCGATGGCGTGGCTCACCGCAGGTTGTCCCATGTCCCGTGCTCGGGCCGCCGCGGTGAAGCTCCCGTGCTCCTCCACTGCACATAACAGCCGGAGGGCACGATCAGACGGGGCCAGTTCTCGACAATCATCGATTTCTGTCATGCGTCCATGACCGAAACAGGCAATTGACCATCGTGTCAACCCCTCCGTACCGTGATGCCACCACAGACGAGGGGGCAGGTTCACATGACCGAAACCATCGGGTTCATCGGACTCGGCAACATGGGCGGCCCCATGGCCAAGCGCCTTGCCGAGGCGGGCTACGAGGTCCATGTGTTCGACATTGTCGAGGACGCAGTCGAACGGGTCGTTGAGTCTGGTGCGATTCGAGCCGGGTCGGCTACGACGGCAGCCGTTGCCGCAGACATCGTGTTCACCTCGCTACCGCGCCCCGATCACGTCAAGTCGGTGATGGTCGATGGCGGGGTCTTGGCCGCACTCGAACCCGGCAACCTCTGGGCCGACCTCACGACCAACCGCAAGGAATTCGTTGCCGAACTCGCCGCTGCGGCTCCCGACGGCGTGACCGTCGTCGATTCTCCGGTCACCGGCGCTGTGGACGGCGCTCGGAACGGCAAGCTCACCCTTTTCGCTGGCGGAGCCGATGCCGACCTCGATCGTGTCGTCCCGATCCTCGAACATCTCGGCCGAGTGATCCGATGCGGGCCGCTCGGCACGGGCAACGTCACCAAGCTCGTCACCAACCAACTCTGGTTCATCCACGCAGCTGCCATCGGTGAGGGTTTCGCGCTCGGCATGGCGAACGGTGTCGAGCTCGACGTGATCTGGGACGCGATCAAGGACTCGGTCGGCGACAGCTTCGTCGCCCGCCACGACGCACCATCGATTTTCGCCGGCCACTACGACCCGAGCTTCACGCTCGATCTGTGCATGAAGGACCTCGGCCTCACAATGGAGCTCGCAGGCAACGTCGGCACCGACCTGCCGCTGACCGAACGTGCCCACGAGACCTTCGGACGGGCGACCGAGCGCTACGGCGCCGACGTCGGCGAACTTCACGTCGCCAAACGGATCGAAGACGACGCCCAACTGTCGTTCCGCCTCGACGGCGACTGGGTTCCGCACTGGGAGGCCTGACATGACCAATGCGATCGATTCTGTCCCTGTCGACGAGATCGACTTGTCCGTCGTCGTCGACACCGATCGCTACCCGATCGACCGTCCCGATTCGGCCGAGTACCAGGCAGCAGTCGATGCGGCCCGCCAAGGTTTGCGCTCGGTCGGCTGCGCGGTGATCAAGGACTTCGTCCGGCCCGATGCGCTCGCCCGGCTCGGCGCCGAGATCTGGGAACGAAAGCCCACGACGCATTTCTCGACCCAGGTCATCAATCCGTACTTTCATTTCAACGCGAATCCCGACTATCCCGAGCGTCACCCGATGAACACCTTCCTCGAGCGGTCGAGTGGGTTCATCCCGGGAGACTCCTGGGAAGACACGACGCTCATGCGGTGGGTGTTCGAACACCCCGGGCTTGCTCGGTTCCTTGCCGACTGCCTCGAAATCCCCGAGCTCCACCCCTACGCCGACCCGCTCGCAGGTCTCACCGCCAACATCCTCGACCCCGGCCAACAATTCACGTGGCACTTCGACACGAACGAGTTCGCCGTCACGGTGCTCGTCGAAGAAGCCGAAGAAGGCGGGCTGTTCGAATATGTCCCGAACATCCGATCTGATGGCGACGAAGGCTTCGACCACATCCAAGATGTCCTCGAAGGCGGGCGGACTGGGGTCCACACACTTGATCTGCGGCCCGGCGACATGCAGATCTTCCGTGGCCGTTACTCGCTCCACGCCGTGAGTCGAGTGGCCGCGGACTCCCGGCCTCGCCACGCAGCGATCTTCGCCTACACCGAGCAGGTCGGAGTCATCGGTCGCCTCGAACGCACTCAGCAACTCTTCGGCCGGGTGCTTCAAGCCCACATCGACGCCGAAGAAGCCCGGGTTCGAAGCGACGGCCTCACCGACTGAACCGAACGGTGTAAGGACGGCGAAGCCGTCCGACGTTGGGCCGAACTGCCCGAACCGCTCAACTCGGTTGAGTTCTACGCCGACCACGACACTATGTCCCGCCGCCTCCTCGCCGCGCTTGTTCTTCTCACACTGATCGCTGCCGGATGCGGGTCCGCGGCGCCAACTGCCGCTCCGACTCCCGAGTCCCTGCCGTTGGTCGAAGAGACCACCACGATCGCCCCAACGACGACGACCACCTCGACGACCTCGACCACGACCACGTCGACCACCACGACGAGCACGATTGCGCCGGACCCGAACCGCACGTGGATCGCAACGGCGATGGATCACGTCACGTACTTGGCGCCCTCCGTCGAACCCGACGGCGAGCCGTTCATCATGCCGTGGACCCAGCCCAACCCGCACCAGTTCGGCACGCCCCTGACCCTCATGGTCACCGAAGGTCAACCCGGCGATGAATGGGTCAAGGTTCAGCTCCCGATCAAGCCCAACGAGCAAGAAGCGTGGGTGTCCACCGAGGACTACGAGATCTCGCCCATCTTCACCCGGGCCGAAGTCAACGTGACCACGCAGAAGGTCACCGTGTGGGAGAACGGCGAAGTGATTGCCGAGACCGACGCCGTCGTCGGTGCAGATCGCTCGCCGACCCCGTTCGGAGACTTCTACGTCGTGGCGAGCCTCGATGACTACTACGGCGAGCCCGCTCTGGCGCTGTCGTCGTTCTCCGAGGCCTTCGAGACATTCGACGGAGGCCTGCCGGTCATTGCGATCCACAAGACCTTCGGCGCTGGCCAAGAGTCCGACCCGAACGTCGGTTCCAATGGGTGCATCCGGATCCCGCCCGAGGTGATCCGGTTCCTCGCCGAGAACGTCCCTCTCGGCACTCCGGTCTCCGTCGTCAGCTGAGGGAGCTGCGCGAGTCGGGCCCGAGCGGCCCATCGCCGAAGGCGATTGGAGCGGGAGAAATGGCGAAGGAGCGTGCGGACACAATCGGGTGCAAAGCACCTACCCGCCAAGCTCCTGAAGCGTCAGTACCGTTGGCGTCATGAGCAGCGGCGCCGTTGTACAGATCCCGATCTTTCCGAGCAGCGGTTTCGACGGGACGATCGCCTTCTACAGCCACTTCGGATTCGCCGAGACCGCCCGTCATGGCGACGAGTACCTCATCGTCGAGCACCCGAGCGGCATCGAGCTGCACTTCTACGGCGGTGGCACGGTGAAGCCCCGAACGAACGACCATGCCGCCTACGTTCGCTTCCAGTCCGTCGAAACCCTCGATCAGCTGTACGCCCGGTGGAATGGCCTCGGCAACACCCCGGCGTTCTCGCGTGTCGCGGGCAAGATCGGCCGATTGCATGCGCCAGTCGACACCGACTACGGACTGCGGGAGTTCGCCGTCATCGACCACGACGGCAACCTGCTTCGGCTCGGCGCCCCTCGTCGCTGAGGGCTCTGGCGTTGATGGCACTCGCCGGAGCGGCCATCGCGGTGTCAGCCGAGGGCACTCGCCCGTTCGTCGGGCATGTTGGCTTCGGCAAATCGCTGTTGGGCTTCTCGCACAGCGGGTAGGTGTTGCTCGGTCCAATCGCGAATCGCCGCCAGGGGTTCTGTCAGCGTCTGTCCGAGGCTCGTCAGCGAGTACTCGACACGTGGGGGCCGCATCTCTGCCAGAACCCGACGATCGACCATCCCGTCTTCTTCGAGCTGACGAAGAGTCTTGGTGAGCATCTTCTGCGTGATACCCGGTATCGCGCGCCGCAATTCGCCGAATCGATGGGGTTGGTCTTCGAGTCGTCCGATGACGAGCACGGACCACTTGGAGCCGATCAGGTCGAGGATGTCCCGGCACGGGCAGTCGGCGAGGTACACGTTGCCGGTGGTTTCATCCGGGTACCTACCTGTCATCAGGGTGCCTTATTGCGATCGGAGACGGAGAAGATCATCATGACGAAGTCCGTCGCAACCCACAAGGCGACAGATGGCGACATGAACGGCCGACACGGCCACCGACGACGAGGACGACATCGATGTCCAAGACCATCCTGATCACCGGCTCGACCGACGGAATCGGGCTCGAAACGGCGAAACGACTCGTCGAAGACGGACACGAGGTGCTGGTCCATGGTCGGAGTTCGACGAAATTGGACGCGGTCCGACAGGAACTTGAGTCGCTGGGCGGGGGCGGAGAGGTCGCTGCGTACCGTGCGGATCTCTCCGACCTACATGCGGTCGTCGACATGGCTCGCCAAGTCGCCGAGGACTACCCGCGACTCGACGTGATCATCAACAACGCTGGCGTCTTCCGCACGGCGGATCCGATCACCGAAGAGGGTCTCGACCTGCGTTTTGTCGTCAACGTGTTCGCCCCTGTTGTTCTGACTGCGCACCTCATCCCGCACATGGCACCTGATGGGAGAATCATCAACCTGTCCTCCGCCGCACAGGCCCCGGTCGACCCGGCCGCACTGGCGGGTACGGTTCGGCTCGACGACACCAGCGCCTATGCGCAGAGCAAACTGGCCATCACGATGTGGTCGAACCACCTTGCTGGACTTCTCGGTGAGGGCGGGCCAGTCGTCGTGTCGGTCAATCCAGGATCATTCCTTGGCACGAAGATGGTGATGGAGGCCTACGGGACGACGGGCAATGACGTTTCGATCGGCGTCGACATCCTCGTCCGGGGGGCCTCGTCCGATGAGTTCGGGACCGCTTCTGGTCGCTACTACGACAACGACAGCCGCCGATTCGCCGCGCCGCATCCCGATGCGCTCGACCCTGCCAAGACTCGCGCTCTCTCCGAGTTGATCGACGGCGCAGTTGCCGCTTACCTCCCGGCGAAGTGAACCGCCCCATGAGCACCGAGACGACCCCACTCGAGCAGGCCCGAAGGATGTCCCTGCCAGATCACGATGCGATGCTGCGGCGCCACCCTGCGGTGCAGCACTTCTGGACGGCGAACCGTGACCTGCTGACCGCAGCATGGGAGGAGTGGGACCAGGCGATCGGCTGTCCGCCCGGCGAATCGATGATTGCTCCAGCACTCCGAGCTGCGGTCGCCGACGCGTGGTCGGACACGAGGTCGGAGTCCGCCGTCCAGTCCCTCATCGAAGAGTTAGCCCCGGATGTGTACCGATTCCAGCTGTTTGCGCCTGACCGGTTGGCCGACTTTCGCCGGTATCTGAACGAGGTCTGGGATGCGGGAATCCCGTTGCGGCCGCCCTACGGCATTCTGCTCAACCGCGGGGGAGCGATGCTCGACCCGCGGTCCGTCGGACACCTCGCAGCACCCGGCTTTCAAAACTTCTACCGCATGGTCATGAACCGATACATGCGGCCGATTGGCCGATTGCTGTTTCCGCTGGTCGCCGGATTCGACACGCAGACCTTTGGATTTTCGATCAGCTACAAACCGACGACCGAAGCGTCGATCCAACCGCACACCGACGCGTCGGCGGTGACGCTGAACGTCAACCTCAACACTCCCGATGAGGCATTCACGGGCTCCGAGGTCGACTTTGTCGACCAACGAACCGGTGGGGTCGCCTCCGTGATCTTCGAGCCGGGCATCGCCGTGATCCATCGAGGAGACGTCCCCCACCGGGCTCGGCCGATCACCTCCGGCGAACGAAGCAACCTGGTGTTGTGGCTGTACGGCGACCGTGGAGCGCTGCCCTGGTCCAACAGTCCGTCGATGCGGCCAATCGAGATCGATGATCCGTCCACCCGGTGGACGATTCCCGATACCGGCCCGGACACCTTCGCGCCGTTCTGACGCGTGGAATCCGCAGAGTCCCAGCGGAGTCGCTGCTAGTCGTTGAAGAAGCGGCCGAAGAGGCGGTCCATGAGGCCTTTCTTGGGCGGTGTCCATTCGGCATCGAACGTGATCACTTGGCCGACGATGCAGTTGAGCATCGGGTCGACCTTCTGTGTGGTGAGCAGTGCACACGATCGGCTTCCCCACCTGAACCGGTAGCCGCCCATCGGGTCGGGTGTCGTGATCTCGCGTTGGTCGCCGATCTCCATCGGTTGGCCGTCGTAGGTGACGATCGGTGTCGGCAGATCGCTCTTGGGTGACGAGAATCGGCGGAGATAGCCCGTCACGAGCATGAGGTCGTCGGCGAGCAACTGGCGATCGTCGCCGGGAGGAAGCGTGAAGATGGCCGCTCCGGGGATGGCATGAACGAAGACCGACAACTCACCGTCCGGTTCGCGCCGACGAACACAGCGGACGCCGTCGTCGGTGTCGAACACGAGCACGGGCGTCGTGTGGGTGCCCGGTGGCAGTCCTGTCACGCGGCGGATCGAATCGTGGGGACCACCGTCTCGAGCCACGCGCCGAGCGCGCTGTCCGACCAGGGGGAGCGCAGCGCAATGTTGAGACCATCGGCGCCTGCGGCCCGATAGGCCTCGACTTGTTCGACCACCTGGTCGGGTGTGCCGATCAGCGCGCCGTCGCAGACCCGTGGC
>JAHDDK010000139.1 GCA_020629375.1 Acidimicrobiales bacterium
TCCGGATAGCGCAAACGCCCTTTTCGGTGGCGGCGATGGCCACGAGGCCAAGCGCTGTCTCAACAACGGTGTACCCAAGCGTGAGGCCCGGCGAGCCTTGCCGGTAGGACGACGGCGAGCTCCCGAGCCGGGGCGCTCCGTGTTCGTAGAAGCCTCGGAGCGATCCGTAGCCGGCGCCGTACACGGCATCGGTCACGGGTGTGCCGGCTCGCAGTGCGGTACGAACACGGTCGGCGCGTTGCGCCCGAACGTACGCAGCGATCGTCACGCCGGTGACGTTCGTGAACACCCGGCGGAGGTGCCGCTGCGACCAGCCGACTCGCTCTGCGAGCTCGGCGACATCGGCGTCGTCGTCGGGGTGTTCGAGCCAGCGGCACACAGCGATGACCGATGCGATCGACGGGTCGACCACCTGCAAACGGTCGGGGTTGCAGCGGCGACAGGCTCGGTAGCCGGAAGCGACCGCTTCGGCCTGCGTGGCGAAGAACTCGACGTTCTTGCGCAGCGGGCGGCGGGCGGGGCACACGGGTCGGCAGAAGATCCCGGTGGTGGCGACGGCGTAGAAGAACACGCCGTCTGCGGTCGTCGATCGTTCTTGCACTGCTTGCCAGCGTGCGTCGTTGAGTTCGTCCATGAGAGAGACCCTAAAGATGCCCGCCAGCAGGCTCTATCCGATACCGGACATCGTTGTTTCCTGCCTCCGCAGGGTGCCGGACGCCGAGACATGCTCACACCTCTTTGACCGCCATTCGGGGGTTGGCTGACTCAGAAGACAGACATGTCGTACGGCATCCATTTCGCGGCTAAGTCGCCAGTCGGGCGAGGTGTTTACTGTGGCCCGTTGTCGTGGTTGAGTTCGCAGCTGGTGAAGTTGCCGTCGATGCACTCGTCTGAGCCCGATCCGGTGGTGCCTCGGTCGTTTCCGGGGCCGCCGGAGACGTGGTCGGGGCCGCGGCCGGCGTTGATGACGTCGTTGCCCTCACCCCCGAAGATCCAGTCTTCGCCTCCATCGCCGGCGATCTCATCGTTGCCGGCCTCGCCGTAGGCGATGTCGTCGCCGGGGCCGAGTTTGATCTTGTCGTCGCCTGATCCACCGACGACGCCGTCGGCGCCAACGCCGGTGCGGATGCGATCCGGTCCTCCGCGGCCGTAGACGGTGTCGTTGCCATAGGCGGTTATCACGCGGTCGCGGCCGGGGCCGGCGTCGATCAAGTCGTGTCCTTCGCCTCCGATGATCACGTCGCGTCCCTCGAGCGCGCAGATGATGTCGTGCCCGCCGAGCGCTTCGATCCGATCGCGGGATGGTGTGCCCACGATGATGTCGGAGTAGGGCGTCGGTCGATCGCCCTTCTCCAGATCGACGGTTGCGCCGTAACCGAAGCAGTACTTGCTCACTTCTTCACCCCGGACGGTCACGTACGGCTCGGCGTGGTAGTTGGCTGACGCTTCGTCCTTGGCCGACACCTGGATCGAGAACTGTTGGTTCGCTCCCCAAGTCCATCCTTCGACCCACCGGGGGTCGAACCACATCGTCCAGGAACCGTCCTTCTCGACCGGTACTTCGAAATGCTCGAATTGGTCGTCGAGGACCCACGCGTCATTCCCGTTGAACGGTCCCGCGTACTCTGCGATGCGGACGGTCACCGTGTCGAGACCCCCATATCCACCGGTTGCGGTTCCTGCGATTCTGATCGGGTATTCAAGCGGTGTCCGGCTCGTTCGCGGGGTCTCGATGGTCACTTGGCCGGGTGTGTAGTCGGGTTCGTCGGTCATGACGACTGCGGTATGGTGCACGCTGACGTTCGCCGAGTTGGTCACTTCGATCTCGAATCGGACGGTGGGTCCGTCAAATTGCTCCAGCCGGCGGAACAGGTCGAGGGTGACGGTCTTCTCGAACGGCGGGAGGCGCCACGGCGAGTTCGGGTCGGACTGGCCAGAGATGTGGCTCAAGCTTCGGTGGATGCGCTGGTCGCTCTCGTCGTACACGTCGAGTGTGTAGCTGATCGAGTCGTGAAACTGGGGCTCGACCGCCATCTCCAGGTCGAACGGAAAGCTGATTACCTGACCGTCGAGCTCGTCGAGGTTCCAGCTGAAGACGGGTGGGCTGGTGTCTCGGCGAGACATGTCGAGGTCGACGAAGACCCTGTCCCAGGGGCTTTCGGTGAGTTCATCCGCGGATCCTCTTGCGGTGATCATGGTGACGGGACCGGTCCACCAGCCGGTCTGGCGGGGGTCGTATTCGTATTCGAAGGTTCCGTCAGCATGCAGTGTCGCTTGTTGGTGGGCGAAGAAGTTCTCGCCGTTGATACGAACCCAGACGTCGCGCCAATCGACGTCAGGAGAGACTCGGCCGGTGACGACGATGGGTGTCGCCACACCAGTGGCGCCGTCGACCGGGCTGAGTATCTCGATGAGCGGCGTGTCGGCGTCTACCTCAGCCGATGATGAGCCAATCACTCCGACGACGGCCAGGCATAGGGTGGCAATGAACGCGATGTGACGGGACCTCATACTCGCCTATCGGCAGATCAACGCAGAATGCATGAGTGCAATTGCCGAGTGCAGTCAGGCATTGGGCGTGATGTCCTGGTCGGCGACTGCATCGAGGTCGTCGCGCAGGCGGGCTCCGTCGACTGGTGGTGCGGTGGCGAAGATCTCTGCAATCGCTTCGACGCGAACGAACCGGCGGCGTCGCACCGGCAGCGGTTCGTTCTCATCCATGTCAGCAACGCTACGACCGGGGTGTGACACCACCCGCACGCCCGATCCGAGCAAGCCCAACGCCTAGTCTCGGCTCTGCATGTTGTTGGTTGCGATGAGTTGTCTTCAGGGGCGTCCGATGTCCGACGCCGCGCAAGAGCTGCTCGACCTGGAGCCGGACGGTTTGCAGTTGACGCCGGGCAACCTGCCCACCGCAGAATTTGCGGCATTTGCGGAAGACGTGACGACCCTTCGCCACCACGGCTTCAGCTTCACCGCTCGACGGCAGCCCGTGTGGACCGAAGATGGTGTGTGTGTTGCCGACAGCGACTCGGTGCACCCACCCCGGTCGGGCTCCCGGGCGGCTGCGCATTGGAAGCAGTTCGTCCTCGCCGAACGCCCCGACCTCGTGGTCGAGACGATGTACCCCAGCTACGAGCTCGGTACCGGCGACGAGGTTTCGTGGGCGATGGACGCCGAACTTTGGCTGGCAGTGGATGTCTCGCACCTCTATCTTCAGCGGTGCGCCGGAGTGTTGAGCGACGCGGTGCTCGCCCGAGTGATGGACTATGAGCGAGTTGCGGAGATTCATGTGTCGCACAACGCCGGCCGTGCCGACACGCACCGGCCGCTCGATGCGACGACGTTCGGACTGCAGTGGGTTCGGGAGCGGCTGGATGCCGGGACGCCGGTGGTGTTGGAGAGCTACTTTCATCGGCTCGACTTCGATGACCGCCGGCGA
>JAHDDK010000010.1:0-45405 GCA_020629375.1 Acidimicrobiales bacterium
CAGGATCGTCGACAGCGACGTCGACAAGACCTCCAAGTCGACTGCTTGGGGCAACACAACACCCCAACACGCCGTCATAGCCGTAGACGCTGTTTTCCCCGACGAATACAGGGCTTGCGGCCGTCTCGGCCCCGACGAAAGGCTGGGCGGGGTCGGTTTGGGCCGCGACGCCAGTTTCGGTCCCGAAGAGGTTCAGGCTGGACACGGTCGGGGCCGCGGTAACCAGGAGCGCGAACGCGCAAATGACCGCCAACACGGTGGCGGTCAGACGGCGATCGGAGCGCAGCCGGTGGGCAACCCGCAGCGGAGGCGCAGCCGGAGCGGAGGGGCGCCAGAAGGCCCCTGTCTCACTGTTTGCGGTCACGGCTGTCATCGCTTCCAGTGTTCCACGCAGGCGTGACACGCCGAGCGATCACGCCAAGAAACCCGTCTGCGGATGCCGGCCGCTCGGTGCCTCAGCATCCGGTGCGCCAAGCACCTCCCGGAGTTCAGAAAACCGTCGAGACACAACGGCAGGTCCTGCCGGACCTGCTCGTGAATGGCCCCGGTGGGAGGTGTCCGCGGGGCCGTGTGTGAGCGCATGCTGACGCCTCGCTGCGCTCGTTGTCCTGCCGCCCCTCCGCTTCGCTGCGGGTTGCCCGCAACGAAGGGGTCGAAGACGCTGCGGGAAGCCCTGAACACCTTGGTGTATTGGTGTGAACCCCCCATCTCCCGGTCGTCGCGAGACCAGCGGGAGGTGAAACGGGAGGTCGAGAAGTAGATGGCCAGCCGCTGGGAGGTGGGCGCTGGATCCGGCTGTGCACTCGTCTGTGACGTCGAGTCGAACGCCGACGAGGCGGCCGGGGGTCAGGTGTGGGTCGATCCGGGGTGCGGGCGGTTCTCTAGACCAACTTCTTGGTCCAGAGCAGCAAGCAGCTCTTCTTTAGACATCACTTCGCCGTCGGCGACATCGCTGAGGGCGGCGTCGAGGAACTGTTGGGTGTCGTCATCTCTTTGCAGGCTGTTGTTGGCGGCGGGGTGGCAAGCGGCATGGATCTGTTGCAGACGCCGGATGCTGACTTGGGTGTAGATCTCGGTCGTTTCGAGTCGGACGTGGCCGAGCATGGCTTGGATGTGGCGGACATCGGCGCCGCCTTCGAGCATGAGGGTGGCCATGGTGTGGCGGAACAGATGACAGGCCCCCTCTTTGCCGACACCCGAAGCCTTGATGTAGTTCCTCGTCATTTGGGTGAGCCTGCTGGCGGAGAACGGGGTGCCGTCGTGGGTGAGGAACAACCAGTTGTCATCCGGCACCTGTGCCCAGCGGGGCCTCACGTCGATGAGGTAGCGGTTCACCCACGCCAACGCTCTCTCTCCGACGGGGACCATGCGGTCTTTGCGGCCCTTGCCTTGCCTCACGAAGATCGTGTGCCGGTCGAAGTCGACATCGAAGAGTTGGAGGCCGGCGAGTTCCATGCGGCGCATGCCGGTCGAGTAGAAGACCTCCAGGATCGCTCTGTCTCGTAGCCCGCCGGGGTTGTCGAGGTTGGGCTGGGCCAACACGGCCTCGGCTTCGCCGGCGGTGAGCACCGCTTTCGGCAACCGCTTCTCGAGCCTCGGCAGTTCGAGTTCTGAGGCGGGGTTGTAGAGGACCAGGTTCTGCCGGGCCGCCCATTTGAAGAACGCCCTCACCGCAACCAGCCGTGCGTGCTGGGAGCGGAACGTGAGCGGGTCACCGTCGGTTTTGCGGTAGTGGTAGAGCCAACGCTGATAACGATCCAACATCGGCTTCGTCACATCCGCCGGCCTCGTCACACCCCGGTCGGCTAGCCATTCGGTCAGGAACCCGAGCATGCGGCGCCGGTTGCTGATCGTCGTTTCCGATAAGCCTCTCGCTCCCATCGAGTCACAGAACGCCTCCACGAGAACCGGAAACCCCCGTGGGTCAGCCTGGTCACCGGGAATCGGTTGCGGTGGGCTTCGTTCACCACGCCGCGGCATGCTCACCCAACCTCTGCATGTTCGACTACGACACGATCATCCCCGGCCCTCCCGGTAGTGGTTTCCGAGGCTTCGACGCCGCCGAGAGGCTCTGCGCCGTATGTTTCCGGGGGAAACAGCGTGTCGTCGCCGGGCCGACTGGAGGCCGACACACCCCCGACCGGGCCCCGACCAGACCCCGACCGCTGCCCCTCAGACCCCGACCGGCCCTCGTCATAGGTGTGGACCTGAACGAGTCCGGGAAGGAATCGGGCGCTGTCGGTGGGTTGCCAGGCGAGCTCGAACGCGAACGGTCCCGGCCCGGTCGGCCGATGCAAGATGAGGAACTCCATGTCAACGAGACGGCCCAAATGGACCTTCAACTGGGTGTCACCCCAACCGAGCCGCTCACGAGCCTGCCGCCGCGTGAACCTCACATCAGCCGCCGTCACGGCGGTCTCTTCAGCCAGCGCCGTCACCATCTCGTGCAACAGGTCGAGGAGCCGCCGGGTCTGGGGCGGCAACTCATCCAACGACCGCCCGAGGACCTCAGCAGCCAGGCGGTTGGCGAGTTCGATATCAGAGCTGGTGGCTTCGATGTAGGTCACCGCCGCCCCGTCGATCGTGGCGGTCTTCTTCGTGCGCTGATGCTGATGCAACAGAGCGATCGCCGAGATCAGCGTCAAATACTTCACGTGGTCACGGCGGGTTCTGGTCGCCACATCAGCGAAACCCAAACGGTCAGCGAACGGGTTGACGACAGCGAGCGGTTCCAACAGCCGCTGAGCGTTCCGATGCAGGGCAGTGACTTCCCCGGATCGGGTTTTGGCGAGGAGCCCATCCAACGTGTGAGCGTGACGTTGCGCCGAATGGATCGCTCGGGTTTGTTCACGGTCCTCATCAACCGTCAGCACGAGGCAGCGGTTGAGGAGTTCCTCGTCGACGTCGATCGCGGTCGTGGTCAAGAAGATCCCGGTCGGGCCCTGAACCGAATACTCATGCGTCACCAAACGGCCAGAGGCGTTGTCCTTGCCCGTGCTGGCAATCGAGAGTTCTCCCTCAGACTGCAACAGCTTCAACGCGTAGGCGGCCCGCTCGGCGCCCTCCTCCTCGGCGATAGCCAACACCTTGTGGGCTAGGTCGCTCTCGCCGAGGTAGTAGAGGCTCTGGCCGGTCATCGCCGAGAACCTGACCAGATCTTCGGGTGGCATGAACCCCAACACCGCATCCATCAACTGGCTCTTCCCGGCCGCAGACGTGGATTGCACGATCACCGCCAACGGCCGCGCCAACAACCGGCTCGTGGCAGCGAGATAGCCAACCAGCAGGTTCGTCGCCTCACCCACCACCCCAACTCGCCCGAAATCAGCAACGATCCGATCCGTCAGATCCGACGCACACAACAGCTCGAGGGCGGCGGCCCTCTCATCAGGGTCCAGTTCGATCTTGGTGTCTTCGGGGGTTTGCGCGTCAGTGATGGCCTGCTCGACGAGTTCTTCGGCAGCCAGTAGCACCCGGCCGAGGTCACGCTTGATTACGTCCTCACCCAGCCGCAGTTCGGTAGCGGCCTGAACCACGAACGTGGCCCTCGCCCGGGCCGAATACAGATCGAGAGTGTCGACATGGAACCGGTCCTCAACAGAAACAAGGACGTTCGCCCGGAGCACATCAAAGCTCGTGTTGCGCTCCAGACCCCGCAGGCGCCAACGCCGCTGAGCAAACACCACCACCGCCTGCCCATCGATCAACTGCACGTCTGGCGCTTTCGCTGGCCCAACAGGAACCGGCGACACCTGCTGTTCAGGAGACCCCGCCGGTAGCGGCGACACCAGATCCTCAGGCCCTGCCTTCTCATCAACCGCCAGTTCAGGTTCCTCCTCGACCCCAGCCCCAACAGCATCCGAGAGAGATTCGATGGCGGGGCGCGATGGCGCGATGCCGGAACCAATCCATTCCGCGCAGGAGACCAGCTCGGCGAGACGATCCGCCGGATCGGATGCAGCCACCGCCACGTCGTTGACGTCAGACCCTTCCGGTAGCCGAACCCGAAACACCTCAACCCCCTCGCCCCGCAAACGCTCCGCCAGCGCCTCAGCGCCAGCGTTCCCCTCAACATCGTTGTCAAAGGCCACGATCACCCGGCCAACACCGTGACGCTCCAGCGCCGCCGAGTGCTCATCGCCCCAGCTGTCAGGGCCGCCCAGGCCGGTCACGTTGCGCAACCCCGCACACCACACGGTGAGCGCATCGAGGAGCCCCTCGCACACGATCAACTCATCAACAGCGCCAAAGACGGCTTCGTTGAACACCCACCCGCCGCCGTCACGCAGCCAGGAATGCAGCTCGGTGCCTTGCGTAGGCCCGAGCCGGTCTTGCGGCCATACACCTGCACGGTCCGCCCCTCGACGTCACGAACCGGAACCACCAACGACCCCCGGAACCGCTCATGCCCGCTGCCGCGCAGCACCCCGAGCTGCTTGAGACGGTCACGAACCTCGCGGCCCTCAGTCCGGTTCGCCGCCGGAATCCGATACCCCAACGTCCGATCAGCGAACCCCAGACCAAACCGGTCGATCGCCTCCGCCGTCGCGCAGCGCCGCTCAGCCAGCCATCCCTGCACATCGGTGTTCGCCCGTAGCGTCTCGCCATAGAACCCGAACACCGCATCAAGAAGCTCCCCATCAGACAACTCCGCCGAGAACGCAGCCGTGGTCAACTTCGGAACCGACGACAACACCGGCGGCGGCCGATCCAGCCGTGTCGGTGTGTGCCCGTCCCGAAGCAACTCCACCGCATGCCGGAACGACACCCCCTCAGCACGCATCACCCAATCAACCACGCTGCCGCCACACCCCACCGAACAGCGCCACGAATTCGACTTCGCCGACACCACCAACCCCGCCGGCTCGCCAACCTCGGGATGGAACGGACACACGCCTGCCCACTCACCCCGCCCCCGCTCGATGATCTCGACACCGGCGGCGTCGACCAGACGCTGCAACGACACCTGCCGCTTCAATCGAGCAACCACCGAATCTGGAATCCGAGCCATCACCTCTCCTGCAGAAATATTCTTCGCGTGACAGATCCGGCATGAACTCCATGCTTGAGATGCATGTTCTGCAACAATCCCATGCCCAACCACACAAGCAAAAGGCCAAAAATGCGCACAGAATGGCTCCTACAGCACGAAACAGGAGACACCACGCCCATGGCGCTGGCCGAACGAGTCAAACAACTACGAACCGAACACCACTGGTCCCAAGGCGACCTCGCCGAACGCATCGACGCCGACCCTGCCCAAATCAGCCGCTACGAAAACGGCCGCATCACCCCATCAGCCGACGCCATCATCCGCCTCGCCGAAACCTTCGGAGTCTCCTGCGACTACCTACTCGTCGACGGAGCCCCCGCCGACCCTTCACCAGCCCCGAAGACGCCCTCGGCCACCAACTCCACGACATCGCAGAACTCAACCCCGACGACCTCGAACTCGTCACCCGCTTCATCGACGCCCTCGTCACCAAAACCCGCCTCCGCAACCTCACCACCAACATCAGCTAGTGACAGGCACACGCTTAGACGAGCAAGACGCCTCGCAACACCCGCTGGAGAACAGCCACCAACGCGCGAACATCAGCGAGGCCTTCAAGATGCTCCTGCTCGACCCCGCCGTCGTGACCTACAAGAGCCAGCTCTCCCTCGCCTGAGTCCCAGACGACCAGATCGACCTCAAGATCTTCGCGACGGAGATTCAACGCGCACGACGGGTTGAGCCGATCCGCGTCCGGGCGATCGAAATGCACGACTACACCCGCCTCCTCCAGCCACACGCTCGAAGATCGAATCCAGACCTCGACACAGTCCAAAACAGTCATATCAATTGCTCGTCACGCAGACGATACACGTCGCAGGCGGCATCTCTAACGGAGGGGGACCATAGATCCGCGTCGTCACATTTGGCCCAGGAATCACAGACCACTCCGGCTTGCTCGCAGTCCTCAACGCATCAGTCGGCACATCGAACTCGGCATACACCGAGCCCGGCCGCGCCGATGGGTACGCCGCAGGGTTCGGGGGCTCCACCACATACGTACGACCACCGCTACCCTCCACAACCCGCCCAGTACTCGACATCTCAGACAACTCATCAGGGCTCATCCAACGCCCTACTCTCGTGGTGTCTGCTGATCTTGGGGCAACAAAAGCCGCAAAGGAGTCGTAAACGTATTCGAGCGCGACGGTTCGATGGGCATCACCGCCCTCGACAGCCTCATCGCCATTCAACGCGTCATGATTGCCCAAGGTCCTGTGAGCGTTGTTCACCTCCGGGTCGTAACTGTGCGTCGCACTGACGGTGAGCGACTGTTGGTTGATGCTGACCGCCGCCAATTCGGCCGAGGGAAAGGTCAAGATGGCTGCGATAACAAGGACAGTGACGGCAAGCAACCTCTCAACCGCTCGTTGGCCCCCTGCGTTCACTTGTTGAACTCCGACTCGATAACCGCCCCAGTCTCTACGTCGAGAATGAGTCGATAGCCGCTGAACGAACTGGTACCCACCGTGAACGGGCCTCCGCCAGTCAGGGCCACAAAGCAGTCACTTGAGGTGGAGGAAGGCAACGATGCACGCCAAACCTCCGCCCCCTCTGCATCGTACGCCCTAAGGTTCTCGAATTGCCCCGGCCGCCCCAGACCCGCATCAGGGTCGTATAAGACAACAACGAGCCCGCGGCACACGGTCAACGCCAAGACAGGCAACTGGGCTTCGACAGCCAGAGCGCACGAGATGAGTTCACGAGACCCGTCGATACTCATCCGAGCGGGCTCCCCGGTCCGAAGTTCTCAATCGGAATTCGGTCCAACAACTCAAATTGCAGCGCGCCCCCCGGCTGCCCGAACGCCTCCGTCGCAAGCGAAGATTGAAGCCGGGTCCCAGCTGGCACCAGGACTTCTTGAACATAGGTGGCCTGGTTGCCTGGTGGGAGCGCCAACGAGCTGATGGCGTCCGCAGACGACCGAGGCGGTGCACTCGTCAAGAAACCACCGACCGTGCTGTCACCGCTATAGACCCGGTAGTAAACCGTGTCGGTTTGAGTGACGAAAGATCGAATGGGAGCGCCAGCGTTGTTGATCGTCGAGGGCCGAGCCAACTCCGGTGTTGTTCTTGGGGCGAATGAACAGGCTTGTTCTACGGGCGCGACAACAGCGGCCAGCGCCGGCTGGCCGAACACAGCGAAGCTCAGAAGCAGCGCCGCAGCGAAGGCGATCAGCCGCCCGACTTCGGATCACCTTCGATCTCATCGGCTTCAGACAACGCTCGCCTACCTTCTTCCGTCAACAGGTCCCTCAACTCGACAGCCGCCTCTCGTTCGAAGCCCGTGCGAGCGAGGAAGTCGTGGTCCTTAAGCCCGCCCCAGGCTTCAAGCAGGCATGCCCGAACAAGGTTCATTTCGCGACGCGTGAGGGAGATCTCGAATTCTCCATCGACGAACTTCTTCACGCCTGCCATCAGAGATCCCCTTCGATCAAGCGACGGAAGTATGCGTAGCCGTCATCCGGTCTGTAGACGGACCCGGGACTCCACGAAGTCGTGAGATCCGAGATCACCACGACGCCACGGTCGTTGTCCCACCACGCGCGTCTCAGACCATCGCTGCCGGGGATGTCGTAACCCGGGCCCCGCATCACATCATCAACGTAGGTCGCCAACTCATCGATACTCGATATGCCAGGAATATCGTGATCGCCAAAGGACTTGTGCGCAATGTCCCAAGCGTTGTCACACACGTTGTGCACCAGAACTGGTTCGCCGCCCACCTCCACGAAGTAGGTGTGGATGTCGTCGACGGTGAGGTTGTAAGCGGTGGTCGTACGTGCAGATCCCCAGTCCAGGCCGTCGACGGTGGGCGTCGCGCCGTCCGCTGTGAGCACAAGGTCACCAACGTCCAGCGTGCTCGCTGCCTGCCACTCGCTATCCGTGTGGTTCCAGAACGGATGATCCTGCGTCGTCGCGACGTCGTGGCCGTCGATCTCGAGGTCAATGATCGTGTCCTGATGCACCCACAGATGGGTCACTTCACGAGGACCGCGTTCCCCGGTTTCGGGGTCTTCGGCGAGCACCCAGTCTCCGACCTCCACTGCCGAGATCGGCTTGGTCGTACCGTCAGCCATCAACACTTCGGTCTCACCCGAGAAAGAACAAAGGTGACGTGCCGCGTTTGGGGCAACCGAACAGCACCCATCGACGGGCGCGACAACAGAGGCCAGCACCGGCTGACCCAACGCCATCAGTCCCAGAAGGGCCGCGGCAACGAACGCGATCAGCCGCCCGATCGCTCTCCTCCTGCAAGACGCCCTTGAGCACGCTCCCGGACCTTCGTCCAGGGGTGGTCCAGAAGCTGCCTCAAAGCAGCGGACGGAGTGGCAGGGTGAGAGGCCACGTGCCCGACCACACCCTCGTCGGGGTCCGTCGCAAGGCAGCGCAGAAGTTCCGGGTCAGCGTTCGATCGCATGGCTATCCGGGAACGCGAGCGCTCGTTGGAAGAGACAGCAACTACGGCCAGGACCGGCAACGGTGTTTCTCGCCTGTCAGCCATGGCGAAGCTTGTCTCCGGAAAGTCCCTCAGGCACGTGAGCCAGACTCCCAGGGACGCCGAAAGCTCCTCCGCCTTGCGTTCATGGTCGAGAAGTGCTGCTCGCAGTTCGGCGGACGACGAGATCGTGATCATCGGCCGAACTCGCTCCAAGGAATGAACGATCCAACTTCGCTCTTGTGCTTCCCAACGATGATGTCGCCGTACTCGTCGAGGTCCGCGACCCATCGCAAGCCTGTGCTCGTCTCCTCGTACATCTTGAAAAAGGAACCGCCGTGCTGAGCTGTGTCTGTAGTGAGCCACATCGAGTCGCCATGCCGGTTAACGGTCTCGTAGAACGTCCCAAACCGACCGTGCCTCCTTGTGCTTTCCGCTCCTTCTCGAGTGAGTTGCCAAAGGTCGCGACACGTGTTCGAGTTGTGCACGAGGACTTCGTCACTCCCCACTTCCACGAAGTAGGTGTGGATGTCGTCGACGGTGAGGTTGTAGGCGGTTGTCGTACGTGCAGATACCCAGTCCATCCGGTCGACCGCGAGCGTCGCACCATCGGCCGTAAGGACGAGATCACCAGCGTCCAGGTCGTCAGCTCGCTGCCATTCGCTGTCGGTGTGGTTCCAGAACGGGTGATCTTCTGTCGTAGCGACACTGTGGCCGTCGATTTCGAGGTCGATGATGGTGTCTTGATGCACCCAGAGGTGCGTCACCTTACGAGCACCCCGTTCCCCGGTTTCGGGGTCCTCGGATAACACCCAATCACCGATCTCGACATCGGAGATGGGCTTGGTCGTACTGTCAGCCATCAACACTTCAGTCTCACCGGAGAATGAACACGCCGCACCGATGAAGTCGTCGACTAGCCCGCTTGGGGCATCAGCTGCTCGACTGACAGCGACAAGTTCGTCGGCCCACTTCGACGCCGTCGCAAAGATGCCCGTTCCGGGAACCATCGCCGCGCCCGAGAGCGATGCATCCTCCCAATTCCCTTCTGCCGCGTACCAAATCGTGTTGATTGTGTCGGGCACAAATCCCACGACTGGGAGCATGCCAAGGGCCTCCAGCCAGTAGTGACCACAGTTCGGGCAGCTGTAATTCACACAACCCCGTTGATCGGCACCCGAGATCGCACACACCACCCGATTCGCAAAACTGTTGCTCTCAACTGTTGGGGCCCACGTCGAAAGACCTCCCGTCAACCGGAAGTACCCAACAGCCGCAGCAGCATTGCTGTCATCCGACCACCACCCGTCCACGTAGTAATCACATCCGACATTCGGCGGGCAGTGGCCGCTTGGGTCGTTCCAGACGGTTGGTCGGTTGTTGACGTAGCTATAGCGGTTTAGGAACTGTCCATCCGGCGCGTTTGGCACTATTGAGTCTGGTGAGACGAATCGTGCGATGGTGGGTTCGTAGTAGCGGGCGTTGTAATAGTGAAGCCCGGTCGACTCATCCGAGATCTGTCCCGTGTAGTGCCAGTCGGTGCCAAGGTTGCCGTTGGTGCGGAGCTCTCCCCACGGCGTATACCGCTGGACCGAGTTGATGCCGGTGTCGATGCGGGTGAGTGCGGTCGAGTTGATTTGGTCTTGGAACATCCACGTCGTCGCCGACCCTGACTTCGTATACGCAACCGTCCGTCCCGCGATGCTGTGATACCAGGTGAACGACCCAGTACCCGTCGCATTGTTCCATTCGTATTCGGCGTCATCCGCGTAGAACGTGTAGATATCGCCGCTGTGCCGACGGACGCGTTGCCCATCAACGTCATACAGGAACTCGGTCGAAGTCGTGCCGTCGGTGACTTTCTCCAGGTTTTGGGTGACATCCCACTCGAGGGTCTGCGTCACCGCCCCCGCTGCCGGGCGACGCGACGTCATGTTGCCGTTGTCGTCGTAGCCGAACTGGCCGCCTTCGCTCGTGGCGGTGACCGCGTGGTTGCCGTTCGCGTAGCTGTACGTGCCGTTCCCGGTCTTCGACGTGATGTTGCCGCCAACGTCGTAGCTGTAGATGTCGTCATAGTTTCCGGCACCGACAGGGGTGTGGCCGTCACAGGCGTTGGTGTTGTCGGTGTACGCGGTGAGCAACCGGTCGAGACCGTCATAGGTGAAACACTGCCGCTGCCCGGCATTCACGACGTCGTGGATGCGGGTGATGTTGCCATTGCCGTCGTAATCGTATTTCAGGTTCTGCCACGCCGTTGGACTCGCTGTTGTCCCGCCTCGGGCGTCGGTCATCCGCAACGAATGCGCGTCATACAGCCATGAAGCTTGCCCGTCGGCACCGCCCGGTCCGAACAACATCTGGTTCACTTGCCCGGCGGCGTTCCGGTTGATCGACTCGACGATCGTCTCGCCACCCGACCCCGCCTGTTCTGCGACGCCCTCGGCGTGGCCGGTGCGAGGGTTGTAGGAGTAGTCGAGCTTGTGAGCGTGTTCATAGAACACACCCGATGGCATGTGCACGGTGGAGGGCTGTCCATCAGAGCGCAGCGAGTACTTCGTTCGGAACACGAACCGGCCCGACTGGCCCTGCGGTTTCGGGACCAGGCTCTGAGATTGCGTCACCCGCATATCCGCGTCGTAGAACGTTCGCGTGTACACGACGCCCCACCCGTTCGTGTCGTAGTTCCGTTCATCCCACACCGCACCCCGACTCGACGCGTTGTAGTCATACATCCACTGCGCTCGAAGCACCGACCCCTGATGGCGATGCGTCAACCGATCCAAACTGTCATAGCTCATCGTCAACACGGTCCCCAACGGATCCGTTTGCGAGGTCAGGTTCGAGTTCAAGTCATAGCCATACGTCCATGACCCCGAATCCGGATCCGACATGGTCGTCTTGCGGCCAGCCAGGTCGTAGCCGATCGTGGTCACCAACCCATCCGGCGCCGTAACGGTGAGCAGGTCACCCGCCGTGTTGTACCCGTACTCGGTGTCCGGGTTGCCTGCGAGGGCCTGCTCGGTCACATCAACCGTCCGCCCAAGACCGTCAACCGTGGTGGCGGTGATGCCGCCGTTGCGGTCCGTGAACGACGTCGTGAACCCGGCATAGCCGGTAGTGGTCGTGAACACCGTGCCGATCGACGTGCCCGTGCCTTTTCGGGTGCGGGTGATCGTCGGTCGTGACGCCGCATCATAAGACTGCTCGGTGAAGGACGGGACCTGCGCCCACGTCGGCTGCTCATACGCGGTGACGTTGTCGTTGCCCAACACATACTGACTCGACGAACGCAGGGCCCGTCCGGCGTTGTCATAGGACTGGGCAGTCACCCAGTTCTCCCCCACCGACGGCGCAAAGCTCCGATTGAGGAGACTCCGGCCGAAACCATCAACAAACGACGCTGTGTTCGTGTAATCGTTGCCATCGAGACGACGACGCGTTTGCACCCACGCCGGACGCGCATCCTGGTTATACGTCACCTTGAGCGTCGCAGCACCTGCGTCTTGTGGTTCGCGAACCTCCACGACACGGCTATACCGGTCGTACACGGTCGTCGTTGTCCGGTTGTTGATGTTCGTCGACGTCACCGGACGACGCCACACGTCATAGGTCGCACTCGTTGTCCAACCCTTCGCATCAATCCGGGTCTGGACGACCTGGCCGTGCACCGGATCAAACGTCGTTGTCACCGTCGACGATGTTGCCGCTTCGGGTCGGGTCACCCGATCGACACGCCCACGCCCATCAATCCGATACTGGGTAAGCATCCCCTGCGTCGGGGCGTTCCCGAACCGCACCTCGGAACGAGCCACCACCGGCTTCGACACCTGGTTCGCGCAGTCCCGTGACGTGTTCGCGTCGTAGAACACTTGGCTATACCGGTCGAACCCGGCCGCGGATCCTGCCGGTGCCGGAGCGCCCGTCGTCTCATCACCCACTGCAGTAATGCACGGCATGGTTCCCCGCCACGCCCCCAGGGTGGTCGTCGTGGTGGCCGGGTAGTAGACGGTGTGGGTTTTGCGTTCATCGTCCACACCCCCAGCGATCGACCCATGCTCATGCACAACCGTGGGCTGACCCCAATCGTTGAACGTCATCGTCGTTTTCGTCGACGCTGTCCCATCAATCCTTGAATTCGACTCGTCCACCGCCACGAACCGTGGGTCATCCCGATCGTTGCCCGCCGTCGTCTCCTCGTTCACATAATCCGACCAGTCCCGACTGATCTCTGAGCCGGCGGTCGTGAGCCGGCGCACCTCATACGGGCGGCCACGCAACGCATAATCATCCTGCACAGCCGGCCCGGCCGATCGGCTCACGTTCACTATTCGTGTCCCCGACCCCACCAACGGTTCACCGTGGAGGCCTTGATGGAACCGGTGCTCGGTCTTGCCGGCCGCGTCGGTGACGGTGACCCGGTTGTAGCCACGGAACTCGTTCCACGTGTCATCAGATGAATCCGGATTGTCCGCGAACCCCCAACCCGTGCCCACATAGTCGTACGACGTGACAACGTCGGGTTGCCCCGAAAAATCATCGCCACGCGTCATTTGGGTGACCACCCACTTGTTGAACACCGTGAACCCGTTCGGCGACGACGACGTATCCCACTGCGGGAAACAATCCTGATCGTTCGTGTCCCACCCCGACGACTTCCCCGCCGGGCACGGATTCGACTGGCCATACGTGAACTCGACCGTTCCACCCAACTGGTTGATGAACTCTTTGATCCGCGGGAACCGCATCGCGGATGCCACCGGATTCACCCTGTTGTTCCGGTAATCCCACGAATCCCCATCCGCATCAAACGCTGCTGTCGCCACCTCCGGCAACGGCGCCCACGAAGCTCGCCCGAACTGGATCGATTGCCACAACGTGAAGTTCTTGTTGTTCGCCGTCCGCCGCGCATACACATACACATCACGCACCCCTGACGCCTCCGCCGTGCCCTGCACCGTTGCGGTCTTGAAATCCTTGTTCGTCGACGGCACCACCGACACCGTCGCCCAATCCGGGCCCGTCGGGGAATCCAACCGGATCCGCACCGACCCCGACCGGAACGCCGAATACCGCAACGTCACCTCCGTCGCCCCCTGACCAGGAGACCCCAACCACACATCTTCGAACTTGATCCAATCCCCATTCCGCACCGACGCAACCGCCTGTTCGGACCCGATGTCATGAGCCGTGTCATCCACCACCACGCCCTGCAACACATCGGCGCCCGACGCCAACTGCCGATTAAACCCATTCCGCCCGTACGCGCCCCCAGCTGTCGACACGCCATTGCCATCCACTGGCCGCTCATGAACCCGATACAACGCGTTCTGCCACGCCGAATCCGCGACCGGCTGGGTTTCGTCGCGAGCGAAGATCACTTCCGGATCATGATTCGCGACCGTCACCCACCCGCCAGCACCATCAGTCACCTGCGACAGGGCACCCGAGAACCGGACCTGCGACCAAAACGTTGGCGCCTTCTCCGTGCACACCGTCGGATAATCGCCATGCGTGTTCGGCCCACACCACAAATCCTCCGGCATGTCCAACCACGTCCCGTCATCCCACGAACACGCCCCGAAATCCCTCGACTCCCCACACCGGAAGTCATAATCCAACACCATCCGGGCGTTCGGGCCCGTCGACGCGTTCCCCCCATAGGTGATCGATTCCACCCGAGACGCCCGCACATACTCCCGCTTGTAGGTCGTTGAGATCCCTCGGGCGTTATACCAATTCGACTCCTGCGCCCACACATAATTCATCTCATTGCCGAACACATCCGTCACCGTGTCCACATTCCACTGACGCGCCGTGTCACACAACGCATACGTCGCCGTGCAGCCACCCGACGGATACCACACCGGTAACCAATCCACCGACGTTGCTTCAGTCCCCAACGTGTACACCGTGCCATCAGGCGTCTCCACCGACCACCACTCGTTCAAATGATCCGGAGTCGACACCGTCGACCCATTCACACTGCCACCCGACCACAACCGGACCCGCCAAAACGGATCCGATTCCAAACGGAACTCCTTCGGATACCCCGACCCCGACCCAACCCGCACCAACTTCGACGACGTCCCCGCCAACGACAACGAATACACCTCATCCGGAGCCGACGACACACACCGATCCCCCGGCGCCGCCGGATCCGCACACGCCTTCAACTGCCGCTGAATCGACCCACCCACAGACAACGACCAACCCACACCCACCGGACCCGACTGATTATTCGTCCCCATCGTCCGGCCATCCACCGACGCCGATGAATACACCAACCCCACCGACGGCGCCGGCCCCGCCGGCCCCGCCGGCACCGGAAACGGATACGACAACTCCGCCGACCCCGAAAACAACCCCACCTGCGCATCCGTCAACGTCGGCACCGGCAACGCCGAAAAATCTCCCGCCGACGACGCCGCAGACGACGTCAACCCATACACCGAACCCCCACCACCACCCACCTGCAACACCGGCACACCCCAACCCGCCGCCCCGCCAGCGGCCAACGACGAACCACCACCCTCAAACCCTGCGCCTTCCCGGCCTGGCAAACCCGCACCCGCCGCAACAGAAGCCTCCACCTCCTTCGGGTCCACACCACGCGACACCCCACCATCAGCATCCAACCGCGCCGCCGCCACCACACCCGCACGCCTCAAACCCCGCTTCGCGTCCATGTCCCCCTCAGACACCCCCGACTCCCGCAACGCCAACCGATCCCCAACCACCCGACCAACAACCTCACCCTCATCAATCCTCACCGTCAACGACCGGCCCTTGACATCAACCTCAACCGGATCCAACTCCACCTGAGAATCACACACCACCCGCGGCACCAACACCGCCTCCAACGCTGCGAGCTCGTCCGGGTCCGGAACAAACCCCGGATCCGCAGGCTCGAACACCTCACACCCATCAAACCGCGTCACCGTCAACCGCTCCCACACATCACCCGAATCCGACAACGACACATCACCCAAATCAAACGCCAACTCCCACTCACCCCGCGGCGCCACCCCACCCACACCCTTCTCCGACACAAAATCCACCGACACCGCCGCCCCAAACGGCGACAACTGCCCCGCAAACCCCTCATCCAACACATTCACCCGCACCAACCCCACACCACGCTCATCCCCAACGCCAACCGACACCGGACCCCCACCAACACGCACCCGACCACCCGGCACCAACGTCTCCTGCACCACCAACCGCTCCCAACCCGACCGCTTCGACTCCTCCGACACCCCACGCACCCGCCGCTCCACCTCCCGATACGAAACCCCCGCACCACGAGCAGTCACCGGCGACACATCAACCCCCACCCCACCATCCACATCCACGTCCACATCACGCTGAACAACCAAACCACCATCAACAACCCCCGCCGCCGCCCCATCAGCTGCCGCCGGAGCCGCCGACAACACCGACGCCACCAACCCAAACACCAACAACAACACCAAACCACCACGCACACGCCGCCGTTCCGCCATCACATCATCCCCCTCGATCGACAATCGCCTCTTCCACCGCCCCCGCCCAACAGGCGACAACAACAGCAGAACCGCTCCTACCCGCACTCTTAACACAAACCCATACACCCGCGCTCCCAAACACATGAACAACAAATGAACACCACAGGAAGCCGAGCTGGCCCGTAACCACGATCCAGAAAGCCTCATCGGCCGACCGCAGCCTCTCCGACTCCGCTCTACGCCACCTCCTCCAAGCGGCGCATCGACCCACTACGACCAGGGGCGGGCTCGTGCTTCGACCGAGATGATCGCGGAGTAGAGGCCGTCGTCGCCTTCGGCGTCGGGTGCGTCATGTCGCTCGACCTCGATGCGCACCTCTGGTTCGACGACCGTCCCGAGGCCCGCAGCCATCTCGTCGAGCTGCCGGCGTGCGATCACGTCCGCGGCCGTTTGCGCCGAGTCGAGTGCGGACGTGGCATCGGCCACCGGCTGCACGCCGTCGAGCGAGATGACGCGGAACATGCCGGGTCCGTCCGTCGCGACCTCGGCAGACGCCCGCGACACGAGCGAACCCATCGCGGCACCAACCGCGTTCGCCACGGCATGGTTATCGGGCAGCACGATCTCGGCGCCGATACGTTCGCCCACCTCGCCGTAGTACACGCCCGCAGGACCACCGACCGCCACGACAGGGTCGGAGAGCCGGAGCGCAATGTCGACCGTCCCGATCTGCGGCGCCCCTGTCGCCACCGCGTCGAATGCGCCGACGGCCAACGAGTCCGAGCCGACCGGCTGGTTGGTCGCCACGTCGAGAATGGTTCCGGCGCTGCGGCGGACCGTCTCGGACCACACGTCCCGGCAGAAGTCCTCGACGGCGAGCCCCGTGTACCAGGCGACCACCTCGGCGGCAGCGACCGCAGCCTCCGGACTCCAGTTGGCTTGAAGACCCAGCACGTGTGCGGCATCGGATGGCGTAAACCCGGCCAACTGCACGAGGCCCCGGTCGTTGCAGGCGCGGAGCGCTCGACGTTCGACCGTGCCAGCAGCGACCTCGACGACAGCCTTCGGTACCTGCGGGGTCAAGCGTTCGAGCACCCGAGCCTCGAGGCCCGAACACGACTCGGGGATGTCATCGACCAGCCGCACGACGAACTCAGCTGCCAGATCTCGACTCGGTGGGTCCTGGCGCTGGCGAACGAGTTCGCGCAGCACGTCTGGATGGTCCCGACCGATCAGCGACACCGGAACGCGCCTCTGGGGGCCAACCGACACCCTCGCCGATTCGGTTCGGACCTCCGAATCCCCACCGAGCCCCGTCGTCCGCACATCGATGGCCTGCACCATCGTTCGCCAACCGCCGACGATCGCCCCTTCGGGCGCCAACCGTGGCCGCCCGTCGACGAGCTGTCCGACATCGGTCGTCGTCCCGCCGATGTCGGAGAGGATGAACGAATCGAGTCCGGTCAGAACTCCAGCACCGATGATTGATGCAGCCGGGCCAGACAGCACCGTCTCGATCGGACGGCGAGCCACGAGATCCGCGACAGCGAGAGAGCCGTCTCCACGGGCGACGAGCACCGGCGTGTCGACCCCGAGGTGGTCGAGCGTGCTCGACACGGCCGAGACGAGATCGGCGATACGGGAGAGCAAGCGGGCATTCAGCGCCGTCGTGAGGGCCCGGCGCGGAGCGTCGAGCGCCTCGGACAACGTCGACGAGATCGTGACCGGCAGATCGGTCTCTGCGAGCACGAGGTCGCGGGCCTGTTGTTCGTGGGCCGGATTCCGCACCGCGAACGCCGCGCAGATCGCCACGGCACTCACGTGTCCGCCATGAGCTTCGAGCGCGGCGTGCACGGCGTCTTCGTCGAGCGACACCCGCGCCTGTCCATGATGATCGTGACCGCCATCGATCGCCACGACCGTCACGTCAGCGAAGGTCGTCCGAATGCCCGAACGTTCGAGCATCGCTTCGTCGAAACCGATCGCCAATACCAACACCGGACTGCCCTGACCTTCGACGACCGCATTGGTCGCCAGCGTCGTGGAGACCGAGACGATCCCCACTTCGCCGGTGTCGACGTCGGTCAGCACCGACGAGATCGCTTCGGACACGCCGATGGCGAGGTCATGGCGCGTCGTGAGCGCCTTTGCCGACGCGACCACCTCGCCGCCCGTCGTCACGACGACGGCGTCGGTGTAGGTCCCTCCGGTGTCAACTCCGAGCAGCAGGCGTACGTCCACGGCGCAACAGCGTGCCAGACTCGGCGGCCATGGTCGAAGCGCTGCGCAATCCTCGCCTCCACGGTTTCGGGACGACGATCTTCGCCGAGATGTCGGCCCTTGCCGCGAAGACCGGTGCAGTCAACCTCGGGCAAGGCTTTCCCGACACCGACGGCCCCGCATCTGTCGCCGAAATCGCGGCCCACTGCGTGCTCGAAGGCCCCAATCAGTACCCACCGCTCCCCGGGCAGCCCGACCTTCGGGCCGCTGTCGCCGAACATCAGCTGCGCTTCCGCAACCTGTCGTGGAACCCCGACACCGAGGTTCTCATCACGGCCGGAGCGACCGAAGCGATTGCGGCGTCGATGTTCGCACTCTGCGATCACGGCGACGAGGTCGTCGTGTTCGAGCCGACCTACGACTCCTACATGGCGTCGATCGCCATGGCCGGAGCCACAGCCAAACCCGTGCTGCTTGCCGCTCCCGACCATGGCCTCGACGTCGAGGCGTTCCACGCCGCGATCACCGACAAGACCAGACTCATCCTGCTCAACACCCCGCACAACCCCACCGGCAAGGTCTTCACCTCCGACGAGCTGGCGGTCATCGCCGCGGCAGCCGTCGAGCACGACCTGATCGTCATCGCCGACGAGGTCTACGAGCACATGGTGTTCGAGGGCGAGCACATCCCGATCGCCCGCTACGACGGCATGCGCGACCGCACGATCAGCATCGGGTCGGCGGGCAAGTCGTTCTCGTTCACGGGATGGAAAGTCGGCTGGCTGACGGCCGCCCCCGAGCTGCGCGGCGCAGTGATGACCGCCAAGCAGTTCCTCACCTTTGTCAACGCCGGTCCACTCCAACCCGCCGTCGCCGCCGGCCTCCGCCTGCCCGACTCGTACTTCACCGGCATGCGCAATGACCTGCTCGCCAAACGCAACCGTCTGCAATCCGGACTCGACGCCGCTGGATTCGACACGCTCACCTGCGAGGGCACGTACTTTCTCACCGTCGACATCCGGTCGTGGGCCGAGGCACACGGCCTGCCGACCACCTCTATCGAGTTCTGCCTGGCACTCCCCGAACGTGCCGGTGTCGTCGCCGTGCCGAGCGAGGTCTTCTACCAAACGAAGGAAGCCGGCCGACACCTCGCCCGCTTCGCCTTCTGCAAACAAGACGCCGTCCTCGACGACGCGATCGCCCGCCTCAGCAGCGCCTGACCGCCGGACGACTTCGCCGTCCTTACACAGTTCGGCTGCGCCGAACTGTCCCTCCTGTCCACACAGGACTAACGAGAGGGTCTGACCCTCTCATTACACGACCCTCTCAATAGACAATGCGGCTAGGTGCGGCGGCGACGTCGTTCGCGGCGGGCAGCTCGGTCGCCGTTGTCTCCGGCCTCTTCTCTTGGGGCGGGGCCGGGGGCAGGGATATCGGGCGGGTCGATCTCGCCGTCGATGACGCCACGCATGTAGGCGAGATGCTCCGTCGACGTCCCACAGCAGCCGCCGATGATCTTCACCCCGAGGCCCATCATCCGCGCAACGTGTGCGCCCATGACTTCGGGGGACCCGTTGTACGACAACTCATCGCCTTTGAACTCGGGGATACCCGCGTTCGCCTTGACGATCACTGGGGTGTCGCCCGCACCGTCGATCAGCTGTGCCACGGCCGATTCGGTCTCAGCCACGTTGTTCCCGCAGTTGGCGCCGACAGCGGCAACGCCGAGCTCGGTAATGCGTCCGGCAGCATCCGCGCCCGTCACACCCATCATCGTGCGGCCAGCGGTGTCGAAACTCATCGTTGCGGCGACCGGAAGATCGGTGGCCCGACGGGCGCCCTCGATCGCCGCCGAGACCTCGTCGAGGCTCGACATGGTCTCGATCCACAACACGTCGGCACCGCCCTCGGCGAGCCCCTCGGCTTGTTCGGCGAACGCAGCCGCCGCCGTCTCTGGGGTGAGAGAACCCATCGGCTCGAGAAGCTCACCCGTGGGCCCCATCGAGCCTGCGACAACGAGTCTGCGCCCAGCAGTCTTCGCGGCCTCGCGAGCGCAGGCTGCTGCCGCCGCGTTGAGCTCGACAACACGATCGTCGAGGCTGTGCAGCTTCAGCCGGAAGGCCGTCCCCCCAAACGAGTTCGTCAAGATGACGTCGGAGCCGGCGTTGATGTACCCCGCATGGACGTCCGCCACCTTGCCGGGCATGTCGACGTTCCACATCTCGGGCGGGTCGCCCGCGGTCAGGCCGCGAGCGAACAGCTCGGTGCCCATGGCGCCGTCGACGAGGAGCACCCCGCGTTCAGCCAGAAGTTCGTCAATAATCGTCATGGTTCCTCGCCGCTTCCATCGCCGGTCGCCGATCCCGGTCAGCTGTATCGGCCGAGGACCGAGAACAACACCTCGATGACCGTATCGATCTCTGGTCCCTCTTCGGACACGAGTGCCGTTGCGAGCTCCTCCTCGGTCAAGGCCTCGGAGATCTCGACCACGAACTCGTCACAGGCTGGGTCGAGATCCTCGGCAGACACGATGTCGCCTCCGACGAACTCACACGCGGCACGGAGCTCATCGAAGATCGACACGTCCTCACGGCCACACGTCGTGATCTGCTGGCTCGGCGTCTCGTTGTCGATCAACACCTTGTGCACGGCGTCGATCACGCAATCGTTGCTCGGGTACACGGTGTGTGCCGAGTGGTCGGCGACCAGTAGGTAGCCATTCGAGAATGTCTTGAGGGCGAGCTCTTCGGACTCCTCGAACGGCGTCGCCGGGTCGCTCGGGTTGCCGATGACGAGCACCGGAACGTCGCCGCCGTCGAGGCGTCCATCAAAGGCATCAACACGCTCGAAATAGAAGGGGCAAAAGCCAGGCAAGCCGTCGATGTCTGCGAGTAGCGGGACTTGGTCTCGCGCCGCATCGTCGAGGGCCTCTTGGTCGGCCAACGCGGTGTCGAGTTCGTTGTCTCCCCGGAGCAACGCGCCGTCCACGCAGACCTGGTGTGTCGTGAAACGAGCGTCGCGGGGATCACCCGGGTCGTACTGGAACAAGGCTGCGTCGGCGAGCAGCGATGGGTCGTCGTTCTCGACGAGCTGAAACAGGCCCTCGTAGAGCAGGGGCCATTGCGCTTCGGCATACAGATTGCTGGCCACGCCGAATGCGCCGCCATCCGGGTTGCCAAGCGCCTCGCCGACCAGGTCGAGCTTCGGGACGGCCTGCAGGTAGTAGGCCTCCGGGTCACCGTCGTTCCAGATCGGGCACGTGGCATCACAGGCAGACAAGGCACGGCCCAGAATCTCCTCGAACCCACGTGCCTGCTCGAGCGACGCGTCGATGCGTTGTTCGAGCGTCTCGAGGGGATCTTGAGGATTGTCGGCACCGTCGACCACCATCGCCCGGACCGACTCGGGGAACAAGGTTGCGTACCAGGCGCCGACCGTCGATCCGTAGGAGAACCCGAGGTAGCTGATCTGCTCCTCGCCGAGCGCGATTCGGATGGCGTCCATGTCTCGAGCAACGTCGTCGGTACCGACCCGGAACGCTGCGTCTCCCATGGACTCGACGCACAGTTCGACCGCTTGGCGGCCGAGCTCGATCTCCTCGTCGGTGTCGAAGAAGTCCTCGACCCCCGACAGCACGTCGATCTGTTCGCCACGCGCACCGCAGGCGAAGGCAGGTTCGGATCCGCCGACTCCGCGCGGATCAAAACCGATGATGTCGAATGCGTTCGTCAGTTCTTCGGGAAACACGCCGAACCCGAACAGTTCCGCAAACTCCACGCCCGAGCCGCCGGGTCCGCCCGGGTTGACCAGGAGCACGCCGACCCGATCCTCGGGCGATGGCGATGCGATCCGGTTGATCGCCAAGTCGATGGTGTCTCCGGCGGGGTCGGACCAATCGAGCGGAACCGTCACCGTCGCGCACTCTGCGGATCCGCATGGCGTCCACACGACCTCGGCGATGTCTGAGGCAACGGCCGCTTCGGTCGTCGTCGTCGCCTCGGTTGTGGTTGTCTCGGCCACGGTCGTTGTGGTTTCGGCGACGGTCGTCGTCGACTCCGCCATGGTCGGGGTCGAGGCCGTGTCGTCGTCTGCGCCGCTGCCGCATGCACTAGCAACGAGAGCAAGGGACACGATCATCGTGATCGCACGTCGTTTCATGGTCTGGTTCACCTGTTCAGGGGGTTGGTGTGGCGAGAGAAGAACTCCCACGCCACAGCGGTCGCATCGATCTCATCGGTCGTGTTGCCCAGAGATGTGATGGCTGAGGAGATCGCGGAACCCGGCCACGTGTGGCCGCCGTCCTCGATCGTGTGGAACGCGACCTCGACGTCGTCGTCGCATCCGGTCCACGTCGTGCGGGTCACGTGCTCGGAAAGTGTCTCGTCGACCGACGCCGTGCATCCGAATGTGTCGGCGAACTCGGCGAACTCGGCGGGCATGACCTGTTCGAAGAATGAGCCACCGCCGTCGGCGCCGCTGAGCGTCGTCTCGCCACCGCCGGCGTAGGGCACGGTCGTGTCGTCGCGGCCGTGAAACGCGAGATAGGGAACTGGGCGGGATGGCTCGCACTCGTCGGTGTGGGTCACCCCAGCGACCGAGACGGCCGCCGCAATCCGGTCGGCGAGCTCGCACACCAGGACCGATGTGAAGAACGCTCCGTTGGACATCCCGGTGGCGTAGATGCGTTGCTGGTCGACACACACCCGCTCGCCGAGTTCGGCGAGGAGCTCCTCAACGAAGGCCACATCGTCTCGATCGTCGGTGTCGAACTGCGGCAGCTCCCACGAGTTGCGGTCGTCGGGAGCCTGGATCGTGCCTGTTGGGTGGACGGCGACGAACCCTTCCTGCTCGGCCAGAGCAGCGAAACCGGAGAACACGGCCTGCTGGGCACCGTTGCTGCCGATGCCGTGGAAGTCGAGGACGACGGGCGTCGGCGCTCCGGCATAGCTACTTGGCACCGTCCACTGCCAGGTGTACTCGACCCCGTTCGACACGACCCCACCGGTCTGCAATCCAATGGCGGTGTCTCGTCCCGTCACGCAGGCATCCGTCCGAGGCGGGGGCGTTGCACTCGTCGTGGTCGTCGGCTCGGGCGACGACGTCGGCGAGGTGCTGCTGCTGGTGCTGTCGGCCGACGGCTCCGCAACATCGTCGTCTGCGGTGCCCGTCGAGTCGGCTGCGGGGGCTGCAGTCGACGACGCAGCGGTCGATCCGTCCAGGCGCGGGGCCGCGTCGGTCGACGCCGAACTACAGCCAGACGCGGCAATGCCGACCGCCAGGATCGTGACGAGCAGTGATTTCTGCACGTCGGCGAGCCTACGCGGCCGGCATTTCGTGGCGGGAGCGCCTCGTTGTGCCGTCCGTCCTTCTGTCATCCGTCGAAGTCGATGACCGTGACCAATCCGATGACGAGAAGCGGCAGCGCGATTACGATGTCGATCAACATTGGCTCAGCCTCGCTCGACGACGATTTCGCCGACGGAGAGATCGATCTCGAGATCGATGACCGGGTCGGAGTCGCTGAACTGGCGATCCGGGCCGACACCGTTCGACTCGTCGTTGAACACGTTGACCGAACCGAAGCGACCTTCGGCATCGATCGTGACCGGCAGGTCCTCGGGGATGACGACACGGATCGACCCAGCCTCGGCCTCGATGCGAGACTCGATGGGCACGTCGAGGCCGTCGAAGTCGTCGACGGTCAGCCCCGTCAGATCGAGGGTGATCTCTCCGGCGTCGATTTCGTAGTCGCTCGGAATCGCATCGACCGTCATCGGCGTGATCGAGACCTGATTGTCGGTGTCGATATCGATGTCGCCCTGGCTGAAGGCGATGAGCAGTGCGATTGGGATGATGATCACGGCCAAGAAGAGGAAGGCCAGGCCAGCGAGGAACCCGAGAACCAGCACGCGTCGACCACGGCGACGAGGCGGAACCGGTGCTCCCGGAGGAGTTGGGGTCGGATCGAATCCCGGGCCGGCCGGGCCACCACCGCTGAGGTCAGGCCATTCGGATGACGGCGCCTGCGGGGCGGTCACGTTCGTGGCCGGGTCCGAGGTCATCGTGGTAAAGGCCATCGTGTTGGAGTTCATCGGGTTGGGAGCCACCGCGTCCTGGGGAGTCGACGCCGCCTGCGGGGCGGCAGGAGCGGAGGCCATCGCCATTTGCGGCGTACGGGGCTCCTGCATCAGCAGCCACACGCCGCCGCCGACGAGGGCCAGCGGCACGAGGATCGCCCCAAACTCGCCGGCTCCGATGCCGAGGACGAAGAGCGCCCCGAGCACCAGCAGGCCAACACCGATGTCTCGGCTGGTGAATCGCTCGCCGACGCGCGTGTTCGACACGGTCGGCGGCCAGTACGTGGCTCGAGGGATGATCAGCCACGCCAGGAAGTACACGAGCAGCGCCGTTCCGCCCGAGACCAGCACCGCTAGCACCACACCGAGGCGGGTGAGGGCGACGTCCCAGCCATATCGATGAGCAACGCCCGAGGCGACACCACCGAGCCGGGCGTAGGGGTCACGCACCAGTCGCTGTGTTGCCGCGACATGCGGGCGAGAACCGCCAGGGGGTGGAGGTGTGGTCGACGAGAAGCCGTCGTTCGCGGAGAAGCCCTCGCCGAAGGTCGGCTCGCGGTCGTCGGCGAAGGTGGGGTCGGCATCCACATCATCGATCGTATGACCATCCGTCGAGTCGTCGTTGGAGGGCACAGACTCGGCAACCGGATCGAACTCGACGTCGTCGATTCGCTCGTCGGCACGAAGCGCATCGGCCTCGGCGAGCAAGTCGTCGCCGTCAATCACCTCTGCGGCATCGGCTGCCATCTCTGGAACGTCGGCTGCGTCGCGCGAGGTTTCGGTCGATTCGTCGACGACGAGGTCGTCGGTCGTGTCCGTCATCGGCTCGAACCCGAGCTCGTCGTGGGTCGATGCGTCGGCCTCACCCGAGGCGCTGTGGTCGTGGTTGGGGTTCGTGTCGTTGTCCATGGATTCATCATGCGGACCGGGATCACCCACCGAAATCGGGTGTCGCCCGCATCATTCCCGGAACCTCGACCGCACCCTCAGGGTCGTATCAGGGTCGACCCTGATGGGTCGCGAGCCCGCATGCTGCGACACTGAATACGTGACCCAGCTGACCTCGTCCGCCGCATCGCGCTGGCAGATCCCACGAATCGACCGGAACGAGCGTGTGCTCGGCGGCGTGGCTGCCGCGATCGCGATCGAAGTCGGCGTGCAGCCCCTCGTGATTCGAACGGCGTTTGTCATCCTCGCTCTGGCAGGAGGCTGGGGACTCGTTGTCTACGCACTCGCCTGGGCGGTCACGGCGGTCGCCGCCCCCAATCGGATCAGCCCGTACCGGCCACAGCCCAAAGGCGCGACGTCGACACACCGGCACGTCGCCGTCGGCTCGATCACCCTCGGACTCCTCATCCTCTTCGCCCGGTTCAGCTCGGACGTATTCAACAACATCGTCTTCCCGCTCGGTTTCGTCTTGACCGGGGCGCTGATCGCCTGGTCACGCGGCCAGAACGATGAAGGTCTGTCCGTCGTTGCCCGAGTCGTCGCCGGCGTAACCGTCGCCGTCGGCGGGCTGATCGCCTTTGCGGCTCTCCAATTCAGCCTTGTCGACGCGATTGTGGCGTTGATCTTCGGCCTTGCCATCGTTGCCGGTATCGCGATCGTCGCCGCTCCGTCGGTGATTCGCCTCGGTCGTGATCTCGACACCGAACGCCAGGATCGCGTGCGTCAGGACGAACGGGCCCGAATCTCTGCGCACCTTCACGACTCGGTCCTCCAAACGCTCAGCCTCATCCAACGCCACGCCGACGACCCGGCACGGACGACGCAGATCGCCCGCCAACAAGAACGCGAGCTCCGCGGGTGGCTGTACGGGCCGGGCCCCTCGGCCTCGGATCGGGTCCGACTCCAGAGCGGCCTCGAAGCGGTCGCCACCCGCGTAGAGCAGTCGCACGACATCGTCATCGAGGTGATCGCGGTCGGCGACTCGGTGACCTTCGAACGCCCGCTCCTCACTCCCCTTCTCGATGCCGCGGGCGAGGCGATGACCAACGCCGCGAAACATGCCGGAGTTCCCCGCATCGACGTCTACGCCGAGCACCGAGATGCCGTGGTCGAAGTCTTCATTCGAGACACCGGCGTCGGATTCGAGCCCGACGACATCGACGCCGACCGCCGCGGAGTCACCGAGTCGATCATCGCCCGGATGCGCCGTGCCGGTGGAGAAGCGATCATTCATGCATCGGTCGACGCTGGCACCGAAGTCGAGCTGCGCCTGCCCATCCCCGAAGGAGCAACCCAACCATGACGAGACTCGTACTGATCGACGACCACGCCCTCGTCCGTGCTGGCGTGCGAGCCGAACTCGAAACGGCGTTCACGATCGTCGGCGAAGCAGGAGACGTGCCCGAAGCGATCGACGTGATCGTGCGCGAAAAGCCCGACGTCGTCGTGTGCGACGTTCATCTGCCTTCGGGGACGGCCGCCGACGTCATCGCCGGCGCTGTGCACCGCGGAGTGACCACCGTGTTCTTGGCGCTATCGGTGTCGGACGCCGCCGAAGACGTGATCGCCGTCATCCGGGCCGGAGCGCGCGGCTACATCACGAAAGCGACCGACGGGGCCGGGCTCATCGACGCGGTCACTCGAGTCGCCGACGGTGACGCCGTGTTCTCTCCCCGGCTCGCCGGGTTCGTGCTCGACGCGTTCTCCACTGACCTCTCGTCCCCCGAAGCCGACCCCGAACTCGACCAACTCACCGCTCGCGAACAAGAAGTGATGCGTCTGCTCGCTCGTGGCTATGCCTACAAAGAGATCGCGCGGAGACTCACGATCTCGATCAAGACAGTCGAGTCACACGCGTCGTCGGTGCTCCGCAAACTCCAACTGTCGAACCGTCACGAGCTGACGAGGTGGGCAGCGGACCGCCGCATCCTGTAGGACAACTCCTCATGCTCACCGATTGGCTTCCGGCCGTAGGCGTCATCGTCGTCATGGTGCTGGCGATCGCGTTGTCACGCCTCGTCGTCGGTCGATCATCGAAGCACAATGCGAGCGACCGGCGGTTCCGCCAGCAGATCGCCACCATCGTGATCGTGTTGGTCGGCCTGCTGGCCGTCATCTTCGTGTTGCCCGACGGCAGCGACTCCGACCTCGCCTTCAGCGTCCTTGGTCTCGTCGTCACCGGTGCGCTCGCCATCTCGTCGCAATCGATCATCGCCAACGCCATGGCCGGCCTGATGCTCCGGTCGGTGGCGAGTTTTCGGCCGGGCGACTTCATCGAGGTCGGCGAGCGAATGGGCCGCGTGTCCGAACTCGGCTTGTTCCACACCGAGATCCAGACCCCCGACCGCGACCTCGTGACGATCCCGAACTCGGTGATGATGAACCAGCCCCTACGGGTCGTGCACAGCTCGGGCACGATCGTGTCGGCCACCGTGTCGCTCGGCTACGACGTGAGCCGCCACGTCCTCGAACCCCTGTTCATTCGTGCCGGTCGTGAGGCTGGTCTCGTCGATCCGTTCGTCCAGGTGCTCGAACTCGGCGACTACTCGATCGTCTACCGGATCGCCGGCTTTCTCGAAGACCCCCGATCGATGCTCGCTGCCCGATCGAAACTCCGTGGTTCGATTCTCGACGTGCTCTCCGACGAGGGCATCGAGATCATGTCGCCGATGTTCATCGCCCGCCGTTCGGTCTCGAATGCGCCGCTGCTTCCCGATGGCGCCGAAGCGAGCGACGACGAGACGTGGCGACCATCGGCCGAGCATCGAGTGTTCGACAAGGCCGAACGAGCGGGACAGCTCGAATCGGCTCGACGCGATCTGTCCGAGGCCGAAGAGAATCTCTCGATCTTGCGCTTGGAGCTGGGCCACACCGCCGACGAAGACCGCGACCGTGTCGAGACCGCGATCGGCAAACAAGAGGCCCGCATCGAGCGGCTCCAACAGCGCATCGGCCGCCTCTCCGACGAACTCGAAAGCGAAAGCCAGTAGCGACAGGTAAGGAGAGGGTCTGACCCCAAACTTTCGTCAGTACGTAATTCGGGGGTCTGACCCTCTCATTACAACGACCGCCTCAGCGATTGCTGGTCAGGTGTTCTGGCTGTTCCAGGAGTCGCGGCAGCCGTCAGCGGTGCTGCGACGCGTTTTCCAGCCGAGTTCGGTATTCGCCCGAGTCGGGTCGGCCACGCATTCGGCAATGTCGCCGGCGCGGCGATCGGTGATCTCATAGGCGATCGACAAGCCGGTCACGTCTTCGACCGCTTTGATCAATTCGAGGACGCTGGTGCCGCGGCCCTGACCGAGGTTGTAGACCTCGTAGCCGCTCTGCGCCGACATCGCTTCGAGCGCGGCGACATGTCCTTCGACCAGATCCATCACGTGGATGTAGTCGCGCACGCCGGTGCCATCGACCGTCGGCCAGTCGTTCCCGAACACCATGACTTTGTCGCGGCGGCCTGTCGCGACGTCCATGACCATCGGCATCAGGTTGTTCGGCTTGCCGATCGGCGCTTCGGAGATCCGGCCACTCTCGTGAGCACCGATCGGATTGAAGTAGCGCAGCGACGTGATCGTCCACCGCTCGTCCGACGCTGCGACGTCCTCGAGGATCACCTCGATCATCTGCTTGGTCATGCCGTACGGGTTCGTCGCCCCGATCGACGCGGTCTCGGGAATCGGGCAGCTCTCCGGATCGCCATAGACCGTTGCCGACGAGGAGAACACGAACTTCCAGACGCCCGCAGCACGCATGGCGTCGAGGGTCGAGATCGCCGACTCAAGGTTGTTGCCGTAGTACTCGATCGGCATTTCGACCGACTCACCGACCGCCTTCAGTGCCGCCATGTGGATCACCGCAGTGACGCCGTTCTCACGCATCGTGTGCTCGACGAGCTTGCGATCACGGGCATCGCCGTCGACCACGGTGATGGACCGACCGGTCACGTCTTCGACGTCGGCGAGCGCACCCGGTTTCGCATTCACGTAGTTGTCGACGACGACGACGTCGTGACCCGCCTCGAGCAGGGCAAGAGCGGTGTGGCTTCCGATGTATCCGGCACCGCCGGTGACGAGAACGGTCTCGGCCATGACAAAACCCTCCAGGGTTCGGGGACTCGGCGGTTCCATCGGCGCGTCGCCCTCGTGCGTGAGCACTAGCGTCGGCGCTCGATGGCTTCCACCATGACCTGCATTCTGGCCTCCGGATCACCGCGGCGTGCCGCGTTGCTCGGCGAGCTCGGTATCGCGGCGATCGTGCGTCCCGCAGACATCGACGAAAGCCCGCTCGACGCCGAAGAGCCGTACCCGCACGTCGAGCGCCTCGCCCGCTCGAAGGCCAGCGTCGGATCCTGTGGTTCCAGCGAGGTCGTCATCGCCGCCGACACGGTCGTGACGATCGATGGTGCGATCCTCGGCAAACCGCACACTCCCGACCGGGCAAAGGAAATGCTGCATCGCCTGTCCGGACGCACCCACGAAGTCATGACCGGCGTCGCTGTCCGCACGGCAGAGACGACCGTCGCCGGTGTCGAACGCACGGTGGTGCGATTCGCGCCGCTGTCCGACTCCGACATCGACTGGTACGCGTCGATCGCCGAACCGCTCGACAAGGCGGGTGCGTATGCCATCCAGGGGGCGGGCGGGCTGTTCGTCGCGGCGATCGACGGGAGCCACGACAACGTGATCGGGCTTCCGCGTCATCGGCTCGGACAGCTCCTCGGCGACGTCGGCCTGTCGTACGACCACCTCCGATCATGACCTCAGTGCACCGGTCGTCGATTCGTCGCAGTGCAGCCACACTGAAGAGGTGACCGTTACCGAATCACGCCGAGAGGACACCTCGACCGACTCCGCCGCCACGGTCGCTCCTGCCGTAGAGATCGGTCGGATCACCGTGTCGCCTCCTGTCGTGCTCGCCCCGATGGCCGGCGTGACCACCGCGCCATACCGAACCCTCTGTCGACGGTTCGGCAACGAAATGGCCTTCGACGACTCGACGACGGCGCCCGGAGACGCCACAACCGCCAGCGGGGGCCTCTACGTCAACCAGATGATCACCGCTCGTGCCCTCATCGAAGGGCATCGCAAGATGCTCCAGACCGCCGAGTTCGCAGACGACGAATCTCCTCGCAGCATCCAGCTCTACGGCACCAACCCGTACTGGATCGGCGAAGCGGTCAAGAAGCTCGTCGGCGAAGGTCGCGTCGACCACATCGACATGAATCTCGGCTGCCCGGTCCCGAAGGTCACCCGCCATGGCGGCGGATCGGCCCTCCCCTGGCACCACAACCTGCTGCGCGACATTGCCCGTGCCATGGTGACCAATGCCGAGGGCATTCCCGTCACGCTGAAGTTCCGCATTGGCATCGACGACGACCACGTCACGATGCTCGACACCGGACGTATCGCCGAAGACGAAGGTGTCGCGGCGATCGCCCTCCACGCCCGCACCGCCGAGCAGGCGTACTCCGGGAACGCCCGATGGGACGCCATCGGCGAGCTGAAAGCAGCAGTCACCTCCATTCCGGTGTTCGGCAATGGCGACATCTGGGAAGCCTCCGACGCGATCGAGATGATGCACCAGACCGGCTGCGACGGCGTCGTCGTGGGACGTGGGTGCCTTGGCCGCCCGTGGCTGTTCCGCGAGCTCACCCAAGGCCTCACCGGTCGACCGATCGACGAAGCACCGTCGCTCCACGAGGTGGGCGCGATCATGATCGAGCACCTCGATCTACTCATCGGCTGGCTCGGCGAGGACCGTGGTGTTCGGGACTTTCGCAAGCACACGGGCTGGTACCTCAAGGGCTTTGCGGTCGGTCCGTCATTCCGCCAGACGATGCACCAAATGTCGACCCGCCAAGATCTCGTCGACGGTCTCGCAACGCTCCCCGACGAAGCCTTTCCGCCCGACGCGGCCCGAATGACCCGTGGCCACAGCCACGGACCCAAACGCGTCATCCTCCCGCACGGTTGGCTCGAGAGCCGAGACGACCCAACTCCACCCGATGCCGGAGCCGACTCGTTTACTTCCGGCGGCTGACCACGTAGCTCCGGCGGTCGACCTGCACTTCTGGAGGTTGGCCGGGCACGGCTGACGGTCGGCGGAGCCTGGCTCGCTACTCTCACGGGGTGCGCCAATCGATCGACCCGTTTTATGTCATGGAGGTCGTCGCGGCAGCTGACGCCGCCGAACGCGCCGGCAACGCCGTTTTCCACCTCGAGGTCGGCCAGCCATCCACCGGCGCGCCGGCCGGAGCGATTGCCCGGGCGCACGAGCTGCTCGACACCAACGTGCTCGGCTACACGACAAGCCGCGGCATCGCCGAGCTTCCGATGGGCATCGCTGGCCACATCGCCGACTGGCACGGCATCGACGTCGACCCGGCCCGAATCGCCATCGCGCAGGGCGCATCGGGGGCGTTCGTCCTCGCACTCCTTGCGGCCTTCGAGCCCGGTGCGCGAGTGGGCGTCACCGTGCCGGGCTACCCGTGCTACCGAAACATGCTCGCCGCGCTCGACCTCGAAGCCGTACCGATCCGGATCGACGCGACGACGGATTTCGTGCCGACGGTTGATCACCTCGACGCCGCGTCGGCGACCGGCCCGCTCGATGGCGTGATCGTCGCGTCCCCGTCGAACCCGACCGGAACGGTGCTCTCCCGAGCGGCACTCACGGCGCTCGTGTCGTGGTGTGAGGAGCACGACTGCCGGTTCATCAGTGACGAGATCTACCACGGCCTGATCTATGAAGGCGCCGAGGCGACGACCGCGACCGAGCTCTCCGATCGAGCGATCGTCATCAACAGCTTCAGCAAGTATTTCTCGATGACCGGCTGGCGGATCGGCTGGGCCGTCCTACCCGAGGATCTGGTCACCCCCTTCGACCGACTCGCGCAGAATCTCGTGATCTGCCCGCCAGCGATCTCGCAACACGTCGCCCTCGCCGCACTCGGCTGCCACGACGAACTGCGCAGTCACGTCGATCGTTACACCGAAAACCGGGCGATCCTGCTCGACGGCCTCCCGAAGGCCGGGATGACCGACCTCGCCCCCGCCGATGGCGCGTTCTACGTCTGGGCTCGGACCGACCACCTCGCCGCCGATTCCAAGGCGCTCGCGGCCGAGTGGCTACGCGAGCTCGGCGTGGCGGCAACCCCGGGCGTCGACTTCGATCCCGACGAGGGTCACCGATGGATGCGCTTCAGCTTCTGCGGCACGCCCGAGACGATGCGCGGCGCCATCGACGCCCTCACCACCTGGCGGCTGCGATCGCTCGCCGGCTGAGTTCAGCCTCGGAAATCAGGCTTGCGCTTGTTGAGGAAGGCGTCGATTCCCTCGATGGCCTCGGGGTGCAGCGACTGCTGACTGATGGCGAACGCTTCACGTTCCATGGCGGCCTCGAGAGCCGAAGACGCACCGTCGACCAGCAATCGTTTGGCTGCGCCGAAGGCCATCTTCGGGCCGTCAGCAAGCGTGGCTGCCAGCTTCCGTGCGTCGGCAAGTACCTCGTCGTCGGCGACAACTCGATTGATCAGCCCCCACTCGAGCGCTTCGGTCGCCGAGAGCACCCGGTTGGTCAGCACCAGCTCGGTCGCCCGCCGCAGACCGATCACCCGCGACAAGAAGAACGACGACGTGCCGTCGATGGACAGCCCTGCTGCGGTGTACGCCATCGTGAACTTCGCTGACTCACCGGCATAGACCAGGTCCATGGCCGCGGTCAGGCTCATCCCCGCCCCGCCGGCCGTACCGGTGATGGCGCCCACGACGGGAGCATCGAGTCGCGCCAGGCGATTCAGCGCGCCGTGGAAGTCGATCGTCATCTCGTGCAGGTTGGCGGCGGTCCGGTCCCCAGCTTCGGCCATCTCAACGAGATCACCTCCGCCGAAGAACACCTTGCCCTCGCCCCAGAGCACGAGCGCCCGAACGTCGGGCGAGGCGACCAGAAACGACGTGGCCTGCCGCAGCTCGAACGCCATCTGTTTCGACAGCGCATTGGCCGGTGGCCGGGTGAGCACGAGCTCCCACACCCCACCCTCAGTCGGCTCCAACCGGATCGTCTCGAAGTCGTGTCCATGCCCCATGGGGCGAGCCTCCCGCGTCCGACCCAGCGGGCGCAACCCGCAGCGTCCTGAATGAATTCCGGCCAAGTCGGTGGTGATCGACCGCGTCGTGCGTCAGACTCAGATCTGCGCCCACCATCTGTGAGAGGACCGCATGGACATCCATGACTCCGTGATCGACCTCATCGGCAACACGCCGATGGTCCGAACCCCAAAGATCGCGGGCCATCTCGCATGTGACTTCGTGCTCAAGGTCGAGCTCACCAACCCGGGCGGTTCGTCGAAGGACCGACCCGCGCTGGCCATGATCAACGCGGCCGAAGAGTCCGGGCTCCTCAAGCCCGGCGGCACGATCGTCGAGCCCACCAGCGGCAACACCGGCGTCGGGCTGGCGATCGTCGCCAATCAGCGTGGGTATCGGTGCGTGTTCGTGATGACCGACAAGGTCGCCCCGGAGAAGGTCGACCTGCTTCGTGCGTACGGCGCCGAGGTGGTGGTGTGCCCGGTTGCGGTGGCGCCCGAAGATCCGGACTCGTACTACTCGACGGCCGAACGGCTCGTGAAGGAGATACCGGGAGCGTTCCGTCCCGACCAGTACTCCAACCAGGTCAACCCCGAATCGCACTACCACACGACTGGCCCGGAGATCTGGGAGCAGACCGACGGCAAGATCACGCACTTCGTCGCCGGTGCCGGCACCGGGGGGACCATCTCGGGCGTTGCGAAGTACCTCAAAGAAAAGAACCCCGACATCCACATCATTGCCGCCGACCCCGAAGGTTCGGTGTACTCCGGAGGCTCCGGTCGGCCCTATCTCGTCGAAGGTGTCGGCGAGGACTTCTGGCCGACGACATACCACGCCGATCTCGTCGACGAGGTGGTCGCGATCTCCGACAACGACAGCTTTGCGATGGCCCGCCGGGTCGCCCAAGAAGAGGGCCTCCTCCTCGGCGGATCGTGTGGCACGGCGATCGCCGCAGGCCTCCAGGTCGCCGAACGCCTCGGCCCCGACGACCTGATGGTCGTCTTCACGCCCGACTCTGGACGCGGCTACCTATCCAAGGTGTTCAACGACGATTACCTCGCCCGGCTCGGCTTCATCGAATGCGATGCGACGACCTGCGTGTCGGCTGTGGTGAACGCAAAGGGCGAGCAGGATCGAGAACTGATCTACGTCAACCCCGAGACACCCGTGCGCGATGCCGTGGAGCTGATGCGCCGTTCCGGGGTGAGCCAGGTACCGGTCGCCAAGAACGAACCCCCCTTCGCCCTCGCCGAGGTCAGCGGATCGGTGTCGGAGCTCCAGTTGATGAATGCCGCGTTCGCCGACGAATCGATCCTCGACAAGCCTGTCGAGAACGTCATGGCGCTCGGGCTGCCCACGATCGGGATCGGCCAGTCGATCCAGACGGCGGTCGAACTCTTCGAGACCGCCAACGCCCTGCTCGTCGTCGACGGCGGGCGTCCCCGCACGGTGATCAGCCACACGGACGTGCTCGAATTCCTCGCCCCCACCACCGGAGAATCGTGATGACCGAATCGACCGACGGGTTCGAAACCCGCGCCATCCACGTCGGGCAGGACCCCGAACCGGTCACCGGTGCCGTGATCACCCCGATCTTCCAGACGTCCACATATGCGCAGCCCTCGCCTGGTGATCACACCGGCTATGAGTACTCCCGCACCGACAACCCCACTCGTACGGCCCTGCAGGAAGCGCTCGCCGATCTCGAAGGCGCTCGACACGGTTACGCATTCGCCTCGGGGCTGGCCGCCGAAGACACGGTGCTTCGGTCGCTGCGTGCTGGTGATCACATCGTGCTCGGCAACGACGCCTACGGCGGAACGTTCCGTCTCATCAGCCAGGTCATCACCCGAGCCGGCGTCACTTGGGAGGCCGCCGACCTCACCGATCTCACGGCGCTGTCGGCCAACTGGAATCCCGCCACAAAGATTGTGTGGATGGAGACGCCCACCAACCCGCTGCTCACCGTCTTCGACATTGCCGCGACCGCCGAGATCACCCATGCCAAGGGCGCCAAGCTCGTTGTCGACAACACGTTCGCCTCGCCGTACCTCCAGCAGCCGATCTCGCTCGGTGCCGACCTGGTCATCCACTCGACAACGAAGTACATCGGCGGCCACTCCGACGTCGTCGGCGGCTTCGCCGCGACCAACGACGACGACTGGGCAGGCGACATCAAATATCTGCAGAACGCCGTCGGCGCCGTCCCGGCGCCCATGGACTGCTTCTTGACCCTCCGCGGCCTCAAGACCCTCGGCGTCCGGATGGATCGCCACGTGCAGAACGCTCATCAGGTCGTCGAGATGCTTCAGGCGCACCCGGCCGTATCGACCGTCCTTTACCCGGGCCTCGAAGGGACACCCGGAGCCGACATCGCTTCTCGCCAGATGAAGGCTGGCGGCGGCATGGTCTCATTCCGGGTCGCTGCAGGCCTCGAAGCCGCAAAGGCAGTCACCACGAAGACACGGTTGTTTACGCTCGCCGAGTCACTCGGTGGCATCGAGTCGCTGATCGAACACCCCGGTGTGATGACACATGCGTCAGCCGCCGGTTCGCCGCTCGAGGTCCCCGACGACCTAGTCCGGTTGTCGGTCGGTATCGAGACCGGCGACGACCTCGTCGCCGATCTCAACGATGCGCTCGATGGGGTCTGACCCCGGCTGAAGCCGATCGACGCCAGGCGCCGAAACCAGCTGCGGATCAGGGCGTGACGTCCGGTGTGCAGGTGAGGTCGGTTCGGACACCACCCACTCGATAGCGGACGACGTAGGTCTGGGTACCAGCACCGGGGTCGGTGTCGGTGTAGCTCAAGGCCCCGCTAACCGTGGCCACCCATCCGGCGTTGTCACGCACCTGATACGTCGACACACCGGCGATCGCGCTCCAGTTGAGGACGACATCACCGTTGCCGTTGACGACCGCGGTACACGTGATCCCGCCACCGCCGCCGGCGGTCACCGTGATCGGGTTGGGGGCGCACGTCCGGTCGACCCGGTTGCCGCCAACCCAGTGGCGGATCACATAGGTCCGGTCGCCGAGCGTCGGCGCCATGTCGACGTAGCTGAGGCCGGCGTCGACGGTCGCGACCCAGCCGTCGTTGTCACGGACCACGTAGCGAGCGGCACCGGCGACCGCCGTCCAGTCGAGCTCGACTTCACCAGCGGCGTTGAGCACGGCTGTACAGGCATTGCCGGTCGGCGGCGGAACCGTCACCGAACCGCACGGGATGTCGGTTCGGACGCCGTCAGGACGCCAGCGCACGACATAGGTGTGCGGGCCTGGAGCAGCCGCATTGTCGACGTAACTTGCGGTTCCCGATGGGGCGTTGGTGACCCATGCGCCGTCTCGGCGCACCGCAACCGTGCTGTTCTGCCCGTCGGTCACGCCAGACCACGAGACGACGGGTACGTCGTTCGCGTCGAGGGCGACCGAACACTGGGCTGCACCCGGAATCAGGAACGAGGAGATAAGCGTTGGGGCGGTCGTGAGGCCGACAGCGTCGGTGGCGAAGGTCCGGACCTCGTACTGGCCGGTCGGGAGCACTCCCCCGATGGCGACGGACCAGTCAGCGGTCCCGAGCCCTGTGGGGGTGAGGGTGACGGCGAGGTCGGCGGCAGCGGGCCCCATCGTTGCGTTGTCCGCCTGCAGCCACTGACCGGTCGTGATGTTCTTCAGGCGAACGGTCACGCTGGTGAGAGACTGATCGTCGGCTGCGAATCCGGTCAATGCCGTGACGGTCGAGACGACAGTGCCATTGGCCGGGGAGGTGACCGAAACCGTCGGAGGAGTCGTGTCCGCGGCGCCGCCGAAGTCGAGGAACCCCGAGGGGCCAGTCAAAATATCGTTGTATCGATCACCGTCGGAACCCATCAGCAGGCCACGCTCGATGAGCGTGAGATCGAACACACCAACGTCATTGGTCGAACCCGGATCCCATGCGAGCGCCTGCGCGTTCGACGGGTTCAGCGCTGCAAGCTGACGCCGGAAGACGGCGCCGTTTGGATCCTTGACGGACGGGTTGACCGGATTCAGCGGATCGTTGACGTCGCAGCCGTTCGCGGTGCCAGCCCACGTTGACGTCACACCGCCGGGAGGCGCACCGTTGAGCGGTGCGGCGCAGAAGTGACCGCCCACGTAGACCGCAACATCGCTGACGGCGAGGGAGAACACGCTCGAGTACATCCGTGCCGACCAGTCGAATGGAACGGCTCCGTTGCCGGCGGTCGGATACCGCAACACCGAATCGCAGTTGGGCGGATTGTCGGCGCCCTGCCCACCAACGACGATGAACGAGTCGTCGGGCGAGATCGCCATGTCGCGGAGCGCCCCGAGACAACTCTTCTGTGGGTTCTGTGCGATCCAGTTCACCTGCCACGGCGAAAGCACCGCCGTTGGGGCGGACACGTCGACCTTCATGAGGGCCTCACGGGTCTGGCCGTTGATCGATCGACCGAAGTGCATGCCAAACAGCGTGTTCCCGTCGCTCGAGAGCACGACGGTGCGGCCGAGCTGTGGGTTGATCACGCTCAGACCGACGTCCATCACGAATCCGGCGTCGGCGGCGCCGGTGTTGGCGTCGACCGCGGCGAATCCGATGCGTGGCTGGCCCGAGACCGTTTGGAAGTCCCCAGCCAGGAAGATCCGATCAGCACGTGCCGCGATCGAATGGACGACGGCTGATGCGGAACCCGTGAACGTCGTGTCGAGCGAACCGTCGAAGTTGAGTTTCGCGATGCGATTGGGGAAGCGCGTGTCCCACTTCCAGAAGCGTCCGCCGACGTAGAGCGAGTTGCCGTCGGGGGCCAGTTCGAGGGCGCGGACGCTGTTGTTGAGGACAGGGGCGAACGATGGGTCGATGGCACCGGTGTCGATGTCATAGGCGAAGATGTAGGCCTGGTTGAGGATACTTCCGTCGGGAAGTTGGACCTGTTGGAAGTCCCCGCCGACGAAGATCCGGTCGCCCATCTGTGCATGTGCGTACACCGAACCGTCGAGGACGACGGGCACGTCACGACGTGGGTCTTCGGGGACGAGCTGTCCGTGGACGATCGCTCCCTCCGCACGGCTTGGGCCGACTCCGAGAGCGAGGGCGACGGCCGTGGCCAGAACGAGGGCTGCACCAAGTACGAAGACCAGCCTGCGGAGAGAAAGTGCCATGACCGCAAGCGTATTCGCCCACCCAAGGTGACGTCATCAGCCGATCAGACTACGTCATGCGGTTGACATCTACCCGTGGCGTTCTCCCACGGAGCGTGGCCCGACCGACTCAGAGAGTCGATCGGGCCATCAGGGTCTCCGCGTTGCGGGGGGTGCTTCAGTCGGTCAGCGTGGGCTGCACGACGAGCTGGAGATCGGCCGTGATGGGGTCAGTCCAAACCGGCGTTCCGTCGAGGTTGAGTCTCGACTTCACTTCGAGCTTCAGCCACAAGAAGTCGGCGTTGGGGTCGGCAGGCGACAAGTCGAGTACACCGCCTTCGGCGATCAGATCGACGTCGGTCAGTACCTGCGTGCCGTTGTCGTAGCGGACGGTCGCCACGAGATCGTCGACCATGTTGAGAAGCTCGTCCGGGATCTGGACTTCGCCCCACTTGTTGTCGCCATTGGCGCACGTGCAGGGCTCGATCTTCGTCTCGACTTCGGTGTCGACACACGACGACATGCCTTTGGGGTTGAAGCTGTAGAAGATCGAATTGTGGCCGAGGCCGATGATGCAGAACTCCGATACCTGTGCGAATCCGTAGGGCGCCACGTCTTTCTTCCCGGCGAACTCGTACACGTTGAGGATTCCCAAAGACGCCACAGCGGGGTTCGCGGTCGTCACGTCTTGGCACGCCGAGTTCGTCGTCCAGTCCCAGCAGGCGATTCGATTCGAGTTGCCGCCAGCGAAGAAGGTCCGCTCCTTGTTCCACGTGATCGCGTCCCCACCCCAGTCTTGCTTGAGGGGCTTGAGGTGCTCTTTCAGTCCGACAATCTCGGTGACTGCGCTTCCGTCGAGGCTGACGCACGCGTTGCGCTGACCAATGATGTCCGACGTGCAGATGCCGGTCTCCACGCCGGTCGAGCTATATCGAAAGTGCGTGAGGTGGTCATCGCTTCCGGAGCCCATGTATCCGACGAAGTGAACGGTTCCGCCCCAACAGGGTGCCGACGTGGCGAAGTCCCAGCAGTGAAAGATCTGACCGACGTAGGTGTCTTGGCTCACGTAGAGCTTGGAGCCAAGCTGCTCACCGTGGGCGATCTGCGTCTCCGTTAGAAGATTGGGTGAGTTCGGATGACCGAACGCAGCCGTCTCCCAGATACCACACGTCGTCATCGCCTTCGTGACACAGCCGAGCTGTCCATCTTGAGCCAAGACGTACAACTTGCCGTTGTACTCCCACGGGCCAGATGCATTGATCGTATTCGGCCACTGTGCCGTACCCATGTCGAACAGGTCGACGTACGGCGTGTTGCAGAAACGTCGGGCAACAACGTCGAAGCACGCGAGACCCGAGCGCTTCGAGTCCTTGATCGACGAGGCGAAGTAGATCTTTCCGGTTGCCCCGAAGTTGTCGACGTCGATGTACTCGACCGGCCGGTTGCCGGTCTGATAGTTGCCGAGCGCATAGTGCTGGCCGTCCGCACGACACGGCGCTTGCGTCTCGCGGTCCATGCAGATGATGTCGCCTTGGCTGCCGAAGTTGTGGTGGTTGACCGCCCAGATCTCTTCTTCGCCGTACAGGAGCGGGCCGTAGCCGTCGCCCTTGCCGGTGGCCTGGAAGCCGGTGAACGGCGGATTGATCTCGATGGGGATTCGACACACGGCGCCACAGTTCGACAACGTCGACGTCGACTCGCGCACGATGTCCGGCGCGTCACGAATCAACGACGAGAAGTACTGCTGGCCCGGCTTCGACACCGTCAGAATCATCTCTGCGTTCAGATTCCGCGTGATCACGATCACCGTGCCATCGTCAGCGGTGATCGTTGCCGTCGACTCACCAGACGGTGGAGGGTCAATGTTGTAGGTCGCCGGATTCGAGATCGAGACGCCTGCGGCCTCGAACAACCCGACGACCGAGTTCACCGCCTCCTCCATCGCCTTCGTTTCCAGATCCCGACGGACCGTGTTCGACGCGATGTCATCCCACGCCGACACGCCCATGTCGGAGAAGTCCTGACGGATCTCCGCCTGGTACGTCTGAATGCCGTTCAACGACCCGACATCGGCCGCACGCTGCTGCGACTGGCCCTGGCGATACCACGCGCCCAGATCGGTGGCGAACGCGGCGATCAGCAAGAGCAGGATCATGACGAGAGCCGACAGCACGAGGATCGCGCCGCGGTCGGATGGTGTGGACTGGCGGCGTGCTCGAAGTGACGCCGCAAAGGAAGTGAGGGCAGACATACGTAGTCCTTCGTCGCGCTCGTTGAATTTCCGAATGGGCCGGACGAACCGTCCCCTCGCAGAGGGTCGCTAGCCTTCCCTCCCATGACTGGCAACGAATCGAACCCCTACCCGGCTGCCGACAAGCCCGATTTCCCCGCGATCGAAGCTCGAATTCTCGAGCGCTGGGCAGCCGACGACACATTCGCCCAGTCGATCGAGGTCCGTGAAGGGGACGAGTTCGTCTTCTACGACGGTCCTCCGTTTGCGAATGGGCTCCCCCATCACGGCCATCTACTGACGGGCTACATCAAGGACGTCGTGCCCCGTTATCAAACAATGCGCGGACTCAAGGTCGACCGCCGGTTCGGGTGGGACTGCCATGGTCTACCCGCCGAGATGGAGACCGAGAAGCAACTTGGCGTGTCCGGTCGCGCCGCCATCACCGACTACGGGATCGCGGAGTTCAACGAGGCGTGCCGGACCAGCGTCATGCGCTACACCGAAGAGTGGGAGCAGACCGTCACCCGCCAAGCTCGGTGGGTCGACTTCGAGAACGACTACAAGACGATGGATCTCGACTACATGGAGTCCGTCATCTGGGCGTTCAAGCAGCTCTGGGACAAGGGCCTGATCTACGAAGCCAATCGGGTCATGCCGTACTCGTGGGGCGCCGAGACGCCGCTCTCCAACTTCGAGATCCGCCTCGACGACGCCACCCGCCCGCGCCAAGACCCGGCGATCACTGTGGCGTTCTCGCTCGAGCCCGTACCCGGAGATCCGGGTCCGATGAAGATGCTCGCCTGGACCACGACGCCATGGACGCTGCCATCCAATCTCGGCCTGATCGTCGGTCCCGACTTGGACTATTCGGTGATGGAGCTCAACGGCGAATACCTCGTGCTGGGCGCCGCCACGGTCGCGGCGTATGAGAAGCAGCTCGAAGGCGCAACCGAGCACGGGGTCGTCAAGGGGTCGGATCTCGTCGGGCGCACGTACGAGCCCCTCTTCTCGTACTTTGCGGATCGTGACGACCTGAACGCCTTCCGGGTCATGGCGGGCGACTTCGTCGAAACAACCGAGGGTACCGGCATCGTCCACACCGCTCCCGGGTTCGGCGAGGACGACCAGCGAATCGCCGAGGAGAACGGGATGGGCATGGTGGTCCCGGTAGATGACCGGGGCGAGTTCACCAACGAAGTCCCTGACTTCGCCGGTCGCAACGTCCTCGACGCCAACACCGACATCATTCGTGCCGTTCGCGAGAAGGGCCGGCTGATCCGCCAGGACTCCTACGAGCACAACTATCCCCACTGCTGGCGCACCGACACGCCGATTATCTACCGGGCGCTCCCGAGCTGGTACGTCAAGGTCACGGACTTCCGTGATCGCCTCGTCGAACTCAACCAGGACATCAACTGGATCCCGGGCAACGTCCGTGACGGCCGTTTCGGCAAGTGGCTCGAAGGCGCCCGCGACTGGTCGATCAGCCGCAACCGTTTCTGGGGCTCACCGATCCCCGTGTGGAGGAGCGACAACCCCGAGTACCCCCGCATCGACGTGTACGGCAGCCTCGACGAGCTCGAAGCCGACTTCGGCGTGCGCCCAACCGATCTCCACCGGCCCTACATCGATGAGCTCGTGCGACCCAACCCCGATGACCCGACGGGCCGATCGATGATGCGTCGTGTACCCGAAGTGTTCGACTGCTGGTTCGAGTCCGGGTCGATGCCCTTCGCCCAAGTCCACTACCCCTTCGAAAACAAGGAGTGGTTCGAGGAGCACTACCCCGCCGACTTCATCGTCGAGTACATCAATCAGACCCGCGGCTGGTTCTACACGTTGCATGTCCTCGCTGGTGCGCTGTTCGACAAGCCCTCGTTCCAGAACGTCATCTGCCACGGGATCCTGCTCGCCGACGACGGCGCCAAGCTCTCCAAGAAGCTGCGCAACTACACCGAGCCGACCGAGATCTTCGACTCGCAAGGCGCTGATGCGCTGCGGTGGTACTTCATGAGCTCGAACATCGTGCGGGGCGGTGACGCTCGCATCTCGGATCATGGGATCGCCGAAGTCACTCGCCAAGTGCTGCTCCCGATCTGGAACGCCTACTCGTTCTTCACCTTGTATGCGAACATCGACGGCTACCGGGCGAAGCTCGCCGTCGACTCCGACGACGAGCTCGACCGATACATCCTCGCCAAGCTCCGAACCGTCGTCGAAGCGACGACCGAACGCATGGACGAATACGACCTTGCGGGTGCGACGATCGAGATCGCCTCGTTCATCGATGCGCTCAACAACTGGTACATCCGGCGGAGCCGCGACCGCTTCTGGGGCACCTCCGCAGATGCGGACCGCGCCGACCGCGAACGGGCCTACGACACCCTGTACACCGTCCTCACGACCTTCCTGCGCCTTGCGGCGCCGATGCTGCCGATGATCACCGAAGAGATCTACACGTCGTTGACCGGCGACGATTCGGTCCACCTCGCCGATTGGCCCGACGCGTCGACACTTCCATCGGACCCCGATCTCGTGGATGCTATGGATCGTGTGCGAGGCGTCGTGTCCGCGGCGCTGCGGCTCCGTGAAGACAACGGCTTGCGTGTCCGTCTTCCACTTCAGACACTGACTGTTGCGGGCAGCGCAGGCAGCGGACTCGATGCACTCGAACATCTCATCGCCGACGAAGTCAACGTCAAGCAGGTCGAGTTCAGCGACGACCTCGAGTTGTACGCCACGTTCACGCTCCAACCGAACGGCAAGGTCCTCGGCCCGCGCCTCGGTGGTGACGTCCAAGTGGTCTTCGGTGCCGCGAAACGCGGTGATTGGACTGTCGGTGATGACGGCACGGCGACGGTTGGCGGTCACGAACTGTCGGCCGACGAGTACGCCATGTCCGTCCAGCCAGCTGATGGGGTCACGGCGGCAGCCTTGCCAAGCAACGACGCCGTCGTCGTACTCGACACCATCTTGACCCCGGAGCTCGAGGCCGAGGGGCTCGCCCGCGACATCGTTCGCGCCATCCAGGAGGCGCGCAAGGTCGAAGACCTGGTCGTCACCGACCGAATCGCGCTGACACTCGATCTGGCCCCTGACGGCCGCGCGGCGGTCGAGTCGATGGCCGAGTGGATCCGTGAACAAACCCTTGCCTCCTCGCTCGATTTCGGAACCGTCGACGGCGGTCACGAGGCCGCTGGCGTCGGCCACCTTCGTTTCGAGGTCGTGTCCTGAGCGGGAAGACCACGATGTCTCCTCGTGATCGACTGATCACGGTCATGGGCCGAAAGCCGGTGGTCGAGGCACTCCACGATGACGGTTTGACGATCGAGAAGATCTTGATCGCCGAATCCGCGCGGGGCCGCGAGATCGACACGATCTCCGGCATGGCCGCGAGCCGACGGATCGAGGTTCGCCGCGTACCTGAGCAGAAGGTCACCGCTGTGGCACGGAGCAGCCGGCATCACCAGGGCGTTGTCGCCGATGTCGTGGCCCCGCAGATGCAGCGGCTCGATGACTTCTGCGAACAGCGTCGTCGTGGCAAGGACTGGGCGTGCTCGGTGCTCGTTCTCGATCGGGTGCACAATCCGTCGAACGTCGGGATGATTCTGCGGTCGGCGACCGCTGCGGGTCTCGACGGGGTAGTCGTGCCGCATCGAGGCACCGCTGATGTGGGGCCGCTCGTGATCAAAGCCTCAGCCGGGGTCGCCTTTCGTGCACCGATCCTGCGATGCGAGGACACCGACGAAGCACTGTCGATCCTCACCGATCACCGGTTCACGATCGTCGGGCTCGATGCCGGTGGCGATTCGTTGTTCGATGCAGAACTTCCCGACCGCGGGGCCTATGTGATCGGGAACGAGACCGAGGGCCTGTCGCTGGCCGCCAGCCACGCATCGGCGGCGACCGTCACGATTCCGATCGCCGAAGAAGTCGAGTCGCTGAATGCCGCCGTCGCGGCGTCGCTGTTGGTGTTCGAAGTCGCTCGCCGTCGCTGACCGCTCAGGGATTGACGGTTGCGGTCAGGACAAGAACGAACGCACTCGGTCGGTGCCGTTTTCGTCTCCGTCCATGAACTCGTCGAACCGTAGATCGAGCGTTTCGTCGACGCTGAGGTCGTCATCTTTCCAGAGGGAGTCGAGGTCTGCGGCAAGCTGAGCTTCTTCGGGAACCGGCGGTGGGGTGGATCGCCCCATCTTGTCGACCACGGTCCAGTTCGAGGGGGTGACCTCGCTGCTGCTCATCGCTCGCCGCCGACGAAGTTTTGATGCGGGATTCCATGCCATACGTGTGCAGTCGGCAACGCGTTCTCGAACATGAGCCAAACGGCCCACATCCTGTGGTGCCCTCGACCCACGCGCTGGGTTGACCCGACACGAGACGCAACCGAAGACGATCGAGATAATGCACCACGCGTCGAGAACAACGATTCGCCGGTGATTGCCTGCCGGAGTGTGGGAATGGCGAACAAGACCCTCACGCTACATCCGAGCCGATTTCATCCGACCACCCAGCCACGTGCCACCCACCACATCGACACGAGACTTCGGGCGAGTTTGCGCAGCAGGCGCGAGATCGAGGAGGCGAAGCCGACGAATTCGAGCCCTGGAGCAGCCAAAGGCTGCGGGAAACCAACCAGGACCGATCCGGCTACGCCGGTCGGTCCGGAAAGGCGCATGCGCAGCAGGCGCGAGATCGAGGAGGCGAAGCCGACGAATTCGAGCCCTGGAGC
>JAHDDK010000010.1:45505-87551 GCA_020629375.1 Acidimicrobiales bacterium
AGCCAAAGGCTGCGGGAAGACTAGAACTCTTCGTCGAATCCGACTTCGCCTTCGACACCGACTTGGTATGCCGAGACGGTGCGTTCGAAGAAGTTCGTGAGCTCCTGGACGTCCTGGAGCTCCATGAAGTCGAAGGGGTTCTTCGAGCCGTAGATCGGAGCGAGGCCGAGTTGCCCGAGGCGGTTGTCGGCGACGTACTCCAGATACTGGCGGGTGTCGGCGAGGCTCATGCCTTGCACGCCTTCGACCAGCACGTCGGCGGCGAATTGGTGTTCGCAGTCGACAGCTTCGCCGATCATCTCCTGGATCTTGGCGGTGAGGTCGTCGTCGAAGAGTTCGGGTTCTTCAGCGCGAACGGTGTTGACGACTTCGAGGGCGAAGTTCATGTGGCAGCTCTCGTCGCGGAACACCCAGTTGGTGCCGGCGGCGAGACCGTTGAGCAAGCCTTTGCTACGGAGGAAGTAGACATAGGCGAAGGCCGCGAAGAAGAACAGGCCTTCGATGCACGTGGCGAAGCAGATCAGGTTGAGGAGGAACTGCTTGCGTTGTTCGGGTGTTTCGATCTGGTCGAGCTCGCTGATCGAGTCGATCCATTTGAAGCAGAACTCGGCCTTCTTGCGGATCGACGGGATGTTCTCGACGGCGGCGAACGCCTCGGCGCGTTCGTCGTGGTCGGGGATGTAGTTGTCGAGCAGCGTCAGGTAGAACTGGACGTGCAGCGCCTCTTCGTAGAGCTGGCGAGACAGGTACATCCGGGCTTCGGGCGCGTTGATGTGCTGGTAGAGGTTGAGCACGAGGTTGTTGGCAACGATCGAATCTCCGGTCGCGAAGAAGGCGACAAGACGACGCACGAGGTGCTGCTCGGCCGGCATGAGCTTGCGCTCGAGATCGACGAGGTCGTCGGAGAAGTCGATCTCATCGACGGTCCACGTGTTCTTGATGGCGTCGAGATACATCTCATAGAACGCCGGGTACCGCATCGGCCGCAGCGTCAGGTCGAACCCGGGGTCGAGGATGTTCTGTGGGCGTTTCCCAGTCTCTCGCGTGGCTCCAGGCTCGAGGCCGGGCTCCGCGAAATCGTGAATGTTGTCTACGAGGGCCATCAGTCACATGCCTCACAGGTCTCGGGGTTCTCCAGCGAACAGGCGATGGCCTCAGCGTCAGTGAACGTGGGGGTTGTTGCGGGTTGTCCACCACCGCTTGGGGGCGGGGTGGGGGTGTTCGACGTCGTTGTCTTGTTGATCCGGGTCGCCGGACGGGAGCGCAGATAGTACGTGGTCTTGAGACCAGACTTCCAGGCGTACATGTACATCGAGGACAGCTTGCCGATCGATGGCGACTCCATGAACAGGTTGAGCGATTGGCTCTGGTCGATGTAGGCGCCGCGTTCGGCAGCCATGTCGATGAGCGAACGCATCGGGATCTCCCACGCCGTGCGGAAGATCTCACGGAGGTCTTCGGGGATGCGTTCGAGGTCTTGGACCGAACCTTCGGCCTGCTTGAGATCGCTGATCATCTGCTCGTCCCACAGGTCGCGTGCCTGCAGTTCTTTGACGAGGTATCGGTTGATCTGAAGGAACTCACCCGACAGGGTCTCTCGCTTGAAGAGATTGGAGACCTGCGGTTCGATGCACTCGAAGCACCCGGCGATCGACGCGATCGTCGCCGTCGGAGCGATGGCGATCATCAGCGAGTTGCGCAGACCGTGTTCGGCGACAGCGGCGCGCGCTTCGTCCCAGCGGTCGGCCTGGGTGGGCTCGACGTTCCACAGGTCGAACTGGAGGTCGCCGGCAGCGGCGCGCGTGCGCGAGTAGGTCTCGTGGGGGCCGAACTCGGCGGCGAGGGTGCTCGACGCGAGGAGGGCATTCAGATAAATCTCCTCGGAGATCCGAGCGGACAAGGACCGTGCTTCGTCGGAGTCAAAGGCCAGACCCTTCTTGAAGAACACGTCCTGCAGACCCATCAGCCCGAGCCCGATCGGGCGCCACTTGCTGTTGGAGTACCCGGCTTCGGAGGTCGGGTAGTAGTTGATGTCGATCACCCGATCGAGGAATGGCACGACGAGCTGCACGACGTCGGCGAGGCGGCCGAAATCGAACTCACCGCTCTCGGGGTCGACGAACTCGCCGAGATTGATCGAACCGAGATTGCAGACAGCTGTCTCGTCCTGGTTCGTGACCTCGATGATCTCGGTGCAGAGGTTCGAGAGATGGACGACGTTGGCGGTGCCGTCATCGGCGAGCTGCCCGGTCTGGTTGCACTTCTCGTTTGAGGAGTCCTTGAAGGTCATCCAGCCGTTGCCGGTCTGGGCGAGGCTGCGCATCATGCGGCTGTAGAGGTCGCGAGCCTTGACCTGACGCTCGTAGAGCCCCGCTGCTTCGGCCTCTTCGTAGGCGGCGCGGAACTCGTCGCCGTAGAGATCGGTGAGGTGCGGCACCTTCTTGGGGTCGAATAGCGACCACTGCCAGTCCTTGTCGACCCGTTCCATGAAGAGGTCGGGGACCCAGTTGGCGAGGTTGAGGTTGTGGGCCCGGCGCATGTGGTCGCCGGTGTTCTCCTTGAGGTCGAGGAACTCCTCGATGTCGGCGTGCCAGCTCTCGAGGTAGATGCACGCGGCGCCCTTGCGGCGGCCGCCCTGGTTGACGGCGGCAACGGACGAGTCGAGCGTCTTGAGCCACGGCACGATGCCATTGGAGAGACCGTTCGTGCCCTGGATGAGCGAACCCTTGGAGCGGATCCGGTGCCAGGCGACGCCGATGCCACCGGCGAACTTCGACAGCCGAGCGATGTCGGTGTAGCGCTTGTAGATGCCCTCGAGGGAGTCCTCGGGCGAATCGAGCAGGTAGCACGAACTCATCTGGGCGTGGCGGGTACCCGAGTTGAACAGCGTCGGGCTCGACGGCAGGTACGACAACGACGACATCAGGTCGTAGAAGCGGACGGCCTCGTCGGCGTCCTGCGACAGACCGCACGCCACGCGGAGGAAGAAGTACTGGGGAGTCTCGACGACGTGGCGCGTCTCGGGGTGGCGCAACAGGTACCGGTCGTACACGGTGCGGAGTCCAAAGAACTCGAACTTGCGGTCGCGGTCGGTGTTGATCGCTGCGTTGAGCGTGGGAGCGTTCGCGTCGACAAACGCTGCCACGTCGTCGCCGACCAGACCGAGGGCATGACCAGCCGTGATCGATTCGGAGAACCACGGAATGTTCTGGTTGCGAACTTCTTTGTCGATCGTCGTCGCAAGCAGACGGGCGGCAAGCTTGGAGTAGTTCGGCTCGTCGACGATGAACCCGGCAGCCGTCCGAATCGACAACTCGTCGAGTTCTTGTGTCGTGGCACCGTCGGCGAGCGCCGAGATCGTGCGGGTGGCGACACGCATCGGGTCGACGTTCAGCAAGCCTTCGGCGCATCGGGCGACCGCGTTGACGATCTTGTTGAGGTCGACCGGCTCGAGGGCGCCGTTGCGTTTCCGCACGTGCATGCCGGTCGAACTCGTAGCGGCGTCGCCAGCGGTGCCTTTCGTGTCGAGTGCGGGGGCACTCGTGAGAGCGGCGGTCCCGCGCTCGTCGATCATCGTCATGTGTTGAGCCACCTCATGCGTCCAGCCACTTCTCGTCGAGCAAAATCTGCCACCCCCGGCGTTGCGGCATGTTGGCCTCGAGGCGATGGTCGGCAACAACCCCCAACTGGGTGCGCACGCACTCAGGGGAGACAGTGTCCGGGGGTCCATCGCCCCTCTTTGGGGCCGCCGGGGTGGATCACAATTACAGCGTCGTAATTACGTCGACGTCAAGCTTAGCTGGCGTCTTGTTTACCCCGACCGCGCTACGTGTTTGGCTGCCAGGCACCACGCGAGTGAGAACTGGCGGTCGCGGCCGTTGCGCGCCACGCAGGGTGAATATGACAATTCTGTTACGGCGCCCTTCTGGCGCAGTCTGTGCCGTTCGTCACGTCGATTTCCCACGCTGCGTATAGCCGAACGGGACCCTCGACCACGCGACGACCCCAACGAGCGTCATGCTCACGAACCACATCGCCGACACGAACCACGTGTTCCACACGAGGCTCAGGACGATGTGAAGTTTCGCAATACGGCCATCGCCGCAGCCCGTCCAGACTGCAACGCGCCGTTGATCGACGGGTTCTGGCGGTGGTCACCCGCCACGAAGACGCCCGAGTCGAGCTGAACCGACGCCGGGACGTTCTCTCCGGGCAAGATTCGTGGTTGCGCGTGCTCAACATCATCAACGCGAAGCAGATCCCAATCCGACACGACCGGGCCGAACCAGCCGCGAAGCTGTGCACGCGCCGCGCCAACCGTGTCGCCGTCGGGGGCGCCCGGAAACGAGACCGCCGTGAGGTGGCGCCCCGCAGGCGCATAGAACGGCGACACGTTCGACATGACGGCGACATTGTTGATCAACCCGTCGCCCGTGCCGTTGAGCAACAGGAGGCGCTCGTCATAGGGCGCAACATCCGAACCGAACCACAGCGTCGTCACTCGGTTCCAGCCCAGGTCCGGTGTGTCGACGAGCGCGGCCGCCGACGACATGTCCGTGGCCACAACCACCGCATCGGCATCGATTCGCTCGCCCGATGCCGTGATCACGTGATCGGATGCGACGGATTCGACCGTCGTTTCGAGCCGAACCGCTCCCTCGGGCAGTCGACCAGCGAGCTGCGCACCGAGTTGGCCCATGCCCTTAGCCGGAATCGCGCCGTAGCCCTCCGACAGCATTCGGAACACGAACTCCGAAAACCGACTGGTGACATCCAGCTTGGCGTCGAGCGTGATCCCTCGAAGGAGCGGCCCGAGGAATCGAGCGATGAAGTCCTCGGAGAAGCCGCGGTCTTTGAGTCGAGCCAAGGTCGTCGACTCGCCCCGACGCCACAGCGAGTCGATATCGCCCGACCGCACCTGGCGCCGCCAGGACAACAGACGCGCCTTGTCGGCGACGGAGCCGATCGGCGCTTGCACCGTGGCGAGCAGATCGGCCTGCCGACGAAAGGGGTCGCCGACGAGCGCACGTCCCGAATCGAGCTCGACGAGTGCACCAGGATGAAATCGACGCAGATCGAGCGCGTCGAAGTCAAATATCCGCTGGGCAACGGGGTACGCGGTCAACAAAATCTGGAAGCCGCGATCGAGCAGGAAGCCGTCGACCGGATCGGTCCGAACCCGACCGCCGACGCCATCGGAGGCCTCGATGAGCACGACTTCGCGGCCCCGGTCGGCGAGGGTGACTGCCGCAGCAAGGCCAGCGAGGCCCGCCCCGATGACGATCACTTCGGTCTCGGACTGTTCGGCCATGACGATCTCCTCGACGAGTTGTCCCGGTCAGCGATTCCGGAGTGCGGTGAGTGCAGCGAGATAGCCGGCGGCGCCGAACCCGGCGATCGATCCTGCGCATACGGGAGCGACGAATGATGTCTGACGGAAGTCCTCTCGCGCCGCAGGATTCGACAAGTGCACCTCGACGACCGGGAAAGAGACCGAGGCCACTGCGTCGCGCAAGGCCACCGAGGTGTGGGTGTACCCGCCGGGATTGACGATCGCCGCGTCTGCCCATCCGATCGCGTCGTGCAGCGCATCGATGAGTGCGCCCTCACTATTGGACTGTGCCGCACGAAGTGACCCGCCCTGCGACTCGACGTCGTGACGAACCATCGTCTCGATGTCCGCGAGCGTCGTCGTCCCGTAGATCTCCGGTTCGCGGGAGCCGAGAAGGTTCAGATTCGGCCCGTGGAGCAACAGCACGTTCACCATTGCAGCCTACGAGGCCTGTTGCGAACTGACCTCGTCCACCGACGTCGTCACCGTCCACGACCCGCCGAGATTGGCGACGAGACGATCGTCGGCCGAAGCCTCGACCACGAACTCGACATGTCGGAGCACCATTGCCGACGGAGAAGAACGACTCTGCGACGTCGGGTTCTGGGGCCCCGAGCCGTCCGGCCAGAGGCCAACCGCCAGGTTGTATCGGCCAGAGACGAGGGGCAGCTCTTCGAGGTCCCAGGCGATCTGCATCGGCCCACTCGGCGGCAGGAGTTCGACATCGTGGCGTGCGCCGAGGCCGGTGTTCGCCCCGCGCGCGCCCACGATGTCGATTCGGACCTCGACCGCGGTGGGCCCATCGAGCTCGAGCGCAGCCACGTCGAGGTCGAGCACGACTCGCATGGGGCCACCCACGGCGGGTGCTTCCCCCGGCGCAGCGGAAACGACCGTTTGCAGTGCATCCGGCCGCACGTCGCGTTCGACGAGCCGCGCGGTCGCCTGAGCGGCGCGTTCGCGCCGGTCGTTCTTGCGGGCCTTGACCTTTGGGACGGGCTCCGGCGACTCGATCATCCGACCCGCCTTCTCGGTGGCGGCGACACGCTTGTACTCCGCGACGATCTCTGCCGAAGGACCGATTGCACGGGTCACGCCATGCTGCAGCCACAGGACCTGATCGCACGCCTCGACCATCATCGACAGGTTGTGTGAAACCTGCACGATCGTCGTCCCCGAGTCGCGGAGCTCCTTCATCCGGGCGATCCCGTGTTGTTTGAATGCGATGTCGCCGACCGCGGTGATCTCATCGGCGAGCAAGATCTCCGGGCGCATCTGCACCGACACGGCGAATCCGAGTCGCGCCCGCATGCCGCTCGAGTAGGTGTCGATCGGGGCATCGATGAACGACCCGATGTCGGCCATGTCGATGATCTCGTCCATGACCGAATCCATGTAGGCCCGGTCGAGGCCGACGACCGAGCCATTCATGTAGATGTTCTCGCGCCCCGTGAGCTCGGGATGGAACCCCGCCCCGAGCTCGAGTAGCGCTGTCACGCGGCCTCGCACCCGGATCTCCCCCGTCGTCGGGCGGAACACGCCGCACAACGTCCGGAGGAACGTCGATTTCCCGGAGCCGTTGTGGCCGATCACGCCCAGCATCGATCCCCGCGGAACCTCGACCGAAACGTTGCGAACGGCCCAGAACTCCTCGCGGTTCGCTTGGCTGAAGCCGGTCAGGCGGTCCTTGAGGCTGCTGGATCGGCGGCCGAGTAGGAACTTCTTCGAAACGTCGTCGGCAACGATGGCGTAGTCGGACACCTAGAGCCCCTCCGCCACGTCGGCTGAGGTACGGGCGAACACCATCCAGCCGACCAACAAAATCCCCACCGACCACCCCGTGAGATAGATCCAATCGGCGAGCGTCGGCCATTCGAAGAACAACAGACCTCGCCGACCGAACTCGACCATCCGGGTGAACGGATTCCACAAGGCGACGGCGAGCAGTGGCCCGTCGATGCGATTCTCGATGAGGCTGATCGGCCAGATGATGGGAATGAAGTAGAAGAACAGCCGCAAGAAGAGGGTGTAGAGGTAGCTGACGTCGCGGTAGCGCGTGTTGGCTACCGACAAGAGGAGGCCCACGCCGAGACCGGTGACGGTCGCGAACACCGCCGCAGGAAGCAACACGATCGCGTGGATCGAGATGTGCCCCCAGGCTGCGAAGAACACGAACACGACAGCGACCAGGAACGACGACTGAACCATCACGTTGAGCGCCTCGGCGATCGCAGGCGCAACGGGTGGGAAGTACAACTTGCGTCGAAGTTTGACGGTCGAGTTGAAGCTGTTGAGCACCTTCGACGAGACGGCTCGGTAGAAGGTCCACACCGCCAATCCGGACATCAAGAAATGCGGGAACGACGAGAACCCGTTGGGCGCGTCCGGTACCGCCCGACTTACCGAGAGGATCACCCCGAACACGATGCTGTAGATCGCGACCTCGGCGATCGGGTTGATCAGCGACCACGTCCATCCCAAGTAGCTGCGCAGATACGTCGTGCGGAGCTCTCGCTTGGTCAGGTACGCGATGAATGATCGATAGGCCCAGGCCTCGCGGGCCGATCGGAGGACGCTCGTCTGGTCGTCCGAGGAGGAGAAGACGAGGACGTCGGCGTCAGTGTCGTGTGTGGTCATACGCGTGCACGAGCCCGAATCAGTCGAGGTGGGCCCGGAGCTCGCCTATGACGGTACCGGCTGCGTTGCGCAGCACTGTGGAGCCATGCGTGTCGGCAACGACGCCGACGTGGGCCAACAACGCACCGATGGCGACGTCTGCTGCTCGCACGGCGCCGTCGTGAACTTTGCACGCGATCCCGATATCCCGCTCGGGAAGCACGGCCATGAACACGCCCTCAGCACCGGTCTTGAGGACCAGTGTCTCCTGACAATCCGCCGTGAGCGTGACTTCGGCGCGACCCGTGCCCGACACCCACCACGGGTTCGCCGCCAGCGACGCAACGATCCTCCGACCGGCGTCGTGGGTCGGGAGACGACGCATGCCCTCGGCCAGAGCTCGCAGCGGAATGGCGAACGTCGGTATGCCGCAGCCGTCGGTGCCGCTCTGCTCGGCCGAGAGGTCGACGCCCGTGTGCTCGGCGATCGACGCTTCGACGAGCTGTTGTACCGGGTGGGACCGTTCGAGGTATCCCTCCGTGTCGACTCCGAGGTGACGCGCCACGGTCAAGAAGCCCGTGTGCTTTCCCGAACAGCAGTGATGCACACGACCGAATGGCGTTCCGGCCGCCACCAAGGCGTCGCCGGCGGCGACGTCGATCGGTCGTTGTGCCCCGCATTCGAGATCCTCCTCGGTGCAACCGATGCGAACCAGCCACTCACGAACTCGTCGGATGTGTGCGGGTTCGGACGAGTGACTGGAGCTCGCGAGCGCGAGTTCCTCGTCGACGACCCCGAAAGCCTCCGCCGCACCCGAGCGAACCAGGGGAACCGCCTGAATGGACTTGATCGCCGACCGCGGGATCGTTGCCCGCTCGGCGTCGCCGAAGCTCTCGCGCACGCCTTCGGGCCCCACGATGACGGCATCGGCGAGATGCAGGCTCTCGTTCACCACCCGGGTGGAAATAACGCGGATCGGGGGACGGCTCACGATGTCAGTCTGCTTTCGCTCAAGGTGGGATGAAACGCGTGTCGATTGGTGTTTGGACTCGTGACCGAAACTGCAACACGCAGTAGTCTTGTCAACTACAGGAGTTCACCGTCGAAAGGACCCTCGTGAGCACCGAGACCAATTACTACATTCCCGCCGCCCAAGCTTCGGAGACCGACCGCGCCACGTTCGTGGGCCTCGTGTACCAGCATGTGGCCGCCGCCGTCGCCGCGTTTGTCGCGTTCGAGGTGGTCATGTTCGTCACCGGCATCGCCGGCGCACTCGAAGACTTCTTCTTCACCGGCGGAGGCGGCCGATGGCTGCTGATGCTCGGTGGCGTGATGGTCGTGCAGTGGTTCGCCGGAAACGCTGCCGCGGACCTCGCGAACCCCTCTCGCCAGTACATCGGCTTGTTCGGATCGGCCTTTGCCCAGGCGCTCATCTTCGCCCCCTTCTTGTCGTACGTGTTCGGCCAGGCTGGCGGCGGTGCCACCGTCGCCGAGGCGGCGGTGATCACGGGCATCGGCTTCGCCATCCTCACCGGCATCGGCATCTTCACCCGCAAGGACCTGTCGTTCCTGCGCCCGATCGTCATGTGGGGCTTCGGCCTGGCATTGCTCGCCATCGTTGGCGGCGTGATCTTCGGGTTCGGCCTCGGCACCTGGTTCTCCGTGGCAATGATCGGCCTTTCGGGCGCCGCGATCTTGTTCCAGACCCAGAACGTCGTGCGGCGTTACCCGATCGGGTCCCACGTGGCCGCAGCGGTCGGCTTGTTCTCGTCGCTCATGACGATGTTCTGGTACGTGTTGCGCCTCCTCATGTCGCGAGACTGACCGAGTGCGTCGGCTCGCTGGCGATTCGACGATCTGAACGACCCGCTCCGATGGGGCGGGTCGTCGTCGTTTTCGGCCAGCTCGCGTCACGGTGCTTGTCCACCGCGGCGCCGCATTGTCGGGGCGGGCGTCTGGTGAGGGTGACGTGGGGGTGGAGGCGACGTCGTCTTTGGCGGTCAGCGGCCGATTGGCCAGATCTCGCATCCCGAAAATGTTCCGTCGAGGCATTCGTCGGAACCGCCGCCGGCGGCTCCCCAGTTCACCCCGGATCCGCCAGCCAGGTGGTCGGGTCCGCCACCGCCGACGAGACGATCGTTGCCGTCCTCGCCCTGAAGCCAGTCCTCACCGGCGAGTCCGAAGAGTGCGTCGTCGCCGGCACCGCCGTATGCAACGTCGTCGCCACCACCGAGCATGATTCGATCATCTCCGCCGCCACCCTCGACGTAGTCGTTGCCCCGGCCCGCGAAGACTTTATCGGACTGCTCGCCCGCAAAGATCGCATCCTGACCCGCGCCGCCCTTGATCACGTCCTTGCCGATCCCGCCATCGATCAAGTCGCGACCGGGACCTCCGCTGATCACATCACGACCCCCGCCTCCACACACGATGTCGTCGCCAGCGCCAGCCTTGATCGTGTCCTTCAGCGGTGTACCAAGAATCACGTCGGCGTTGGAGGTCGGCCGCTCTCCCGAGGCGAGATCCACCGTGACGCCGTACCCATGGCAGTAGCGATCGACCCGTTCGCCGGTGACCCGATGCGGGACTTCGCTCGGGATGTCAGATGTTCGAGTCGGATCCGGGTGCACGATGTCGAACTCGAAGGTGAACTGGTCGTTGGGGTCCCATACCCACCCATGCGTGAATCTCGGATCGACTTCGAGACGGAATTGGCCGTTCGGGTCGAGATCGATCCATCGTGACGTCACGTCGAATGCCGGTGTGCCGTTCGGGCCGGACCACACCGTCACGGCGAGCTGCGTCGCCGGGTCGAGGGCGATTCCTGGACCCGGCCGCACCGTGCCCGAGACGATGATCGGATACGACAGGTCCCGGGCGTCCGGCGCAGGAGAGTCGAGCTGGATTCCGGCCGCGTCGTCGTGGCCAAAAACCGTCGTCACCCGTTGACGGAACCGGCGAACCGTGCCGTCCGAACGGTCCTTGACCTCGAGGTGAAGCAGCAAGTCGCCACCGTCGAACGCCGCGAAATCGGCCGCGGCAAATCCAAACACGTGCGTCGTGCGCTCGGTTTGGGGGTCGGCACCGTGGGGCCCGGGGTCGATGGTGACGGATCGGGTCTCGATGCCCAAGTGCCGGCCGGTGGCGGACTCGACGAGGAGTTCGAGGTCGGATGGGCCGATGTCGGTGACCGTTACCGAGACCGACAACGGCAGTATGGCCTCATCGAATCCACCTTCGACCTCCCATTCGACGTCGACTCGATGATCGTCGAGCCGAGTCGTGTCGAGCTCGATGGAGCGGTTGACCTCGTGGCGTTCTCCCGTGCCGGCCTCGATACCGGCGAGCGTGATGCGCCCGCTGTCCGACGTCCAGAGCGTGCCGAGCGGATCGTGGCGAAGCGAGAAGCGTCCGTCGATGCCGGGAACGACATCGAACACGAGCGACTCGTCGATGTCGAGGGTGACCGTGACGCTCGACCACGACCGGTCGGGGTCAGCCCAGCCGGTGATGACGAGCGGGGTGGGCTCGACACGATCACCTGCTGGCGAATCGAGCCGAAGCACACCGGTGTCGGCCTCGGCCGGCTGCGGCAGAGTCAACGAGAGCGCGAGGGCAGCAACGCACAGCGCTGCCGCCACGATCGATCGCCTCTCCACCTCATCGATGGTACGGCGACTTCACCGTGGGCGACAGCGCGGGTTCAGCGCCCCAACGGCCAGTTCTCACAACCCGTGTACGTGCCGTCGACGCATTCGTCGACGCCGCCGCCTGCCGCACCCCAGTTTCGGCCTTCGCCACCGACGAGATGGTCGAGGCCGCCGCCGCCGACGAGTCGATCATCGCCCGCTTCGCCGATCAGCCAGTCCTCTCCCGCCAGGCCAAACATCGAGTCGTTTCCTGGGCCACCGAAGGCGACGTCGTCGCCGCCACCGAGCATGATGCGATCATCACCGAGACCGCCTTCGACGTAGTCGTTCCCTCGTCCGGCGAACACCTTGTCGGACTGGGCACCCGCGAAGATCGCATCTTGGCCTGCACCGCCCTTGATGACGTCCTTACCTGGGCCAGCGTCGATCAGATCGTGCCCCGGTCCGCCCCAAATCGTGTCCCGACCACCCATCCCGCAGATCAGGTCGCTGCCAGCACCCGCCTTGATCGTGTCCTTGAACGGCGTACCCATGATGATGTCGTGCCCCGACGTCGGCCGATCCCCCGCCGCCAAATCGACCGTGACGCCATACCCACGGCAGTACTTGTCGACCCGCTCCCCACCGATACGAAAGTCGTAAACTTGAGGGATCTCCCACGTTCGATCGGCTTCGGGCGGCTCGATGACATAGAGCTGGACGTCGAATCGATCGTTCTCGCGCCACACCCACCCTTCGGTGAATCGCGGATCGAACGTGAAGGTGAAGCTCCCATCCGGGTTCAGGGTGACCTCGCCGCTGACAATCTCGTCGGTGACTTCGCGACCCCACGGTCCGGATGTGATTCGAACACCGAGTTCGGTTCCCGGAAACAGCGTCAGTCCTGCGCCCGGGCGAACCTGACCGGTGACGGTGATCGGGTACTCGAGCCCATCGGTCCCGTTGATCGGCGTGTCGATTCGAACGCCGGCGATGTCGTCTGGTCCGTACGCCGGTGTGATCGGGATCGTGACGGACTGCGGTTGCAGAATGTGTATGTCGTCAACGCTCAACGTCAGAGTGATCGGGCCACCGGTCCAGCGCCGGAGGTCTTCGGCGGAGATCTCGAAGACGTGCTGCACGGTTCGGTGTTCGAGCACGGGCCCCTGGTCCCCGAAGTCGAGGAGCACGTCGGGCGTCCATATCGAGTACGGGTCGCTGCCACCGATGAAGGTGTCGAGGCTCAAGCGCACGGGGCTGTAGTCCGTGACATCGACATGCAGACGGATCGGAAAGGTCGCCGACTCAGCGCCTCCCTCGATCCACCAGTCGACTGTCGGTGGTGTCGAGTCATTGCGACTCATGTCAACGTCGATGGTGACGGACGTTTCGTGCCACGTGCCGTCGGTCGTCCACCCGTCAAGCGCGATCCACCGAATCGAGTAGTCGGCAGGCCATTCCACGCTGAGGGGATCGTGGACGACGGTGAATCGGCCATCGGGTTCGGGTTCGATCTCGATCCCGAGCGAAAACAGTCCGACCTGCAAGGTGACGTTGTTCCAGTTCAGCGACGGGTCGACCCAGCCCTCGATCACGAGGGGCGTCTGGACGTTCGTGGCACCGTCGATGGGCGAATCGATGCGTAGGTGGGGAGACGCTGCATCGGCGGGCGGGGTCTCGGCAACAAGTACGCCGAGGATCGCGAGCGCGAGAACGAGTGATCCGATGCCGTACTGAAGGTGCCGCCGCATGTTTGGATGGTCGGTCCACTCGTGGACACCCTTGAGCCCGTCCTGCGTCGGTCTCAGATCATGCGCCGATGTCGGTCTCCGGGCTGGCGGGGGTTCCCGTCGGGCGGATCTCGACGATGAGGTCCCCGCCCTCGAGCGAGGCTCCCGACACGGTGGCAATCCGGGCGACCACACCGTCGATCGGCGAGGAGATCGACGACTCCATCTTCATCGCTTCGATGATGGCGACCGCATCGCCGGCAGCGACGGCATCTCCGACGGAGACCGTCATGTTGACCACTCCGCGGAACGGGGCACCGACCTGGCCGGGTTTGGTCGGGTCGACCCGTTCGGCTTCGGGGCGGTCCGTGGCGACCGAACGATCGCGGGTGTCGATGTCGCGGCTTTGTCCGTTGACGACGAAGGTGACTCGACGAATGCCGTCTTCGTTCGCCTCCCCGATCGATTTGAGTCCGAGCAGCAGTCGCACGCCCTTGCCGAGTCCCACCGAAGCCTCTTCGGCGCGGGGATCGAGCCCGTACCAGAACAGTGGACTCGGGAGCACCGACAAGTCGCCGTAACGTTCGCGTTGGTCGGACTGAGACGCCGAGGGCACCGGGAACAACAGCCGAGTCAGGGTCGCGCGTCGATCCGACACCAGGCCCTCAGCGTCGGCGGCGCTGAGGTCCTCGCTGTGGGGCTCCCACGGTCGTCCGTCGATCGCCTTGCTCCGGAACGGCTCGGGAAATCCGCCCGGGGGGTCGCCGAGTTCGCCGTGGAGGAAGCCGACGACGGAGTCGGGCAGGTCGACCGAGCCCGGGTCCTCGAGCAACTGTTGGGGCGTCACCCCCGACGCCACGAGATGCAATGCGAGGTCGCCGACGACCTTGGACGACGGCGTCACCTTGATCGGCCGACCCAGGAGCTGGTTGCACGCCGCATAGAGGTCCTCGACCTCCTCGAATCGGTCGCCCAGGCCGAGCGCGCGAGCCTGAGATCGAAGGTTGGACAACTGCCCGCCGGGGATCTCGTGGCGGTACACGGTTCCGGTGGGTGCGGCGAGCCCAGCCTCGAATGGGGCGTAGACGCGGCGGACCGCTTCCCAGTAGGGCTCGAGATCGCCGACTGCGTCGAGCGAGAGGCCCGTCGAGCGTTCGGTGTCGTCGGTCATTGAGATCACGGCGGCAATCGATGGCTGCGAGGTCATGCCGGACAGCGGTGGAGCGGCTGCGTCGATTGCGTCGACCCCGGCCGCGACCGCGGCGACATAGGTGGCCAACTGTCCGCCGGACGTGTCGTGGGTGTGGAGCTGAACCGGTTGCGCGAACCGCTCTCGCAGCGCCGTGACGAGCACTTCGGCTGCTCCCGCCCGTAGCAGCCCCGCCATGTCCTTGATGCACAAGATGTGGGCGCCTGCTGCGTCGAGCTGTTCGGCGACGCCGAGGTAGTAGTCGAGCGTGTACAGCGTTTCGTCCGGATCGGTGAGGTTGCCCGAGTAGCAGATCGTGCCCTCGGCGACCCCGCCGGCATCGATCACGGCGCGAATCGCCGGTCGCATCTGTTCGATGTCGTTGAACGCGTCGAACACCCGAAAGATATCCATGCCGCTTTCGGCGGCTTCGGCCACGAATTGTTCGGCGACGACGTCGGGGTAGGGCGAGTACCCGACAGTGTTGCGCCCTCGGAGCAACATCTGGGTGCAGAGATTGGGCGCCGCCTCCCGCAACCGCTCCAGGCGTTCCCACGGATCTTCGTGCAAGAACCGCAGTGCGACGTCGAACGTCGCTCCGCCCCAACATTCGATGCTGAGCAACTCGGGCATCGTGTGCGCGATCTGGCGGGCGCCAGCGACGAGGTCGATCGTCCGTACCCGGGTCGCAAGGATCGACTGGTGGGCGTCGCGCAGCGTCGTGTCGGTCACCGCGACCTCGGATCGGGCGCGGAGATCTGCGGCAAAGCCCGCTGGCCCGAGCTCGAGCAGGCGTTGTCGAGAACCAGGCGGTGGCGAATCGGTGGGTCGCGGACCGAGTTTGCTCGCCGGGTCGACTCGGGTTGGCGCAGGGCCATGTGGTTCGTTCACCGTCACATCGGCCAAATAGCGGAGCAGACGGGTCGCACGGTTCGCCCCGACGGACGCCGCAGTCAGCTCCGGCCGTTGATCGATGAAGGTCGTCGTCACCGCACCCGACACGAACTGTTCGTCGTCCAGGATCGCCCGAAGAAACGGTTGGTTGGTCGCCACGCCCCGCACGCGATATTCGGCGAGCGTCCGACGGAGCCGACGAATGACGGTGTCGAAGGTCCGACCCCGGCACGTGACCTTCTCGATCATCGAGTCGAAATACGGGGTGATCTCGACCCCCTGATAGACACAGCCGTCGAGGCGAACACCCGGACCGGTCGCGGGTCGGTAGGCCACGATGCGGCCTGTATCTGGCCGGAAGTCGTTCGCCGGGTCCTCGGCAGTGACGCGACACTGCATCGCATACCCCCGCACGACGATCGACTCCTGCGAGAGCCCGAGATCGTCGAGCGATTCGCCACCGGCAATCCGAAGCTGCGATTCGACGAGGTCGACATCGGTGATCTCCTCGGTCACCGTGTGCTCGACCTGGATCCGCGGGTTCATCTCGATGAACACGTACCGACCATCTGGCGCGACAAGGAACTCGACCGTCCCGGCATTCCGGTAACCGATCGACTCGCCAAACCGGACCGCGTCGTCGAGAAGACTCGCCCGGACATCCGGATCGAGATGGGGCGCCGGGGCGAGCTCGACGACCTTCTGAAAGCGCCTCTGAACCGAGCAATCTCGTTCGTAGAGATGAATCACGTTGCCCTCGCCGTCGGCGAGCACCTGGGCCTCGATATGGCGCACGTCGGTCATCGCCTCTTCGAGGAAGACGGTCGGATCGCCAAACGCACTCTCGGCCTCTCGGCGTGCGGCATCGACCGCCGCAACAAGATCAGCAGGATCCTCGATGCGGCGAAGACCACGTCCGCCGCCGCCCGCTGCGGCCTTCACGAACAACGGAAAGCCGATGTCTTCGGCGGCCACCAACGCCTCGCTCGCGATCTCGATCGGCGCTGATTGGCGCAACACGGGCAGGTCGGCGGCTGCGGCCGCCTCGCGGGCGCGCATCTTGTTGCCGGTCAGCTCGAGCACCGAGGATGCCGGACCGACGAAGGTGATTCCTGCTGCTTCGCACGCCTCAGCAAGATCGGGACTCTCGGACAGGAAGCCATAACCGGGGTAGATCGCGTCGGCGCCTGCGGAACGAGCGGTGGACACGATCAGATCGTGATCGAGGTATGCCCGGACGGGATGGCCGCGCTCGCCGATTTCGTACGCCTCGTCGGCCTTGATGCGATGAAGCGCCGCCCGGTCCTCCCACGGATGAACGGCGACGGTGCGGATTCCGAGCTGGGTCGCCGCGCGGAACGCCCGAATGGCGATCTCCCCCCGATTGGCGACCAGAAGTTTCGTGATGGCAGGCACGAGAGTCGATCGTAGACCGGACGAGACATCCGTCACGCCGAACTCGACGAACGGTCGACCGGCGGCGCCGCTCGCGCCACGAACCGACGCCGCGAGGGGTGCAAGGCGGGCCGATCGTGTGCGGCGTCGGTCCGCTGGGACACAATGGCGACATGCGCGCAATCCAGATCACCGAAATCGGCGGACCCGAGGTCCTTCAGCTATCGGAGATTCCGACGCCCGAGCCCGGCCCAGGCGACGTTCGAATTCGGGTCGAGGCCGCCGGTGTGAACTTCATCGACACCTATCAGCGCGGCGGCTTGTACCCCGTCGAGCTCCCGCTGGTCCTCGGGCTCGAGTGCGCAGGCACGGTCGACGCCGTAGGTCCCGATGTCGAAGACCTCGAGGTCGGCGCCCGCGTTGCGATTGCGCAGGGTGGGGGCTCCTACGCCGAACACCGGATCGCCCCCGCCGATCGATGCGTCGCGATCCCCGACGGGGTCGACGCAGTCGTTGCGACCGCATCCATGGTTCAGGGGCTGACGGCGCACTACCTCGCCCACGACACCTATCCGCTCCGCGCAGGCGATCGATGCCTCGTCCATGCGGCAGCGGGCGGTACGGGCCGGCTGCTCGTTCAGCTGGCCAAGGCTGCCGGGGCAGAAGTCTTCGCGACCGTCGGCTCGACCGAGAAGGCCGCGCTGGCCTCGGCAGCAGGCGCCGACCACGTGATCGACTACACGACCACAGACTTCGGCGATGCGATCCGAGAGATCTGCGACGACGAACGTCCACTCGATGTCGTCTACGACGGCGTCGGGGCGTCTGTGTTCGACACGAGCCTCGCGTTGCTGCGCAAGCGCGGGTTGATGGCGACGTTCGGCAACGCCTCCGGGCCGGTGCCTCCGGTCTCCCCCCTCACGCTGTCCAGCGGCGGGTCACTCTTCCTGACCCGACCCACGTTGTTCGACTACATCGCGACCACCGAAGAGCTCCGTGCACGCGCGAACGATCTCTTTGGTCGCATCCAGTCGGGCACACTCGAGGTCCGCATCGACACGACTTACCCGCTCGAGGACGCCCGCGCCGCCCACGAGCACATCGAGGGACGCCGGACGACCGGCAAGCTGATCCTTACTCCGTGACCCGACCAACCACGGCAGCCCGGTTACAGCATTCGTGCGACGAGACTGATCGCCGATGCCGCGAGGATCATGACGACGATCTGTTCGAACCGGTCGACCGGGATCGCCTCCCGCAATCTGGCGCCGACCGGCGCCATCGCCAAGGCGATCGGGATCTGGGCGAGACTCGGAAAGATCAGATCAGCGACGAACAGTCCCGACACGGCGAACACGCCGATCTGTAGCGCACCGGTCAGCGCGAATGCTGTGGCGATCGCGTAGACGAAGGGGTCGCGGGATAGCCCAACTCGAAGAAACCACGGCGACACGATCGGCCCCGAAATCCCTGCTGCCCCCTGGAAAACACCGGCAACAGCCCCAACGGGGATTGCGAGCATCTCCGCGCGATCGCTCGTCAGTGAAGAAACCTCACGATGTCGGCCGACCACGAATGCGACGATCACCCCGACGAGAATCACCCGGACTGCGGCATCGGGTATCCACTGAGCGGCGAGGGAACCGCCGATCGCACCCACGACACCTCCGGCGAGAAACCGATTCAGTGTCTGCGCGTCACCTCGATGGGACCACCCTTTCCGCACGAGAAGCGCGTTGAGCACGAGATTCGCCGGCGCAACCACCACGAGGGCGTCGATGACGTCGATGAACAGCGCCAGCGCGGGGACAACGATGAGGGGGTACCCCATGCCTGTCGTCGACTTGATCAGTGCCGCGATCACCGCCACCCCGAGGATGACAGCGAGCTCGGCAGTGGTCACCGCCTCACGCTAGCCAGACCGGACCGAGCGACTTCGAGTTGCGCACCCCAGGCACTGTCGATCACGTCGGGTGCCGCGATGAGCCACCCCTGGATCATGTCGCACCCAAGATCCTGGAGGATCGCGAGCTGCTCATGCCGCTCGACGCCTTCGGCCACCGAACGCATACCAAGGGTGGCGACGATGCGCAGCACCGATTCGACAATGACCCGAGCGTGCGGGTCCGACGTGAGCGGTCGGATAAACCCGCCATCGAGTTTGACGATGTCGATCGGGAGCGTCTGGAGTAGCGACAGCGCGGAGAACCCGGTGCCGAAGTCATCGAGGGCGATCGTGAAGCCTTCGTTTCGCAAGGCGTGGAGATTGGCGATCGCGGTCGGTGTGGTGATGGCGGCGTCTTCGGTGACCTCGAGCCACACCGACTTCGGGTCCGCTCCCTCACCAAGGACCAGCTGGGTGATGTGATCGGCGAACGTGGGCTGGCGGAGCCGCAGGCTCGAGATGTTGACCGAGACGGGAGGAACGTGATCGTCGACGACCGGACGGTTCCGGAGCACGTGGCGGAGCACGGCATCGTCGACTGCGGGAACGAGTCCCGCGTCTGCCGCAACGCCGAGAAAGTCCGCTGGACCGATGAGTCCGCCGTCTCCAGAACGCCACCTGGCGAGCGTCTCCATCGCCGCTGGCCAGCTGGTCTCGGCGTCGACGATGGGCTGAACGTGGGCGACGATGTCGTCGCCGTCGAGCGCCGCGCGAAGTCCTTGTTCGACGTCGAGCCGATCGACCGCTGCCTGGCGCATTTCGTCGTCGAAGATCGCTACGCGATTCCGTCCGAGCTTCTTGGCTTGGTATGCCGCAGCATCACTGTCTCGCAACAGCTCGGATGACGTTTTCGTCGACCGTTCGGCGACGGCGACACCGATGCTGATCGTCACGCTGAGGCGCCGCCCGTCGAGCGAGAACGGGCGCGAGAGGGCATCGAGGAGTCGGTGCGCCAGACCACGGGCCTCTTCGGCGCCATCGATCGGTTCGCTAACCACGAGGAACTCGTCGCCGCCGACCCGAGCCACGGTGTCGCACGATCGCACGCCCTGTTTGAGCCGCCCTGCGACCGCACACAGAAGTCGATCTCCCGCTTCGTGCCCGAGCGAGTCGTTGATCACCTTGAAGTGATCGAGGTCGATCGTCATCACGGCGAGGGTCGTTGGCAACGACGCAGCGCGTCGAAGGGCGTCGCCGATGAGGTCATCGACGATCGACCGGTTGGCAAGGCCCGTCAGCGGGTCGTGGGTCGCCTGCTCTGCGAGGTCCTCGGCGGTTCGTTGCGCGGCGGTCAGCTGGCGCGCCGCAGAGCCGAGCTGATCTTGTCGACCGCGAAGAAGCTCTCGCAGCGACCGGTCTCCCCATCGCACTTTGTCGACGAGACCGCGGATCTCGCGCATTGCCGCGATCGCGGCTGTCAGCGCATCGTCCAGGACCCGATCGATCGAATGATCCCCGCTGGTGTGTGTTCGCACGATGTCATCGCGCATACTTTTCTCGATCGCGCGAAGCAGATCGATCCGCTGCGTCATGGCGATGAACCAGGCTTCGGAGTCGACCTGGAAATCGCCGACTCCGTTCGCGAGCGCTGCGTCCTCCATTCGACTCGTACGTTGCACCGCCGGGTGCGCATTGGCACGAGTGAGCTCGGCGGTGACCTCGCTCGTCGCGGTGGCGTCGATGATTCGCAGGAGGGCCTCTTGGGCTGCCAGAAGAGCGACAAGCCAGAGATACCCGCCGTTGTCGAACCGGTCCCGCCCAAAGATCTGCGCGAGTAGGGCTCGTTCGATGCCGGCGAGTTCCTTTGCGCGCAACAACGCCAGCAACGCCACTACCCGGGAGCGCGTCGACGTCGCCTCGACCGACTGAGCAACGGCGCCCGCAAGGACGAGCAACGATTGGTTGAGGTCGGTCATGTACTCGATCGAGTCGGAAGCGTCGATCGTCCGCTCGTCTACCTGCTCCCGGACGACCGCAAGGCGGGCGATCGTTCGGCGCGCCGAACGGTACTCGGCGAGTTCAACAACGTCGGCGAAGTCGCGACGGTGGGTCAGCCCGAAGAACGCCTCCTGTGACGAGTCGGTCTCGAGACGGAGGGTCCCGAGCTCTCGTTCGAATCGCAGGCCCTCGCTCGCGAGGTACACCGATGCCGCTCCGCGCTCCTTCTGGAGCGCATGGAGGAGATCACCGACGGCTGCGAGAAACGGCACCATCACCGCATCGACCCGCGTTTCTGCCATGTCAAGCAATCGGTTGTTTGACGGTGGGGGTTGAGTCAGCCCAGATCGTCGAGCAGTGCCTGGGTGGTTTTGCCCATCGGAGCAGTGGGCCGGCGGATCGTGGCGAGCGTGCGCAGTGCGAGCGGCTCGCCAGGGAGGGCTACGAGGGCATGCGGTTCGGTCTCGGCGTCGACCGCCGACAGCACCGTCCAGCCCATCCCGAGCCGAACCATCTCGCGCAGGACTGCGGGCTGGGACGATTCAGCGACCACGTCGAAGTGCGCGCCACTTCTCGACAGCGCAGAACGAATGATCTGGCGCGTACGAGAGCCACTCGGAAACGTGACCCACGGCCCCCAACGTGCAGGATCCCGGTCGATGCCATCGGCGGTACCTGGTGGCGGATAGATGCGTAGTGGCTCGTCGAGGACCACGTCGATCGAGAGCTCGTCAGACGGCTCCGGTGCAACGACGATCGCGAAGTCGAGGTCGCCGGCCACGACGGCGTCGATGAGCTCGGCGGACGGCGCGACCGTGAGTCGGAGTTCAACGTCGGGTCGAGCTCGTCGGTAGCGCACCAGGGATTCACCGAAGTGGTGGATCGCGGCGGTGTCGATCATGCCGGCTCGAAGCACGCCGCGTCGGCCATCACGCGCCTCGGTGGCGTAGTCGTCGAGGCGGGCGAGCTCCGCGAGAATCCGTTCGCCATGTCGGGCGATCGCCTGCGCATGATCGGTCGGCACCCGCGACCGGCCGCGCGCCTCGAAAAGCGGCAGGCCGAGCCGCGATTCGAGCGCGGCGAGGCCTTGCGAGAACGCCGAGGCCGACACGCCGCAGACGGCGGACGCCTCCGCCCAGGTCGAGTGCTCCAGGGCAGCGATCAAGTAGCGGAGCTGGGCGTCAGTGGGAGTCCGCATCCCCTTCACAATAGTTCAGTGTTGCTTCACAACAAGCGTCAACGATACGTTGCTCCTTATCTTCGAGGAATGAACGACGATTCGAATCCTCGCCCCATCCGTCCAGCCTCCGGTCGCCTCGGCGTCCTCCTTCCCGGCCTCGGCGCCGTCGCCAGCACCCTCATCGCCGGCGTCATGAAGACTCGGATGACCGGTGAGACGCCGATCGGCTCGGTCAGCCAGACCGCACACATTCGCCTCGGCACACGCGAAGAGGGCCGAAATCCCCTCATACGCGAGTTCGTGCCGCTCGCCGAGCTCGACGATCTCGTCTTCGGCGGCTGGGATCCGCTCTCACCGAATGCGCTCGAGGCCGCACGAACCGCGGACGTCATGAGCGAGCAAGACCTCGCCCCACTCTCGTCCGAGCTCGAGGGTGTCGTGGCCATGGACGCCGTGTTCGATCAACGATGGGTCTCACGCATCGATGGCGTCCGGGTGAAGTCCGAAACCGAGATGGCCGATCAAGCCGAAGCGCTGATGGCCGACATCGAACGCTTCCGTACCGAGAACGACTGCGATCGGCTCGTGATGGTGTGGTGCGCATCGACCGAGGCATACCAGGAGCCCTCCGACGTGCATCGCAGCATCGATGCCTTCGAGGCGGGCCTCAAGGCCAACGACGCCAACATTTCCCCGAGCCAGATCTACGCGTACGCCGCGTTGATGAGCGGGGTCCCCCTTGCCAACGGCGCCCCCAACCTGACCCTCGACCTCCCCTGCATGGTCGAACTCGCCGAACGTGAAGGCGTCCCGATCGCGGGCAAGGACTTCAAGACAGGCCAGACCCTGATGAAGACGCTGATCAGTCCCGGGCTCAAGGCACGCATGCTCGGCGTTCGCGGCTGGTACTCGACGAACATCCTCGGCAACCGAGATGGCATGGTGCTCGACGCTCCCGAGAACTTCCAGACCAAGGAGAGCTCGAAGCTCGGCGTGCTCGACACGATCCTGCAGCCCGATGTCTACCCGGAGCTCTACGGCGACATCGAGCACAAGGTACGCATCGACTACTACCCCCCTCGCGGCGACGACAAAGAGGGCTGGGACAACATCGACATCTTCGGCTGGCTGGGGTACCCGATGCAGGTGAAGATCAACTTCTTGTGCCGCGACTCCATCCTCGCCGCGCCGATCGTGCTCGACTTGGCCCTGTTCATGGACCTCGCCGCACGCGCCGGCGAGTCCGGGATCCAGGAGTGGTTGAGCTTCTATTTCAAGGCTCCGCAGTCGGGACCGGCAGGACCCGAGCACGACATCTTCATTCAACAGACGAAGCTGAAGAACACGCTACGCGAGTGGATGGGCGAACAGCCCGTCACCCACTCCGAAGCCGGCTGACGCCGCCGACCGGTACTACAGCCAGCTGAGAGTTCCCTCGGGGAGCATCGTCCGGAGTCGGGCGTTGCTGTCCTCGAAATGTTGGCCGTAGCGCTCGCGGAGCTCGGGGCTCACGGGGTCGCGAACTCGCTGGTTGTACAGCGGGTAGTCGACACCAGACATCGGCGCGAGCCCCAGAAAATCCGTCGCTTTCCGAACCGTGCCCTCCGGGTCGGACTTGAGCGCCGCCGAGTCGAGCACGAGTACCTGATCTCGGCCGAACCGGTCGAAGTACCGTTCGAGCTGATCCGCGTACTGGCCTCGCCGCAGGTAGGCGTGGTGGATGTGCGGCTTCGAGACATAGGCCGGGTCGGCGAGGATCTTCTCCTCCTCGCCGGCCAGGCGGGAGTCCTCCGCATCGAAGGCGTCGGTGAGCGACAGGTCTTCGAATCCGCGTTTGACCTCGTGGTTGTGGTGCGACATCGCCCGATCGAGCGGCTCCCGGAGCACCGTGAGCACGCGACATTCGGGCATGGCGGCATGGATCCGGTCCGGGATCACCGGGCTGAACAAGTAGTACGGCGCGCCTTCGCCGACGGCAGGCATCACTCCATGCTCGGCTGCGAGCGCCTCGAGCTGCGCCGTCTTGGGAAAGTTCCCCCGGTACCAGTCGTCGGACTGATGGAAGTTCGTGTCGAAATAGTGCACGCCCTTTGCGCGCCGGGGTCCGAACACGAGGTCGTGTGCCAAGAGGTAGATGAACAACGACGTCGTGCCGCCGCGTTGGGTACCCGCAACGACGAAGTTCGGAAGCGACCGAGATCCGGCATCGAGCCGGCCGACATTGCGGTTCAGCCAGACATAGCTGTTGCGAAGCGGTTCGGGGAGCGAACGTTTGCCGAGTGCCTTACGGCCGATCATGAGAGCCTCCGGGGGCCGTACGCTGCGTCATTCGTTTTCATCGACCGCCAACCGGAGTAGTTGATCGACGGTCCGTTGCCGATCGCCGTCGAGTTCGCCGGCTTCGAGATGCCGTGCGGTCAGTTCGAGTAGGTAGGCGCGGCGGACGAGGGGCTGGAGTCGCGGGGCGAGCCCGGCATCGGCCAGATCGCTGACTGCGGCGTCGAGCCCACGCCCATACTGATGATGAAGGTGCAGCAGATCGAAGCCTCGCGGGGCGAGATCTGCGGTGCGTTCCCAATCCCACACGAACCACTGGTCAGCGCTCTTGGGGGCGAGGTTCCAAGGCGACCAATCTCCGTGCCATGCGGCGAGTGGTATTTCGTCGGCTCCCGGATCGACGCCGAGGCTGTCCACCAGCGCTCGGCGTTCATGGTTCGGGTCGGTGGCAAGCCGCTCGCGGAGTCGGGCCAGCCAGGGCGATTCGGCCAAGCCGACCGATGTCGGTCGGGATTCCCAGAATCGTTCGAGGACGTCGGCCGGAACCGCGTCGAACGTGACACCCGTGTCGTCGTCGATCGGGAGTGCAGACATGACGAGCAACGCGGCCTCGCCGAAGACATCTTGATGCAGCACCTCAGGGACGACCACGCCGGGCACCGGTTCGGCCCCCAACGTCCGAAGCCACCGACCTTCGTTTCGCACCATGTCCGCCGTGTGTGGGTCCGGTCCGAGTTTGGCGACAGCAACGAGCTGTGCGCCGTCGTAGCACCGAACGACGGGCTTCATGTTCGGGCGCGGAGGCCCGACGGACACGCTGCACCGAACATCGAGATCGAGAATCGCCGACAGGGTCTGACGGAGTGTCCGTCCGCCCGACGCGGCGCCGACCATCCAGTGCGATCCGACTCGTGCCGCCAGCGGCGCCGCTCGACGTGCGACGGTCGAGAGCGGTCCGGGCAGACCACGACTGTCGACGAAACGGGAAAGGGCATCGCCGACGCCGACGGCACAGTCATCTTCGACACAGACCCGAGGGTTCTGTGGTGTCGGAAGCAGCAGCCATCGCTCGCCGTCGACGGCGCGCGTGTCGAGCGTTCCTCCGGGGCCGGCCAAGACTCGAGTCCACCAGGCCGTCGATCCGGTCATGCGGAGGCGGCGACCGCTTGCCGTCGCTGATGATCGGCAAAGCGGCGGTCACGTAGGATCGTTGCGGCGCAGATCATCATGATCGGCAGTGCCGCCGGTAGATGGTCGTAGTACAGCATTGTTGGCAAGGCCGTCATGATCGCGAGGTGTAGCCACAGCTGCTCTTGGTTTCGGATGTCTCGACCAGTTCTCACCGCCATCCCGACCCAGAACGTCACGTAGAAAACCGCGCCCGGGATGCCTTGGCTGAACAGTGCCGTCCAGAACATCCCGTGCGTGCCGATGGCCGGCCGATTCGGATTGGGGTTGGCGAGCGGTGCACCATACCCGAGCACCGGCGACCCGGGCACCCGTTCGAGCACGTCGCTGTAAAGGTCACTTCGGGCACCGGTGGAGTGTTCGGTGGTGGCCCGATCGAACACGATCGATCCGACGGGCGAAATCATGATCACCGACCCGAGGAACAACATGACGAGCAGCAGCCGGATGCCAAGCAACAGCTGACCGGACGAGGCTCGCCGAGCAGCAACGTAAAACACGCCGGCGATGAGCGCGATCCAGAGGCCACGGTTCGCAGACACCGCCATCGGGATGAGTGCGATGAGTGCAATCGGTCCGGCGAGACGACGGAATCGGCCCATGTGACCGGTCGCAGCGACCGCGGCGAACGACAGCGGGGCGAGCGTGGCCGCCCAGTCGTTGGAGAACGAGAAGGGCATGGCAGGTCGATTGAGCGGGAACCCGAGGAAGAACTGCGTCTGGGCGAACGGTGGTCGAACGACCGAGTTCACGAAGCTGTTCTGGAGCATCGACCGGGGCAGGATCTGTGAGAAGGGTGTGTTGAAGCGTTGCTCGCCGAGAATCAGGCCGAGGTATCCGCCGATAATCGCCGTGAAGACGAAGATGCTTCCGAGCACTCCGAGGATTCGGCCGGTGGGCAAGTATCGCTGAGGCATGTTGTAGATGAACAGGAAGGCGATCGACGCCGCGAGGTAGACGATCGCGCGAAGCGTGAACGACAAGTAGCGGTTCATCGTCGGTTCGAGCATCAGCGCCGATAGCAGCATCCACCCGACGTAGAGCACCCAGAGTCCGGTGCCACGAGGGATCCGCAGCGGCCGGATCAGGAACAGCCCCAGGCCCATCGGCACCGCAGCGATGACGAAGGTGAAGTACCCAAGTCCGAGCGCCCAGTACAGCGGCATCAGTGCGAGCGCGTAGAAGGGCAGCCCCGGGTGGAGCAGTCCGCTGAGCGAACGCTGCCGGCTTCGCGGGTCGAACGACTCGACCGGATCGAAGCGACCGGTGGTCGCCAACGACGTCATCAGACCGAACGACCGCGCTTCTGGAGTTCCGAGACGACGGTCGCTGATGGAACACCTGCCGCGACAAGAACGGCAAGGCCAGCGCGGCCTTCCTTCGGATTCAGCTGCAAGGTCTTCTTCGCGAGTTTCAGTGCGCCGACCCGATCACCAAGCGATGCCTTGGCGAACGCCATCTGCCCGGTGATGCGGGCGAGGCCGACCGGCTCGGTCTCGAACTCCGGATAGCGATCGAGGATGTATTGCATCCCGTCGATTCGCATCTGCCACCGCTCGGAATAGAAGGATGCCGTATGCCAGCGGACCGTTGTCAATGCTTCGGGAAGGAGGATGATGTCGGTGATTCGCGCCGCACGGAGCAGCCACTCGTAGTCCTCTCCGTACCCGCCGGGAACGTCCTCGTCGATGAGGCCCATCTGGTCGATCAGTTCGGCCCGGCGCATCAAGAATGTCGACGGGTGCGCCTCAAAGACGCGGCTCCGAAGAAGATCACGAAAGGTGACTCGAGGCTCTTCGCGGATCCGGACCGTCTCTTCGCCCTGGTACGACACGGTGACGCCCGAGCCAACGAAGTGCACGTCGGGGTTGGCGTCAAGGACCTCGACCTGTCGTCGAATCTTGTGGGGCTCCCACACGTCGTCATCGTCGCAGAACGCCACGAGGTCGCCGTCGGTAGCGAGCATCCCGGTATTGCGTGCGCCCTGCAGGCCAGGTCGGCGATCGTTCTTGACCACGGTGACTCGACGGTTTCCGTCACGGACCTCGAGTCCGAGATCCGGATCGGTCTGATCGAAGATGACGATCGTCTCGATGTCGCCGTCGTACTCCTGGGCGTCGATCGCGGCAAGGGTCTCGCGGAGAAGTTCGGGACGGTCTCGCGTGGCGACGATGGTGGTGATCGAGGGGGCCATCAGAGGTCCTTCGGGTAGCGGTAGCGACCGAGCATGGGCCGGGTCACACGGGTCACGAGGTCGCGCATCTTCGGGTCGAGATCTCCTCGCCATGCCTCGTCGGCGCGGATCTTCACGGGCTTTCGGTCGAGCCGTCGAGGGTTGCCGGCGACAGAGTGTCCTTCGCCCAAGATGAGCGGGGAGTCGCCGTCGAGCAGATCGGACGCGAGTTCATCCACGCCCGCAAAAGCGAAGATGTCATTGAGTGTGCCGGTCGGGTCGGCGACGAAATCTTCGTACCGAATGGTCACGGACCGGACGCCGAGTCGATCCATGTTCTGGAACGCCCAGTTGAACCACAACCAGCGCAACCCGATTCGGCCAGGATGCAACGTGTCCATGTCTCGATCTTCGCCACGAACCTCGGGTCGCTTGACCGCTTTGGTCCAGGAGTGTGCGACGCCCCGCGGGTCGCGCACGAGGTGCAGGACGCGGAGATCGATTTCGGGAAGTTGGTGGAGAAGCAACGCGGTCGACACGTGTTTCGACGTGTCGACGATGACGGGTGCATCGCCGACCTCGAGCGCGGCCCGGAGGATCCGTGTGAGCACTGAGCCGTATTGCACGATGCTTGTCCCGACCGAACGGGACAGGTTGGGCTTGACGAGCGCCGGAATGAACCGTGTTCGGTCGACACGACGCTGGAGTGTGTGCATCCGTTCGCCGCTGAGGTGCGACCAGCCGCCGAAGGCTCGTTCGCCGACTTCGCTCCAAAAGGGGCACTCACTGAAGGGTTCGCCACATCCACAGAGGTTGTTCTCGATCAGTCCGCGTTCCCACATGTGCACGAGTTCGCCAATGTTGATCACGTGCGGATGCTCGTTGATCAGGTCGGAGATGATCGTGCTGCCCGAACGCGGAACCGATCCGACGTAGAGCACGGGCACGGGCTTCGGCGAGGCATGAAGCGGCACGACTTCGGCGAGATCTGCCGGAAGCGAACGAGCCCGCTCGCCGAGCAACTCGACCATCTGATCCTCGAAGTTGCTGATCGCAATGGCAGCGTGGCCATCGTCGGTTGCGATGCGTGAGCCGCCTCGGCCGACAGACTCGTCGAGCAGGCGGAACAGCTCGTCCTTTGTTCGGGCGAGATCAATGTCGCCGTGCCCTGCGAGACGTTCGCAGAAGTCGACTTGGTGATCGTTGACGTGCTCGTCGAATCGCTCTTCGCGCGGAACGACGATTGGCACGATGCCGTTGGCCCGACATTGAAGGATCGTTGCGGGCCCTCCTTGGCACACGACGACCGAAGCATCACGGAACTCTTGGGCGAGCTCGGATCGACGCAGGTAATCGATGATCGAGTCGGCACGTTCGGAGGGGCCAGACGTCCCGTGCTGGACGAGGACCGAGCCCACACCAGGGTCACCTTCGAGCCATTCGTCGATCCACCAGACCAGGCGATCGAAACGGTGATAGTCGGTGCCGACGATGACGAAGAGTCGTTCGATACCGGGGTCGCCAATGTGTTCGACGGTGCTCACATCAGCCTCCCGATGAGCTCTGCTCGTGGGTGAAACACGAGTTGATCTTCCCACTGAACCAGGAACTGGTGGGAGAGGGGGGCACAGAGCCGCGCCGTGAGCGCGGCATGATCGATCCGGTCGTAGCTCTCGATGTAGACGTTCTTCGTCCCCATCAACCGGCCGAGCAAGAAGAACGGGAAGGCCACTGCCGCCCCGGTCGAGACCAACACGTCTGGCCGCTCGCGGCGAAGGACCTTCCATGCCAACACGAAGTTGCGGAGCAGGTTCGGGATGTTGCGAGTCGTCGGATAGTGCGCCCATTCGGCCCGCTCGTTCTCGAGTGGTTCGTGGCTGTCCGGCAGGTCGAAGGTGACCCAGAAACGATCGTGCTTCTCCCACCATGGCTTCAGGATGAGGAGCTGCGCGAGGTGCCCGCCGGAGGAGCCGACGAGTCCGATGTTGAGCGGTGTGTCCGAGTCAAAGACCTCGGCGGAATCGTCGGTGGGTCCGTCATTCATGAAGTTCTCTCCAGCCGGCCGTAGCAGTCGCAGTGTCGATGCCTCGCCGGATAGCCGACGTGCCGCGTCTCACTCACCGAGTCGATGTCGCTCTCTGCAGCAAGGATCGGTTGAGCGGGCGCGATGTTTAGGGGGTAACCCGGCAACGGAAATGACGCACAGGACCACCAGAAAGTCGCAGCCCCGCCAACACCACTCCGCCGCCCTGCCGACGACAGGTCACAATCACCCAGCGATGGTCGCGATCACCCTACGACACGGCTCCCCTACTCTTGACCGTAGGCGCCCGACGCCGATGAAGAACCATGCCCCGGAAGGCCCCGATGACTTCTCGTTCCTCCCGTCCATTGCGGCGACGCCTGGCGGCGACCCTGGTGGTCGTGGCGCTCGCTGCCGCCGCGTGCTCCGGCTCTGACGACGCTGCGCAGACGACGACCACGACCACCTCCAGCACCACTTCGACAACGACGACCACGATCACCACCACGACCGACGCCGCCACGACCCCCGATGAGGTGGTCGCTGGGGACGACCCCTGGGCGATCGATGCCCCCGGTGCCGACCTCGACGGCGTACTGCTCGGATTCGCCACCGGTCTGACCACCGCAGAACGGGCGCCTCGCTACCGCCAAATCGAAGCCGACGCCGGGCGCGCCTACGACATCGGCCATGTCTTCCACGCCTGGGACAAGGCCATCCCGACCGTCGACGACCTCATGCATCTCGAGGACGGGCGCCTGCTCATGATCTCCTGGAACGGCACCGACACCATCGAGATCGCGGGAGGTGTTCACGACGACTGGATCCGCGAGCAGGCTCGAGCCGTCGCCGACCTGGAGCGTCGCGTCCTTCTGCGGTGGCTCTGGGAAATGGACGGTAATCGCCGCCGTGCCTGGGTCCATTCGGGCCCGGACTTCGTGGCCGCTTGGAATCACGTTCGCACGATCTTCTTCGAGGAAGGCGCCACCAACGCCGAGTGGGTCTGGTGCCCGAACGAGTTCTTGTTCCACGACGGAGGAGACCCCGACATCTGGTACCCCGGCGACGAGGCGGTCGATTGGCTGTGTGCGGACGGATACAACTGGGGAACGTCGGTCGACTCACCCGAATGGACCGACTTCGGCGAGATGTTCCGTGACTTCCACGACTGGGCCGCGCCGCGAGGGCTGCCCATGATGATCGGCGAGACCGGCGTCGCCGAAGCAGAACCCGGAGCAAAAGCGGACTGGATTCGGACCATCCCTGATGAGCTCGAGAACGAACTACCGGAGATCGACGCCCTCGTCTGGTTTGACATCGACTGGACGGACTTCGGATTCGACGACTTCCGAGTCGATACCAGCCCCGAGAGCTACGACGCCTGGATCGAGATAAGCAACGACTCTCGTCTCAACGCCGTTCAGCGCTGATACTCGCTGCTAGTTCGCGCCGTGCCGGCGCTCATACGCAGATACTCGCTGCTAGTTCGCGCCGTGCCGGCGCTCATACGCAGATACTCGCTGCGACGGCGTCAGCCTTTGCGGGTGGTGGCACCGCTGCTGCGGAGTGGTGCCCACCATTCCTCGTTCGCGAGGTACCACGCCACCGTGTGGGCCAGGCCCTCATCGAAGGTCACCGAGGGTTTCCAGCCGAGCTCATCACGGAGCTTCGAGAAGTCGACGGCGTAGCGCAGATCATGTCCCGGACGGTCCCGGACGAACTCGATGAGCGAACGGCGGTCGCCGCCACCGAGAGCCGCATCGACCTGATCGCAGATCGCATGGACAACGTCGAGATTCGAACGCTCCGAGTCACCGCCGACGTTGTAGGTCTCTCCAAGTCGTCCCGACTCGAACACGAGCGTCAGCGCTACTGCATGGTCCTCGACGAAGAGCCAGTCCCGGACGTTCTCCCCCGTGCCGTAGACGGGCAACGACTCGTTCGCTGCAGCACGGAGAATCATGAGCGGCATCATCTTCTCGGGGAACTGAAACAACCCGTAGTTGTTCGAACAGTTCGTGACCACGACGGGGAGGTCGAAGGTCTCTCCCCATGCACGCACGAGATGATCCGACGACGCTTTGCTCGCCGAATACGGCGAACGCGGGTCGTAAGGCGACGATTCGGTGAAGGCGTCTGCATCCATCGTGAGCGATCCGAACACCTCGTCGGTGGAGATGTGATGAAACCGTTCGAGTTCGTGGTGGCGAGCGAGTTCGAGCAGGTTGAACGTGCCGAGCACGTTCGTTTCGATGAACGCCTGAGGCCCCTCGATCGATCGATCGACATGGCTCTCGGCGGCGAGGTGCATCACGCCATCCGGCGCATGGGTCTCGAAGACTTTGGCGAGCGCGTCACGGTCACGGATGTCGCAGGTCACCTGTTCGTAGCGGGGGTCGTCGGCGACCGACGCCACTGAACCATGCGTGGCCGCATAGGTCATCGAATCGAGGTTGACGACCGAATGATCAGTGTTGTTGATCAGGTTCCGGACGACGGCCGATCCGATGAATCCGCAACCGCCGGTGACGAGGATCTTCATGATTCCACCAGACTCAGCAGGTACTGACCGTACGTGTTGTTGGACATCATCTTTCCTCGCTTCTCCAACATCGCCATGTCGATCCACCCGTTCTTCAGGGCGATCTGTTCGAGACAGGCGATGTAGGCGCTCTGGCGTCGTTGGATGACACGCACGAATTCCGTTGCCTCGGAGAGCGAATCGAACGTGCCCGTGTCGAACCAGGCATGCCCGCGACCGAGGCGAATCACGTTGAGCAGCCCCTCGTCGAGGTACTTCTGGTTGACATCGGTGATCTCGAGCTCGCCACGAGGAGACGGCTCGATCGATTTCGTCACATCGACGATCTGGTTGTCGTAGAAGTACACGCCGGTCACGGCGAGGTTGCTCTTGGGCTCGTCCGGCTTCTCCTCCAGCGAGACGGCCTTGCCGTCACGATCGATCTCGACGATGCCGAATCGCTGCGGATCGGAGACCTCGTACGCGAACACGGATGCGCCTTCTTGCCGAGCAGCAGCACCACGAAGCAGCTGCGGCAGGCCCGATCCCCAAAAGAGATTGTCACCGAGGATGAGCGATGCCCCGCTGTTGCCGATGAAGTCTTCACCGATCAGGAACGCTTGAGCGAGACCACCAGGCTCGGGCTGGACGGCGTAGCTGAGGTTCACGCCAAACTGGGATCCATCGAGCAAGAGCCGCTGGAACTGATCGTTGTCTTCCGGCGTCGTGATGATCAAGATGTCCTGGATGCCCGCAAGCATGAGGATCGACAACGGGTAGTAGATCATCGGCTTGTCGTAAACCGGTAGCAGCTGCTTGGAGCAGCCGAACGTGATGGGGTGGAGTCGCGACCCCGTGCCCCCTGCGAGCACGATTCCCTTCACCGGACACCGTCCTTCGGGCCATCGCCCGTGTCGTTCTTGAACGGCTCGCAAATGCTGCGAACCGAGTGCTCGAGCGGACGAAACGTCGGCGCGAACTCCTCGACGAGTCTTGTCGTGTCGAGCACGATGTGATGGGGATCCCCCGCCTGAATCTCATAGTCGGCCTCGACTCCGAGCACGTCGGCGACGGTTTCGACCACTTCGAGATTGGTGTACACGTTCGACGAGCAGGCGTTGTACACATTGTGGGCTCGCTCAGGACGCCGCCCCACAGCGAGGATGAGGGACGCGAGGTCGGCGCTGTCGATGTACCCGCGGAGGTCTGTCCCGCCGTTGAAGAGATTCACGGTTTCGCCAGCCGAGAACCGGTCAGCAGCGTGCTGAACGAGTCCCTGACCCCGATACCCGCCGCGCCGCACACCGATCACCGTGCTGCAACGCAAGGCGGTCACCGTGTTGTCACCAGTTGCTTCGAGCACGTTGAGCAGCTGCTCCTCGGCGAGCTTGATGGCGCCGTAGACCGTATTCGGTTGTGCCAACGTCGTTTCGGCGACCGGCTCGGGGCCCTGCGGGCCGTAGCAGGCGCCGCCCGACGACGTCAGGACGACGTGGAGGCCGCTCAGTTGCGAACACACCTCGACGATCTCTGTGATCGCACGAGCCGCGGGTGCAAGGAGCGTCGAGATGCGATGGGGAGGGCATCGCGGGTCGGGTGACCCGGTCGCGACGACGAGGATGCCGTCGGGTTTCACGATGTCGACGAGCGCGCCCGATCCGACGTCGCCGAAGATGCACTCGATCCGATCATCAGCAAGATACGCGTCCGGAAAGGATCGGCTCACGACGCGGATCGAAGACGCCCCGCCATCGATCGCCTGATCGATTACCGCAGAGGCGATCAACCCGCAGCCCAAGATTGTGAGATCGGACATGTCGTTCAGGCCTGGTCGGCGCTCGGGATGTCTCCACGGGCTTCGACCGGGGTGGCCTGCGGAGGCCCGGAGGCTCCCTCGGGCTCGCCGAGTTCGGACGGCGCGGCGAGACGATGTAGGGACTCGAAGGTCCCGTCGGTGCCAGTGGCCGGAGTACTGCGGACTGTGCCGGGCACGCCGGTCGGCACGCGGACCGATCCGATGTCGCCAGAACCCGACGGGAGCAGCGACAGACGGCTGGTGCGGTTGAGGATGGCGCCCGCGATGTCTGCCTGGACGTTGAGCAACTGCACGCGTAGTTCGGTGAGCTGGCTGCGACGGGTGCGACCGACCGCAGCGAGGATGTAAACGGCGTCGGCGACCGATGCGAGCAGCAGGCCGTCAGCGTGGGTCAGCGCAGGAGGCGAGTCGAAGACGATCATCATGTTGCGTTCTTGGGCAGCGGTGAGCAGCGACGCAAGCCCGTTGCTCGACAGCGACGGGGGCGAGCCCGTGCCGGTCGGCATGACGTGGATGCCGAGGCGTTCCTCGGTTTGGGCGATGGCCGTCCGAGCCGACTCGAGATCGACGTTGCTCCGGAGGAAGTCGTTGAGACCCGGCTGGCTGGCGAGCCCGAAGAGCCGATCGACCGCCGTATTTCGGCGGTCGGCCGCGACGAGCAATACCTGGCGCCCTGACTGAGCCAACGCGAGAGCCATATTGACCGCAGCGGTTGTTCGACCTTCCTTCTCGTTGGCACCGGTCACCGTGATCGAATCGACGACGTAGCCGTTGCGAGGTGCGAGGGTCGCCGCTGCGAGCCGGCGGAACGCTTCGGCACCAGGAGTGTGAGAACTGACGGCGGTGACGAGCGCTGGGCTGTCTTCGGTGATCCGGGGAATGTCTCCCAGAACCGGAACGCCAAGGTCCAGTTCGGTCTCGGCAGCGCTCGACAGTCGACGGTCCAACCGGTCGCTCAGAACGGCCGCGGTGCCGCCGAGCAGGAGCCCCATGAGGACACCGGCGATGATCGCGAACGCCCGTGGGATGCCCGAGGAGTCCTCTTCGGGGGTGCTCGCCGGGGACAGGACGCGTCCGATGTCGAGCGGCGTACCGTCGGTGAGGTTGAGCTCCGAACGAATCCCAAGGCGTTCGGGCTCGAGACGACGAAGACGGATCTCGGCAAGGGTGTACTCGACGGTTTCTTCGTCAAAGGTCGTCAGGATCGCTTCTTCGTTCTGAATCCGGAGATCCAGGTCGGCGAGCTGCGCTTCGAGGCGATCGACCTTCGACTGGCGCACGGCCGCTGCCCGCTCCTCGCGTGCGTCGAGGTAGACCTCGGCGGAGAGCTGAACGATGCCGCTCGCCTCGTCGGGGCTGTCGCCACGGTACAGAAACTCAAGAATCTGCGTGTTGCAGTCCGTCGTGACGATGACCGCGCCCGAATCGAGACATGCGCTCACCAGCAGGTTCTCACGCCACTCGTCCAACGTGAGTGCGCCGTCGATCTCCCCGGACGCCTCGACGACTCGATCGCCGAGCGATGCGGCGACGAGCGCTTCTGTTTCTTCGGAGATGGGATCGTTGATCCGGCCGACATCAGCTTCGCTCGGAACGAGCTGGACCGACGCACGCGATTCGTAGAAGTTTCGCTGAGCCGGAGCGAACAGCACCGCCAAGATGGTGCAGGCCACGACGGCGAGAACGATCATCCACCAGCTGCGTCGCAGGATTCGACCGTAATGGCCGAGTTCGAGTTCGTCGTTGTTCATACCAGGTGCTTCCTGTGCGAATGTGAGTCGAGCCACGCCCGACTCCTGAAGAGATCGGCGCGTCGGGCAGCGTTTTGAGTGGCAGTGCCGGGACTGGAGCGCTCGGTCGGACCCGGTGTGGCCGGCTGAAGGCCGGTCCGACGAAAAGACGCTCAGCAACCGACAGAGGTCGCGTGCGAGACGCTAGTTCGTCGGCTCTCGGCGAACCGGGACGTCCCGCCGGGGCCCACCGTGCCGGCACCACGTCGATGCGTGTCGAAATCCTCTCCGAATGTGTCAAATTCATGACAGAACTCCTAGCGTGAGCATCCGGTGACCACCACGGGTGGTCGTGCGGTGGGCCTTTCACAGGAGCGGAAATGCACAATCGTCAATGGCGGACCCTCGCCGTCGTTCTCTCAACGGCGCTCATCGCGTCGCTTCTCACCATTCAGCTGTCCGATGACGCGGACGCACTGCCGTCCGGCGTGCTGTTCGGCGCGTACGCCCAACCCGTCAACGGCCAGACCAACCGGACGGCAATCGAGTCGCTCGAACGATCACTCGGCACGACACTGCCGATGGTGCGGGCGTTCGGCGACTGGGACGACTCGATCGGCGCCGACAAGCCGCTCCATCGGTGGGTCCGCGACGGCGGCCGCGAACTCATGACCTCGATCAAGCCACAACGATCGAACGGCTCGATCATCCCGTGGCGAGACGTCGCCAATGCACGACCCGGTTCGGCGCTCTACGGCGACATGCAGCGTCTCGCCGATCAGGCAAAACGCTTCGGTGCGCCGATGATCATCAGCTTCCACCACGAACCCGAGCGGGGCGTGAATCAGCAGTACGGCACGAACGAGGAGTTCAAGGCCGCGTTCCGCAAGATCCATGACGTCTTCGCCGCCGAAGGCGCATCAAACGTGACGTGGGCGTGGATCATGACCGACTGGTCCTTCGCCGTCGGCGACTTGTTCCCGAACGATCGGCGACGCGCCGAACTCTGGTACCCCGGCAGCGACGTCGTCGACTATCTCGCCTCCGACCCGTACAACTGGAACTTCTGCCGAGGTGGCAATACCGAGCCATGGATCTCGATCGAAGACGCAATCGAGCCATTTATGCGTTTCGCCCGCCAGTACCCGTCGAAGAAGCTGATTCTGGGCGAATTCGCGAGCGACGAGGGCACGCCGGGACAGAAGGGACAGTGGCTCGACGATGTGCGGGAGTTGTTCTCCTCGGGTGAGTACCGCGACCGTTTCGCGGCAATCCTCTACTTCCACGATCACGGCACCGCCGAAGGGTGGCCGGCCTGTGACTGGTGGTTGACCTCGAGCCAATCGACGCTTGCTGCTGCCCAACGGATCGCGACCGACCCGTTCTTCCGCGGCTCGCTTCCGCCCCCACCAGCGACCACCACAACGCAGCGACCCACGACCACGCAGCGACCCACGACCACCACGACTCGGCCGGCGACGACCCAACCCCCGGCTACAACCGTCACAACCACGACCCGCCAGCCGACAACCACGGTCCAACCGACGACGACCACGAACCAACAACCAACCACTACCGTCCGACCCACCACGACGGTCCGTCCCACGACGACGACACAGCGGCCTCCCACGACAACGATCGTGCCTCGCCCAACAACGCCGCCGACGACGACCATCCGACAACAACCCCCTGCTACACCCGCCGGAGGAGCCATCAGCACCTGCGAAGGCCGAGCGGTGACGATCTGGGGCACATCGGGAGCCGATCGGCTCGTCGGCACGGCGGGACCGGACGTCATTCACGGTCTCGGTGGGGACGACACGATCACCGGTCTCGGCGGCAATGACGTGATCTGCGCGGGAGCGGGAGACGACGTGGTCAACGGCGGATCCGGGAACGACCTGATCATCGGCGGCAAGGGTCACGATCGGCTGTGGGGCGGCAAGGGTGACGACGTGCTCCGAGGGGGATCCGGCAACGACCGACTCCTCGGTGAGCGCGGCGACGACATCTTGGCCGGCCATGCAGGCCGGGACCTGCTCCGAGGAGGAGCCGGCGCCGACACTCTCCGCGGTGGCTCACACGCCGACGTCCTGAACGGCCAAGCCGGACGTGACCGCGTCAACGGCAACCGCGGCGACGATGTGGTTCTCGGCGGCAGCGGACGAGATCGGCTGTTCGGAGGCGACGGCGCTGATCAGTTGCAGGGCGGATCCGGCGCTGACCGCATCCTCGGAGAGGCGGGCCCCGATCGGATCGACGGCGGGGCCGATGTCGATACGTGTGTCGGGGGCGCGGACGCCGACATCTTGGCCCCGACTTGCGAGACGGTCAGCGCCTGATCACGAGGCCAACACAACCGCCGGAACACCGAGCACCACGAGAGCCGACAGCGGTACGCCGAGGCGGAGATAGTCACTGAAGCGATAGCCGCCAGGGCCGTACACCATCGTGTTGGTCTGGTAGCCGATCGGTGTCAGGAACGATGCCGAACCCGCCACAGCGACGCCGATCAACAGCACCCGAGGATCGACATCGACCTCCGACGCGACCTGATTCGCGATCGGAAAGATCAAAGCAACGGCGGCCGCATTCGTGATCAGCTCGGTGAGCACGATTGTGGCGATCACGAGTCCCACAACGGCGCCATAGGTCCCCGCCCAAGCCGACCCATCAAGTACGAGATCGGCGATGCGGCCGCCCAGCCCCGACGCCTCCACTGCTGCACCGAGGCCGAAGGCTCCCCCGATCATCAGGACGACATTCACATCGACCGCATCGCGTGCCTCGCGGGGCCGAAGAACGCCCACGAGCACCGCGACAATTGCGGAGCCGATCACCGCCCGCGTCACCGACAACCATCCCAACGCCGGAAGCACGACTGCGGCCGCGAGAGCCGCAAGAGCAACGAACGAACGATCCGTCCGCGTCGGCATCGGCGCATCGACTCGGCTCACGAGGAGGAACTCCCCCGCGTCACGCCATCGAATCCTGAAGTCCTTGCTGGCGAGCACCAGCAGGGTGTCACCGCTGCGCAGTGGTGTGGTGCCGATCTTGCCGCGCACGATCGTGCCGCTTCGGTGGATGGCGAGCACCGCAGCGTCGTAGCGAGCTCGAAAATCCATGGCTGCGACCGTCCGGCCCACCAGCGGCGAACTTGCGCCCAGAACCACCTCGTAGAAGGCGGTGTTTGCCTGGTCCGAAGCAGCCAGATTGTCGGTGTCGATCGCGACTTCGAGTCCTCGGCGTCCCTGAAGGTCGACCACGTCGTCGACCGAGCCGGCGAACACGAGCCGATCGCCACCACGCAACGTTTGCGTCGGTTGGACCGGAGCGATCAGCTTTCCGCCTCGATCGATCTCGACAAGGAACACACCCGCAAGATTCCGGAGTCCCGCCTCGGCGACGGTTGTCCCATCGACTGCGCCATCGGGCACGACCGACATCGAGACAGTGAACGGCCGCTGGGCATCTCCACCGACTCCAGGTCGCACACGTTGAGGCAGCACGCTCGGGCCCAACAACACCACGATGATCAAGCCAACGATCGCGATGGGCGCACCGACGGTGGCGAGTTCGAACAGACCGAGCGGCTCCTGTCCGGATTGCTCGATGAGACCAGACATCACGAGGTTCGTCGACGTCCCGATCACGGTCAACGAACCGCCGAGAATCGTGGCATACGACAGCGGGATCAAGAACGTGGACGCCGACCGTTTCTCGCGGTCCGCCCAACGAGTCACGGCCGGGACGAGCATGGCCACAATCGGGGTATTCGCGAGGAATGCCGAAGCCGCAGCGCTCGGAATCGCCAGTCGAGCGAGATCGCGTCGATCTCCGTTTGGTTTCCCGAGCAGAGTCCGCACGAGGGGCTGAATGGCTCCTGTCCGGTCGACGGCCGCAGCAACGACGTAGAGGCCGGCAACAGTGATTGGCGCCGGGTTCGAGAACCCGCCGAAAGCCTCCGCGGCGTCGGTCACGCCGAGCACGAACAGCAATGCGCTCGCGCCGATGACTCCAGCGGGCGGCGAGACCCGCGAGGTCGCGAGCGCAGCCACCATCGCAACGAGGACTGCGATGGTGAGCCACGCATCGCCGGACATGGGTTTTTCATCGGCCCCGATCGCTCGGGGTCGAGTGTTCTACTCGCCCGCAGGCATCCCGACCGGAGCCGCACCGGGTCCGATCAGATCGCTACGGCTCGCCAACCAGTCGGCAAGGTCGCCTGGGTCTTCGTCTCCGGAGGTGTAGTACTCCATCGGCTGGTAGTCGGGCGCATGCGGCTCGATCTTGCGGTACTTCGACTCGATCGCCGCCTCGGTGAGCACTCGGGTCGTCTCCTGGAAGGAGGCGGCCGAGAGCCACGAGTCGGTGGCGAGCGAGGCCTTGGTGATGCCCATCAATTCGGGGCGGCCCTCGGCGGGACGCTTGCCCTCTTGGACGAGCTGACGGTTGGCGTCGGCGTACACCTTGGTGTCGACACGCTCACCCGGCAAGAACTCGGAGTCGCCCGGTTCCTGCACGGCGATACGACGCGTCATCTGACGCACGATCAACTCGATGTGCTTGTCGTGAATCGACACACCCTGGTCGCGGTACACCTTCTGGACCTCTTCGACGAGGTACCGCTGGGTCTCGCGGACACCCTTGATGTCCATGAGCTCCTTCGGGTCACGAGGAGGGCGAGAGACGGAACGGTGTAGACGTCTTCGGTGCCGTCGTCGCCAACGACGAGGATCGTGCGACCCTTGCCGTCGTCTTCGCCGACCCGAACGATGCCAGACGTACGAGCGAGGGTCGCCTTGCCCTTCGGCGAACGAGCCTCGAACAGCTCGACGACGCGGGGCAGACCGCCGGCGATGTCGCCTCCGCCTGCAACACCACCGGTGTGGAAGGTGCGCATGGTGAGCTGCGTGCCAGGCTCGCCGATCGATTGGGCAGCGATGACACCCACCGCTTCGCCCGGCTCGATCGTCTCGCCAGTGGCGAGCGATGTGCCGTAGCAGGCGGCCGACACACCACGGGACGACTCGTCGGTGAGGGGTGAAAGCACCCGCACCCGGTCGATCGTGGTGTCGTCGCGGATCGCGATCATGATCTCTTCGGTGACTTCGGTACCCGCCGCAAAGGTCGTGCCGTCGGCGATGGTGACATCGTCGGCGAGCGAACGGCTGAGCAAGCGAGTCTCGAGGTACGTGCGCTTGTTGCCCGAGTCGGGCATCACGTCTTCGAGCCAGATTCCTCGCACCACACCGCCGGCCTCGAAGGGGTCTTCAGTGTTGATGATGAGCTCCTGAGCGACGTCGACGAGACGGCGGGTCAGGTATCCGGAGTCCGCAGTACGAAGCGCCGTGTCGACCAGACCCTTGCGGGCACCCGGCGTCGCGATGAAGTACTCGAGCATCGCGAGACCCTCGCGGAAGTTGCTCTTGATCGGACGCGGGATCATGTCACCACGAGGGTTGGCAACGAGACCGCGCATACCGGCGATCTGACGCACCTGCATCATGTTTCCGCGAGCGCCCGACGTGACCATCATGTCGATCGGGTTGAAGTGCTCAGCCTTGAGGCCAGCCTCCATCTCGTTCTTGACCAACTCGGTGGCCTCGGACCAGATCTCGACTTCCTTCTGGCGGCGCTCACCATCGGTGATGATGCCCCGACGGAACTGCGTCTCGACCTTCTCGGCATCCTTCTCGTGGCTGTCGAGGATGGCGCGCTTGGTATCGGGGGTCTTCACGTCGTCGATCGACACCGTGAGACCGGACTGAGTCGCGTAGCGGTAGCAGAGGTTCTTGACCCCGTCGAGGCTGCGTGCCACAACGGCCTTCGGGTACTCGCGAGCGAGCGTGTCAACGATGTCGCCCATCGCACCCTTGGCAATCGACGTGTTGACGAACGGATAGTCCTCAGGCAGGACCGAGTTGAACAGCACTCGGCCGACCGTGGTCGGGTGGTACGTCGCGGCGACGCCGTTTGCGGGCGTTTCGATGAGCGATGGGTGGCGATAGGTGATCTCGGCGTGGACGTCCACGTCTCCAAGCTCGTACGCCATCATCACCTCGTCGAAGTCTCGGAAGACTCGGCCTTCGCCCTTGGCACCTTCGACGTGCTGGCTCAGGTAAAACGCACCGATGATCATGTCCTGCGTCGGCGTGACCAGCGGGCGGCCGTTGGCCGGGCTGAGCACGTTGTTGGCGCTGAGCATGAGCACGCGGGCCTCGGCCTGCGCTTCGGCGGACAGCGGCAGGTGGACAGCCATCTGATCGCCGTCGAAGTCGGCGTTGAAGGCGGTGCACACCAGCGGGTGAAGCTGGATTGCCTTGCCCTCAACGAGGACCGGCTCGAATGCCTGGATACCGAGACGGTGAAGCGTCGGTGCACGGTTGAGCAGCACCGGGTGTTCTTGGATGACGTCATCGAGGACGTCCCACACCTGGGGCTTGCGGCGCTCGACCATGCGCTTGGCCGAC
>JAHDDK010000140.1:0-1398 GCA_020629375.1 Acidimicrobiales bacterium
GTCGGTGGCATCGAGTCACATGCGAGCACACAGGCGGCCGAGTCCATTGGCTCGTCGTCGAGCAGGCGGAACCACACCCGCATTCGGCCCGAATCGTTGCTACCCGAGGCGAGGTCGCCGTCTCCGGGGTGCAGGCGCATGTCGATCTTGCCGGAGAACGGGGGCGGGAAGAAGTCGTTCATCGATCCCGGCACCGACCGGATGCACTCGTCGGGCATGGGCATGTCGGGTGGGCTGGCGAGGGCGAAGTCGAGCCCGTCGCCGCGCGTGAGGTCGCCGGTCACGACCGTTCCGCTCAGGATGTGACGGTCCGCTCCGGATTCGGGATCCTCGTGGAAGAGGTCGGTTGCCACCGTGGCGAATCGCTTGCCCGATTTATGCGTGTGGCACTCGATCCGCGCTGGTCCCGGTCGCCCGGGTGCGAGAAACGACGCCGAGATCGACACGATGTCGGGCCGGCCCGAGGCCACCTGCGCGGCTCGGGCCATAAGCCCCATCGAGTAGCCGCCGTTGATGTTGCCGAGGATGTCCCACCCCTCGTTGAACACGCCAGTGAGCGTGGTGTCTGGCCCAACAGCTGCGACTGCGGAGACGGCCGTGGCGTCGGCGAAGCGCACGTCAGCCGAGCAGTGTCTGGCTGTCCAGCACGAACAAGACGAGGAGCAGGATGATCACGGCCACGTTCATGGCGCTGGCCCACCACCGGTAGGGATGGCCGGAAGCGAAGAACCGACGGATGCTCCACACGTTGAAGAAGATCGCCACGACCCCGATGATCACGCCGAGGACAGCGCCCACACTCGCCGTCACGCCAACGAGCGGCGCCACGAACGGGAAGAGGACGTAGAACAACAGGCACCGAACGCCCGAGATGATGACGGACTTCGAGAAGACGCCTTCGGCGTTCCCCGAGTCACCTCCGGGGGAGCCATGGTCGAGTCCGTCGAGGCCGGTCGTGTCGGGCGAGCCCGAAGCGGTGTCGGTCATCGATGTCGATGGTATCGGTGCGATGTCGGTCGTAGGCGGTCGAGACGATGTCGATACCGGTCACGATCGCGACGGGCCGTTCCGGCTAGTCTCGTACAGATGTTCGTCCTCGGAATCGACCCCGGGCTCACCCGCTGTGGTTACGGCGTGTTGGATTGGCGAGGACCCTCGCGGGTGAAGGCAGTTTCTGCTGGTGTGATCAGCACCGACGCCTCAGCCGAACTCCCGAATCGCCTGGCCACCATTCAGCGCGAGGTGCGTGAGCTGATCGGCGAGTTCGATCCGCAGGTCCTGGCAATCGAACGGGTCCTGTTTCAGGTCAACGTGCAAACGGCGATGTCGGTCGGCCATGCCTCCGGTGTGGTCATGGCCGAAGCCGCCAACGCAGGCTGTGACGTGATCCAGTATTCG
>JAHDDK010000140.1:1415-3294 GCA_020629375.1 Acidimicrobiales bacterium
ACAGGTCGAACGCATGGTGCGCGCCCAACTCAAGATCGAACACGAGCTCAAGCCCGTCGATGCCGCCGACGCGATCGCCGTGGCCTTGTGCCATACGGCGGTAGTGGGAATCCCCGAAGCCCCGGCGGTCGTCCGATGATCGGCTCAGTTCGTGGCACGCTGATCGACCGCTCGCCAGACGGCAGCGAGCTCATCGTCGAGGTTGGTGGCGTTGGCTATCGCATCCAGGTCGGGCCCGGCGCGTCAGCCTCGGCAGGCGTCATCGGAGGCGAGGCGTTCCTCCACATTCACCATCAACAGCGCGAAGACGCCCAGATCCTCTACGGGTTCACGTCGGTCGACGAGCGTCGCATCTTCGAAGCCGTGATCTCTGCCCATGGGGTCGGTCCCGCACTGGGGATGGCGATCCTGTCGATCCACAGCCCGGTCGAACTGCGCGCCGTCCTTGCTGCCGAAGACGTCGACGCGCTGTGTCTCGTGCCTGGGGTCGGCAAGAAGACCGCCACGCGCCTGCTCATCGAGCTGAAGTCCAAGCTCGATCTCCCCGACGTCGATCTGTCGGCGATCGAGAAGCCGACGGCTGCGGTCGACGCTCCGGCCCATGTCGAAGTTCGCCAAGCGCTCGAGTCACTCGGCTACGGCACCGACGAGGTTCGCACTGTGCTCAGTCGTCTCCCTGCCGAGGGCGATTCGGCCACCCTCACCCGAGATGCGCTCCGCATGATCGCGGAGGGCGTCTGAGGTGCGCAGCGAACTTCTGTCGCCCGACGGCGACGACGAAGAACGCCGTATCGAGGACCGGGACGAACAAGGTCTCCGACCGCAATCACTCGACGACTTCGTCGGGCAGGAGCAGCTGAAGTCGCATCTACGCGTGATGCTCCAAGCCGCGAAGAACAGGGACCACGCGATGGGGCACATGCTCTTCGCCGGGCCCCCTGGTCTCGGCAAAACGACGCTGTCGGCAATCATCGCCAACGAGCTGGGCGCCGAGATCCACATCACGTCGGGCCCTGCGCTGGAGAAGGGCGGCGACCTCGCCGCCATCCTGACCAAGCTCGAAGACGGCGACGTGCTCTTCATCGACGAGATTCACCGGCTCGCCCGCCCGGTCGAAGAGGTCCTGTACCCGGCGATGGAGGACTTCCAACTCGACCTCGTCCTCGGCAAGGGCCCGGCCGCCCGGACGATGCGCCTCCCGGTCGCCCAGTTCACGTTGGTTGGCGCCACGACCCGGACCGGTCTCATCACGGGCCCACTCCGAGATCGCTTCGACTATCCGGCTCGCCTCGATTACTACGAACCCGACGAGCTCGCCTCGATCGTCCTTCGCGCCGCAGGCATTCTCAATGTCGACATCGCGCCCGACGGCGCCGCCGAGATCGCCCGTCGCAGCCGAGGCACGCCGCGTATCGCCAACCGCCTGCTGCGCCAGGTCCGAGACTTCGCCGAGGTCGAACGGGATGGCAAGGTGACAGCGGACGTCGCCCGAGACGGCCTCGAGTTCTTCGGGGTCGACAACCGAGGCCTCGACAAGGCCACCCGAGCCATCCTCGAGGCCCTCTGCTCCCACTTCGACGGCGGCCCCGTTGGGCTCAAGACCCTCGCGATCGCCTGCTCCGAACCGACCGAGACCGTCGAAGATGTCTACGAGCCGTACCTCATCCAGCAGGGCCTTCTCATGCGCACTCCCCAGGGTCGAGTGGCCACGGCCGCCGCTTGGGAACACCTCGGCAAGACCCCACCCACAACCAGCCCCGACAAACAGATCCCGCCCGGCCTCTTCGACTGAACCGGCTTCGGGTCTCTGAACGCGTTTCCCTAGTTGCGGTTGAGCCAGGTGGGGTCGCTGATGTCGCAGATGAAGCAGTACGCCCAG
>JAHDDK010000141.1 GCA_020629375.1 Acidimicrobiales bacterium
TGGGCGTGCGACCGACGTTCTACGAGAACGCCGATGCCGCTGTGCTCGAGGCCCACCTGTTGGATTTTGCCGGCGACCTCTATGGCAATCGGGCCCGGGTGCAGTTCCGTCACTTCCTTCGCAGCGAGCGTCGCTTCAACGGGATCGACGAGCTGAAGGCGCAGCTCGACGACGACATCGCCACAACCCGCAAACTGCTCAGCTGAGCGATCACATTCGGATGTAGCAGCACCCGCCACAATGGCAGGAGCTGGCATCGTGAAAGTACGGTCGGCCGCACCAACGGCACCCGAGTGTCTCCAACACGTCCCAACACCGGGCGCGCAGATAGCGGCGCCTCCAATTCCTCATTCGTTGGCTGGCGTTGATGAGTCCGATCGATCGAGTTGAAGCACGAAACGCGTCCGCGGACGCGTTTTGTGCGCCCAGGGCGCGGTTGTCGCGTCTGTGCGTGACCTTTCTTGAGTGTCACACCCGCTTCCTAGGCTCAGGTTGAGCGGAGCTCAACCGGGATGTTCGACGGAGTCGAACTCGAAGCAACTCGGAGAGTTGCCAGTGAGCGGAGCCCAACCGGGGTGTTGGGCGAGGAAGGGACAAAATGACGTTGGCGGAAGTGGTGGAGTTCCCCGGGTCGGACGCGTCCGAGCGGATTGGGCACCAGATTCTGGTGGCGGGGGAGCGGTGGCATCGTTCGCAGTACGAGCTGGTGGTCCTGGCTGCACTGCTCGACGAATCGGACGAGTGGATCCTCGTTGCGAACACTGCAGCGCATTGGATCGCGGATGCGCTCGCCATTGCCGTGTCGACGGCTCGTGAGTGGGTGCGGATCGGTAGGGTCCTGCGGGACCTACCGGTGCTGGACGCGGTGTTCGCCAGCGGGCGGTTGTCCTACTCGAAGGTGCGCGCGGTGAGCCGGGTGGCAACCGTGGACAATGTCGACGAGCTCGTGGAGATCGCCGAGGCGACCCCGGCGAGCCGGTTGGGCATCGAGCTCGCGCGTTTTCTCAAGGGTGACGAGCCCGACGAGGACCGAGACCGGCGACATCACGACGGCCGGTCGCTGAAGACGCGGACCGATGCCGACGGGATGGTGCACGGGTACTTTTGTCTGCCACCGTTGTTGGCCGCAATCGTGCTGGCCGTCCTCGATGCGCTGGTCATGCGGGCCTCGCGCTCGGTGGCAGGGAACCCTTCGGGTTGCACGAGTTCGACTTCGTCGAACATCGCCAAGCTCGCGGAGCGTGGCGACGACGCGTCCGCGGGCGCGTCCGGCCGGTATCGCTGGCCGTCGCTGGCGCAACAACGGGCAGACGCGTTGGTGGAGTTGGCCCAACTCGTCGAGGCCGGGCATGGCGCCCCTGCGAGTTCCGGGATCACGCCCGAACTCGTGATCCACATCGACTCGAGCGGTTGCCGCCTCGATGACGGCACCCCGCTGACACAGACCGACGTCGAACGGATTGCGCCGCACTCGTTCCTACGGGCGCTTGTTCACGATGCCGAGGGTCGCGCCATCAACGCCTCGGGTCGACAACGGCACCCGACAACCCGGCAGAAGCGGGTGGTGCTGGCCCGCGACGGAGGCTGCGTCGACTGCGGCAGCCAAGAGCTCATCGAGTTCGACCATGTGCCCGACTACTCGATCACCGGCCACACCGTCGTGGAGGAGCTGTTCGCCCGCTGCGGTCCCTGCCACCGGCGTCGACATCGCCTGTGATGCTCCCGCAGCTGATCTGAATCTCAATACACTTCACGCTCTGAAGAGAATCATGATTTTCGTATTCGCCGCAATGATGCCGACGCCCGCCGTCTCTTGACGAGCTGATGGAGGGAACCAGACGGCCCGCGATCTCCTTCGGCTGGATCGCGGCCGGCGTCTGCGCTGTTGGGTTCGTCGGGCTGCTTGGCACCGATCTGCAACGAGGCACGCTCCGTGACGGGGCTGTGTCGACAACCATCGTCTGGTACCTCGTCGCCTTTGCCGGGTTCCTCGCCGCGGCGGTCTGGAACGAGCGCCACGGGTTCTCCTGGCGTTGGATCTGGGTGGCGGCCGCGGCGTTCCGCCTGCTGATGCTCGCCACGGAGCCGACGCTCAGCGACGACGTGTACCGCTATCTGTGGGAGGGGCATCTGCTCTCCGAAGGGGTGAGCCCGTGGGAGTACGCCATCGACGATCCCGCCCTCGATGAGCTGGAGATCGACGCCCGTGCGTTGGCCAACAATCCGGGACTGAGCTCGCCCTACCTGCCGACGGCTCATGCGGTGTTCGGCGCTGCTGCGTTGGTTGCGCCGTCCGTGCCGCTCACGATGCAGGTGGTGATGGTGGGCGCCGAGTTGGTTGCCGCCGCGCTGCTCGCTTCGCTACTGACCGCGGTCGGGGCCGATCGAAGGCGAATCCTGCTCTGGCTCTGGAACCCGCTGGTGGTCGTCGAGGTGGCCCACGGAGCCCACCTCGATGCCTTGATGATCGTGCTGACCATGGCGGGACTCGTGGCGCTGTTCCATCCGGCCGTGGCCGATCGGCGGTGGGCGCAGATCGCTTCGCCCGCGCTGCTCGCGTTGGCGACGCTCACCCGACCGCTCCCGGCGCTCGTCGCGATGGTGCTCTTCTGGGCGTGGGGATGGAAGCAGCGTGCGGTGTATGTGGGCCTGCTCATCGGAATCGTGGGGGCCGCCGGCGCGTGGACCGGTCTTGGCCTCACCGGTCCATCGGGCGGTACGGGCGTGTTCGGCTCGGCTCGGGTCTACAGCGAGACCTTCCGGTTCAACTCGGCGATCTATCAATCGCTCGAGTGGTGGATCGGCAGTCAGGGGCTGGACAGCGAAGGTTGGAACGAACCCATGGCACTGACGCGGCTGGTCATCGGCGTCATGGTGCTCGGTGCGCTCGGGTGGGCGTTCCTTGCCGGGCGCAACAGGGGCGAACCGCTCGACATTCTTCGCTGGTGCACCGTGCCGCTCGCCATCTACGCCGTCCTCACGCCTGTGGTGCACCCCTGGTACAACCTGCTCCTGGTTGCCCTGCTGCTCTTCGTGGCTCCGGTCGGCGACGATTCCGGCACCCGCTGGTGGCTGCTCGCCCCCTGGGTCTGGCTGACCGCCACACTCGTGCTGTCCTACCTGACCTACGAGGACCCGCTCAACCATGCCGAACGCCTCTGGGTTCGCCGCACGATCTGGTGGCCGACGCTCGGTCTGCTGGCCGGAGTCCTCGTCGCCGGATCATCGAAACGCCTGCGAAACTCCACCAGCTGACGTCCGTTCCACTCGATCGGGTCCAACT
>JAHDDK010000070.1:0-18205 GCA_020629375.1 Acidimicrobiales bacterium
GCATCCACTGCCACGATTGTCCGAAGCGCTCGGCGGTCGCGTCGAGATCTGGGCGAAGCGGGAGGACTGCAACTCCGGCATTGCCTTCGGCGGAAACAAGGTACGCAAACTCGAATACCTCGCAGCCGATGCGATCGACACGGGGTGCGACACGCTCGTATCGATCGGGGGCATTCAGTCCAACCACACCCGTCAGGTCACCGGCGTCGCCGCCAAGCTCGGGCTCAAGGCTGTGACCGTGCAGGAAGGCTGGGTCGACTACAACGACATGTGTTACGACAAGGTCGGCAACATCCAGCTCACCCGGATCCTCGGTGGTGACCCACGAGTTGATCCGGCGGGTTTCGACATTGGCATCCGTGACTCGTGGAAGCGGGCGCTCGAATCGGTCGAAGAGGCCGGCGGAACGCCGTACCCGATCCCCGCGGGTGCTTCCGACCATCCGCTCGGCGGTCTGGGCTTCGCCAACTGGGCGCGCGAAGTCGCCGTTCAGGAAGCCGAGCTCGACACCTTCTTTGACACTGTCATCGTGTGCACCGTCACCGGGTCGACGCACGCGGGCATGATCGCCGGGTTTGCTCTCGAGGATCGAGAGGATCGGCGGGTCATCGGTATCGACGCGTCCGGCACGCTCGACCAGACCGTCAACCAGGTGACACGAATCGCCACCCAGACCGCCGAGAAGATCGGGGTCGGTCGTCCGCTTCGAGACGACGAGATCACGGTCGTACCGGGCTATGAGGGTCCGGCCTACGGCGTGCCCGACAAGACGACCGTCGAAGCCATTCATCTCAGCGCTCGCACCGAGGGCATGCTCACCGACCCGGTCTATGAGGGGAAGTCGATGGCCGGTCTGATCGGCATGATCCGAAGCGGCGAGATCGCCGCAGGGTCACGCGTGCTCTACGCCCATCTCGGCGGCCAGACCGCCCTTCCCGCCTACGCAGGGTTTCCCGGTCTGGGGTCGCCCGAACGCGAGCTGTCTCGCTAGGTAAGAGCGGGCTGTTGTCGCTCGATCGCCGAATCGACGCCGTGTCGTCCGGTCGCTCGAGGATCGGACACGACGGCAACCCGATGCATGACCCGTCGATGCGGCAGGTAGTCGGCGAGGGCGTAGTGCTGGGTTCCGCGGTTGTCCCAGATGGCGAGCGAACCGGTCGTCCACCGGTGGCGCACTTGATGTTCGGGGCTCTTCACGGCGTCGAACAACAGCGTGAGTAGTCGGGCGCCCTCGGGAGCGGACAGTCCGATCACGAAACGAGTGAACGACTCACTCACGTTCAGGTATGGCTGCCCGGTGATCGGATGATGCGCTACCACGGGATGCACCGCCGTGCCCGCCTCGACCAGAGCAATCCGCATCGCATCGGTGCCGCCGTCGCGGTACGCCCGTGTGCGGAACGTCCCCATGTCGTGGACGGCTTCGAGCTCGACAAGTTCGCTCCGTAGCCCGGCCGGCAGCGACTCATACACCGACGACATGCACGCCCACAGGGTGTCGCCACCAGCGGGCGGAACGACCTCGGCCTGGAGCACCGAGGCAAACGGCGGGTCCTGGCGGTAGGTCATGTCGGCATGCCACTCGGCGGCATCGGGCTTTGTCGCTCCGCCCCATTCGAGAACGACGACGGCGTCCGCGTCGGGGTGTGTGGAGTAGCAGTGGTGATCGTTGGCGACCGGGCCGAGGCGGCGCCCGAGTTCCATCAACTGCGTGGGCTCGAGGGCTGCCTGGTCGACGATCAGAACTCGATGTTCGACGAGTGCACGGTGCAGGTCGGCCCCATCCATGTCGAGGAGTTGGCGAGCGTCACCACGGAGCTCGGCGCCGAGCGCCCTGGTGATGGGTCGGAAAGGAGGCACTGCGCGATCATGCGCCTGGAGACCTCCGCTATCAAGCAACAGAAGCTGAGTCGGGCATAACAAAAGCTAATGTCTCTCGAATGTCCGCTGGTCACTCACCTGCTCGGCCAATCGTGCATGCCATCGGAAAGCTCGACCGTCTCGTCGTGTTCGATGCCGTGCTCCGTGCGGGGTCGCTCACCGGAGCGGCGATGATGCTTGGAGTCACGCAACCCGCTGTCTCGAGGCAGATCTCCCTCCTCGAAGACGAACTCCAAACCCCGTTGTTCGTTCGGGAGAACAGCCGGGTCAGCCCGACGCCATCGGCCATCGCACTCGCCCCATTCGTCGACGAGGGTCTCCGCAGATTCGAGGAGGGCCTAGCCGACATCCACGGGCGAGCCGACGTCCTCACCCTTGCGGTGCAGCCAGCGATCGCCGAAAGCTGGTTTGCGCCGAGAATGATCGAACTTCGCGAAGCGATGGCTCCGACATCGATCCGACTGCTGATCTTCGAACGAGACGACGACCTCGTGACGATCGGCCACGACGTCTCGATCCGTTTCGGGTCCGGCAGCGGTCGGCATCATCGATCATCCCGACTCGTGGCCGAGTCCGTGGTGCCGGTCGCCTCGCCACAATTCGCCGAGCAGTACGCGCTCGGATTCGACACCGATCCACAGGTGCTCCTCAACGGCCCGAGGCTGCTCCATCTCGATCCGATGCGGTGGCGGTGGATGGACTGGCGAACCTGGTTCTCTGCCGTTGGCGTCGACCTCGAGGACGATGACGGCGAGATCATTCATCCCAACTATGGGATTCTGATCCAGCAAGCCCTCGCTGGTCGGGGGGTCGTGCTCGGATGGCACACACTCCTCGGCGACCTTGTCGGGCAGGGGCAACTCGTCCCCGTCGGGCCCGCCGTTCGGCGTCCCGAGCTCGGCTACCACATCGTCTGGCCGCCGGGCCTCGCGCGCCATCCTGGGGTCGAGCGGCTGCGACGGTGGCTCTCGGAGACGATCGGTCAGGCAGGAGACCTCGGTCAGCTGGGCCGTGGGGGAATCATTGACCTGTCGGGGTCCGACCGGTGACCCTACGTCTCTGGTATCCCACGAGCCTCGACCAACGAGGCGATGGAATGTACGCCGCTGCGACCGTGGTTCCGTAGCCGTGCTCGACTCGACCCTGCGACCCGTGAAGGACGCAGTTCTGCTCCCCGTAGCGGCCGGGCCCTGTGCGCGTGTCTGCCCAACCCTCATCTCCGGTTTGGCGCTCGCGGCGTCGGTCGGTGCAGCGGTGTCGGCGTGGCAAGGATTGGTGCTTGTGTCTGTTCTCGTATGGTGGGCGAGCCGATTTCTCGATGGGCTCGACGGTGCGGTCGCACGGGTGAGCGGCCGCCAGAGTGACCTCGGCGGACTCCTCGACTTTCTCTTCGACACGATCGGCTACGCGGTGATTCCGCTCGGCATCGCCCTCGGTGTCGACGACCCCAACCTCTGGATCATCACGGCACTGTTGCTTGCGACCTTCTACATCAACGCCGTATCGCTCGGGCACGTCGCCGCGGTGCTCGAGAAACGGGCGCTCGGTGCCGCCTCCACGGGTCAGCCGACGAGCACGACGCTTCCCCGTGGCCTGGTTGAGGGCACCGAGACGATCATTTTCTTCACGATCGTTCTGGCCTTCCCGTCGGCGGCGACGATCGTGTGGTCGGTCATGGCGATCGCCGTTGTGGTGACCGTTGCCGAACGCACTCGTTGGGCAGCTCGCGTCTTCGGTGAAGGAGCATCCACATGAGTGTGTGGTCGAAGCGAATCCTCGTCGTCGCCATCTGGGCCAGCGCCTTCGGAGCGTGGCAGTGGTTCCAACGCTCCGAAGATCTCTCGACGGTCGAGACGGCGCAACGGCTCGTCGAAGCGATCGACGGTGCCTGGTGGGGCATCGCCGCCTTCGCCCTCGCCTATGTCTTGCGGCCCATCCTGCTGTTCCCGGCGAGCGTGGCGACGATCGCCGCCGGGCTGCTGTTCGGGCCGTTTGTCGGCGTACTCGTCGTGGTCGTCGCCGCCAACGCGTCGGCGATGCTCGCCTACGGAATCGGGCGGGGCCTCGCCGGGGAGTCCGATGATGCGGTGGACGACGAGCAGGCCGGCCTCATCGCCAGATGGGGCGATCGCATGCGATCCAACAGCTTCGAAGCGGTCTTCATCATGCGACTCCTCTTCATGCCATATGACCTCGTCAACTACGCCAGTGGAGCCCTTCGGATCCGGTGGACCTCGTTCCTTCTCGCCACAGCACTCGGGACCTTGCCAGGCACGATCGCGTTCGTCCTCCTCGGGGCGTCGGTCGAGCGGCTCGACGATGGCTTGGGCGGCATCAACCCGTGGACAATCGTGGCCAGCGTCGCCATTTTCGTCGTCAGCGTCGCTATTGCCCGCTACACCCGCTCCCGTTCGGCCGTGCCAGAACGCACGTCGAGCCCCAACCCGTCGGAAAGGTGGCTCGCTGATCATGGCAGCGCACGACCCCTCCATCACCTACAAGGCAGCCGTGATCGGCGCCGGGTCCGGCGGGCTGACCCTCGCCATCGGCCTGGCCGGATTCGGCCACCCGGTCGCACTGATCGAAGGCGGCGACGTTGGTGGCGATTGCACCAATGTCGGCTGTGTTCCGTCGAAGGCACTGCTCCATGCCGCACGCACCGGAACCGACGATCCGTTCGGCTGGACCCAGCAACGCCGAAACCACCTCCGCGACGAAGAGACCGTCGAGATGGCCGAGCACGACACGATCGCGCTCGTCCAGGGTTGGGCTCGCCTCACCGACCGGCGCGACCCGCACGTCGTCGCGGTCGACATGCCCGATGGTTCGGTGGTCGAAGTTCGGGCCGAGCACGTCGTGATCTCGGCGGGATCGCGTCCAGCCCGAATCGACATCGACGGTCTGCCCGAAAGCCGAACGTTGACGAACGAAGAGCTGTTCGAGCTCGACGGCCCGCCACGCTCGGTCGTGTTCGTCGGCGGAGGGCCGATCTCGCTCGAGATGTCGACCGCGTTCGCTGACCTCGGCTCACGGGTTTCGATCGTCGAGCTCGAGGAGCGCATCCTCGCGCAGGAAGATCCGTTGATCTCCGACACTCTTACTCGGGCGCTGACCGACCGTGATATCGGCATTCACACGGGCACCACGATCGAGCGATTCGACAACGTCACAAACACGGCCATGCTCGCCGACGGCACGCAGATCGATGATGTCGAGGTCGTCGTGCTCGCCATTGGACGGCAGCCCAAGCTCGACCGCCTCGATCTCGATGCGGCCGGCATCGAGCACGGTCGACGTGGGGTCGTCGCCGACGACTGGGGCCGCACCAATGTCGATGGGATCTGGGCCGTTGGCGACGTCACCGGCAACACGCTCACCACGCATGGCGCCAATGCGATCGGGCGGCGCACGGTTCAAGCGATCGCACTGCCTCAGGTCCCCAAGGTGCGGGGACCGAAGGTAATCCCGAACGCGGTGTACTCGCGTCCCGAGGTCGCATCCGTCGGTCTCCCGGTGGCGGAGATCGAGAAGATCCCCTCCTCCGCACGCCGTCGCCTCAGTATCGATCTCGTAGACACCGATCGTGGATTCACGGACGATCTCGACCACGGCGTCGTCGTGGTCGATGTCGAACGCTTCACGGGCAACATCTTGCGCGCCGCCATCGTGGGCCCGGCGGCCGCCGAGCTGATTGGGATCTTCACGTTGGCGATCGACAACGGCATCGGCCTACGAAAGATGTTCGGGATGGTGCATCCCTATCCGGCGTGGGCCCAAGCCATCGGCAAGCTCGCCGACGAGTTCACGCTCGAAACCCTCCCGGCACTGCCGAGAGAGTTCGCGGCGATGATGCGCGGGCGAGTTTCCCGCCAGCTTCGCCGCTGATCCAGATTCGTCCGATCGCGACCCATCCGGGAATGTCCGGACAATCCCGGCTTCTCGTCGCGGTGATCGTGCCGCATCCTGGGTAGGGCATGCATATGTAGATATGTTTATATGCTCATGGAGTCTTTGATCGAAGCACTCAGAGCCGCGAGCGAACCGACGCGACTGCGAATCCTCGCAGCGTTGGCGAGTTGTGAGCTGACCGTTGGCGAGCTCTGCCGAGTCCTCGGGCAGTCCCAACCACGCGTGAGTCGACACCTCGGTCTCCTCTGCGACGCCGGCGTGCTCCGCCGCAACCCACAGGGGAGCAGCGCCTACTTTCGCCCGGCACGATCTGGCACCGGACGTGAGGTATTCGAGGCGGTCATCGGCTTGATTGACGACGAAGACGAGATTCGCCAAGGCGACCTCCGACGCCTCGGCGAAATCCGTGCCGAACGGGCTCGAGACGCCGCGGAGTACTTCGAGTCCATCGCCAACGACTGGAGCAGTATGCGTGACCTCCACGTCAGCGACTCTGAAGTCGAATTGGCAATGCTCGACGCCGTTGCGGACCTCGACGTGCACGACCTCCTCGATGTCGGCACGGGGACCGGTCGCGTCCTCGAGATTTTCGCCGATCGAATCGAGCACGGAGTTGGCGTCGACCTCAGCAACAAGATGCTCAACCTCGCAAGAAGTCGCCTCGACCAACTCGGACTGGCCAATTGTGCAGTGCGACAAGCCAATGCGTACGACCTTGGTCTGCACACCGGGTCGATCGATGTCGCCGTTCTCCACCACGTCCTTCACTTCCTCGACGACCCCCGATCGTCGATCATCGAAGTGGCCCGAACCCTCCGGCCGAATGGCCGCGTCGTCATCGTCGACTTCGCTTCGCACGACTTCGACACCATGCGCACGGACTACGCCCATCGATGGCTCGGATTCTCCGACTCCGAGGTGGACGATTGGTGCCAAGAGGCGGGGCTCATCGACGTCGCCCACACGCACCTAACCCCTCGTGACCGCGACGGAGAAGAACCGTTGCTCACCGTCACGATGTGGGTCGCGACCCAAAGATCCAACGCCCCAGCTATCTATCCAATCGAACGAAGTGAGGCCGCCTCATGACGATTGATCGTCGCGCCACCGCTGACCCCCAGGTCGAAGAGTCCGCAGAGCGTATTGCGCGACGTCCGTGGCCTACAGCGCCACTACACGGCACACCGACGGTGTCCTTCGAATTCTTCCCGCCAGCGACCGCAGAGGCAGACGACGCACTCCTCGCGTGTGTCAATCAACTCCAGGCGCTTCAGCCACGATTTGTGAGCGTCACCTATGGCGCAGGTGGGGCAAGCCAACACCGAACGCAGGCCACCATCACGCGACTCACCTCCGAGACCGACCTCGCCGTCGCTGGTCACCTGACCTGCGTCGCCGCTACGAAAGCGACGACGGACTCCATCATCGATGCGTACCTCGATGCGGGGATCCGACACATCGTTGCGTTGCGCGGAGATGCGCCGTCGGACGGCTCGGGTGCCGCCGTCGCTGAGGGATATCGAGATGCTGCGGAGCTCGTCGCTGCGATCCGGCGCCGGTCCGACGAGGTCGAGATCTCGGTGGCTGCGTACCCCGAAGTCCACCCCTTGGCGACATCAGCTGACGCAGATCTCGACAATCTCAAGCGAAAGATCGATGCCGGAGCCGACCGAGCGCTCACACAGTTCTTTTTCGACAATGACGTCTTCTTCAGGTTCCTCGACCGCTGCCGGCAGGCCGACATCACGTCGCCGATCGTGCCGGGCATTATGCCGGTCACCAACTTCGCCGGTGTTTGCCGGTTCGCTGCACGATGTGGCACCACGATTCCGGAGTGGATGGCTGACTTGTTCGGTGAGCTCGACAATGCGCCCGAAGTGCGTGAACTCGTCGCCGCCACCGTCGCCGCAGAACAATGCCGAAGCCTCCACGAGCACGGCATTTCCGACTTTCACTTCTACACGATGAACCGCGCCGGGCTCACCGAAGCGACGTGTCGGATCCTCGGCCTCTCGGCACACGGCGTCACCAGCGAAGTCGTTGCCGCATCATGACCGACCGCACGACCCGGCTGGAGGCGCTGCGCTCCGCGCTTGAAGACCGGATCCTCGTCATCGACGGCGCCATGGGAACCTCTATTCAGACGCTCGGGTTGACTGAGTCCGACTACCGAGGCAAGCGCCTGGCTGAGCATCCCCTCAGCCTCGCTGGCAACAACGATCTGTTGTCGCTCACCCAGCCCGAACTGATCGTCGGAATCCATCGGCGATTTGCCTCCGCTGGTGCCGATCTGATCACGACCAATACCTTCAACGCCACGTCGATCTCGCAGGCCGATTACGGCACCCAGAGCCTTGCCCATGAGTTGAACCTCTCGAGTGCACGACTCGCACGCACGGTCGCCGATGGGGTGACTGCCGCCGACCCCGAACGGCACTGTTGGGTGATTGGTGCGTTGGGCCCAACCAGTAAGACGGCCAGTATCTCTCCTGACGTCGGCAACCCTGCGAGTCGCGATATTGGCTTCGACGAGTTGCGATACGCCTACCTCGACGCTGTCGAGGGACTCGTCGACGGCGGCGCGGACGTCATCATGATCGAGACGGTCTTCGACACACTCAACGCCAAGGCGGCCATCCACGCGGTCTTGACCTACCGCGACGAGCACCCCGGTCTCGACTTGCCCGTCATGGTGTCAGGAACGATTACCGATCTCTCTGGTCGGACACTCTCGGGACAAACAAGCGAAGCATTCTGGAACTCGGTTCGACATGTCGAACCACTCAGTGTCGGACTCAACTGTGCGCTTGGGATCGACGAACTCAAGGGTCACATCGAAGAACTCGGCCGGGTCGCCGATGTGGCGCTGAGCTGTCATCCCAATGCCGGACTCCCCAACGAACTCGGGGCATACGACCAAACGCCTGCCCACATGGCCACAGTCATGGGCGCCATGGCCAAAGCCGGCGCGTTCAACCTTGTCGGCGGTTGCTGCGGAACAACGCCCGAACACATCGAGGCGCTCTGCGATGCTGTTCGACCTGCGGCGCCCCGACCCATCCCGACGCCGCTGCCTGCGACTCGGTTGTCGGGCCTCGAGCCGATGACGATCGACGACCGGTCGCTGCTTGTCAACGTTGGGGAGCGGACCAACGTGACCGGCTCGGCTCGCCTTGCTCAACTCATCCTTGCCGGCGACTACGACGCCGCTGTTGGCGTTGCGCGCGACCAAGTCGCAAACGGTGCGCAAATCATCGACGTCAACATGGACGAGGGCATGCTCGACGGGGCCGCTGCGATGACCCGCTTTCTCAACCACATCGCGACCGAGCCGGAGATCAGTCGAGTCCCCGTGATGATCGACTCCTCGAAGTGGGAGGTCATCGAGGCCGGCCTGAAGTGTGTCCAAGGCAAGGCGTTGGTCAACTCGATCAGTCTCAAGGAAGGCCCCGGCCCATTCCTCGAGCAGGCGCGAGCGGCGCGCCGATATGGCGCGGCCGTCGTCGTGATGGCCTTCGACGAGTCTGGACAAGCCGAGACGTTCGAACACAAGGTCGACGTCTGCGTCCGCGCGCACGACCTCCTCGTCGACACCGTCGGGTTTGCACCAGAGGACATCGTGTTTGACCCGAACATCTTTGCTGTCGCCACCGGCATCGAGGTCCACGCTCGCTTCGGAGTTGCATTCATCGATGCGACTCGAGAGATCAAGCGCCGACTCCCTGGCGTCCACGTGTCGGGTGGCCTCAGCAACCTTTCGTTCTCATTTCGAGGGAACAACCCGCTTCGGGAGGCGATGCACACGGTCTTCCTCTTCCACGCGACACGAGCGGGACTCGACATGGCGATCGTCAACGCAGGGCGCCTCCCCGTATACGACGACATTCCAGCGGACCTTCGCGAGCGAATTGAAGACGTCATATTCGATCGGCGACCAGACGCAACGGAGCGACTCATCGAGGTCGCAAGCGATGCGAAATCGCACGCTGAAGCCGCAACCATGGACCTCTCGTGGCGAGATGGTTCAGTCGAGGACCGGCTTGTCCACGCGCTCGTTCATGGCATCGACGACTACGTCGTTGAAGATGCCGAAGCGGCTCGTCAGAGCGTCACCCGAGCACTCGACGTGATCGAAGGGCCGCTCATGAAGGGCATGGACGTGGTGGGAGACCTCTTCGGGTCTGGTCAGATGTTTCTCCCACAGGTCGTCAAAAGCGCTCGAGTGATGAAGAAGGCGGTGGCGCATCTCGAGCCGTTCGTAGCTGCTGAAGGGGCGACCGGAGCGATGGCCGGCACCGTGGTCTTGGCCACCGCCAAGGGCGACGTCCATGACATCGGCAAGAACATCGTCGGTGTGGTCCTTGCGTGCAACAACTACGAGGTCGTCGATCTCGGGGTCATGGTCACTGCTGCGAAAATTCTCGAGACGGCTCGTCAGGTCAATGCAGACGTCGTCGGAGTTTCGGGTCTGATCACGCCGAGCCTCGACGAGATGGTCCATGTGGCCGCGACGATGGCCGCTGAAGGGTTCCAGATTCCGCTTCTCATCGGTGGAGCAACGACGAGCCGCCTTCATACAGCGGTCAAGATCGACCCTGAGTATGAGCATGGCGTCGTCTACGTCCCCGATGCGTCTCGGGCGGTCGGCATCGTTTCCGATTTGCTCAGCGATCGATCCGCTGACCATCTCGCCGAGATCGCAAGTGACTACCGGCAGGTGCGCGATGCCCGGGCGGCCGACGGGGGCGGGGTCGATCGCATGTCGCTCGTCGATGCACGCGCCAATCGGGCCGAGGTCGATTGGTCGTCGTTTTCGCCGTCTGCGCCGTCGTTCCTCGGGCGACGGATCATCGATGACATATCGCTACACGATCTCCGGGCATTCATTGATTGGACCCCGTTCTTTCGAACGTGGGATCTCGTAGGGACGTATCCAAAGATCCTCGACGACGAAATCGTCGGCTCAGCAGCGAAAGATCTTTTCGCTGACGCTCATGACATGCTCAACCAGATCATTTCCGAGCAATGGCTCGACGCGCGTGCAGTCGTCGGGTTCTGGCCAGCGCTGTCGGTCGACGACGACATCGCCGTCTTTGCCGATGAGTCACGAGACACGGAGCTCGCTCGCCTCTACACGTTGCGCCAACAAGTCCGCCATCACGACGATCGGCCGAACTGGGCGTTGTCGGACTTCATCGCCGACGACGAAAGTGGTGTGAAGGACTACGTCGGCGCATTCGCCGTCACCACCGGGAGTCTCGTCGAGGATCGCGCTGCGCGCTTCGAGGCGGAGGGCGACGACTACTCCTCGATCATGCTCAAAGCTCTTGCCGACCGCTTCGCCGAAGCATGCGCCGAGTATCTGCATCATCGAGTGCGCACCGACCTCTGGGGATACTCAGACGAGACGTTCTCCAACGAAGATCTGATCCGCGAGCGCTACCAAGGCATTCGGCCGGCACCTGGCTATCCCGCATGCCCAGACCACACCGAGAAGAAGACGATCTTTCGGCTTCTTGACGCCGCGTCATCGATCGGGGTCGAACTGACCGATTCGTTCGCGATGAGTCCGGCTGCGAGCGTCAGCGGCCTCTACTTCGCACATCCCGAGAGTCGGTACTTCGGGGTCCGGCGTATCGGTCCGGACCAGCTGGCTGATTACGCCGGGCGCAAGGGGATATCGATCGACGAGGCGGAGCGTTGGCTGGCGCCGGTGCTCCGCTGACGACAATTCCTCTCTGGATCAGACCGACAGGTCGTAGCTCGCGACCGTGCATGACACGGCGAAGATTGGGATCGGTGCGGTGAAGTGCACGGTGCCGGGAGCGCCATTCGCGGCCGCCGCAACGGTGAGGAATGTGCGAATCTCGAACCCACCCTGGCCGGCGTCGGCGTAGACCGTCCGGTCGTCGTAGTCGAGAAGTGCGTTGCGGTCGTTACGGCACCAGCGGTCGAGAAAGTCGAGATCCCACGCCTCGTTGATCTTCCCGGAGTCCGGCGTTGCGGGCCAGTGCGAGATGCCGCCGGTGCCGACGAGCGCGATCTTCTCGGGCACCGAGTCGGCTGCCCGTCGCAACGCCTCGCCAAACGCCCATGCTCGATGGATGGGCGTGAGCGGCGGACCCTGGCAGTTGATGTTGACCGGGATCACCGGCAGGTCGAATCGTGGCGTCAGAAAGTGCAGCGGCACGGCAATGCCATGGTCGAACTTCCACTCTTCGGCGTAGCTCACGTCGACCGTCTGCATGACCTCGCCGATGAGTCGCTCGGATAAGTCTCGATTGCCCGGCGCCCGGAATCGGTCGATCTTCAGCCAACTCGGATCCTCGATCGGGCCCTCGTAGAAGTCGGCCATCCCGATGGCGAAGCTCGGCATGTTGTTCATGAAGAAGTTCGCGAAGTGTTCTGCGGCCACGACGATGATCGCCTCGGCACCTGAGGCCTCGATGTCGGCGCGCATGTCGTCGAAGGCGGCGTAGAACCGGTCTCGAACCTCGGGATCCGCCTGGTCGGCACGGCCCGTGATCCCCGGTGCGTGGCTGCACACCCCGGCGTAGACGAGTGGCATCAGTCGGCTCCTTTCACGTTGTCGTCGTCGGCCTCGGTGGACGCCGATTCCGCAGTCTGAGGCGGCGCTGTGGCCCCGATTCCGTCGGTGGCGTTGGACACCTGGCCGAGTGATTCGGCGTGGGCGTCGACTCCTTCGTACCCGGTCATGGCGTACACGCCCTCTCGCACGGGTCCGTGTTCGTCGATTCCGTCGCGCATGCGTTGGAGGTAGTCGGCCCACTCGATCTGATGGAATGCGGCGAAGTGCATGAGGATCTGCCCGTTCACCCCGAAGTGAAAGAGGCGTCCGATGTCGGGTGCCATGAGTGCCTCGACCTCTTCGTCGGTCAGCGTGTACGGCTCGAGCACGGCCACGCCGTCGGTGCGGTAGCGCTCTTGGAGCTGGGGATCTCGATTGAGCTCGTAGAGAAACTTCTGCACGTAGTACAGCGACACCGTCAGCCCCCGAGCTTGGGGATCGTGTGGGTGTCGAGGGCGACGGAGATGTTCTTTGTCTCCATGTAGAAGTCGAAGCTCCAGTCGCCGCCGTCACGCCCGATGCCGCTCGCCTTGGTTCCGCCGAAGGGCGTCGGCAGGTGACGGACGTTCTGCGAGTTGACCCAGATCATGCCGGCGTCGAGCGCGTTGGCGACCCGATGGGCGCGTCCCACGTCGCCGGTCCAGAGATAGCCGGCCAAGCCGTAATCGGTGTCGTTCGCGATCTGGACCGCATCGGCTTCGTCGTCGAAGGGGATCGCCGTGAGGACCGGTCCGAAGATCTCCTCCCGGGCGATCCGCATGTCGTTGGTGGCATCGCTGAACAGCATCGGGGTGACCCAACTACCGCCATCGGGCGCGTCATCCCATGGGGTGCCCTCGATCACGGTCGCGCCGTCGGCCTGGGCGAGGTCTCGGTAGCTGCACACCTTCTCGTGATGGCGGGGATGGATCAGCGGCCCGACGATCGAGGTCGGATCGAGCGGATGCCCGACGGGCACGTTCTTCATCTTGGTGGCGACACGCTCGACGACCTCGTCGTAGACCGACGCCTGGATGAGTGCTCGCGACGAGCTCGTGCACCGCTCGCCGTTGAGGCTGTAGATCATGAACACGACCGCGTCGGCGGCGCGGTCGAGGTCGGCATCGTCGAACACGATCACGGGGTTCTTGCCGCCGAGTTCGAAATGCAATCGCTTGAGCGTCGGCGCCCCCTGAGCCTGGATCATCGATCCCGTCGCGGACTCGCCGACAAAGGCGACTGCTTTGATCGCGCGATGTTCGGTCAGGCTCTTGCCGGCCGTCTCGCCCATCCCGTGGACGACGTTGAGCACTCCCGCGGGCAGGCCGGCCTCGTGCGCCGTTTCGGCGAGCATCTGGGCGGTGAATGGGCTCCACTCGGCTGGCTTGTGGACCACGGTGCATCCAGCGGCGAGCGCCGGGGCGATCTTCCACGTCGAGAGCATGAAGGGGGTGTTCCACGGCGTGATCACGCCGACCGGCCCGATTGGATTGCGGGTCGTGTAGTTGATGTGTGTGTCGGTCGGGAGCGATTGACCGTTGGCTGCGTCGGGCGCACGGTCGGCGAAGAAGCGGAAGTTGGCGGCTCCGCGAACCGCGGCCGCCGACATGAACCGCATCGTCTGGCCAGTGTCGACGCATTCGGTGACCGCGATGTCGTGGGCGCGTTCCTCGATGAGGTCGGCGACTGCATGCAGGATGCGTTTGCGTTCGGTGCCTGGCGTCGAACTCCACTCGCCGAAGGCGTCCGCTGCGGCGGTGGCGGCACGATCGATGTCGTCGGTGTCGCCGGCGCAGATGTCTCCGAGAAATGCGCCGTCGATCGGGGAGTGGTTTGCGAAGGACTCGCCCGACGTGGAGGAGACACGCTCCCCGGCGATCAGGTGAGGGAGAGGTTCGGCCGCGAATCGGTCCAGCTGCGCCTGCGCAGCAGCGAGGTTCTCTTCGAAGGTGTGCGTCTGTGCTGCCATTACTGGTCTCCGTTGTTCATCGCCGAACGGACGTGGTTGCGGTTGATCCGGGTGGCGGGGTCGATCTCGGTGAGTTCGATCGACCATGCGATCGCGAGTGGTGTGTCGGCGAGGGCTGCCTCGGCGGCGTCGAGAACGTCGGTCAGAAACTCAGTTTTTGCGGTGTCGTCGCGGCCGGGCCCGACCCGGCAGGCGATCGCGACGAACGCGAACGACGGGTCGCCGCTCATCGCTCGGTAGTGCGTGCGTTCGGCAGCTCGGGTCCGGAGCGCTGTCACATCAGCCAGTCCGTTGGCGAGCGCAGCCTCGTGGACGGCGCCGACGAGCGCGTCGATGTCGTGGTGGTCGGCGACGTTGGCGGAGTACTCGATGGTGATGTGTGGCATGGCGGCTATTGGGGCTGGATGGCGGCGCCCGATGATGTTGGTATCGGTCACGTTGGTGTCTGACCCCAATGTGACCGGTTGGAGGAAGTTAACATGTGTAGTAAATTTCCGGCAAGCAACCCGAAGGGCTTTTCGTGAACCGATTTCTCTCGTACTCCACCGCCGACACCGGATCGGGCTTCGGCTTGCTCGTCGACGGTGGGGTCGTCGACCTCGCTGAGCGAACCGGCGCGAGCAGTCTCGCCGAGCTGATCGCCGGGCCTGGTCTCGACGCCGCTCGTCCGTTCGTCGATGACGCCCCAGACATCGCCGACGGCGCGTTCAGCTTCGAACGGCCGATCACGTGGCCACGCAAGATCTTCTGCACCGGCGTCAACTACGGGGGACGCGCAGCCGAGTACGCCGACAAGAGCGACGCCGCCTACCCGTCGGTCTTCCCGCGCTTTCCGGACTCGTTCACCGCCCACGAGCAGCCGCTCATCCGGCCACCCGAGAGCCCCCAACTCGACTACGAAGGCGAAATCGTTGTGGTCATCGGCACACCGGGCCGCCGAATCCGGATGGCCGAGGCACGCAACCACATCGCTGGGCTGACGCTCGGCAACGAGGGCACGATCCGCGACTGGGTCCGCCACGCGAAGTTCAACGTCACGCAAGGCAAGAACTGGCGATCCAGCGGAGCCATCGGGCCATGGATCGTGCCGATCGACGAGGTCGGCGACCTCGGCGATCTCTCGATTCAGACCACCGTCAACGGCGAGATCCGCCAAGCCGACACGACGGCCTCGATGAAGTACTCGATCGCTTACCAAGTGCACTACCTGTCGACCTTCACCGACCTCATGCCCGGCGACCTGATCTTCAGCGGAACGCCGACAGGTGCCGGCGCTCGATTCGATCCGCCGATCTGGCTCGAACCCGGCGACGTCATCGAAGTGACCGTCCCCGACATCGGCACCCTCCGAAACGCGGTCGCCGACGAGTTCGAACCCGGAACCCCCGAAGCAGCCTTCGAAGCGCCCGAGCCCCAATGACGAGCGTCCCCGAGATGCGGCCCTTCGCCGAGTCGCTCCCGATGGCGCTGCTCCAGGCCCGCGAGGTGGCCATGCGCTACTTCCGTCCGCTCCTCGCCGAACATGACCTGACCGAACAACAGTGGCGCGTCCTGCGCGCCCTCACCTCCGCCGACGACGCCCTCGATGCCGGAGAGCTCGCCGCCCGCACATTGCTGCTCGCCCCCAGCCTGTCGCGGATCCTCGCCCACCTCGACGAGCGCGGTTTCGTCACCCGAACCATCGACCCAACCGATCAACGACGGACACTCGTCGAACTCTCGCCGCTCGGAGCCAAACAGGTCGCCCAGATCGCTCCCGAATCCGAACGCCTCTACGCCGAAATCGAAGCGGTCTTCGGCGACGGCGAACTTCACGCGCTCCTCGAGTCCCTCCATCAGTTCGCACGAAAGGCCGACCCCGACCCGTCATGACCACCTTTACCGATGACGATGCACGAACCGAAGCAGAACTCCTCGACACCGCCGAGCGCACCGCGACCCAGATGCGCCAGACCACCCAGGTCCACCCCGACCTGACGATCGGCGACGCCTATCGCATCCAAGCCGCCTGGCGAGACCTCGTCGTCGCACGTGGCGAACGGATCGTGGGTCACAAGATCGGCCTCACGTCTCGGGCCATGCAGGACGCCATGAAGATCGACACGCCAGACTCGGGATTCATCACCGAGTCGATGGTGTTCGAGCCCGACTCCACGCTCGAAGCCGCCCGCTTTTGCGACCCCAAGCTCGAGGTCGAGCTGGCCTTCACGCTCGCCACCGACCTCACAGGCGCCGACGTGACCATCGATGACGTGCTCGACGCCACCGAACATGTCATGCCCGCCGTCGAACTCATTGCCGCTCGGTCCTATCGAGCCGACCCCGAGACCGGCCGCCGCCGCACGGTGGTCGACACGATTTCGGACAACGCCGCCAACGCCGGGATCATCAGCGGGGGGCAGGCCGTTGGACCGAGAGACATCGACCTCCGGTGGGTCGGTGCCATCGGTCGCCGCAACGGCATCGTCGAGGAGACTGGCTTGGCCGCAGGTGTGCTCGACCACCCGGCGCTCGGCATCGCCTGGCTCGCCAAGCGGTACGCCGAACAGGGTCTGACCCTCGAAGCTGGTCAGGTCATCCTGGCCGGGTCCTTCACCCGGCCAATCGATGTTCGTCCTGGCGACGAGTTCGAGTTCGACTACGGCCCGCTCGGCCAGTTCGGTGTGGCCTTCGGCTGAGCTCTGTGCTCAGGTGAACGCTGCGTTCAGGCGGGGCAGCAGGCGTCCTCGATACAGCGGCACGACGCACAATCGCGCACGTCCCGGACGCCACAGTGTTCGAACATGGCCTCCCGAAGTGCCTTCCGGGCTCGATGCAGACGCACCGTCGCATTGTTGATGGATGTTTCGAGCCGCCGTGCAGCTTCGGCGATGGAGAGGCCGTCCGAGTCGACGAGTCGAAGGACTGTTGCGTACGACGGGCGCAGCCGCTGGGCCTGACTCACGCTGCATGCACAGGACTCGTCGAGTGTCGGCTCGACGACGTCGGGGAGAGGTGTCGACGCGTCGACATGCGCGTCTTGTCTCGCCTCTGCCCGGTACGTGTCGATGATCAGTCGCCGGTGGATCGTGTAGAGCCACGGCACGACACGGTCGGGATCGTCCAGCGACGCTGCACCTTCAATGGCACGAAGTGCGGCGCGTTGGCGCACATCGTCGACGAGATCGCGGCGCACCCGCGCCCGAACGAACGCATCGAGTTCCTCTGCTCGATCCTGCAGGGCAGCGTCGATGACGTTCGTGAGGTCGGTGAGGACCGGTTCCATGGGTCGAGGTTAGGAGTCCGAACCCGTCGCGGGGCAACCGCAGGACGTGGCGCAGGTGCAGGCGTCGCCGCAGTCGCAGGTCGATCCGCAGCAGCATCCCGTACCGGCCGGGGTGCACGCGCAGGGCGTCGGGCAGGTGCAGGTGGTCGACATGGTGATTGCTCCTCGATCGGGGTTCTACCGATACAGACGAACAACGGCGCCAGATCCTTACACCTTGAACTTGGAGGGGTCGGAGTGTCGTGGTTTTGGGGTCGGGGGATGCCTGTTGGCTGTTGGGACCTGACCCCAATGTGTGGGTCGGTAGGGTTCGGCCATGGCAGAAATGACGCATCGACGGTTGGGACGCAGCGGGCTGAAGGTGAGCACGCTCTCGTATGGCTCGTGGGTGACCTTCGGCGGTCAGCAAGGCCTTGATGCGGTCACCGAATCGATGGCTGCGGCTCGCGACGCTGGCTGCAACTTCTTCGACAACGCCGAGGTGTACGCCGGTGGCGAGTCGGAGACCCTCATGGGGCAGGCGCTCGCCGAGTTCGACTGGGCCCGCGAGACGTATGTGATCAGCACGAAGTTCTTCTGGGGGATCGTCGACGACGTCAACATGACGTGGACG
>JAHDDK010000070.1:18417-20159 GCA_020629375.1 Acidimicrobiales bacterium
CACCACCTGCACAAGCCGGTGATGGAGCAGCCCGAGTACAACATGCTCAATCGCGCCAAGGTCGAGAAGGAGTACGCCCGGTTGTACGACGACATCGGGCTCGGCACCACGATCTGGAGTCCGCTCGCTGGCGGCCTCCTCACCGGCAAGTACCTCGACGGGATCCCGGAAGGTTCTCGCGCCTCGCTCAAGAACCACGGCTATCTCCAAGACCGTATGGCGGAGGACGCTGCGGTGGCGACGATTCGCCGCGTCGTCGACGTTGCGGGCGAGCTCGGCTGCACGCCTGCGCAGCTCGCCCTCGCCTGGTGCGCGGCCAACCCCAACGTGTCGACGGTGATCACCGGTGCCAGTCGTGCCTCGCAGGTGGTGGAGAACATGGAGGCCATCGAGGTCGTCGATGCGCTGACGCCGGAGTTGATGGCCCGCCTCAACGGCGACGACTGACCGCGTCTACCGGCAGGCGTCGGGCCAGAGCGGGTCGATGATCTCGAGAGCTCTGGTTGTGAGCTCGACCATGTCGGCGCTTGGTTGATTCGATGCCCAGGTGAAGCACAACGCGTCGGTCATCGCGACGAGCGCGCCCGCCAGCGTGGTGACTTCGAGTAGATCGGCAGGCTCAGCGAGATCCGCAGCGATCATGAGCGCGTAGGTCTCTCGCCACTGTTGTTGGGCCCGAGCATTGCGTCCCATGAGGGTTTCGGTGGAGACGAAGACGTTCCAGGCGTCGAGGACCTCTGCCGAGGTTCGTTCGATTTCGGCGGCGACGGCGACGACGCCCCGCCGAATGACGTCGCGGGTCGCCTCGGCGGGTTCTCGTGACGCGATGGTCGTGTCGAAGACCTCGAGCCATCGGGTCGGGTGATCGAAGACCAGGTCGTACTTGTTCGGGAAGTGTCGATATGCCGTTCGGCGCGAGACGCCGGCGGCTTCGGCGACTTGGTCCATGGTGACGTCGTCGTATCCCTGTTCGACGAACAGCGACACGGCCGCGTCGGCGATGGCGCGTCGCGTCTGGCGATGTCGACGCTCGGTCAGGGTGAGTTCGTTGTTGGCAGACATGGTTGAGGCACGAAGTGTCTAGATGGCACATTGTGCCATCCGCTTGTACTGTCGTACACATGACGACGGCACAACAACTCTTCATTGGCTACGGCACCATCATCTTGGCGGTTGGCTTTGGGCTCGGGGTGACTCTCGGCATGTTGCGGGCCAGCCAACCCGACATTCGCAGCCTGGCCTCGGCGCATCTCGAGACGCTCATGCAGTCGGCCCTGCACTACGGCTTGGCGTTCGCATTCGGTGCGGTCGGCTTCGACTCAGGATGGGCAACGAGTGCCGCGTGGCTGCTCGTCATCGGCTCTGCGATGCAGGCCATCGGCGCGACGTCGAACTGGTTGACGAAGACGTCGGATCAGTTCGCGGAACGGTCGCCCGGTTGGATCATCAATTCGGCGAGCACCTTCGCCATGTTGCCGGGCGTTCTGATCGGCGTCGGGGGGATCCTCCGCAATCTCTGAGGCCGAACCGTCGATCAGCCCGTCGAAGGGACGACTCGTGGCACAGCGACCACGAAGATCGTTCCGCCGCCGGAGTTCGGTTCGATGGTGATGGTGCCTCCGTGGCGCTCGATGATCTGCTTGGTCAATGCGAGCCCGAGCCCTGCGCCTTCGCCGTTTCGACGATGCCGTGAACGATCGGCCCGGTAGAACGGCAAGAAGATCCGCTCGGCGTCAGCGGGG
>JAHDDK010000071.1 GCA_020629375.1 Acidimicrobiales bacterium
AGCATCGGACTCTTAATCCGCAGGTTCTGGGTTCAAGTCCCAGGGGGCGTACCACTACTTCGACGGGCAGCGCTGCCTCACTCGCTCCCGTCGGTGACCGATCTGGTCTCCGACGGCCGAAAGACGTACGTCTCATGAACACCGACACGCCCGCTGAAGGCGTATGCGAAAAGCTTGCTGCCGGAGAAGAGCTCCTACTACTCGGAGTGACCGGCTCGACGGCGTATGGTCTGGCGGGTCCCGACTCCGATGTCGACCGGCTCGGAATCTACACCGTCCCCACGGAGCGTGTGCTGGGATTCGGATACGTCGCGAACGACGCCTCACGGGTGTGGAACAACCCGAGCGACGTCCAGCTCCACGACATCGGCAAATACCTCCGCCTCGTCCTGAACGGCAACCCAACCGTCACCGAACTTCTTTTCCTCGAGGATTTCGAAGTTGTCGATGAGCGGATTCGATCGCTCCTCGACAATCGTCAGCGCCTGCTCGGCGCAAACCGCATTCGCAAGTCCTACATCGGGTATGCCGTCGCCCAAGCCACGCGCCTACAGAACCGGCAAGCGGCCGGCAAGGCGGGGTTCGATTCCGACCTCGCAAAGCGCACCGCCAAACATGGCCGTCACTGCTTTCGTCTCCTCCTCCAAGGCGAGCAGCTCCTCACCCAGGGCTTCCTCGACGTCGACGTGTCGGCTCGACGCGACGAGCTGTTCGCCATCGGCGAACTCGCGGAGACCGACATCGACGAGTTCATCGCTCGGTACGACGAGGTCAAAGCACAGGTCGACCAGGTCGAGGCGGTCATTCCCGACGAACCCGACCGTGCCTGGGCCGAACGATGGCTCGTCGAGTTCCGGATCTCGATGCTGGACGATTCGGGCCCGACAGTTCAACCCTGAACGGACGCACTGTCGTGCGGAGTGGCCATACTGGTGAACATGGCATTCGGGCAGTCATCGGGTCCCCCCGCACCACAAAAGCAGATCGACGAGATGCTTCAACTCTTGCTCGATGAAGGATTCGAGAGTTTTCGCGAGGCCCGCTACCAGCTCGACTTCAGCCAGCGACAGGCCAACGGCAAGTTCAGCCGGGACGAGGCCGAGTACTTCATCGCCGTGCTACGAGAACGTGCGGGCGGTGCCTTGTCCCCGACCGAGGTCGCGTCGCCAGCTCCGAAATCCTCATCGACCGAGCGTGCCCTTCAAAAGTTCAGCGACGAAGAACTCGCCGCCGAGCTTCAGCGACGCGGATGGATCGTCGCCCAAGGCTGAATTCAGACCCTGACCGGGTCTCCCGAACCGATCGCCTTCGCCATGCCGGCGGCAGCTTTGTCGCCGATGCGATCGAAAACAAGACCGAGTAGCGGATTGGCAAGACCGAGCACGCCCTTGAGTTCGAGGGTCGCGTCGTAGAGCACTGATGAACCGTCGTTCGTCGATTCGACCTCGATGATGTCGTAGCTACGCAGGCTGCTCGTGTTCGCTTCGAGCACGATCCGGTTCGGGGCGTCGAACTCGACGACTTTGTAGATCAGTGGTCCCGTCGCCACCGTGACCTTGTACTCCGCCTCGGCGGACGGGCCGTCGCCGACGATCTGCTCGACGTTCGACACGCCGGGGTCCCACAGCTCGACGTTGCGGAAGTCCGCCATGTACGCGAACGCCGCGTCGCGGTCGAGGTCGCTCGGTATTCGGGTTGCGTAGTGCGCCACTAGGTCTCCAAGTCTCTCGTCTCGCCAACGTTACGTACTGCGGGGCGAGTGGGTTGGACGAATCACGAAGTGATCCAAAAGTCTCAACCCTCCGGCCGTCATGCCGACCAAGGTCCTGCATCTTGTCCTCGCTGGAAGTCGGAACAATGTCTGAGACCCGTGTTCATATCCGCCTCGTCGGCGCTTTCCTTGTGTTCGCACTTTGCGCGACCGTGACCGTGATCGCGGCCACCGCCACGCGAGCCGCCGCAGGTACGCCTGACCTCGGCGGCGCCACGTCGATCGAATTCTCCGGATCATCACCGTTCTGGGACCCTGATGGCGACGGCATCGCCGACCCCGGCGATGACATCGGAACCGGACCCTCCAATGGCTTCGACGGCGTGCGGCACTACGTGCGGACGGGGGACCGGACCAGCTTCAAGCTCGAATACAACGTCAACTCCGAAGACGCTGACGACCTCGTCCTCAAAGCATCGATCATCGAAGTCGACGCGGCGGGAGTCCCCACCGGCAACCCGGTCGCTGACGGCGTCACCTTCCCCGAACTTCCACCGGCCTGCCAGCCAGGGTCCGGCATCGCCCCCGATGGGCACAGCGTCGAGTGCAACATCGGAAGCGTCGTCGCTGGCACGACGGCGTTCGTCACGCTGCAAGTCGAGGCAGACAACTCGGTACCGAACGGCTACCGCTACGCAATCGTCTACGAAGTTTGCGAGCGTGCGGGTGACGGCTCGTGGGAAGTCCAGGTACCCCCGATCCAGTCCGAGTCGGTCACGACGTCGAGTGCCCCTCGCTACGACCTCTGGAAGCGTCGCGCCCACAACCGAGGCCCATTTCCCATGCCAGTTGGCGGACCGGGAACTGCCGGCGATGTCGGCGTCGTCATTCAGTACGCCGTTGGCATGCTCGGCGGCGACGGAGATGCGCGCGGGCTCTCGATGCTCGCCGAGTACGACCAAGACCTCAACGGAAACGGGTCGATCGACAATGTCGTGACGATCACCGACGACATTTCTCCGATCGCAGGGGGCGCGGGACCCTACGGGACTCCTGCGGGTTCCTATTTGTTCGACTTCGGCAACCTCGGCGACGGGTGTGGTTCCAACTACGGAACCAACAGCCGCGGCGAGCTCAACATGTGGGGCGATCAACCGCGAGGACAAATCGGTCACGACGGCGGCACGATCGCCAATGCAACTCCCGATTCCGGGGTCTGGGACTGTTCCCAGGCCGGTACGACAATCACGACGACAATCACGGGTGCCGACTTCCGCGGTCAGAGCTTCCCGTCGACGACAGCCAATGGTGCGGGCATGAGCGCGGATCAGAAGTGGTTCGCCTCCGGCTGGTTTGCCGTCTGGATCCCCATTGAGGCCATCGAGAACGGCCCCGACGGTGTTCCCGACACCGCCGACGACGGCGAATATCTGTCCAGCGACACGCTTGGCACGTTCGATGGCAACGACATCTGGGGAGCGAGCAACTACGGCGGAGGCACCGAGCCCACCGAGGACGACGCCGACAAGGGCCATCGGCAGAACGGTCTCGACTTCACCCTCGAAGAAAAGGGGATCGGCTGGGACAAAGAGTTCCGGCGCTCGATCCCGGGTTACTGGAGTGGCGTATGGAACGGCTGGGGCAATGGGCCGACCAATGCGACCGGCCGGGATTCTGGCGATGGCCAAGCGATGGGAGGCACCGAGTTCGCCACCTACCTGACCACGATCAACGAGTCGTTCCAGTCACGAACGGCCTTCCAGCAGTGTGACGCAATCGACAACTCGACGTACCAGATCGCTCCGGATCGCAACGGCTTCATTTGGGTCGGCTGGATGGACGGCAACTCGGTCGATACCACGTACCCCACCCCGCTGACTGCGTGGGACTCCGGATGGAGCGGCGACCCCGTCGATCCTGACCAGCATGTCGTGATCGAGTTCGGCACCGGAGTCAATGGCGGCGTTGCGGGCAACTGGGCGGACGCCAACCATCCGGTGCCATCCGATCCCGCCACCTGGGGTGGCGATGACCACTGGCAGCGACCGGCATGGAACGCCATGGATGACGCAACATGTGGAGACGGTGACTCCGCCGATGGGTGGTTCGAACTGCCGAATCCGTACAGCGCAGCCGACCTTCCTGCAGGAGTCACCCTCGCCGACATCACGAAGTTCCGCGTTCGCATCAACCATCCCGACGCAGACCCAGCCGGAACGTGGGAGGAACGCTCGGTTCTCGCCGCTGGCCAACGCATCAACGTTGCCGTTCATCACGCTGCCTACGACAATCCGATCCTCAACAATTCGAATGACCCCAACGACCCGTACCCGACGATCCTCGCCAACATGGCGTACGACTCGTACACAAACAAGAACGGGACGTTGTTCACTCGGGCGATTGGCTACGACCCCGCAGGCCACACGAGCATCGCCACCGGTGACCGCCTGATTGCGACGAAGGCCCAAGTCCGCATTGACAAGAACTACATCGAGAAGGCTCCGGGCTCCGGACCGAACTTCCTTGGCGGCGATCCGGTCACCTGGACCCTCGATCCGACCGTCGCTTCGCTGACCGACATCGCCGCAGCACCGGCAAATGACGTGCGAGTAGTCGACGAATTCCCGCAGCCGTACCTCGAGTTCGTGTCCGGGTCTGCATCTCCGGCGACCTTCACCGACCTTGTTTCGGGTGCGGTGTATCCCGTGCAGTTCTGCATCGTCGCTGGTTGCGACAAAAACGACCCTACCCATTGGACGACCACCGAGCCTGCGGATCCGCTTCTCGTCCTCGGTCTGATGTGGGACCTCGGAGAGGTCCCACTTGGCGCGACCTTGCCGCAGCTCAGCTACGCCACGTACACCGCCATCGATACGCCGAACAACACCGACATTCCCAATGTGGCGACGATCCACTCGCCTTCGGACAATGCCGACGAGGATCGCCGCAGCGACGAGACCGGAATCAAGGTGATTCAGTTGGGTGCCTTTGCCGTCTCGAAGCGGGTGAACACGCCGATCATCTTCACGGACGAGATCATCGAGTGGGAACTGCGGTTCGCCAACGTCAGTGCCGTCGATGTCGATTGGTACGACCTCATCGACATCCTTCCGCACAACGATCAAGCAGCGATGGCTGATCCGCTCGACTTCCCGTCGAGCTATCAGGGCCAGTTGGAGTTGCTGTCGATCACGCCAGCCGCCGGAAACGTCAGCCACGTGCTCTATTACTCTCTGGCGACCCCAACGGCGATCGTCGAGGACTCCTCGGACGCGTCGAATGCGCTGGGTGCGGGTTCGATCTGGTGTTCTGATGACGCCGCAGCCGTAGCGGGTACGCCTGCTCTTGGTTCTGCAGGCTGTCCTGCTGCGGATCTGTCGGACGCGACCGCGTTCCGGATTGTCGGCGACAGCCTGTTTGGTCCCCCGGCCCCGTCCGGACTCCAGACCTTTATCGTCCAAGCACAAACGGTGGGCAATGATCCGATTGATTTCTATGCGAATGAGTACGCCGTGAAGTTGCCGGACGCAGTGTTGACGCTTCCGGTGAAGTCGAACGAGGTGTACACCCGTGTGTGGGGTGGATCCATCGGCGATCTCGTGTTCCACGACGTCAACCGCGATGGAGTGTTCAACGCCGGCGACCTGCCGATGTCGGGTGTCGACGTCACCCTGATCGACGTCACGAACGGCAACTTGGTGCTCGACACGGCAACGACTGATGGTGATGGCCGTTACGTGTTCGACTTCATCGAACGACCCGGCGACTTCAAAGTCCAAATCGACACCGCCAACTTCGCGGCCGCTGCCGACCCGTTGTTCGCCTACCTCGTCACCACCGGCGCCGTCGCGGACCCCGACGCCGACCGCAACGAAAACATCGACCACGACGCGTTCACGGCGTTGCCGGTGAACGGCCATGAATCGGGCGTGTTGACGCTGGGTGTCGGCACCGAACCCGCCGGCGAAGACGTCCTCTCCAAAGACACCTCAGGAGCGGTCGATACCGACACCAACCTGACCGTCGACTTCGGCTACTACCTCCCAACGTTGGGATTGACCATCGACAAAACTGTCGAAGACCCCGCCAACCCTGGCACGTTCATCGAATCCGCCAACTTCGATGCCGGCGACACCGTCACCTACCAGATCGTCGTCACCAACACCGGAGAAACCGATCTCGAAGACGTCGACGTGTCCGACCCGAACTTCGCTGCCTGCGACTCGACAATCGGCGACCTCGACGCCGGTGACACCGTCACCTACACGTGCTCGGGCACGATCACCGACCAACTCGACCCGAACACCGCCACCGTGACCGGCTCACCTACCGACGGCCGTGACGACCTCACCGACTCCGACACCGCATCGGCCACCGAAAACGAGATCGGCATCGAAAAGCAGGTCGAAGACCCCGACAACCCCGGAACATGGGTCGACGCCGCCGAGTTCCCCGTCGGCGCCACCGTCAACTTCCGGATCGTCGTCACCAACATCGGTTCCGAACCCATCACCGACGCCGCGATCAGCGACCCCAGCTATCCGACCTGTGACGCCTCGTCAGCCGACCTCGGCATCAGCGCTGGCACCCCGCTCGGCGCCGGAGACTCGGTCACCCACACCTGTTCGATCACCGCCACCGACGGCATCGTCAACACCGCAACGGTGAACGCCACCACAGCCAGCGGCGCCACCCCGTCCGGATCAGACTCCGCCACCGTCGACACCTACGGGCTCACCATCGACAAGACCGTCTACGACCCGATGACCGACGCCGACGGAACCGAACTCGGCGAATACGTCGTCGGCGAAACAGCAACGTTCAGCTTCGTCGTGACCAACACCGGATCCGTGGACCTCACCGACATCGCCCTCGCCGACGACTTGTATCCAGCGTGTGATCAGACGATCGCCCTGCTCGAAGCCGGAGACGCACAAACGATCACCTGCGACGTCGTGATCACCGACTCCGGCATCAACACGGCGACCGTCGACGGCGACACCCCAGACGGAAACAACCCGACCGACTCCGACACCGCCGAAGTCGAAGCACGCGGTCTGGCACTGCTCAAGCAGGTCTGGGACCCGATCGCCGAGATCTGGACCGATTCGATCGACCAAATCGCTGGCGGCGAGGTCACCTACCAGTTCACGATCACCAACACCGGCGATGTCGACATCTCCAACATCGACGTGGTCGACGCCGACATCGCCGATTGCTCATCGGCGACCCTCGGCGAAACCATCCCGACGCTCGCACCAGGCGAGAGCCACGTGTATCAATGCGAGGTCATCCACGACGGCGGAGACTTCACCAACAACGCCACCGTCACCGGGCAAGACCCCGACGGCGACCCCGTCGACGCAACCGGAAGCGCCTCGCTCACCGACCAAACCGTCGCCATCGAACTCGTCAAAGAAGTCTGGGACCCCGTCACAGAACTCTGGGTCGACGACACTGTCGACTTCGCCCCCGGCCAAACCGTCACCTTCCGAGTGACCGTCACCAACACCGGCACCGTCGACCTCTACGACGTCACCGTCACCGACCCGGCCGTCACCGGCTGCGAAACCGTCATCGACACACTCGTCGCCGGCGCCTCCGCCAGCATCGAATGCGACACAACAATCGGCGACGACGACATCGAAAACACCGCCACCGTCGAAGCCGTCCCCGACTGTGATCAGTTCTACCCCACCAACGTCCCATCACTGTCGGTCCTCGGCGACTGCACCAGCGTCACCGCAACAGACGACGCAACCGCCTCGTCGAACCCGGCATCGGTCGACGGAACGGTCACCACCCCAGACGGAAACGGCGTCAGCGGAGTCACCGTCACCATCACCGACGACGAAGGAAACGTCATCGGCACAGCCACCACCGACAGCGACGGGGAGTTCAGCTTCGAAGACCTCCCACCCGGCGACTACACGGTGAGCTTCGCCCCACCAGCCGGCATAACCCTCCCCGACAACTACACACCAACCACCCTCACCATCACCGGCGGCGAAACCGGGAGCGCCGACCAACAAGCCCAACTCATCCCCACCCTCGCCTTCACCGGCAACAACGCCACCGCATGGGCACAAATCGCCCTCCTCGTCGCCCTCCTCGGCGGCGCATTCCTCCTCGTCGCCACACGCCGACGACAAGAAGCAGAAGCACACACCTGACCCGGTCCAGAACCCTGAACGGCAGTAGCCCACCCAATCGTTGCGGTTGGGTGGGCACTCCACTTTCGGTGTCAGAGCGTGCCGGCAGCCAGTTGACTCCGAACAGTGACCGCACGTTCGCGAACGGCATCGAGATCCTTGAGGCGCCGCATCCCGGCGAGCTGCTGACCCATTCGGTGATTGCCCCGAAACGCCTCTTCGTTTCGAGCAAGAAAATCCCAGTAGAGCGTCGTGTACGGGCACGCCGTGTCACCAACCCGCTTCTTCGGGTCGAACACGCAGCCCTTGCAGTGGTTGCTCATCTTGTTGATGTAGGCCCCGCCACTGGCGTAGGGCTTCGTGGCCATCATCCCGCCGTCTGCGTGGAGTGCCATCCCCAACACGTTCGGCAGCATCACCCATTCGGCGCCGTCGACGAAGTTCGCCCACATCCACTCGGTCATCTCCCACGGATCGACCCCGTGCGTCAACGCAAGATTGCCGAGCACCATGAGACGTTCGATGTGGTGCGCGAAACCGTTCTGCTCGACCTTGGCCATGACATCACCGACGCACGCCATCTGGGTGGTCGCCTCACCCCGAAACACTGGCGGCACGGCCTGGTCGGCGTCGAGACTGTTGTGTCCCCGGTACTCGGGCATCCACAGCCAGTAGACACCCCAGACGTACTCCCGCCACCCGATCACCTGGCGAACGAAACCCTCGACGCTGTTGATCGGTGCCCGCCCGGCGTCCCATTCCCGAACGATCCGTTCGATCACTTCGGAAGGATGAAGCAACCCCAGGTTCATCGACGAGCTGAGCACGGAGTGGGCGAGCTTCCATTCGCCGGAGATCATGGCGTCTTCGTAGGGACCAAACGGTGACAGCGCTCGATCGGCGAACTCATCGAGCCTCTGAAGCGCTTGCGCCCGAGTGACTGGCCACAGGCCATGCGGCGGCTGCCCCCACGTCTCGGACAACCGATCGAGGACGCTACGGTCGATGTCGTCGAGCTCGAACGACTCGATCTCTGGCCACGCCCGCCCATCCTTCGGCGGCGGCTCCCGGTTGTCGTGGTCGAAGTTCCAGGCGCCGCCTTCGGGCTTACCGTCCTCGTCGACCATGATCCCGAGCCGGGTGCGCTGCCAGCGGTAGAAGTCTTCGAGCTTGAAGCTCTTGCGACCCTCGGCCCACTGAGCGAACTCGTCGTAGGAGCAGAGAAACTGGTCGTTGGCGACGCTCCGAACGCCGAGCTGTTCGAACAACGCTCGCGCGTCCCACGACATCGGCTCCATGGCCACGACCTCATCAACGTCAAACTCGTCGACGTGCGCCCGTACGCCGTTGGCGAACGACGACGCCCGTCGGTAGTCGACCTCGTACCCGGCATCGCGAAGTTCAACCGCGAAGTGTTCCATCGCCGACAGAACGAGATGGAGCCTCTGGACATGCCACCGCTTGGACACGATCTTTGATCGGCTTTCGATGAGGAGCACTCGACACTCGGCCGGGCCGTACTGGCCCAATGCCCCTCGCTGCGCGTTGAGTTGATCTCCAAGAACCCAGACCGTTGGCAATGGCACAACTGGACCGTAGGGCTCGAGGGGCCCCGGCGGGCAGTCGATCGGGGCCAAACCCGGCGAGTTACGGTTTCTGCGTTGCGCTCCAGTCGACGTCATACAGGGAGTGCTCCCCGTCCACGCCCTTGAGCGAGACCGCCATAGGCGCCGAATAGACAAGGTCGCCACGAGAGTTTGTGATGTCTCGCACGATTGACGAGACAAGAACCTGCGCTCCTTCTGCAAGGTTGGCGATTCGGGCGGCAATGATCACATGCCGTCCAAACAGGTCTCCTGCATCACGAATCGCCTCACCCGTGTGCAACCCCATTCGGACTCGCATGGCGTGGGCAGGATTCTGCTCCGCGCTGCGATGGAGGTCGTGCTGAATCGCTGAGGCGCATAGCACGCCTCGCCGCGCGCTCGTAAAGGTCACCATGTAGCCGTCGCCCTGATTCTTGATGATCGTTCCACCGTGCTCGGCCACCCGAGACTCGAATATGTGATTGTGTGCCCGAAGGGCGAGCATCCACTCCGCGTCGCCCATCGACACCGCTAACTCGGTCGACGATTCGATGTCGGAGAAGAGAATCGTGACGGTCTCGGCATCGTCGAACGAGGAAGACAATCGGGCGACGTCCTCCGCGACTGCCGTTGCCACATCCTCGATACTCGTTCGTCGTGCCTCATCTGATCCGCTGGAAATGGGGCGCAGCGAACTGTCACTTCCGATGACGGTTCCGCGGCTGGCCTCGGTAGTCGCTACAACGGATGCATCGCGGGGTGACGCGAACAACGCGATCTCCGTTGACCCAATCCCGATCCGTGAACCGTGACGGAGAACGACTGCGGCGGTGACTCGTTCACCGTCGAGAGTCGTCCCGTTGCTGCTACCGAGGTCCTTCGCGAGGATCCGTCCGCCCTCGAGGCGAAGTTGTAGATGGCGACGCGAAACCCGCTCGTCCATGACGATGATCCCATCGCACTCCCGTCCGATCTCGAGCGTATCGATCACGGCCACATGAATCGGCCGCTTCCCCGCGGTCGCGATCTTCACGATGTGATGCATGAACGGCGCTCCAGGTCTGTCGACATATTCATCTTCGCGCAATCCTGCCCGGACTCCGGCGGCCAGCTTGCGTGCCGACAACACGAGCTGCAGCGCCACCCACGAACGTGGCGGCGAAGCGCTAACTACTGAAGCGACGCGGGCCGGCTCGCCTCGCCGAATTCGTGATCGCTGGACGTCAGGCGACCTGGGGCACGAGAGCTGCGTGGCGGGAGCGCACCTGGGCCGGGTGATGCGCCCGGGCGTAGTCGACGTCGTGCGCAAGCGCGATGTCGAGGAGTTCCATTCGGTCCGGCGTCTGTTTCCATGGCACCGGAACGTAGATCGGCAGTCCGAAGACCCGGAGCCGATCGAGGCCCGTGTAGATCCGACGCTGGTACTCGCGCCGCTCAGACCAATCCCAATGTGCCGGAGCGAAGCCCGTGCCTGGATCGAGGTAGCACCGAGACCGAAGCCCGAAGCGGTCCATCTCGTTGAGCCGGTGGTCGAACCAGTCGACCATGACCTCTACCGGGTCGCCCTCGACGTGCTTGAGATGCCGTGGGTCGGGTCCGAGCATGAACGGAAGCACGATGTCGCACTCGCGCTCGGCGGCGAACTCCATCATCTCGGGATCTTGCAGCGCATCGGCAGCGTTCAGGACAGACGCCCCCGCATCGAAGGCGCGGCGGGCGGTTTCGACCTGCCAGGTATCGACCGACACCGTGACGCCGAGATCGACGATGGCGTTGAGCGGCCCTTCGAGGATCGCCCACTCCTCGTCAGGGCTGACCATCGCTGCGTCTCCGTGGGAGGCCTGGCCGCCAAGATCGATGTGGTCGGCGCCATCGGCGAGCAACTTTCTGGCATACGCGGCGGCCTCGGCGCCCGTGGTCGCCACCGAAAAATCGGCGAGCGAATCGGGCGAGGCGTTGATCACTCCAAAGATTTCCACAGATGCTGAATGTACGAACCTGTCGGATTTGTTCCCTGACTGAGGGGCGAGTTGTCCGGTTTCGACAGGATCGCAGTCGCAGAATCGGCTGAATCAGGCGCGAGCGCCCGCCCAGCCAACGGCCGTAGCGATGGCGTCCCGGACCCGGATCGGGTCCTCGATGGGCATCATGTGGCCTGTGCCCTCGAGCATCACCACGTGGGCATCCGGCAGCGCTTCGATGAGGTCGCCCGCGTTGCGCCGCGGCGTCATCTTGTCCTCAGAGCCCAGGACAAAGGTGACCGGTGCCGTCACCTTCTGCGCCGCGGCCACGGCGCCTTCGTAGGCGTTCGATGCTTCCATGTCGGCCTTCAGCGCGCCTTGCGGCGATGCGTCGATCAGCGCAGACGACGCCGACACCAACCAGGTTCCCGGTTGCGGGTGACCTCCCCGGTGAGCCCGAGAGCCAAGCCCCCAGGACGTCATCAGGCGGCTGGCATGGCCGATATCGGTTTCGCTCTTGTCGAGCAGGACGGGGTGGACGGGCATCGCCTTCGCCGTGCCAACCAGGCACAACGAGGCGGCGCACGTCGGGTCCTGAGATGCGGCCTCCAAACACGCGAACGAGCCCGATGAAAAGCCGACGAGATGTGCTGGTCCGAGACCCATCTCCTGAACCAGTGCTGCGAGCCACTCCCCCATTTCTTCGATGGTGGCGAGTGGTTCTCCGCCCGACAGCCCGTGGCCAGGCATGTCGACGGCAGCCACACGAAATCCGTGGTGGGCCAGCCAACGGTTCTGCATCTGCCACATCGTGCGATCAAGACCGGCGCCGTGAACGAGCACGATCGCCGGCTGGGATGTGTCGTCGTGGCTACGGCCGCCGGTCGCAATCCGAACCGGTGCGTCCCTGAAAATAATCTCCATTGGCCGATTCCCCTATCGCTGAGACGCTTTGAGTGCCCGAGCAAGATCATCGATGATGTCGCGCTCGTCCTCTAGACCGACAGAGAGCCGGATGAGGTCCTCGCCGACGCCAGCGGCCTCGAGGGCTTCAACCGACATCTGCTGATGGGTGGTCGATGCGGGATGCACGACCAGGGTCCGGGCATCGCCCACGTTGGCGAGATGTGAGGCGAGTTTCACCGATTCGATGAACTTCCGACCCGCTTCGCGACCACCCTTCACGCCGAAGCTGAGAATGGCGCCCGCACCGTTCGGATAGAGCCGGGCAGCGAGTTCGTGGTCGGGATGGCTCTCGGCGTGCGGGTGGGACACCCACGACACCGCATCGTTCGCCTCGAGCATGTCGATCACGGCCTTGGCGTTCGACACGTGTTTGTCCATCCGAAGCGGCAGCGTTTCGATGCCTTGGAGGATTTGGAATGCCGCCATCGGACTGAGCGAAGCACCGAAATCTCGAAGTCCCTCCGCCCGGGCCCGAGAGATGAAGGCTGCCGGGCCGAACTCCTCGGAGAAGGACAGGCCGTGGTAGCCGTCGTAGGGCTCCGTGAGCGTCGGGAAGCGTCCTGATGCCGCCCAGTCGAAATGGCCGCCGTCGACGAGCACGCCTCCGAGGGCCACGCCATGCCCACCCATGAACTTGGTGATCGAATGCATGACGATGTCCGCACCATGCTCGATGGGGCGAATCAGGTGTGGAGTGGCGAACGTCGAGTCGACCATGAGCGGCAAGCCGTTGCGATGTGCGACGTCAGCGACCGCTTCAATGTCGAGCACCTCGATACCCGGATTGCCGAGCGTTTCGCCGTACACCAGCTGGGTGTCTTCGGTGATCGCCGCCTCGAACGCTGCTGGATCACGCGGGTCGACAAAGGTCGTCGTGATTCCGAAGCGCGGCAGGGTCTGCGTGAGGATGTTCGCGGTGCCGCCATAGAGGTTGCGGGCAGCGACGATGTGGCCGCCCTGCCCCATGAGCGTTGCGACGCCGAGATGGAAGGCCGCCATCCCTGATGCGGTCGCCACCGCCCCCACGCCACCCTCGAGCGCAGCGATGCGCTCCTCGAGCACGGCGGTCGTCGGGTTGGAGATGCGACTGTAGATGTGGCCTGGTGTCTCGAGATTGAAGAGGCTCGCCGCATGATCGGTGTCGTCAAACATGAACGATGTCGACCAATAGATCGGAACGGCTCGGGCGCCCGTTTCGGCGTCGGGTTGGTGCCCAGCGTGCAGGCTCAGCGTGGAGAAGCGCAAGAAATCTGGTTCGACCATGGGCCATCCTCGTTCGGGTGCGTAGGAGCCGAAGCGTACCGGCGCCTTCGCCTGCGGGAAGACCTCGGAGGTCTACACTTCGCTACGTGCATACTCGCCAGTTCGGTCCCGGCGCTGCGAGAGGCCTCGTCGAACCAACCGGCTCAGACCGCTTCTTCCACACGTCGGTTCGGGTTTCGAGGCTGCTGGCTGCCACGAGTACCCGACTCGAGCTGCCGCCGACCGTGACGCTGCCGACGGATCGCCCGGTGATCATCGCCGCGAATCACTCCAGCCTGTTCGATCTGGTGGCTTCGCTCATCACGCTCGGCCACTACGGCCTACCGACGCGCATCGGGGTCAATGAACGCTTCTTCGCCAATCCCGTATCCGGCTGGTTTTTGCGAGGCATTGGGTGCATTCCATTCAGCCGTGAACGCCGCGCTGAAGCCGAGGAGACGATGGTCACCGCCCTGCGGGCCGGTCAGGCGTGCGCCATCATGCCAGAGGGCAAAATCATCCGTCCCGGGGATCAAACCGAAGGCGTCGGCATGGGCCGTCCAGGCGTTTCACGGATCGCACGTCGAGCGGGAGCAGCGGTCCTGCCGGTCGGCTTCGCCGGGTCAGACGACGCATGGGTGCCAGGCACCACGCTTCCCAAGATCGGGAGGCGATCGAAGCGTGTCATCGCCTCGATTGGCGACCCGCTCTTCTTCGACACTGACGATCACGAGGCGAATGTCGCCGAGCTGATGGCGGCGATTTCGGGGCTCGTTCTCGATGGGCGTTCGCAACTCAGCCGTGGGTGAGTGCGAAACCCAGCAAAATTGCGACGATTCCGGCGACAAACCCCAACCCGCCGGTCATGCCCTTGATGGCCGGTTTCGTGGAAACGGCATGGACCCACGCCGCGGCACCTGATGCCACGACGAGCAAGAACTTGATCCCGAAGATCACGCTGTAGCGCGTCGTCGTGTTGGCCATGTCGACCTCGAAGATGTTCCAAATACCGGTGAAGAAGGCCACGGCGAACGCTGGCCACGCAACACGCTGGAACGCCTGCGCTGCTTGCTTTGGGAGACCCTCAACGCCTGCGCCACGCAGAACGGGTAGCAACGCCAGCATCACGAACTGGCCGCCGACCCACACGCAGACCGAGAGCACGTGGAGGAAGATTCGGATGGTGTCGAGGGAGATCGAAGCGTCGCGCATGCCGACACGCTGCCCGCTTAGACCGTCATTTCACAACCCGGGCCGCTTGCCGACCGCACGGGTGGCCCGAACTACGATCCGGACATGACCCAAACGCTGTGGACCCCGTCGGACGAGTTCGCCGCAGACACCGAGATCGCGCGGTGGTGCGCCGACCTCGGTTTGTCGTCCTACGCGGATCTCCACGACTGGTCGACGGTGGACTCGGAGCGATTCTGGACAGCCATCTGGGATCGATTCGGCATCGTCGGCGATCGTGGCCAGGTCGGTGTACCCGCCGTCGATCGGTTCCGCTCGACTCGATTCTTCCCCGACACCACCCTCTCCGTGGCGGAGAACCTGCTGCGTGGTTCGAGCGTTGACGATCCCGAGAATCACCTCGCGCTGAGCTTCTCGAACGAGGCGGGTCCGCAGTACGAGTGGTCGCTACGTGAGTTGCGAGACCGAGTGTCGATACTTCAGCAAGCGATGGTTCGTGCCGGTGTCGTCGCCGGCGATGTCGTGGCGGCATGGCTCCCGAACATGCCCGAGACGATGGCGATCTTTCTCGCCGCCAACTCGCTCGGCGCCACGTTCACGTCGAGTTCACCCGATTTCGGGGCCAACGGTGTTGTCGACCGCTTCGGCCAAATCGAGCCCCGCCTCCTCTTCGCCACCGATGCATATCTCTACGCCGGCAAAGAGCACGACACGACCGACCGGCTCGCAGAGATCCAGGACCGACTGCCTTCGTTGACGGCAACGGTGCACGTTCCGTACCTGAATGGGGATCGTGCGCTTGATGGGGTCACGTCGATGACGGATTTCGTCGCGGACATCGCCGCAGCAAAGCCGACATTCGAGCGCCTTCCCTTCGACCACCCGGTCTACGTGCTCTTCTCGTCCGGAACGACTGGCGCCCCGAAGGCCATCGTCCACCGAGCGGGGGGCGTGTTACTCAAGCTCGTGAGCGAACATCGCGTCCACTGCGACATCGGCCCTGGCGACCGGGTCTTCTATTTCACGACCGCCGGTTGGATGATGTGGAACTGGTTGGTGATGGTGCTCGCCGCTGACGCCACTGTCGTGCTCTATGACGGGTCGCCATTCCATCCCGACGCCGACGTCGTTTTCGACCTGGTCGACCGCGAGCAGGTCACGCTCTTGGGCATCTCAGCCAAGTACGTCGATGCACTGAACAAGGCCGAGCGCCGGCCGGCACAGACCCACGACCTTGGTTCGGTCCGGACGATCTGCTCGACGGGGTCGACACTCGTCCATGAGAGCTTTCGGTACCTCTACGAGCATGTGAAGTCCGACGTGCACGTGGCATCGATGTCTGGCGGAACTGATCTCTGCGGATGTCTCGTCGCCGGGGACCCGACGTCACCGGTGATCGCGGGAGAGATCCAGGCGCCAGCGATCGGTCTCGGAATCGAGGTGTTCGACGATGACGGCTCCGCGTTGCCGGTCGGCGAACAGGGCGAACTTGTCTGCACGACACCGTTCCCATCGATACCGCTTCGATTCGTCGGCGACGACGGCGACGTCCGGTTCGACGCCGCCTATTTCGACCGGTTCGACGGTGCCTGGCACCAGGGCGACTTCGCCGAGTGGTCGCCGGGTGGCGGCATGATCATCTCGGGTCGATCGGACGCGACCCTCAACCCTGGTGGTGTTCGAATTGGGACGGCTGAGATCTACCGCCAGGTCGAGCAACTCGATGCGGTCGAAGAGGCCCTCGTCATCGGCCAGCAGTGGGACGACGACACCCGAGTCGTCTTGTTCGTTCGGATGGCCGACGGCCACAACATGAACGACGATCTCCGAGCGGCCATCAAGGCGGCGATCCGGACGGGAGCGTCACCGCGTCACGTGCCGGCCAAGATCCTCCAGGTCCCCGACATTCCGCGGACGCGTAGCGGAAAGATCTCCGAACTTGCCGTCCGAGACGTGGTACACGGTCGTGCAGTGAAGAACACCGAAGCCCTCGCGAACCCCGAAGCCCTCGAGCACTACAAAGACCGCGAAGAGCTCACGACATAAGGGCAGCGAGCGGCGACGGCTTTGCCGATCGCCGCGGGCACGGCCTCCGGCAATCTGCGCATGAGCGCCCAACGGGCGCGAACTCGCAGCGAAGGGCAGCGAGCGGCGACGGCTTTGCCGATCGCCGCGGGCACGGCCTCCGGCAATCTGCGCATGAGCGCCCAACGGGCGCGAACTCGCAGCGAAGGGCAGCGAGCGGCGACGGCTTTGCCGATCGCCGCGGGCACGGCCTCCGGCAATCTGCGCATGAGCGCCCAACGGGCGCGAACTCGCAGCGACTTAACCGAGTAGGAGGCCGAGGCTTTCGTAGACGAGGGCGGGCGTGTCGTCGCCGACGACGTGGACGGCGATCTCTTGTTTCATGAGAATGCCGCTCGACTTCTCCGTGATGTCGACGACGCGTGAGCGGGCATGGACCTGCGCGCCAGCCGGAACGGGGTTGAGGAAGCGGAGCTTGTCGGCGCCGTAGTTGAGCCCACCGAGTACGCCGTCGATCTTTGGCCCGATCTCGAAACCGAAGTGGGAGACGAGGCTGAGCGTCAAGAATCCGTGGGCGATCGGTCCACCGAACGGCCCTGCGTTCGCTCGGTCGATGTCGACGTGGATCCATTGGTGATCCTTGGTGACGTCGGCGAAGGTGTTGATCATGTCCTGAGTGATCTCGACCGGAGCGCTCCAGTCGGTCCACTCTTCGGTGATGAGGCCCTTCAGCCCGTCGATGTCTTTGATCGATACGCCCATCTCGGTGTCCCCTCGTTTGTCGACGGAGACAACCTAGCCGTCAGCCGCTCTTGGCAGCGTCGTTGATGGCCTGATCCAGCCGCTTCTTGGCCTGCCCGAGCATCCGCCCAAAGTCCTGCGCCCCTGAGGGCGGTGCCGCTACGGGCCGTGGCCGTTTGGGAGCCGGCGGGTTAGACGACGCCGTGGACGGCGGTGGGGGCGACGTTGGCTGCGGCGAAGGAGGCTCGTGAACATCGGGGGCGTTGCCCTCAGAGGCTGACCTACGGTCTTCAGCGGCGTCCGGAACCTGGGCTGCCGGGAGCGCCCCCGCGGGCTCGTCGGCTGCGTCGATCCGCGGACGGTACGGGCGTTGGTCGATGACCTCGGCGTCTGCGTACCGGCCCGGTGGTGCGGGTCGGCGAGTCCGGGTGATCCGACTGTCGGAGTCTCCCGTCGGGCGCCCGACGTTCGCCGGTTCGGACGGTCTCGCGGATTCGGGTCCGGCCGGACTCGTCGGCGGCACGACAGCTGCTGGCTGACGGTTGAGCGCTGTCGGGTCGTGTGGTGCCGGTGGAAGCGCGGTGCGGTTCCAGCTCTTCGGCAGGTAGCGCGGCTCGTACCACCGTCCGTTGGAGGCGAGCCACCAACCGTCTTTGCGATCATCCCAACCGACGCCACGTGCCATACAGCAAGGGTACAATACTTCGTACCCTCTGACAATGGCCTATCAGTTCGCCGACCGAGTTAGATCGCGAAGCCGGCCGTCTTCGTCTCGAGATACTCGAGAAGCCCCTCACGACCACCTTCGCGGCCGAGTCCCGAGTCCTTCATGCCGCCGAAAGGAACCGACGCTGAGGTCGGATTGACGTCGTTGACACCGATAATGCCGAACTTGAGGCGCTCGACAGCCTGGAGGCCGGTTTTCAGATCGTTCGTGTAGACGTAGGCCGCTAACCCGTAGTTGGTGTCGTTGGCGAGGTCCCAAATCTCGTCGACGTCGCTGTACGTGATGACTGGGGCGACGGGTCCGAAGGTCTCCTCGGAGTGGATGACCATGTCCGGGGTGACGCCAGCGAGCAGGGTCGGGGCATAGAAGTGCCCATCGCCGAGATCCCCCTCGGTCAGGCGGCGCCCGCCAACGAGCGCATTCGCCCCCTTCGAAACGGCGTCGTCCACCTGCGCTTCGACTTTGGCGACCGCGGCGTCGTTGACGAGTGGCCCACAGCCGACGCCGTCATGCATGCCGTTGCCGGCCACGACGCGGCCGACTCGTTGGGTCATCGTCTCGACAAATGGCTCGGCACCCGACTCGTGCACATACATCCGGTTCGGGCTGATGCACGCCTGGCCCGCGTTGAGGAATTTCAGAGCCGCGGCGCCCTTCGCCGCGTGTACAGGATCGGCGTCGGGCATGACGAGGAACGGGGCATGCCCTCCCAACTCGACGCTCACGCGCTTGAGTGACGCGCCGGCGGCTGCCGCGAGTCGCCGTCCGACGGCCGTCGACCCCGTGAAGGCCAACTTCGCGATCCGGGGATCGTCCGTGAACACCTCCCCCACTGGCACCGGGTCGAGCGCGGTGACCATGTTGATCACCCCTGGGGGAACACCAGCGTCGTGAAACACCTCGAAGATCGCCTTGGCGTTGAGGGGCGTCGCCTCT
>JAHDDK010000142.1:0-1185 GCA_020629375.1 Acidimicrobiales bacterium
CCAATCGGTCGACGACGCCGCGGACCGGATCCTCGCTGAGGCGATGGCTGATCAACCTGGCGAGCTTCGCCGCCACGAGATGAGCGCGCTCCTCGGCGGCGCCGGCGCGATCCGCTCGGCCGCAGCAGCTGCCATCCTCACGGGGGCCATGGACTCCGCAGAGGGCCCGTTCGAAGATGCCATGTTGATCGTCGACGACGATGTCCTTCGTGCCGCTCACGACGACGACCATGCCTACACGGAGCACTCGGACGGGTCGGCGGCTGCGGCCGATGACGTGGCGCACAACGACGCGGAGGCACCTTCGCACTCGGGGAGCGGTGCAGGTTCGGGAGCATGCGGTGCCGAGTGCACGCTCGGCTCCGAGCATGTGCCACCGATCATCGCTCGCCGCATCGCCTGCGACAGCCGGCTTCAGCTCGCGCTGGCAGACGAGACCGGTGATGCCATTGGTCTCGGCCGCGAGTCCCGGGTGGTCAACCGCCGTCTACGCCGGCTGCTCGCTCGACGTGACCTCAACATGTGTCGCTTTCCCGGATGCGGAGTCCGGCGGGGGCTGCATGCCCATCACGTCATCCACTGGGTCGACGGCGGCGAGACCGAACTCGACAACCTCGTTCTCGTTTGCCACTTCCACCACCGCTCGCTCCACGAGGGCGGATGGAATGTGGTCAACAAGAACGGACGGTTCGTCTTCTACGACTCATTTGGCAAGGCGCCGCCGTCGGAGCATCTCATGGACCCGATGCCGGGCGAGCTTCTGCCCGAGCGTCGGCCGAATCGACGCCCAACCCACGAGCTCGAGCCGCTGTCGGGCACCGGCGAGAGCATGGACCTTCGCTTCGTCGTGACGTTCCTCGGCGGGAACGAACGTGTCCGACGGGCACGAGCTGAGGCAGCAGCGGCTCCGCGGAGCCGCATTGATGAATTCGCGATCAGTGCCGGGGTCGATACTCCGACGGCCCGGCAATGACGATCCTGTAGCCATCAGGGTCGAGGATCCAGCACTCCTGCTGTTTCGCATTGGGATTGACGTGTGGCTCCTGGTCGATCGGGGCGTCGAGTGCACGTGCACGGTCGACGACGGCCCCGAAATCCTCGACCTCGAACCACAGAAGCACACCGTTCCCGACGGGAGCGGAGAGATCGGCGAGCGCCGAATGCGCATCGTCGGGCTTGTCGTCG
>JAHDDK010000142.1:1195-3077 GCA_020629375.1 Acidimicrobiales bacterium
ACGATCTCGCCATCGAGGAGCAGCTGTTCGTACTCCTCGCCCCCGTGCCCGCTCACGAACCCAAAGAGTTGGCAGTAGAAGCTCGACGATGCCTCAACATCGGAGCAGATGATCATCGTCTGTTGCCACGGCCCGGTCATTCGTTCAGTATCGCGCCAAACATCTGGGCGGCTCCGCGGAGCCGTTTTCGCTTGCGCTGATGGCAACCCATGCCGATGGGGTCCCATGACCGCTGCTGCGCCAACGAGTGCTCCCATGGTGCGGCGGGTACGGTTCGACTGGGATGCAGTCGACTCGACGGCATGGCACCACGAGCTGCCCGAGTTCGGCGCCGGAGCGAACGCCGTCTCGCTCTTGATGCCGCACGCCGAGCCGTTTGTGATCGACGCTGTCCGGTACTTCGACGACGGCACCCATGAAGACCGCACGGCCTGGATGGACCAGGAGGCCGCTCATCACGGCGTGCACGCGCGCTTCAATCGCCGGCTGACGGCTGCGTCGCGGACGGCTCGGGTTCTCGATCGGATCGGACGATGGATGTTCGGGCGGCTCGGCAGGCGGTCTCCGGAGTTCGCCCTAGCCTTCGCTGCGGCGTTCGAGATCGTTGCGTTCTGTTCGGCGCGGTGGGCGGAGTCAGGCCTGCGCCGGTTCTTCGGGGGCGCAGATCCCGAGGCGGCCACGATCTTCTTGTGGCATCTCGCTGAGGAGATCGAACACAAGGGCATCGTCCACGATCTGATGGCGGACATTCCTGACGCTCGGCGACAGTACCGAGTCGCCGTCTTCGTGGCGTGCGTCGTACTGCTCGGGTTCACCGCTGTCGGCGGCGTGCTGCTGTTCGCCTCGTCGGGGCGACGTGCGCTGAATCCACTCCGATGGGCTCGCCTGGTCGGTTGGGGCGTCTCGTTCGCGTTCGTTGTCCTGCCCGTGATCGGACAGTCCCTCGGCAACGACTTCCACCCGGACGACCTCGTCGACCCTCCGTGGATGGCCTCGTGGCTCCGCGAGTTCGATCCGGCGACCAACACGATCAGCCGGTGGGATCAGGCCGGGCTCGCCTCACCATCGGCGAGCGCCTTCGACGCGGCCGCATAGGCATCTTCTCCGAGCAGGGCGGTCAGTTCTTCTCGCAGCGAGACGACGACCGGAACCTCGCGGCACCCTCTGCGGGGCGTTCGACCCGGATCGGGAGCTGCCAGCAGATTGCGGGCTTCCAATCGGTGATCGACTCGCCGGATCGAATGGCTTCCGCGTGCAGAGCGCAGCCCGCTCCCCCGGCGAAGCCCTCCCGGTTGAGGAAGATGCACGCACCATCCACGACTCGTGTGTGGCGACGGTCGCCGAAGCTCGGCTCGACGTACGGTCCGCCGGCGGCGAGCTCGTCGGCGAACTGCAGGTGGGAAGGGTCGATGGTTGCGGCGAGCGCGGCGATGCGCATGGCCTCGTCGTCGTCGAGCAGTTCGGCACCGACCGAGCAGCATCCCAAGATCGACGTCTCATCGGGCGTGGCTTCGATCCCTTTGCAGCCGGCGCCCCAGATGCACGTCCAGTTGGAGCGGAGGAACGTGGCGTCGAGCGACCACTCGGTGCCTTCGTCGTCGACGACCTTCAGCCAGTCGTCGGGGTCGCTCAACTCGCTGAGCCGGTCTTCAGCTCGTTGAATGGCACACCCTTGTCGACCGAGATGTCTCGCGGCAGACCCAGGACACGGTCGCCGATGATGTTGCGTTGGATCTCATCGGTGCCGCCCGCAATCCCGGCCTGGAACGAGTTGAGCACACGCGACTGCACGGCATGGCCGGGCTCCCCCTCATCGGCCCACGCCTGAGAGTCGAGGCCCTGGATCGCTTGGGCGATCTCGCGGTAGCGCCACGAGATCTCC
>JAHDDK010000072.1:0-12974 GCA_020629375.1 Acidimicrobiales bacterium
CTCGCGGACGCGGAACGTGGGCGCTGCGGATGATCGGGGAGGGCGTCGTCATGGGGTCTCCTTGGTGGCTCTGGTGGCGGCGTGCTCGACGAATGCCGCAAGGGCCGTGTCCCAGAAGGACTCGACCCACATCCGAATCTCGTCGAGCGGCTCGGGTTCGATCCGGTAGAGGTTGCGGCGGCCATCGGGACGACTCGTGACGAGGCCGACGTCGCGGAGCACTGCGAGGTGTTGTGACACGGCGGGCTGCGAAACCGATGTCTGGTCGGTGATCTCCCGGACGCTCTGCTCCCCGGCCCGCAGTATCTCGAGGACCTGACGCCGCGTCGGGTCACCGATTGCGTCGAGCACGTCGTTTAGGCGAGATCCATCGGCCATGACTTATGATTAGCAGCGACTTATGATTAGGTCAAGACCTGTCTACATCGGGAAGCACGTCAACGAGAACGTCCAGCAACTCGTCAACAGCAACCGAACCAGAGCCGAGAGTGGTTACACGGTGCTCAATCTGACGAGCTCGATCGGGACCGAGCACTGGGTCAGCGAAGTCGTGGAACTTCGCTCGCATCTCGTCGTCGGTGAAGTGATTCTCTGGATCGCCACGCGGCTCGGTGTCGGCGCTCGTCAACGTCGTGCCGTCGTCGAGCACGACACTCACCCGCGCCCAGCGGTTGGCAGGGAACGCGGCGTTGTGCGCATCGTCTTCGGTGATCATCACCCGCCGCGCCAACGAACGAATCGTCTCGTCGGCCAGACCTTCCGCCCCGACCTCGGCAGCGCCCAAGCGGCCGCGAGTCAAGATCGCCGCCACCGGGAACGGAAGGCTGTACTGCGCCTGCTCGGTCGTCGACGGTTCGGCGGTGGCCAATCGTGCGGCTTCGTGGAACGTCTCGACACGAATGTCGGAGATAGACAGGGGGTCGAGGTCGTGTTCGAGCCGGAGCGCGCTGGCCGCCTCGACGGCCGGTTGCGCCCATCGACACACGGGATACGGCTTGAAGTACTGGTCGAAGATCACCCACCGTTCGCCGAGATCCGCCCACACGTCGGTGACGGTCGGATCGTTCACGGTGATCGCCGGCGCGCCCGTGAACCCGTCTCGCGCGAGGTAGGCGGCCGACACCCCGGCCATCGCTCCCCAACCCGAGCCGTCTTTCAACATCGTCGGGTGGTCGATCACTCGCATCATCTGGCTGCGCGGCCCGTGGTACTCGGCGATCCCCATCGCCTCGAACGTCGTCTCGTGATCGAGGCCCATCACTCGGGCACCGAGCGCCGCGCATCCGACCGCTCCCCACGCGCCAGAGGTGTGATAGTCCGGGGCGGTCTGGTGAAGCGCGACGCCCGCCCGAGTGGCGAACTCGTACCCGACAACGAGCGAAGCGAGGAACTCATCGGCGTCGAGCCCACCCTCTGCGGCGTGCAACGCGAAGAGTGCCGGGAGCTGGTGACAACCCGTATGGCCTTTGGTGATCTTGTGCCCGTCGTGCGCATCGATCGAATCGATCATCATGCCGTTCGCAAGTGCGGCCCCCGCCGGCGACACGACACGACCGTCGAACAGGATCGGCGCTCCTGGCACCCGCTCTCCGACGGCGAAATGATCCAGGGCGTGGTCGATGATCCGTTTGGCGAGGTGGGTCGTGCGACCGGCGGCCGCCACACCGATCAGGTCGAGTAGGCATCGTCGAGCGAAAGCCACAACCGGCTCCGGGAGGTCATCGATGCGGGTGTCGTGAACGAACTCGATCACCGTGGTGGGCAGGTGGCCCGGCGTCGCCGACCGACTCGTCACCACAGGCTCGACCACTCACACATACGCAGCAGTGTTCACGCTCGTTGCCAACGTGGGCAACTCTCGATTGAAGCCACCCCGCGTCAGCAAGCACTTCTACTGTCCTGGGCTGAGAAAGTTGGTCGCGAGCTGGCGCGATCCGAAAGGGATGCCCGTGCCATCACTCGATTTCGACCGAGAAACCGTTGACCTCTCCGAAGAAACCGCCAGCAAACTCCGGCGCCTGAACATCGGGGCCGGCGTCCTTCACCTGATCACCGGGATCATCATGATCGTGGCGGGCGACCGCGACTTCTCACTGCCGGTCGGCGGCTTCAACATCAATGGCCCGCCCGGAAACTCCCTCGACAACGGGTTCCTCAACGAGTTCTTCGGCATCCCGTTGGCGCTGCAAGTCGCGAAGTTCTCCTTGCTCTCGGCGCTGTTCCACTTCATCGTCGGCGTCGTCGCGTTCGGTGCCTACAAGAAGGAGCTGTGCCGAGGCCGCAATCGGTTCCGCTGGGTCGAGTACTCGCTGTCGTCAACCCTGATGATCGTGCTGATCGGTGCGACCACCGGGATCATCGACCTCGCAGCCCTGATCGGCATCGCTTTTGCGAACATCTCGATGATCCTCTTCGGCTGGATCATGGAGATGGTCAACGACTCGACCGACCCAAACGCCAAGATCTGGTTTACGCCGTTCTGGATGGGCTGCATCGCCGGCATCGGACCCTGGCTCGCCATCCTCGTGCCGCTGTGGTTCAACCTTCGGGTCGACGGTGCAGAGGGTCCGCCGGGATTCGTCTACGGGATCATCGTGTCGATCTTCTTCTTCTTCAACACGTTCGCCTTCGTGGCCAAGAGCGTCCTCGCCTGGCAGATCTTCGCCAACACCCTGATCCCCCAATAACCGAGCAACCTGGGGTCAGGCACGTCTCATTAACAACTTCGCTTCTGCTTGCTCCACCGCCTACCGTGTAACCACCTTCCCCCGATCACTCCAACGATTCGGGAGACTGCAATGGCCCGGCCCCAACGGTTCGACGTGCCCGGCAGCTGGCACCACATCTTCAATCGAGGCCAGCGGAAAGAACCGATCTTCAGCGACGAGATCGATCGCCTCCGCTTCCTTGACCTGCTCGGCGAGGTCGACACCCTCTATGGCGTCGAGATAAACGCGTACTGCCTGCTCGACAACCACTACCACCTCTTGGCCTTCTCGAGACACGGCCGAGTCTCTGAGGCCATGAAGCGGATCGACGGCGTGTACACGCAGAGCTACAACGCCCGCCACGGCCACGATGGCGCACTGTTTCGAGGGCGATTCGGATCGAAGCTCGTCGAAGCCGACCAATACCTCGAGCGACTCGTGGTGTACGTCCACCGCAACCCAATCGAAGCTGGGATTTCACGCACTGCCGTCGGATACCGGTGGTCCAGCTACGCCGCCCTCACCCAACGCTCGGCGCCTCCTTCATGGTTGTCCCGACGCGCCCTCGAGGTGATCGGCTCACCGAACCGAGCCGAGCTGGACGCAATGGTCCACGACTCCGATCATGACCACGAACTGCATGAACTCCTCGCGCAGCCGTCCTTCGGCTTACTCGGGAGCGAAGAGTGGGTGGAGCAGATCTGCGATGGACGAAACCCCGCCACGCAACGATCTCGACCGCGACGCTCGCTGGACGAGATCATCTCTGCCGTCGGCGAGCACTTCGACCTCCCCCCATCATCGATTCGAGCTGTCTCACGCGGGAGGCGCAACGAGCCGCGCCGCCTCGCGATGTGGATTGCAGGCGAAGAACATCTCTGTCCGCACTCCGAGATTGCTGAGGCGTTCGGGCTCTCGCCCGGAAGTGTCGCCGTCGCGTTGCATCGGCTTCGGAGCGACCCTCCGGAGGTCCCCGCCGACCTGAAGTTGTTAATGAGATGTGCCTGACCCCAGGTCGCTCGTGGCGAATGCGCGGACGGTGAAGGTGCCGGCGCCCTCGATCTTCGGGGGGACGGCGGTGAAGGTAAAGTCGCCCGCCGGGAGTGCGTCCACGTTCGTCATGTGCTCGACGATCGAAATCTGTGCCCGGAGCAAGGTCGTGTGTACCGGACGCTGCGCATCATCGGTCGAATCGATGTTGAGCGAATCGATCCCCACGCAGGCCACGCCCGCATCGACCAAGGCGTCTGCGGCTCCCGCGGTCAGGTACGGATGGTCCTGAAGATAGGCGTCGGTTCCCCAATGTTGATCGTGACCGGTCCAGATGAGGACGGCGTGCCCCTCGGCGCCAACCAGCTCCGCGGCTCCAAGGTCGATGGCCTGCCTGCCCCGAGCATCGATGACACGACCGGGGACTCCGGCCACCCGGTCGAGTGGCAAGCCGGCGAGATCGTGACCATCGGCGAAGCGATGGAACGGCGTGTCGAGATAGGTGCCCGTGTTGGTGCAGAGTTCGACCATCCCAATCTGGAACGTGACACCAGGGCCGTAGATCTCCTCGGCGGCCTCCCGGCTCAGGTGGGTCGACACGGTCGGGGTCGGGAGGCCGGGATAGGTGACCATCCCGTCGGTGATCACGTGACTGAGGTCGATGTGCATACCGTTCAGTCTGCGGTCCTTGGCGGCTTGACGTACCGACGGCAGGGCACCGTCACCGATTCGCCCGACTCGCCGATGATTGCGTAGTCATCGATCGGGCCGGTGTCGGCCCATCCCTGCCGTTCGTAGAACCGTCGTGCCCGAGCGTTGCCCGCCACGACCGCCAACCACGGTTGGTCGTGGCCCCCAGCTCGGACCTGACGCTCGCCCTCTGCGAGAACAACAGCGGCGACTCCGCCGCCTCGGTGTGCTCGATCGACATAGACCTGCTCGACCTCGTCGCCGACGACCATCACGAATCCGGCCACCTGGCCATCGATCTCTGCCACGGTGGCATCGGCGATACGCAACGGCGCGCGGCGTTCGAACGAGTCGAAGCCGCGATGCGGTACGAGTTCGTCGGGTACGTGACCGAGGTGGCCGTCGCACCAACCTTCGAACCAGATGCGAGCGATGGCATCAACGTCGGCGGCGGAGGCAGGTCGAAGCATCACCTGATCAGGCTGGCGATCACGTGCGCTGTGTGCAAGCGAAGTTGTGAATGATGCGTGCCTGACCCCACGTGGCTCGTTAGGGATCGCCGTCGCCGATCTGTTCTTTGCGGCGGGCCACGTACTCGTCGAGGGCGTCGGTCACCGCATCGTCCATTGCGGGTTGCTCGTACTCGCCGAGGGCTTGTTGCCAGAGTTCGGTCGCGCGTTCGGTCGCGTTCTTGCCGCCCGACTCCGTCCAAGCGCCATGGTTCTGCCAGTCCGACAGCATCGGCGAGTAGAACGCCGATTCGTACCGAGCGAGCGTGTGCTCATCGCCGAAGAAGTGACCGCCGGTGGGCACACGTTCCATCGCGTCGAAGGCGAGCTCGTCCTCGGAAAGGTCGACGGGAGTGAGGAACTCCATCATGTGCTGGAGCATCTCGACGTCGAGGATCAGCTTCTCGTAGCTCGCCTGGAGTCCCCCCTCCATCCATCCGGCAGCGTGGTAGATCAGGTTCGTCCCGCCGAGCACGCTCCCCCACAACGACATCTGCGTTTCGTACGCCGCTTGGGCGTCGACGACGTTGGATGCCGACGAGTTCGACGAGCGGTACGGCAGTCCGTACCGTCGCGCGAGCTGTCCGCTGATCACGTTGGCCTTGGCGTGCTCGGGTGTGCCGAACGCAGGTGCCCCAGAACGCATGTCGACATTGGACGTGAACGCCCCATAGACCACCGGGGCACCCGGATTGGTGAGCTGCGTGAGCGCGATGCCGAACAGCGCCTCGGCGTTCTGCTGCACGAGCGCCGCGCCCAGCGTCACCGGGGTCATCGCGCCCATGAGCGTGAAGGGCGTGACCGACACGGCCTGGCCGTGCTCGCTCATCGTCATGAGCCCGTGCGCCATCTCCTCATCGAACCGCCGTGGCGAGTTGACGTTGATCACCGTGATCACACCCGGCGACGACCGCATCTCGTCCACCGTCATTCCCCGGCTGATCGCCATCATCTCGATGCCGTCGAGTGCGCGGCCCCGTCCGATCGAGAGGCAATGGAACGAGAGGTCGGTGAGCGTGAGGTTGGCCCGGTAGGTGTCGAGATGGCGGTTGTTGGCGGGGAGTTCCATCGGCGAGGCGACCTGGTTGCCGAGGAGATGAATCGCATTGAAGTAATGCGCGAGCCGAATGAAGTTCTCGTAGTCCTCCATGTTCGACTGGCGACGGCCTCGGATTTCGTCGTGGACAGCTGGCGGGCCGGCCACGAGGCCGAACACGAGGTTGCGGCCACCGATCGTCAACTGCTTCGCCGGATTGCGGCTCGTCAGCGTGAAGCTCGATGGCGCGGTCTCAAGCGCCTGTTCGACGATGTCGCGACCGACCCGAACAACCTCGCCGTCGACGGCCGCACCGGCATCAGCGAAGAGCTGGCGTGCCGACTCGCTCCACAACTCGATCCCAAGATCCTCAAGCACACGAATCGACGCCTCGTGAATTCGGTCGACACCCTCGTCGTCGAGAATCGGCAGCGTGCCATGCACGTTCTCGACTCGTCGCCATGGGAGCTGCTGGATTCCCGACGCCACCGCCGCGCGGTTTCGTCCTCGTCTTGCCATCAGTGCACTTTCGTCGTCGTTGATTTCGTTGATCGAGCCGATGGATGGCTCGGTTGGGAGAGCCCGGAGCGATCAGATTCGGCGTTGCCCGATCTGGTCCGAGACCGACTCGGCTGCGGCGCGCAGCGTTGTCTCAGTTCGGCGTATGGACCCCTTCTGTGGAAACCGGTAGCTCGGGCCGTAGGCCATGAGCGCGGCGACCCCCTTGCCGTCGGGCCCAACGATGGGTGCGGCGACGCTGGTGAGGCCCTCGACGTAGGAGCCGCGGCTCCAGCTGATGCGGCGTTTGCGCGCTTCAGCGATCTCTTCTCGAAGTTCGAGCCGTTCCTTGGCGCCGAGCCAGTCGAGGAGGGGTTCGACCCGATCGGCAGGCCAGGTGCCCATCAGAACGGCGCCCGATCCACCGCCGGTGATCGGCCATCGATGACCGGTCCAGTCCTCGGCCCGGACGGGTTGTGGCGAATCGAGCTGCATGATGGTGAGGGTCTCGTTGCCGATCGGGATCGACAGGGCGGCCGCCTCACCGATCGCGTCGACGAGCTCGGCGAGCTTCGGCGCCACGAGCTCCTGAATCGTGAGCACGCCGACGGCCTCGCCTGTCGCCAGGCGATGCACGAGTCCACCGATCGCCCACGTGCCATCGGCGCCGCGGGTCACGGCGTCCCGCTCCTCGAGAGCGGCGAGTAGGCGGGACGCAGTGGAGAGCGGCAGGTCGGTTCGATTCGCCGCTTCGACGAGGCCGCATGGCTCTTCGCTGATCGCTTCGAGCAGGCGGAGTGCCCGGTCGACGCTCTGAACCGACATGGATTCAACGGTACCGCTCTACGGAATCTCTATCTCCGACTCCCGCATTGTGGAAACCGGGCAGGCATCAGGCGAGAGCACCTTCGACGACGAGACAGGGCCCCGGTCCCGACGCGCCAGCGAGACCTCTTGCTATGTCAGACTTGACCCCATGGACATCTCGTTTTGGGTCGATCCCATTTGACCGTGGTGCTGGCAGACGGCTCGTTGGGCTGTCGACAGTGTGCAACCCCATCGTGATCTGAACATCACGTGGGAACCGATCAGCTTGCTGGTGAAGAACCAGCCGCCCGAAGACTCGCCGTTCTATGCGCCCACGCGGTTCACGCACAATCTGCTGCGGGTCCAAGAAGCGGTACGCAAGGCCGAGGGCAACGACGCGGTCCAGGCCCTCTACTGGCAATACGGCGCCGTCATTCATCACGACCGCGCCGACCAGAACCTCGAGTTCGACGACATCGCCGCGGGCGGAGCAGCCCAGTTCCTCGAAGCTGCGGGCCTCGACACCAGCTACGCATCGGCGTTCGATGACGAGTCGTGGGATCCGGTCATCGAAGAGCGCATGCAGATGGGCCTCAACCTCGTCGGCACCGATGTCGGTACGCCGATCATTGCGTTCGACTCGCCGAGCGGACCGAAGGGCATCTTCGGCCCCGTGATCAGCCGCATCCCGCCCGAAGAGGACTCCCTCGCGCTCTGGGACGCGATGGTGACGATGTCGACGATGGACGGGTTCTGGGAACTCAAGCGCACCCGGACCGAGGGACCACAGTTCCCCGAGCGCCCCTGAACACCGGCCCCAGCGACGAGCGTTACTCGGGCTTTCCGCCCGGGTTCTTCACGCGCGCTGATGAGTCGGACGATGCGCACTTCTATTCGTTCGAACGACTCGTCACCCACATCGACGACCAGGCGATCGCGGCGGTCGGCGACACCTACGCGAGGCTCGGCATCGACGGCAGCACCGAGGTCCTTGACCTCATGTCGTCGTGGATCTCCCATCTCACCGAACGGCCTCGCCACCTGACCGTGCTCGGCATGAATCAGGCGGAGCTCGACGCCAATCTGATGGCCGACACGACGGTTGTCCACGACCTCAACGCCGATCCCACGATCCCGATCCGATCCGAACGTTTCGACGCCGTGGTATGCACTGTCTCGGTCGACTACCTGACGCGACCGATCGAGGTGTTCGACGAGGTCGCCCGGGTGCTGCGGCCTGGCGGGTGGTTCTGTTGCACGTTCTCCAACCGGTGCTTTCCGACCAAGGCCATCCGCGGATGGGTCGCCATCGACGAATCGAGCCGCCCAGCGGTCGTCGCCGAGTACTTCCAGCGGTCAACGGGTTTCGGCGAACCGACGGTTGATGTGGTGGTCGCCCCTGGCCAACTCTGCGACCCGCTGTGGGCAATCTGGGCTGACACCACAGCCTGACCGGCAACAACGGGGTCTGACCCCAGGATTACATCGAGGCGGGTCCGGGCCAATCGAAGACGGATGCGGGGGCGGTTCGATAGCGGTCGGTCGGTCTGAGCAGCTCGACAACCATCACCGTCCCCGGTCCCTCGGCCGATTCGACCCACACGTCACCACCGATTGATCGGGCCATTCGCCGACAGATCGCCAGGCCAAAGCCGGTGCCATCAACACTCGGATCGAGTCGTTCGAGCGGCTCGAAGATGCGCTCCCGCTGATTGAACGGAACGCCGACGCCGTTGTCGGCGACACGGATCTGAAGCGTTCGCTCCCGGGTGACCGTGTCGATGTCGAGTTCGAGTCGGCGGTGCGGACTACGAAACTTGATGGCGTTGGTGACGAGATTGCAGAGGATCCTGATCAGCAGCTCTCGCGTTGCCAGAACCGAGGCAGACGACTCGATGTCGAGCCGCACCTCTGGACGCGCGTCGGCAAGGTCGCTCGACACCTGTCCGAGAACGAACTCGATCACCGGCTCACAGAGCACCGGTTCGGGGATGGGGATCGACCCTCGGAGACCGGCGTAGTCGAGCATCGACAGGATCAGCCGGTCGAGCTGGCCGAGCGTCTCGTTGAGATGCCGGCTCATCGCCGCCACGTCCTCGTCGGACCCATCGAGCTGATGCGCGATCTCCTCGGCAAACAACCGAGACGTCCGCAATGGCGCTCGGAGGTCGTGGGCCACCATGTGGGCGTAGTCGTCGAGCTCGGAGTCGGCCTGTTGCAACGACGCTTCGAGCGCGGCTAGCCGCCGTTGCGCCTTGTGCCGGGTGAGCGCGAAACGGATCGCACGCCGCACGACGTCCTCGGACATCTCCTCTCGGGAGATGCAGTCCTCGACGCCCAGGCGCAATGCCCGCTCGGCTACATCGGAGCGGTTCGAGCCAGACAACACGATCATCGGGATGCCGCTCGACGCAGACACGAGACTGCGGACCGCCTGCATTCCGGATACATCCGGCAACGCCAGGCCGCAAACGATCAGATCCGGCGCTGGTTCACGGTCGAGTTCGACGACGGCTTCGCGCATGCTCGTGGCCCGCCGGATCTCCCACGGTCGATCGGCCCGCTGCATCCACGAATGGAACAGCGCAACATCGGCGTCGTCGTCGTCGACGAGCAGCATGGTCCAGGTATGGCGTTGGGTCTCCGGGACGAAGACCGAATCAATGGCGACCACGAGAGATCGCTTCCCAATCGGACAGCAGCGAATCTTCGATGTCTGCGGCGAAGTCGGCATTGAAGATCGAGAGGTCGAGCGTTCCACAGGCCTGATAGGTCCAGGGGTCCGCGGCGAATCGTTCGAGCGTGGAGATGAAACTGTCCATCTCGCTGAACGAGCTCGGTTTGATCTGGAACCAGCGTGCCCCGCCGCGATAGCAGCCGGCCTCATCCGAGGGACGAGACGACGTGGTGAAGACGACGACGGGGATCTGCCAGAACACGGGGTGTGCTTGGAGTTCCGCAAGGGTTCGTTGCCCGTCGAAGCGGGGCATCCGGAGATCGAGGATGATCACGTTTGGCAAGTCGTCGAGTCGCTCAATGCTCGACAACGCGAGCAACAACTCAGCGCCGTCACGGACGAACTCGAGGTTGAGCGGTACTGCAGACCTGTCGGCCGCCATCGACATGAGCAGATGCTCTTGCGGATCGTCGTCGGCCATCATCACCCGGAGGGTGAGGTCGCCGACAGCGGCGGGAATGCTGTCGTGGTGGATCAGTGAGGTCATGGCCAGGGTCGCCTTTCGGTTATGCAGACACACACACCCGGTCTGCACGGGCCAGCCTCTTTTGCTGATTCACGTCGACGACCCACCCGAGTTGTTGAGACGTTCGGCTGGATTTTCTAGATGCGGCCCGGATTGATCGAGGGACACCACGCTCCTGTCCCAAATCGACACACCAGCCGGCTCCGAGCTCGCAACCCCGACTGCGGTGGCAACGTCCGAACCCGACCCAGGGCGGATGACCCCAGTCGACTGCATCGGTACCGTTGCACCATGACCTCGGCGTACCCCTTGTTCCACGAGGGCATGCAACGCATGGTGTTCGCGATCGGCGCCACGATCGTGTCGATTGCTGCGATTGCGACCCGCGACGTTCCCGAGGTCGATTGGCCTGTACTTGGTGTGACGTGTGCGTGTTTCTGGTGGTGGGCTCGCGGTGGGGGCACTCGAATCCTCGTCGACTTCTTCGGCCTCGCGGCACCGATGGCGCTCAACATTGTCGAAGAGGCGCTGGAGATCTCGCTGTTCTTGATGGTGCTGACCATTGCGTTGATCGCCGGAGGTGAACCCAATCGTCGACGCGTGCTCTACACGAATGGATTCGCGATCGTGTTGTTTCTCGTGCTCGCGCTCACCGACGCGATGGAAGACGTGACGTGGCCGATCTGGATGCTCGGATTCGGCTTGTCATGGGTGTTCGGCGATGTGGTGTTTCGCTACCAGAACGCCGTGATCGAAATGACTGCCGCTCGCCAGCTGGTTGCGGATCAAGCAGTCCTGCACGAGCGCCGTCGGATCGCCCGAGACGTTCACGACCTCGTGGGGCACTCGCTGGCCGTCATGATGATGCACGTGACCGGGGCACGGCATCTGATCGACAAGGATCCTGCCGAGGCCGCCCGTGCGCTCGAACAAGCAGAGGCTGCCGGACGGAACTCGATGCGAGAGATCCGTCAGACGATCGGCCTGTTGCGTGCCGACAACGACCCGGAAGAGACCGGGCTTCCGTCGCCATCGACCGCGGACATTCCCGAGCTCGTCGGCGAATTCTTGGTCGCCGGTCTCGACGTACGGCTCGACATGAACGGCGCAGAGGAGGCTGTCGAAGGACCGGTTGGCGTGGCGGCGTATCGCATCGTGCAGGAGGCGTTGACCAATGCCAGTCGCCACGTGCGCGGCGCCGATGTCGACGTCGCCGTCACGATCGACTCCATGCAGTGCGATGTGCGAGTCCGAAACCGGGGTGGCGTCCCGACGAACGCGACATCGGGAGAGGGTTTCGGGCTCCGGTCGATGAGCGAGCGTGCGAGGTCGGTCAACGGATCGTTGATTGCAGGACCGAGCACCGATGGGTGGACCGTCGAGGCGTCCCTTCCACTCCAAGACAGCAGCCCGATCGATGCCCTCCTTCGAAGGGGCCGAGCATGATCCGCGTGCTGCTCGTCGACGATCAAGAGCTGATTCGGATCGGGCTCGAACGCATCGTTGGGTCGGAGGACGACCTGAATGTCGTCGCGCATGCGTCCGACGGCGCCGAGGCGCTTCGGGTGGTCGACGATTCGACGAACGGCCGGATCGACGTCGTCGTCATGGACATCCGGATGCGAGGTATGGACGGCATTGAGGCCACCCGCCGTCTCCGAGACCTCGACGGACCACCGGTACTCGTCCTCACCACGTTCGATGAGGACGAGGTGCTCTGGGGTGCCATCGATGCCGGCGCCGCAGGCTTCATCCTCAAAGAGGCAACCGCCGAGGACATGATTCGTGCCGTACGGACGGTCGCCACCGGAGGCAGCTGGCTCGATCCAGCGGTCACGCCTCGCGTGCTCGAGCATCACCGAGCCCACGTGCTGCCCTCGGCGAAGAACGTTGCCCGGATCGACGAGCTCACCGAGCGAGAGAACGACGTGTTGCTCGCAATGGCACGCGGGCTCTCGAACCAGGAGATCGCCGACGAGCTGTTCGTCGGGGTGGCCACGGTCAAGAGCCACATCACGGCGATCTTCACCAAGCTCGGGGTTCGAGATCGCGCCGGTGCCATCGTGTACGCCTACCAAGCAGGCCTCGCCAGCCCTTGAGTCCCGGCGAAGTCGGGGCGACCGATCAGATGACCATCACCGTGAGGTCGGGATCGAGGGCCGCGATGTCATCGGGGTCGCTCGTCACGACGGTTGCGCCGAGATCGTTCGCACACAGCGCGACGTGCGCGTCGACGACGTCCGACATGCGGCGCGCCTGCAACAGACGACCGACGCGCACGGCGGCAGCTCGATCGAGAGCCACGACGTCGACGTTCGGTTGCCGGACGAATCGTGACAGGCGCGCTTGGCGTGCGGGATCCCGCACCGCTTGAGCCAACGCCCCCGCCGGTACGACCACGTTCAGGTCACGCTCGGCCACTCGCTCGAGTAGGGCGATGACCCTGCGGTCGGATCGATCCATCGCGATCAACGGACCGGCATCGAAGACGACGGCGTTCATCGACTGATCACGCAGCATCGGGGCCGTCGAT
>JAHDDK010000072.1:13020-19021 GCA_020629375.1 Acidimicrobiales bacterium
CCAGCCATGCACGTCGTCGAGAGACACCGAGACCGCATGTTGGACGAATCCCGACACGCTCGAAGCAACGCCACCCTCAACGAGTGACCGAATCTCGTCGACCTGCTCGGCGGGGAGGGTCACCGTGACTTTCCGAGTCGCCATACCAACCACCATACCGTTGCACCAATCACCATACCGCTGCTCATGGACGCGACAGCTCGGGTCGACGGCCCGTGAACCTCGGCGACCCGAGGTCGGCCCGTTCGCCCGCGGCGTGGCCCATGCGTGCGCCCGCACCATTCGACACCGACATCCGCAGCGTCGACGCGTTGGCGAACCGACGGTCGACCTCGGCGACGACCCGTTCTTCCCGCCGCAACAAGACCGGGTGGATCGAAGGCTCCCGAGCACCCGAGACTTCGCCGTCACCGCCGGACGCTGCGCGGACCGCTTCGAGACGTTCGCGAACAGACCAGCCGTAGCCGGCGAGGAACGATCGACGGAACGACTTCGTCCGGTTGGTCCCCCACGCGTCGACCTGCGAACCCTCGGCCCACATCGCGTTGACCGCCTGAACGAGCAGCGACGTGAACAACAGCTCGATCCGGTCAAGATCGGAGGCGTAACCCACCACCGTGGCCCATTTGCCTTCGCGGGCAAACAGCTCCTCGGACTCGACCATGCGATTGAGCTCGTCTCGTTCGAGGCCGAGGATGGCGCGGGCGTTGTTCGCCCTGGCGACTCCGCCTAGCAACGTGAACTTCTCCTTCGGGTACGGCGCAGGGATGAAGATGAGCCGGGTCACCACCTCCCCCGACCCCTCCTGCTCTTCGACGAGAGCGAGGTCGATCGCATGCGCGGTGATGAGTTCCTGCGCCTTCGCCGTGAGTGCCGCCGCTTCTTCGGGATACGGGGTCGACTCGGCCTTGGCGAGGAGGGCTCGGACTCGGAGGAGAATGCGCTCGTGCTTCATGCGATCACCCTCGCGCGCCGGTGTGACAGTGCGACTCGGGAGGCGCCGCTCAGACGAGCCATCGGTCGAGCAACCTCACGATTGCGGAATCTTGAGGCCCTGATCGGCGATGGCGAGGAGCGCTCCGGCGTTGCCACGAGCATCGTCGAGGGCGTTGTGGGTGTGACGTTCGGTCCGGAGCTTCTTCCACGCGTTTGCTTTGCCGGCGTCGCCGACGAAGCCTGCGTACAAGTCGCCAATACGGCGAGACGAGAACCCGAACGGGTTCTTGATGCCTGCGAGGGTGAAGTAGTAGGTGATGAACATCGCGTCGAAGCCCGGGTTGTCCGAGATCAGCACCGGATGGCCCTTCGATGTCTCGTTGAGCCATTCGGCGAGGTCGGTCATCGCCTCCACCGGATCGCGGCCGTTCGACTCGAGGTACTCCATCGACATACCGCCGACCGCGAGGGCCTGCTCGTCACATCCGGCATCGGGCAATGGGCGGAGCTCGGCGTAGAACGTGTCGTCCAACCCTGGACGGACGGCCACGACACCGAATGACGTCATCGAGAAGAGTCCGGGGGCGGGTCCGTTCGCTTCGACATCCACCGCAAACCAGGTCATGACGACACGATGCGTTGCGCCTTGCCCTGGGAGCGGGGGACTTCGCCCGGGGCGGCGATCACCACATCGGCCGTGACGCCGATGTTCTCCTTGACGTGATGTCGGAGCTTGGCAGACCCTCGACCTTCAGCACCTCGGCTTCGACCTGCGACGGGAAGACGTTGACACCCCGGACGATCATCATGTCGTCGGAACGGCCGGTGATGCGTTCCATCCGTCGCATCGTTCGGGCGGTTCCGGGGAGCAGACGCGTGAGGTCGCGGGTCCGGTACCGGATGACCGGAAAGGCCTCCTTGGTGAGCGACGTGAACACGAGCTCACCCATCTCGCCGTCGGGCAGGACTTCGCCGGTCTCGGGGTTGATGATCTCGGGGTAGAAGTGGTCCTCCCAGATCGTTGGACCGTCCTTCGTCTCCACACACTCCTGCGCAACTCCGGGGCCGATGACTTCGGACAGGCCGTAGATGTCGGTGGCGTCGATGCCGAGCCGACCTTCGATCTCGGCGCGCAGCTCGTCGGTCCACGGCTCGGCGCCGAAGATGCCGATCTCGAGCGAACTCGCCGCCGGGTCGAGGCCCTGCCGTTCCATCTCGTCGATCAGGTTGAGGCAGTACGACGGCGTGACGAGGATGATGCGGGGCTCGAAGTCGGTGATGAGCGTGACCTGCTTCTCGGTCTGGCCACCCGACATCGGCACGACCGTGCACCCAAGCATCTCGGCGCCGTAGTGCGCGCCGAGCCCGCCGGTAAAGAGGCCGTAGCCGTACGCGACGTGTGCGATGTCGCCCGCCCGACCGCCGGCAGCAACGATCGATCGAGCCATGACCGTGGACCATGTGGTGATGTCGTTGCGCGTGTATCCCACGACCGTGGGCTTGCCGGTGGTCCCCGATGAGGCGTGCACTCGCACCACCTCGTCGCGCGGGACGGCGAACATCCCGAAGGGATAGTTGTCTCGAAGGTCGGCCTTGTTGAGGAAGGGCAGCTTCGCCAGATCGTCGAGCGACGCAATGTCGTCCGGGCCAACGCCCGCCGCGTCGAATGCCGACCGGTAGTGAGCGATGTTGTCGTAGGCGTGGCGAACCGACCACTGCAATCGTTCGAGCTGGAGCGCTCGCAGCTCGTCGACGGACGCGGTCTCGATCGGCTCGAACGTCATGGGGTCAAGTCTGACATAGCAAGAGGTTCATCCCTGCTCGAATCGCCGCTCTGCGTCGGCGCTGCGACTCCAACCGCATCCGGGAGATCGCGGACGAGTGCCCAACCCGGTCCGGAGTCGTGATCCAGCAGCTGATCGTTCACGATGACGGCACGGTTGGATGACAAGAGATGGTGGAATGACGACATGATCTCGATCGAGGACTTCCTTCTGTTCGCCGACCGCACCCTCGACGGTTGGGAACGAGTCGTCGGGCGCCTCGACGACGAGACGATCAACGCTCGCCCTGCCGAGGGCGCCAACTCGGTCTTCGTGTTGGTGACCCACATGGCCGGAGCGACCCGGTTCTGGACCGAACACATCATCCTCGGACTCGACAGCGACCGGGATCGCGACGCCGAGTTCATCGCCAGCGGCTCGGTCGACGAGGCGATCGGCGTCATCCGGAACACCCGATCTCTCTTGCACGAGCTGGCCCCCGACCTCGCCAAAGCCACCGTGCTTGCCAACCATCCCGTCACCGCCACCCCGATCGCCGGCGAGTGGACGGTGGGCGCCGCGATGGTCCACGTCTACGAAGAACTCGCTCAGCACCTCGGCCACGCCGAAGTCGCCGCTGACGTCTGTGTGAACTGACCGGTCGGTAACCGACGGTCGGCGTGCCGAGCTGGCATCCTTCCGGGCGTGACCATCCACCCCCCAACGGTCGCCGACATCCCAACCACCGCCGACGTCAAGGCCGCGATCCCTGCCGAGTGCTTCGAACGATCGCTCGTCCGATCGCTTGGATATGCCGCGTTCTCGGTTGGGCTGACGGTTGGCCTCGGCATCCTCGCCCTCGCCGTCATCCCCCTGTCGTGGACCTGGCTGCCTGCCTGGGCGGTGTACGCATACGTGACCGGCACAGCGGCCACCGGCGTATGGGTGCTGGCCCATGAGTGCGGCCACCGGGCCTTCGCGGACAGCACGCGGACGCAAGACGCTATCGGCTTCATTCTGCACTCGGCGCTACTCGTGCCGTACTTCTCGTGGCAGCGAAGCCACGCGATCCATCACGGCAAGACCAATCATCTGATCGACGGCGAGACGCACGTCCCGAAGCGCGACACGACCGATCGTGGGCAGCGCGTACTCCGAGTCCGGAAGCGTTTCGGGCACACCGTGCACGGTGCACTCACGGTCGTCTCCCGTCTCGGTGTCGGCTGGCCGATCTACCTCGTTGCGGGCACGACCGGTGGGGCCGAGCGAGGGGTCACGAATCACTTCTGGCCCGACCGTCCGTTCAGCCAGGCGCTGTTCCCGAAGCGCTGGCGGAACAAGGTCCGACTGTCGGCTCTTGGCGTGGCCGTGATGCTCGGCCTGCTGATTTGGTGGGCGATTGCGGGGAGCGCCTGGCAGATGCTCGCGGTCTACGGCGGCCCATACCTCGTCACCAACGCGTGGCTCGTCACGTACACGTGGCTCCAACACACCGACACCGATGTGCCTCATTACGCGGACGACGACTGGACGTTCGTGCGGGGCGCCTTCTGTTCGATCGACCGCCCGTACGGCCGGATCGCCGACCTGTTGCACCATCGCATCGGCACCACCCACGTCGCCCATCACGTCGACGCCCGCATCCCGCACTATCACGCTCGAGCGGCGACGGACGCGCTGCGCGACGCGTTCCCCGATCTGTACCGCTACGACCCAACTCCGATCCGGTGGGCGCTCTGGCGAGTCGCCAAGGAGTGCCACGTCGTCGCCGAGACCGACGACGGCTGGCGATTTATCGACGCCACCTCGACGGCGTCACGCTGACCGGTCAGTCGATCGGACGGAGTCCTGCTGCGGCCGGACGAAAGCCGCAGGCATCGATGTAGAAGCCGTGGTGCTCGTCGTCGAAGTCGACGTGGAGCCACTCGATCTCCGTTGCCTCGAGGTCTGAGGCGACGCGTTCGATCATCGCCTGACCGATCCCCATTCGTTGATGCGCGGGATCGACGACGACGTCTTGAAGCCATGCATGGGTGTGCCCATCGGTGAGCACATTGCAGAACCCGACGAGGCCGCCGGCTGCGGTCCGAGCGGTCACCCATCCGAGGCTGTAACGCTCGGCAGCGGCCCACCAGTCGATGTCTGCCACGGTCGCGCGCCCGAAGGCCTGCGCATGCAGGTGCCCGGCCTCTTCGGCGCTGAACGGCTTGCGCCACGCAATTGCTGGAGCGGTCATCGGCGAACGGGCGGATCGAGGTCGACCGCATCGCCGCGGCGGTAGAGACGAGCCGGACGACCGCGGCCACCGCTCGTGCTCTCGCCGGTCGGTTCGACGAAGCCGTCGATGGCGAGAACCTTGCGATGGAAGTTGGCAGGGTCGAGTTCGGTCGACCAGAGGGTCTCGTAGACGGCTCGCAACTCGGCCATGGTGAACTCGTCGCCGCAGAAGCGGGTTGCGAGCGTCGTGTATTCGATGCGGTTGCGGGCGCGTTCGATGCCGGCGGCGAGGATCTCCGCGTGGTCGAAGGCGAGGTCGCTGTCGAGAGCGGCGACGTCGACCCATTGGGCTTCGTCGGTGTCGTCGCCGGCCACGGGCTCGACGGGTTCGGCGAGCAGCGCCAACCAGGCGACGCTCACGATCCGCATGCGGGGATCACGGTCTGGCCGCCCGAAGGAGGCGAGTTGTTCGAGGTGGGTGGCGTCGACGCTGACCCCGGTCTTGCGGGCGAGCGTCTCATGAGCGGCGTCGGCGAGGGATTGATCGGGGCCGACAAACCCGCCCGGGAGTGCCCACGATCCGGCGAAGGGATCTGCCGCGCGGCGGACGAGCAGGGCACGGACCGTCGGTGGTTGCACGGTGAGGATGACGAGGTCGGCAGTGACCGCGAAGGGCGGGAAGGCGCTCGGGTCGTAGGTGTCGGCCACACCCTGAACCTAGCCCGATGGACGAATGTCACGTTGACAATTAAGAGTCCTCTTGCTTTATTGTCGTCATGACTAGTTATTGCTCGTTCGAGTCCACCTTCGAGGTCCTGCAATACCCGGCAGGCGAACGCCACGTCCGAGCGATCGCCCTAGACGCCGGGCGATGTGTCGAGACGATCGAAGCGAACGTCCGCAACTTCGACGACCTGGCGCTGCTGGTCACCGCCGACCGGATCCTGCGACGCAACGACCTCACGGTCGAGTGGTTCGTCCCGTACTTTCCGTTCGCCCGCCACGACCGGCGAATCGACGCCGCCGATGGGCTCGAAGTCGAGCTTGCGATGCAACTCGTCGACGAACTCGATCTCGTGATCGCC
>JAHDDK010000011.1:0-7681 GCA_020629375.1 Acidimicrobiales bacterium
GTCCGACTGACATCGACAACCTCGCCCTGGTGTGTGAACACGGCTGCCACAGCCGGCTCCACGACCAACGCCTCACCCTCTACTACACAACCGGCCCACCCGATCCCGATGACTCCGGCCGGCCGTCGATGTCGTGGCACACACGGCCCGCCACCGACGATGAAATCGCTTCACAACGACACGACTCCTCGAAACGCCGAAGTCGACACAACAGGAAACCCAACCGCCACCCGAATCCAGACCATTCGGTCCAATCGGCGACGCCCACCCAAGGAGCCCTCGGCATCTGAACGGCCCGCCATGAGGTCGACGATTGCCCGGGGGGTGAGATCTGTCGGTGACGGCCCCGATGTCGCACTCAGGTACGGAGAGCCCGGCGAATGCTGCTCCGGTAGCCAGCGGGAAGCTTGAGTGCCCCCAGCTCCGCCGGATCGAACCGACCAACGGCGACGTGTTCATCGCTATGTCGAAGAACGCCCGCTCGTTGTGCCTCAACGACGTAGGTGTGAATCGTGACGCGGCGGCCTGGTATTGGTTCGTACGTCCACGTGTCCACGAACCGATCCACGACCACGTCCACGCCGAGCTCTTCGGAGAACTCGCGCCGGAGGGTGTCAGGGTGCGCTTCGTTCGGATCCGGGCGGCCGCCCGGAAGTTCCCATTCGGAGCGCTCGTTAGCCAACAGAACCACCTGTTCATCAATTACGAGAACCCCCTTGATCGACATCGTCAGTCCAAGAACTTCGGGAGCTCGAAGCTCGAAAACCTGGTACTCGGCTGGACTGTCGGACACATCGATCGGATCGTGGATCGCCACGACGGAACCGAACGCCCCGGACAAGACCGCAGCGTTCTCCTCGACCGATCGATTGAAGAACGGTCTCCGCTGGCCCTCGATCGACGATTCATCGACGCTCAGACCACGCATCGGGTCGCCCCACATGCCAATAAGTACAGGAGCTCCCGGCCCCAGACACCGAGCGAGCTCCGTTGCCGCGGCCGACATCTCGCTCGGCTCCAGGTGCATGAATGCACTCATCGAAATTCCGGCGTCGAAGGCTCCATCTCGAAACGGTGCGTCCATCGCCGAAGCTTGAAGCACGGTGATCCCACGGTCGTGAGCGATTCGGCAGTTCTGCAGGGCGATGTCGATGCCGACCCCGTCCACCTCGGCGCCATGGAGCTCGTGCAGATCAAGACCAGGCCCCGAACCGAAGTCGACCACGTGCCGCCGCTTCTCGTTCTTCAGGAGTGCGATGAACCGCCGACAGAGTTCCTGGCGAGACGGCGGCAGCGTGCGCCTTCGCTCGAGCCGGGCTTCGGTCTCGTAGTACCGGCGTAAGTCCCCCCGTTGCATCACCTCAGAGCCAGGCGGTGGCGAGTTCGTCTCGTCGCGTTTGCCACTCCTCGGACGTGATCGCGTACCGAAGGTGGTCTTCCCACTCGCCGTTGATCTCGAGGTACCGCTCGGCCATGCCTTCGAGTCGGATGCCGAGCTTCTCGACGACCCGTCGCGACGCCCGGTTGCGGGGAATGATCGAGATCTGGAGCCGGTGCAACTTGATGTCTTCGAAGCTGAAGCGCATCGCGACGACGAGGGCTTCAGGAGTGAATCCCTGGCCGGCCGCGCGCTGGTCGATCCAGTAGCCGACGTACGCGTTTTGGAACGGGCCTCGCTGGATCGACGAGACGTTCATCTCGCCGATCAGCGAGCCGTCATGGAACACACCGAAGCCGTATCCCGTGCCGAGCTCTCGCTCCCGCTGGCGGGCGGCACACCGCGATCCAAACGCGGATCGGCTGCGTACGACGTCAGGCTGCCCGGATAGACGTTGGGGCTCCCAGCGCGTGAGCCACGCATCGTTGGTGGCGCGGACCTCAGTCCACTGATTCCAGTCCTCGACCACCAAGGGTCGCAGGAGTATGCGTTTGCCAAGGAGCGGCAGCGCTCCGGGCTCTCTCGACCGAATCACGACATCTGAGAGAGGATCAGTCCGTCGAGGATGTCCGACTCCGACACCAGTACGTCTTCGGCGTCGAAGTACCGAACGATGCGGGCCAGGATGCACATACCGCCGACGATCGTATCGACGCGACCCGGTTCGAGACCTGGATTGTGCGCGCGGTCCTCGCGCGACTCGGTGACTAACGTCCGGAACACGTCTTCGATGGCCGCACGATCGAGCCGAAAGTGATGTACCTGGCTCCGGTCGTACTCGGCGAGGCCAATCTCGACCATCGCGGCGGTCGAAACGGTGCCGGCCAGCCCGACGAGCTGGCGAGCAGACAACACCATCGGGACTTCGCGCACGACGTCGTCGAGGTGCGCCTCGGCGACCGACAAGCAGGCCACGAGCTCCTCGGGCAGCGGCGGGTCGCTCTCGACGTACTTCTCGCTGAATCGCACCGAGCCCATGTCGGTGGAGATCCCTCCCTCCATCCGGGTCGAGCCGATGGCGAACTCGGTTGACCCGCCCCCGATGTCGAAGACGAGAAACGGTCCGTCGGCAGGATCGAGTTCGGCCGTCGCACCAAGGAACGACAGCTCGGCTTCCTCAGCTCCCGAGATCAGCTCCGGCTCAACAGCAACCGTCTCCCGAGCGACGGCGAAGAACTCTTCGCTGTTGCTCGCGTCTCGTGCGGCGGACGTTGCCGTCATCCGAGTGCCGGCGAGGTCGTAGCGGTCCATGATCTCGCGGTATCGCACTAGGGCTTCTCGCACGCGTTCGATGCCCTCCGGGCTGAGCTGGCCGGTGGCGTCAACACCCCGCCCGAGTCCCGTGATCGTCATCTCTCGTTCGAACGTCTCAGTGCCGTCGCCGATGATCAAGCGGGTCGAGTTCGTACCGCAGTCGATACCGGCGTAGACGGGCTTGTCTGTGGTCATCGGTCCTCCCGAACCTCGTGTAGGTGGTCGGCCACCCATTGGCCGACGGGGTCGTCGCCACCGGCCAACCACCAGCCGTAGTGCGCGTGGAGACATTTCACGCCAACGCGCGTGCCGCCTACCCCTCCAGAAGGCTTGTGCTCGGCATGGGGGTAACGCTCCGCAATCACCGCGTCTCGTTCGGCGGCGTAGCGATCGTGGGCTTCGGCGATCACGTCCAGCCCGATCTCGGCCTCGGCTCGATCAACGCCTCCAGCGGACTCCAGGCGGCCGATCAGAAGATTTTCCTCTGCCCCGCACAACCAATACCGGGTGGGCATCGGCCGGCCGTTGGCCAATACCGGATCGTTGAGCAGCACGACCGGCTCGTCACAGTCGTTTCGCACGACGATCTCCCAGCGCCCCATCGGCTCACGTCCAAGGAGTCGCCTCACTGCGGCCGCGTCGTCGGCCTTCTGGCGGGCGAGTTCGAGCGCGTCGACCGTATCGACGTCGATCGGATCGCCCGGCAGTTCGACGTCATCGACCAGATCGGCGGCCTCCCGCAGGAGGAGCCGGGCGCCGTCGTCGCCCTCGGTCGGCAGCCGCCTCCACACAGATCGGTCGAGCCGAGTCGGCGGCCGCCGCAGACCGCCGAAGCTCGCGGCGCGAATCGGCGTCGGCCCGGGCGACAAGAGTGCCTTCCACGCGACTGCCGGAATGAGTGGCTGGTCGGCGAGCCCCACGACGATGGCGCCGTGGTCGCGGGCCTTGGCGTGCTCGACCGCAACCGCAAGAGAGGTTGCCTGACCAGCGGCCCACGTCGGATTCGAGATGACCGTGACGTCGTGTGAGTCGAGCACATCAGAGAAGTCGTCATCGCCGACAACGACCACAACTTCGTCGGCGCCGGCCGTACACGCACTGGACACCGAATGGGCGAGCACCGATTCGCCACGAATCGTCGCCCGCAGCTTGTGCGTGTGGTCCACGAAGCGACTCCCCGCACCAGCAGCCAAGAGCACGATCGCCACCGTCACGCCCGGACCTCCCGGTCGTGACCGGTAGCGTCGAGGGCATGGACGAAAGCCCGCTCGATATCGTTGCACCCACGCTTCACGCCATCATGATGATGTGCGATGCCGTGCAGGTGAGTGACGGCAAGCTGTTCATTCTCGGTGGCGGGCTCGGTGCGGTCGGCCCACGTCCACAGCACATCGCGATCGCCGTACGCATTGCGATCCCGTGGGACCAGGCCAATGTCCAGCACGAATGGCGCGTTGTCCTGCTCGACGAGGACGGCCAGGGCGTCGAGATCAACGGGAACGCCGTCGCCCTCAACGGCAACTTCGAAGCCGGCCGTCCGGCGGGACTCGCGCCGGGTTCGGAGCTTTGGGTACCGCTCGGCATCAACTTCGGCACCCTGCCGCTCTCGGGCGGACGTCGCTACACCTGGCGGCTCTATCTCAACGGCGAGAGCGCGGAGACCTGGAAGGCCTCGTTCGCCGTTCGGGGGTGACCACTCATCGGCGGCGGGGCACGTCACCGGTGAATCGGTCCCTGCGTGTCCCGGAGCGCCGACAGCGCCCGACCGGTACGGAGTCCGATGATCTCGGCGACGATCGAGATGGCCGTCTCCTCGGGTGTGCGGCCGCCGAGATCGAGGCCGATCGGCGACCGGAGCCGTCGAAGGCCCGCGTCGTCGACGCCGGCCTCGCGCAGCCGATCCGTACGCTCATCGTGGGTCCGGCGTGAGCCCATCACGCCGATATAGCCGACTTCGGTGGTCAACGCTGAGGTGATGGCTGGGACGTCGAACTTTGCGTCGTGGGTCAAGACGGCCACTGCGTCTCGTGGGCCGAGCGACGATCCAATCTCGTCGAGCAGTCGGTCCGGCCAGTCGACGACGACCCGGTCGGCCATCGGGAAGCGTTGCGGGGTGGCGAAGATCGGACGGGCATCGCACACGATCACGCGGTAGCCAAGGAACTTCGACACCTTCGCCAATGCCGCAGTGAAATCGACGGCGCCGAAGATCGCCATCAACGGCGGCGGCGCAAAGCTCTCGATGAAGATCTCGACATCGGTGGCGCGTGCCTCGCCATCAACGCCATACCGGCGGATACCCGTCCGGCCCGCAGCAAGCTCACCCCGCATGTCGCGTTCGACGACTCGGTCGAGCCCCCCCGAACCGAGGGTACCCAGTGTCGAATCGTCGTCTCCCTTGACCAGAAGCTTGGCGCCAATAGACGGTCCGGCGAGCATCGTCGCCAGCGCAACCGGCCGCTCCGCTCGGATCTCCGCAGCGAGCGCGTCGTAGATCGGGGTATCGCCGCTCACCGAATCACCAGTCGAGCGGTTCGATGAATAGGTGGATGGTTCCGCCGCAGGTGAGCCCGACAGCGAACGCCTCGTCGTCGGAGTAGCCGAAGGTGACCGTTCGGCGGTCGCCGCACTCGATCACGTCGAGCGCTTCGGTCACGACCGCACCTTCGACACAGCCGCCCGAGACCGACCCCGACACGACACCATCTTCGTTCACGGCCATCGCCGCACCCGGCAGTCGCGGCCCCGATCCGTCGAGATCGACAACCCGGGCAACAGCAGAAGCTTTGCCCTGCTTCTTCCAGCGGTCGAGGTCGTTGAGGAGCTCCTTCATCGCGCCCCCACGGTACTGCCCCACGAGGAAGGTGTAACGAGAGGGTCTGACCCTCTCGTTACACCTTCGGGCGCGAGCGGGTCAGCCGTCATGCCGCGATCGCTTCGGAGAGGCTGCGGAGCGAATCCAAGCAGTGGCCGTCGAGAAACTGGTCGATGTGGGGCATCGCAGCCGCCATGCCCCGAGCGATCGGCTCGTAGCCAGGACTCGCCTTCAGCGGATTCACCCACACGACGCGATGGGCAGTGCGGTGCAGCCGTTCCATCTCGAGCGACATGTGCTCTGGGTCGCCGCGATCCCAACCGTCCGACAGCACGACGACAATCGACCCGCGCGCCATCCCCCGAACGCCCCACTCGTCGTTGAACGAGCCGATGGCCTCTCCGAGACGAGTCCCGCCCGACCAGTCCACGACGGCAGCTGCGGCGTCCGACACCGCTTCGTCGACATCGTGAGACCCCAGCTGTCGGGTCATCCGCGTCAGACGTGTGCCCAACGCAAACACCTCGACTCGCCCACGCCCGACCACCGCGGCGTGGGCGTACCGGATCAGCACGCGGGCGTACGGCTCCATCGACCCGCTGACGTCGAGCAACAACACCAACCGGCGGGTCCGGCTGCCGGTCTGCGTCTTCTCCAACCGCATCGGTTCGCCTGCATGGCGCATCGCCGTCCGGACGGTCCGCCGGAGATCGAGCCGATCACCGCCACGGCTCGGCACCCGACGTCGAGACTCGCGGCGTGCGGGCTGGAGCCGCATCCGGGCCATCACCTTGGTCGCCTCGTTCAGTTCTGCGGCGGTGAACTCGGCGAAGTCTTTCTCGCCGAGGATCTCTGCAGCGCTGTAACGCAGAGCGATGACGTCGTCGTCGCCCTCCCCCGCAGCGTCGCCGTCTCCGCCGTCGTCATCGACCCCGAGCGACGCCGACTCGGCTTCGTCCTCGAACCGGACCTTGAACCCTCGACCGTCGTGATGGAAGAACGCCATGAACATCGCGTTGTACATCGCAATGTCCTCGGGTCTGGAGACGATCGTCGACCGTCCCGCCCAGTAGACGAGCTCGCCGTCATCGACCCCGACGGCTTCGAGCGCTTCTCGAAATCGCAGGCTGACACTCACCGGAACCGTCAGCCCGCCGCTGCGCAAGCAGTACACGAACCCAGCGACGATCCGTTCGATCTCTGGCGAACCCGTCGCGATATCAGGCGCCAAGAGCGATCTCGATCACGCTCTCGAGACCCGCACGGCGCGCACGTTCTTGGTCCTCGCGGTACTTCAGCAATGTGCCGAGCGTGGCGTCCACGCCATCCTCGGTCAGTGAGGTTTCGGCCAGCAGGTGCAGAGCGTTCGCCCAATCCAACGTCTCGGCGATGCCCGGTGGCTTGTACATCCCCATCTCCCGAAACTGCGACGTCGCCGACGCCACCTGGCGCGCCAACCCCTCCGAGACCCGCGGCGCCTTGCGCCGAATGATCTCGACCTCACGCTCGAAGTCCGGATGCTCGACCCAGTGATACAACGCCCGCCGCTTGAGCGCATCGTGCACGTCACGGGTCCGGTTGGACGTGATGATCACGAATGGCGGCACGTCGGCCTGGAACACGCCAAGCTCCGGAATCGTGACCGAATAGTCCGACAGCGCCTCCAACAAGAACGCCTCAAACTCGTCGTCGGCACGATCGACTTCATCGATCAACAGCACGGGAGGCACAGCCAACCCATGATCGATTGCCGCGAGCAACGGCCGACGGATCAAAAACCGCTCGGTGAACAACTCTTCTTCGAGCACATCCGCCTCGCCCGCCGCCGCCGTGCCCGTCGCCTCGGCGGTCCGAAGATGCAGCAACTGCCGGGTGTAGTTCCACTCGTACAGAGCCTGCGACGCATCGATGCCCTCGTAGCACTGCAAGCGAATCAGCTGGGCACCGGTCGCCGCGGCGATTACCTTCGCCAGCTCGGTCTTGCCGACCCCGGCCTCGCCCTCCAACAACAACGGACGCTCGAGCGAACTCGCCAGAAAAACCGACGTCGCCAACCCGCGATCGGCTAGATACGCATGGCGGCCGAGCTCCTTCAGCACACCATCGACGGAAGCAAAGACGTCACTCACCACGCCCGCAGGCTACCTCTCGCCGCAGGCTCGCAACCGGCTCGC
>JAHDDK010000011.1:7781-77412 GCA_020629375.1 Acidimicrobiales bacterium
ACTGCGGATCTCTCGCCGCAGGCTCGCAACCGGCTCGCACTGCGGATCTCTCGCCGCAGGCTCGCAACCGGCTCGCACTGCGGATCTCTCGCCCCAGGCTCGCAACCGGCTCGCGCTGCGGATCTCTCGCCCCAGGCTCAGCGGACCTTGAGGTCTTGGGTGGCGTTGGCGACCGAGCCGGGGACCGGCGGAAGGCCCAACAGGTCGAGGGCGAGGTTGGCCATGTCGTGGCCACGGATGGGTTGGGTACCAATCATGGCGATCTGAGCACGGCCAGGATCTCGGCGATGCGGATTGAGGTCGTACAAGTCGGCACCAGGCGCAACTCCGGGCCCCCAGACCGCGAACGGCACGATGTAGTTCTCCGGGATCTCTGCATCGCTGTGCAAGAACCCGTTGGTTGGACCGCCGTGATCGCTCGTCACGATGATCGCCGTCGTGGCCGCCCACTCAGGGTTCGAACGGATGGCATCGACGAGGCGGCCGACGACGCCATCGGCTTCGCGAAGTCCGTCTCGATACCCCGACGTCGCCCAGCCATGCTCGTGTCCGAACTCGTCGGGTGACCGCACGTGGTAGAACGCGAATCGCAGGGGCTCGGTGTGTTCCAGCTCTTGGAGAAACCCATCGAGCGCGCCAACCGGATCATCACGTACGAAGAAGTCGATCTTGTCTCGACCGTTGTCGACACCAACCAGATCGGCCGCGCCGTTCTGTCCATTCCAGTTGCGGTCGATCATGTCGAACTTCGACTTGCCGGCCCACACACCCGTGCGGAATCCGTGGTCGTGTACCACGTCGAAAATCGACGCCACGTACTCCCCCGCCACGTCGTGGATCGGCACGAGTAGATCTTCGTTGACGTCGACGCGATGACCGCCCGCGCCCCACACCGGACGCCCGGTGAATTGCGACGTGTGGTTGGGCAGCGTCTTGGTGAGGTCAGCGTCGGTGCGGGCGTTGAGCGTCGACGCGCCGGCACCGAAGAGGGCCGCCGTGTTCGGCATCAGCTCGGATCGGACGTGGTCGCCGCGCAAGCCATCGATGCTGAGATGAATCACCCGCTGAACCAGCGGCGAATCGGTCACGACTGTCGCAATGACCTGCTCGCACTCGACGACCTCCGTGTCGGCTGCGCAGCGATCGAACTGCCCGCCCCCGCGCACGCGGTCCGAGCCCTCGCCGCCAACCAGCCGGTCCGGCGCGCTGCCTCCCATGAGCCGGTCGTTGCCACGGCCACCCTGCAGGAAATCCCGGCCCGGTCCACCGAGAAGAACATCGTCGCCGGCTCCGCCCCGAAGCCGGTCGCGACCGGCGTCGCCACAGATCACATCGTTCCCACCCGAACCGTTCAGCACGTCGCGACCGCCGCCGCCGACGATCACGTCGTCGCCTTCGGTGCCCCAGATCACATCCGGGCCCGCCGTTCCGACGATGGTCGCGCGGAGCCCCCCACAGAACTGCCCCTGTGGCGCCGCAACAGAAGGCAGGCCTGCCACAGCAACAAGAACGACCACAAGGGCCACGGCTCCGCGACGCATCGTGACTACGAGAGTACAACCCGAAACTCGACGATGGGATCGGGCAATCGATGCCGTCGATCAGTTCGTCACCGCCGAATTGCCGGCCGACGTCGGACTAGTCCGAACCCGGCGGCAAGACTGCGTAGACCTCTTCGTCACGCCCGACGAGGTTGTAGAGCTCGCGAGCGGTTCGTTCGATCTCGGTGTCGCTATCGAGACGCGCACGGCGTGCCTCGAGCTCGGCGTTCTCGGCGCGAAGCTCGTCGAGCTCGATTCGTGCACGATCCAACTCATCACGTTGCCCGAGCCACTGGTCCACCGGAAAGAGCAGCGTCATCAGCACAAGTAGAGCGAGCACCAGGGCGATCGCAAGCACGAACCGAATCGCCGCCGAGACCAGGAAGCTTCGCACTCGGGACGGGGGCCGCTCTCGCGATGTGCGGCTCGCGCCGCGAACGGTTCGGGTCGGTGCTTCGAGACGAGACCGGCCCCTGCGAGGACGGGTCACTTCGTCGTGCCGGCGCTGCCGAGGACGACGACGAGCGTCCGACGATGCAACCACAGGTCTCTTCGACGGACGTGTCGTCCCTCGGGGTCGAGAATCCGACTGGGCAGTCCGCGGACGTGAAGACGCCGACGGCCGTCGGGGGCCGGGACGCGGACCCGGGCGTTCCGTTCGGGTCACGAGCCGGCGAGGGCTGATGCGCCAGGGTATGAGGCGGCTTCGCCGAGATCGGCCTCGATCCGAAGCAGCTGGTTGTACTTGGCGACCCGATCACTCCGGCAGGGGGCACCGGTCTTGATCTGGCCACAGTTCACGGCCACGGCGAGATCGGCGATCGTTGCATCCTCGGTTTCGCCCGATCGATGCGACATCACCGACGTGTAGGCGTTTGACGTGGCGAGAGAGACGGCGTTGAGGGTCTCGGTCAGCGTGCCGATCTGGTTGACCTTGAGCAGGATCGAGTTGGCGACGCCCGTATCGATTCCTCGTTGCAGCCGGGTCGTGTTCGTGACGAACAGATCGTCGCCGACGAGCTGGACCCGGTCGCCGATCGACTCGGTGAGCGCCGCCCATCCATCCCAGTCCTCTTCGTCCATGCCGTCTTCGATCGACACGATCGGGTACGTCTCGGTGAGGTGCGTTAGCCAGGCCGCCATCTCTGTCGGGGTGAGGGTGCGACCCTCGGACGCCAAGTGATATGCGCCGTCCTCGAAAAACTCTGAGGAGGCCGTGTCCATGGTGAGGGCGATGTCATCGCCCGGGCGGAAGCCAGCCTTCTCGATCGCCTCGACGAGGAGTTGCAGCGCAGCCTCGTTCGAGTCGAGATCGGGGGCGAATCCGCCCTCGTCGCCGATGCCGGTGCTGAGGCCCTTCTCGGTGAGGACAGCCTTGAGCGTGTGGTAGGTCTCGATGCCCCAGCGAAGACCTTCGCTGTACGACGCGGCACCGACCGGCATGAGCATGAACTCCTGCAAGTCGACGGAGTTGTCGGCGTGCTCGCCGCCGTTGAGGACGTTCATCATCGGCACGGGGAGCACATGGGCGTTCGGCCCACCGACGTAGCGGTAGAGCGGAATGGAGAGTTCGGCCGCAGCAGCGTGCGCCGTGGCGAGCGACACGCCGAGGATGGCGTTGGCGCCAACGCGAGCCTTGTTGTCGGTTCCGTCGACAGCGATCATCGCGTGGTCGACGGCACGCTGATCGGTGACGGCCATCCCGGTGACGGCTTCAGCCAGCTCGGTGTTGACGAAGCCAACCGCGGTCAGCACACCCTTGCCCTTGAAGCGATCTCCGCCATCGCGCAGCTCAACCGCCTCGAACTCGCCCGTCGACGCGCCGCTCGGCACCAGGGCGCGCCCGACGGCGCCGGTGTCGGTTTGTACCTCGACCTCAACCGTCGGGTTGCCCCGCGAGTCGATCACTTCGATCCCACGCACGGACTCGATCGCTGCCATCGTTGCTCCTCCTCGACCTCGCCGGACCCGTGCCCGGCGCGACGAAGGCGCCCGTCTCTCGAGACCGGCGCCCTGCTCCATCCGTGATGCTAGCCGAGCAGGTCCTTGGCGGCCGTCCACCTCGCCCGAAGTTCGGCCTCGTCAAGATCTGCGAGACGAATGTCATCGGCGCGTGCGCTCGCTTCGACGTGACGGAACCGGTGACCGAACCGATCGGTTGCCCGGCGGAGCGCATCTTCGGGGTCGACGTCGAGCATGCGCGCCACCTGCACGCCTGCGAAGAGCAGATCCCCGAGTTCGCTTTCGCTCGGATCGTCGGTGACTTCTTGCAACTCGTCTGCAACGTCGGACAACGCCCAAGCGAGGTCGGGGCCGGTGAAACCGGTCGACGCTGCCTTCTTCTGGTGCTTCAGGGCGTACAGGAGGCTGGGCAGCGATCGCGGAATGCCGTCGAGCACGCTGTCTCGGCCCTTCTCGACCAGCTTGTTCGCCTCCCACGAAGCGATCGCATCGTCGGCATCGGCGTCGCCGAACACATGCGGATGCCGGCGGTGGAGTTTGTCGTGGATGCCTATCGCCACGTCGGCGACGTCGAATCGCCCTTCTTCGGCGGCGAGTCGAGCGTGGAAGAAGATCTGAAACAGGAGGTCCCCAAGTTCTTCCTCAAGTTCGTGGTACCCCTCGTCGGGGTCGGCCTCGACCGCGTCGATCGCGTCGAGGACCTCGTAGGTCTCCTCGACCAAGAATCGTCGGAGGCTCTGGTGGGTCTGTTCTGCATCCCAGGGGCATTCCGAACGCAATCGTCGGACGAGCTCGTCGAACGCGACGAAGGCCGAGCCGACAGGGGCGGCCAGTTTCGGGATCCACAGCGAAGTCAGGTGGTCGACCTCGACATCGCCCAGGTCGTCCCATTCGATCGTGGCGACCCACTCGTCTGGCGTACCGAGCCCTCGCAGAACCGTCGCCGACTGCGGAGCCTCAGCGGCACCTCTGCCGTTCTCGATCGCAAAGAGAACGTCGTCGAGAACGTCGGCCGAGTGCACCTGGGTAACGAGCAACGGACCCAACCGGCCTGCAGCGTCCACGGCGAACCGATGTGCATCGACGATCGTGACCCCAACGGCCATCGGGTCGATCCCAAGTGCCGACCACGCGAGGTCGACGAAACTCACCGCCGGGTGAACGACCACCTCGACGTCTGTCCGTTTGCGGAGGAGTTCAACGGTGCGCTCGGCCACGAGCGGCGAACCCGGCACGGCGTACACCACGGCACCAGCGATCGACGCTTCGTGTACGACTCGACCGATGATCGTCTCGTACACCTCGTCGAACGATCCCGCAGCCTCGTATACCTCGTCGAACGACCCCTGAACGGTGAGATCAGCAGCTGCAGGATGGCGAACGGTCCGGAGCCAGACCGGCGTCTCGCCGGCCAAGATTTCGGCGGTGCGGGCGGTGAGCAGTTCGGGCCCGGCGGGGCCAAGCCCGACCACGTCGACCCGGGGCATCAGCGGATCGGAACGACGTCGAGAAGTTCCTGATCCCACTCACCAACCCGCGACTCAACCGACGCATCCTCAAGAAGAACCAGGGCGTCCTGCTCGATTCGAGGCACCTCAGAATCGGCTCGGTCGAGCAGGATGCCCACCGTCACGATGTCGGCGATGTCATCGAACGCATCGCTGTCGCTGTCGAAGTCGGCAACTCGGGAAACAAGCTCGAGCTCGAACTCCGTCGCCTGGTTGCGCGCGGTATTCAGAACATCGATCACAACCGTTCGGGCTTCAGTCTCGTCGTCTGCCGTGGCCACGAAGCCGTTTTCATCGAGGGCCTGCAGCTGCGCTGACGTGGTCAGCCAACGCCGGGCGGCTGCGCGAGTCCAGTTGCCGTCGAGGCGGTCTTCTTGAATCGGCTCCGGGCCCTGCTCGATGAACCCAAGAACGCTTGCGTAGTCCGTGAACTCCGCCCGGCTGATCGAGTCGTCGCCGACCGACAACCCCCCACTTTCCGCCGCACCACAACCGGTGGCGACGAGGCAGGCGAACACAACGAGCAGGAGACGTCGGAGAGTCACGGGATTCATGATGGCACCTCGGCAGGGGTTGGCGTTTCTTCGGGGGCGAGATCGTCGATGGCGAGCACGATGTTGGCTGCGAGGTCGCCCTTCTTCATGCCGAGCTGAAGGAACCCCCCGTCGGCCTCTCGGTAGGTGGAGTGCTTGTAGATCCGGTCGAGACGAATCTGTTTCGACGTCGGAAGCGTGAGTGGCGACATCCGCACCAGGTGGTCTGGGCCCCCGAATCCGGGGCCTTTGGCAACGGTGAGCTCGGTGATGCCGGTCCGGATGCATGCGGCTCGCACACGAGCGACGTCGAGCAAGTTCGAGACCGGATCTGGGATCGGGCCGTACCGGTCTTTCCACTCCGTCTCGACGTCGATGACCTCGGCGGAGGTCGTGACCGCGGCCAGGCGCCGATACGCCTCGAGTCGCTGCTCTTCGGTCTCCATGTAGGACTCCGGGATGAACGCCTTCATCGGCAACTCGACCGTGAGCTCTTCGACCTCTTCGGGCACCTCGCCCTTCAGCTCCGATACGGCTTCGGTCACCATCTGGCAGTAGAGGTCGTACCCGACAGCTGCGATGTGCCCACTCTGACCGGTCCCAAGCAGGTTGCCAGCTCCGCGGATCTCGAGGTCGCGCATGGCGATCTTGAAGCCACTCCCGAGGTCGGTCGCCTCCCCGATCGTCTTGAGCCGCTCGTACGCCTGCTCGGTGAGGGAGCGGTCCGGCGGGAACATCAGATAGGCGTACGCCCGTTGCCCGCTACGGCCCACCCGGCCTCGAAGCTGATGCATTTGACCGAGGCCGAGCAGGTCGGCCCGATCGACCACGAGGGTGTTGACCGACGGCATGTCGATCCCTGACTCGATGATCGTCGTGCAGACCATGACGTCGTACTCGCCCTCCCAGAAGTCGAGGACGACCTGCTCGAGCGTCGCTTCGTCCATCTGCCCGTGGGCGATCGCGATTCGGGCTTCGGGGACGAGCTCGCGGATCTTCGCTGCCGTATGTTCGATGTCGAGGACCCGGTTGTGGACGAAGAACACTTGCCCTTCGCGCAACAGCTCGCGGCGGATGGCTTCTGCGATCGCTTTGTCGTTCTGCTCACCGACGTAGGTGAGGATGGGCTGGCGGGCTGCGGGCGCAGTCGACAACAACGTCATGTCGCGTATGCCCGTGAGGCTCATCTCGAGGGTTCGAGGGACCGGCGTGGCCGTGAGCGTGAGCACATCGATGTTGGTGCGCAGACCCTTGATCGCCTCCTTGTGCTTCACCCCGAAGCGCTGCTCCTCGTCGACGACCAACAGGCCCAGGTCTTTGAACTCGAGGTCCTGATTCAGCAACCGATGGGTGCCGATCACGATGTCGACATCACCGCTGTTCACATCGGCGACGACCTTCTTCGCCTGCGCGTTCGTGAGGAAGCGAGAGAGCACCTCGACCCGCACCGGAAAGCTCGCCAACCGGTCCGAGAACGTCTGATGGTGCTGCTGGGCGAGCAGCGTCGTCGGCACGAGCACCGCGACCTGTTTGCCGTCCTGGACCGCCTTGAATGCGGCCCGAATCGCGATCTCGGTCTTGCCGAAGCCCACGTCGCCGACCACGAGGCGGTCCATCGGCCAGGCCCGCTCCATGTCGCCTTTGACCTCGGTGATCGCCGTCAACTGATCGGGTGTCTCCTCGAACGGGAACGACTCTTCGAGCTCGCGTTGGAACGGTGTGTCTTCGGCGAAGGCGTATCCCTCGGCGGTCACGCGCTTTTGGTAGAGCACGACGAGCTCTTGGGCGATCTCGGTGACTTCGGACCGAACCTTGGCCTTGGTCTTCTGCCAGTCGGAGCCGCCCATCTTTGACAGGCTCGGGCTGTCTCCACCGGTGTAGTGCCGGACGATGTCGATCTGGTCGGTCGGGACATACAACTTGTCGTCGCCGCGGTACTCGAGCAGGAGATAGTCGCGCTCCACTCCCCCGATCGCCCGCGTGACCATGCCTGCGAATCGAGCCACGCCGTGCTGGTGGTGGACGACGTAGTCGCCGGGCGTCAGATCGTCGAACGTGTCCTGCGCGGCCTGCTTGCGGGCTCGTGCCCGCCGATGGGTGCGGCGACGACCAGTGAGATCGGACTCCGACAACACGGCGACTTTGACCGACGTGATCACGGCGCCTCGCTCGAGCGGCGCGACGACGATTCCGGAGGTCCGATCATCGGGCAGCGCGTCGAGCACCGGCAGATGGATGCCGGCGTCGGCCAGCAGAACGGCAAGCCGTGCCGCAGTGCCCGCACCGTCGGCGGCGACCACGATCTGATAGCCGTCGGCCGTGAGCTGATGGAGCTGGTTGACCAGCGGCGGCGGGTCGCCGAGAGCCGCTTCCCAACCCGTCGCCGCCACGGTGGCGACATCGGGACCCTCGGGCGCGATCGTCATGGTCCACACCGGAGCGCCGGTACCGGACAGGATCCGATCGAACGGCAGGTGCAGCCGCGGGAAAGACTCGCCCTCGTCCGCGTCGCCAATGGCGCCCCACGTGCGAGCCAGCGTGGCCGCGAGGTCGGCTTCTTCGGCACCGATGTCCGCCGCCCGGTCACGCAGCCGTCGCGGCTCGACCAGCACGACGAGCGCGTCATCGCTCACGTGATCGATCAGCACCTCGTCGCGTTCAACCAGCCACGGCAGCCAGGACTCCATGCCGTCGAAGAAGTCGCCGTCGGCGAGCCGCTCCCACTGCTCGCGCCCCCACGGCTCCTTGGAGACGAGATCTGCGGCCCGCTCACGTATCGCCTCGGTCGCCACGATCTCGCGGGCTGCGTGGATGACGACTTCGGAACGCGAGACCGTGGTGCGCTGGTCGTTGACCCCAAACTCACCCAGACGGTCGACCTCGTCGCCCCACAGATCGATGCGCACTGGGGCATCCGCGGTGGCGCCAAAGACGTCGACGATCGATCCCCGGATCGCGAACTGCCCACGGTTCTCGACCTGCGACTCGCGCCGGTATCCCCGATCGACGAGTCCTTCAGCGAGCTCGCCGATGTCGATCTGATCACCGACACCAACGATGATCGGCTCGATCTCGTCGACCGCGGGCCCGAGCCGCTGCACGAGTGCCCGAGCGGGCGCAACAATCACTCGTGGTGCACGTTCGGGGTCGCGCAGGCGCCAGAGCACCTCCATCCGACGGCCCATCGTCTCAACGTTCGGGCTGATGCGCTCGAACGGGAGCGTCTCCCACGCAGGAAAGACCGTCACGTCGTCCTCGCCGAGGTAACGCGCCAGATCGTGGCGTAGCCGCTCAGCCTCCGCGCCCGACGGCACCGCCACGATCATCGGACGGCGCTCGGTCTCGGTGACGAGCGACGCCAAGGTGAGCGGCCGCGCCGCTTCGGGCACCGCAATCGTGCCGGAGCGGCGACCGACCATCGCGATCACCCCAGGATCATCGCGTAGGGCACCGCTCAGCGGTGCCAACACCGCATCGGGGCCGATCACCGATTGAACTCGTTCATGGTTGCCTCGACGCCGAGTTCGAGAATCGACTCGACCGCGTCGGCTGCGCGCTCGATCGCAATGTCGAGCTCGACACGGTCCTTCTTGCCGGGGCGACGCAACACATAGTCGGAGACGGACTGGCTGCCTGGGGGACGACCGATACCGATGCGGACGCGCGCGTAGTCCTGAGTCTTCGTGTGTTGCGTGATCGACTTCAGTCCGTTGTGCCCGGCGAGTCCGCCGCCGAGCTTGACCTTTACGACCCCGACCTCGAGGTCGAGTTCGTCGTGCACGATGACAAGGCTCGTCGTTACATCATCGATCCCATGGCGTCGCATGAGATCACGCACGGACCGGCCGCTGTCGTTCATGAACGTCTGCGGGAAGGCCAGCGCGATTCGCTGCCCTCTCCGATTCGTCTCGGCCTGAAGCGCAGCCTGTTTCGACGGCTTCAGCTGAATGCCGTAGCGATCGGCGAGCACGTCGATCGCCTCCGCTCCGACGTTGTGCCGGGTTGCGGCGTATTTGTCGCCCGGGTTCCCCAGACCGACCGCTAAGAGGTCGGCCGGGGTCCCCGTGCGATCTTTGGATCGACGCGAGAACATCGCTCAGATCCGAGACGGGTCGGAGCGACTCGTCAGTCGTCGCCGCCGTCGGCGTCGCCGTCTGCGGCAGCGGGTGCCTCGCCCTCTTCGCCAGCGGCCGCAGCCTCTTCTTCGGCGCGCATGGCCTCGAGCGTCGAACGGGTGACCACGCCATTGGCAACGGCCTCGTCGGCGTCGACCTCCGTGCGCACGCCCTCGGGCAGCGCGACATCGGAAACCTTGATCGACTCGTTGACCTCGAGCTCAGAGATGTCGACCTCGAGCTCTGTCGGAATGTCGGATGGACGGGAGAGAACCGACAGGGTGAACATCACCTGGTCGACCATGCCCGACATCTGCGTCACGTTTCTCGCTTCGCCGGTGAGCACGACCGGCACGTCGACGGCCACCTCGGCGTTGGCGTCGAGACGGATGAAATCGACGTGGAGCACGTTGCGGCGTACGGGGTGACGCTGGATGTCCTTGACGATCGTGAGCTGCGTGTCGCCGTCGATCTCGAGATCGATCAGCGCGTTCACACCCGCTTCGGTGGTGAGGACCCGGCGCAGATCCGGCCAGTCGACGCTGATCGACACGGGGTCCTGGCCGAGGCCATAGACCACGCCGGGTACACGGCCTTCGCGGCGGAGTCGTCGACTCGAACGGGTGCCGATCTCGCGACCGGTGTCTGCCTGGAGAAGTAGCTCGCTCATGGCGCCTTCCTTCGTCTAGAGGTGAATTGTGACCTGGTGATGGTATCGGCCCCACGCCGCGGTACCGCCGGGAATAGCCGAATCGGGTGGCCCGTTGTGACACCCATGCGTGACTCCTTCACCCTCGGTCGCCTTCGAGGTATTTCGGTGGGGATGCACTGGACCGCGATCGTGGCCGCCGTGTTCATCGTCTCCAATCTCGCCGGCGTGCTCTTTCCGGCTCTTCTACCCGGTTCCTCGACAGCCGCCTACCTCGCGACGGCATCGGCTGCCGTCGTTCTGCTTGGCGGATCGATCGTCGCCCACGAGTTCGGTCACGCGTTGACCGGACGCGCCCGGGGTCAACGGGTCGACGGGATCACGCTATGGCTACTCGGCGGAGTGGCCCGGCTCGAGGGCGAGCCCCGAACACCCCGCCACGCCGCCGAGGTCGCGGCCGCCGGCCCGGCGGTGAGTCTGGTGCTCGCAACCGTCGGACTCGTCGTTGCCGGTGCACTATCGCTTCTTGGAGGCACCGGACTTCTCGTCGCCTTGGCGTTCTACCTCGGCCTGCTCAACGCCGGCCTCGCGCTCTTCAACCTGCTGCCAGTCTTCCCACTCGACGGCGGCCGCATCCTGCAAGCCTGGTTCTGGCATCGCACAGGCGACACCGACACGGCAACGATTCGTGCGGCCGAGATCGGACGACGCGGAGGATGGGCAATGGCCGCTCTCGGAGCGCTGCTGGCGATCGGCGGCCAAGCCGGAGTCTCGCTCATGCTCGTCGGTGGATTCGTCGTCCTCCAGGCCCGTGCCGAGCGGCAGCGTGCGCAGCGTCGTATCGCGCTCCGTTCCGCAACACGTCACCCTCTGTTTGCCTTCTTCGAGATGTTCGGCCAAGCGGTTCCGGCCCGTCGAGTCGCCACCGCCGATGCGACCATCATCGACACGACCGCCCGTCGACGACCCGACTGAGAAGCTGTGCGGGTAGGACCCAGCCGCTGTCCGTTGAGCTCCTAAGCCAACTCGTACTCCTCGTACGTCAGAATTGCGTCGAACCCAAGCCGTTCATAGGCCCGACGCGCTGCGCCATTCGATGCCGAGACGTTGAGGCCGATCGTGTCGATCCCCTCCGGAATTCGGGCGATGGCCCCCGCCGTCGTTCGGGCAGCCAACCCGTGCCCTCGCCGATCTGGCCTCGTGAACACACCCCCGATTGCCGCAACGCCGTAGTGCTCGCTCACCACGTGCGTCCCCGCGATGGCGACGAGCTCCCCGCACTCACGCACCCCGGCGAACGTGCCCAACGACAGCATGTGAGGCAAGAAGAAGGCCGCTCCAGGTTCGGAGGCATACAGCTCCTCGACCTCATCGAGATCGTCGAGACCGAGCGGAACGATCGATGGTGCGTCGGGCAACGACTCCCTGGCCGTCAGCTCGTAGCGAATGTGCGGTGCTGCCCAGACCGCTGACCGATTGCCGAGGTCGGTGCTGGCTCCCGTCGGTGCAGTAACCAGCTGCCCTGACGGCAACGCCGGCACGATATCGGCGAGCAAGGCGCGGGTCGCCGCGGGATCCCGTGTGGATACGGCATAGGTCGCCACGCCTTCTCCGTCCGGTAACCGAACGACGCCGACCACACCATCATCACGCCGATACCAATCGCTGGCGGACCAGAACGGCTCTTCGAGATCGGCGAGCGCATAGATGTGTGCAGCTCGCTGATCGCTGAAGAAGGCCGCGAGTTCGGCGGGGTCTTCGACCCGATACAAACTGCGTGGGCTCACAGGCGGCCAGCCTCGACGACTCGTGCGAGAAACTGTGCCGTGCGTTCGTGCTGCGGATCGGTGAACAACGTCGCTGGCGGTGCAGACTCGAGCACACGGCCCTCGTGAAGGAAGCACACTCGGTCGGCGACGTCTCTGGCAAACCCCATTTCGTGTGTGGCGAGCACCATCGTCATCCCTCCAGCGGCCAAGTCGCGGATGGCCGAGAGAACCTCGCCCACGAGTTCGGGGTCGAGCGCCGACGTGACCTCGTCGAGGAGCAGAATCTCGGGATCGCCAATCAGCGCCCGCACGATCGCGGCGCGCTGATTCTGACCACCCGAGATCCGGTTCGGGTACGAATCGGCGTGATCACCCAGGCCGAATCGCCCCAACATCTCCATCGCCCGCGCCTCGGCTTCGTCGCGTGCCATGCCAAGCGCTCGTCGCGGCCCGAGGGTCACGTTGTCGAGAACGGTCATATGCGGAAAAAGGTTGTACGACTGGAACACGATGCCGATCCGGCGTCGGATCGCATTGGCGTCGACCCCCTTGGCGCTGATCGTCTCGCCGTCGAGCCGAATCTCTCCGGCATCGATCGAGTCGAGCAAGTCCACACAGCGAAGCAGTGTCGACTTCCCGCAACCACTCGGCCCAATGAGGCAGACCACCTCATGGTCCTCGACCGTCAGGTCGATGCCGTTGAGAACTGGCCGGTCTCCATACGCCTTGTGGACGCCGTCGAGTTCGAGAGTCATGTCTGCGCCTGCGATCGGGCAACTCGGTCTCGTTCGGTATACCAGTCGACGTAGCGCGTCAACGGAATCGAGATCGCCAAGAAGAGCAAGGTTGCCACCACATAGCTGGTGTAGTTGAAGGTCCTCGAGGTGTAGATCTGTGCCTCCCGGACCGCTTCACGGATCCCGAGGATCGAGATCAAGGCAACGTCCTTTTGCAGGCTCACGACCGTGTTCATCAGCGCCGGGACGACATTGCGGACCGCCTGCGGAAGGATCGCAAACCGTAGCGCCTGCCATTGGGTGAGTCCGAGCGCGCGGGCAGAGGATCGTTGGCTCTCGGGTACCGCATCGATGCCGGAGCGGTAGATCTCGGCGGTGTACGCCGAGTAGCTGAGCGTGAGTGCGGTCAGACCCCAGAAGGTGGCGCTCGACGGCAACAGCTCGATCTGGAGCGCCGGCACCCCGAAGCCGAGGAGCAGCACGAGCAAGATCAGCGGGATGCCCCGCAACACGTCGGTGTAGATGACTGCGAGCAGCCGTACGGGAAAGAAGGCCGGGCCGCGCAACGAGCGCATGACCGCAACCAGCAACGCGACGACGGGGATCAACAGCATCGACCATCCGAAGAGCTGGAGGTTCAGCCAGAAGCCATCGAGGACGTCGGGTGCTGCCTGACGAAAGTCGTCGGGGTTGAAGAACTGGTCTCGGACCCGCGGCCAGTTCGGGCTGGTCACGACGAGGAGCGTGGCACCCCCGAAGAACACGATCGTTGACACGATCGCGATCACGGCGGGCCACGCGCCCTCCTCGTTCAGGAATCGCTTGCGCAAAATGGCTCAGCCGTCGAGCGTCGGGACGGAGCCCCCTTGGTTGAGCCACTCGTCTTCGAGCGCATCGATCGTGCCATTGTCGACCAGTGTTGCCAACGCGTCGTTCACGCACGGCACGAGCGGGCTCCCGTCCTCGAACAACATGCCGAGCTCTTCGGGTGCGTCGCCGGATCGTGGCAGCACGCCGATGATCGATGCGTCGGTGATCTCGACCGCCGTGATGAAATAGGCGGTCGGCAAATCGAAGACAATGCCATCGACCTGGCCCGCGTCGAACGCCGCCTTCGCAGCGGCGTTGTCGTCGTAGACCTGGGCATCGTTGTCCGGTTCGATGACCGAATCGATGTAGTCGAGGCTGGTCGTGCCGATGGCTGCGCCGAGCTGGAGGCTCTTCAGGTCATCGATCGACCCCGCAGAAGCGGCGGGGCTGTCGGCTCGCCCGATGATCGCTTGCTCGACCTGGTAGTAGCCGTCGGAGAAGTCGACAACCTCGTCGCGTTCGGCGGTGATCGAGTACTGCTGAATGTTGAAGTCCCAGTCCTTGGCTCCGGGAGCGATCGCCTCGTCGAACCCGGTGCGGACGAAGCTGACGGCGTCTTCGGCGAAGCCGAGCTCTTCGGCCAGCGCGAACACGAGCGCGCCTTCGTAGCCGGTGCCGGACTCGGGGACATCAAAGACGTCGTCGCCAACGCCCATCCAGGGCGGGAAGACGGTCTCCCCGGTTGCGACGGTGAGCGTGCCGTCGGTTTTGGTGACGACCTCGTCGCAGTCACCACCGGCCGACGACGTCGACCCCTCATCGCTTCCGCAAGCTGCTGCAGTCATGGCGGCGATCGCCGTCATGGCAAGAAGACGCCAAAGTCTCTTGTTCATGTTCTCTTCCCTCCATGGGCACGCCGCCCCTCGGCCGGCCCACGGCGCGATCCTACGAGCCAGCACCGAACAGATGCTGTCCGTTCACACCCCGGTCACACACAACAACGTCCGGACATTCGCACCACTACAGACAATGGTGAAGACCAACCGAGAACCCGCCCGAAGGGCCAAACCGACGGCCAACCGACGATTGCTCGGAAAGCAAGCAACGATCCGGCTTCGCCGGCCGTTGCGGTCTCGGCCTCCGGCAATCAGCAGAGCACGCCGAGGCGCAAGCCGAACGTGCGATTGCTAAGAGAGATTGTTTCCGCCGAAGATCTCCGAGACCGTCGTGTCCATGAAGACCGCCTCGATGGCCCGGGCAATGATCTCCGCAACCGAAAGGACTACGAGCTTGTCGAAGGTCTTCTCGGGGCCCAAGGGAAGCGTGTCGCAGACCACAACTTGCTCAATGACGGAGTTCTTGAGGCGGTCCACGGCCGGCCCAGAGAGCAACGGATGAGTCGTGGCGGCGATCACTGAGCGCGCACCACGTTCGTGGAGTTGTTCGGCGGCGGCGACGATCGTCCCGCCGGTATCGATCATGTCGTCGATCAACACGCAGACCTTGTCGTCCACCTCACCGACGACGTCTTTGGCCTCGACGGCATTCTTCTTGTCGGCCACTCGCCGCTTGTGCACGATGGCGAGGCTGGCGCCGAGCTGATTGGCGTACCGCTCGGCGACCTTCACTCGCCCGGCGTCGGGCGAGACGACCACGAGGTCTTCGTCGCCAATCGACTTGAGGTAGTCGACGAGTACGGGCATTGCGGTGAGGTGATCGACGGGGCCGTCGAAGAATCCCTGGATCTGTCCGGAATGAAGATCGACGCTGACCAGACGATCCGCCCCCGCCGCGGTGAACATGTTCGCGACGAGTTTCGCCGTGATCGGCTCACGACCCGCCGACTTTCGGTCCTGGCGTCCATAGCCATAGAACGGAGCAACCACCGTGATGCGCTTGGCCGACGCCCGCTGTGCGGCATCCACCATCACCAGGTGCTCCATCAAGCTGTCGTTGATCGAGCCGTCGTCCCACTGGGAGTGCGTGTTCATGATGAACACGTCGGACCCTCGAATCGACTCGGAGAATCGGCAGTGGATCTCGCCGTTGGCGAACTCGGCGACGTTCGCTTCGCCGACGTCGATCCCGAGTTCGGCAGCTACGTCGGCGGCAAGGCCCCCAGCGGTACGACCGGCAAACAAATGCAGTTTCTTCTTGGTGACCTGTTCCATTGTCCCTCTTCGAAGCTCCGCCTCGATGACGATAGGCCGAGCACCGTCGGCGTCGAAAAGCCGGGGCGAACGATCAGGCCGTTCGAATCACCGAGAACGGCTCAATCACCACGTTTGATGGAACGTCAGCCCCATCGACAACGCTGTGGGGCACGACCGCTCCGGCGCCAATCGACGCCTGTCGGAGGTGCGAGTTGGGCCCAATGACGGCTGCATCGCCAATCACCGTGTCGCCCTCGATGGTCGACCCCGGGTGCAAGACGACACCTTGCCCGATGTCCGCTCCCGCATCGATGGTGATCCGGCGGGGGTCCGGTATGACGACGCCACGGTCGAGCCAGGACGCCACGATCCGGTCGCGGAGGTCGGCTTCGACTCGGGCGCGATCGCGGGCGGACGCGATCGGGGCCACATCGATTGGAGCTGGACGGACCGAGACCGCGTAGCCCGCGTCGGCGAGTTCGCGGACGATGTCGCCGAAGCGTGGTTCGCGTTGCCAGATCGTGGTCGACGCTCGCCGAATGGCTGGCGCGAGATGGGCGCCTCGGATGATGAGCACACCATCAGCGGAGGTCCCGTCATCGATGCTGACGACTGCGCCGTCTCGCTGAATGACATCGGGTTCGAGGTCGGTCGTGGTGCCCGTGTCGGGCTGAAAGAGCGTGGCAGCCACGGCGTCGTCGAGATGCAGCTCGATCATGTGGCGAAGCGACGTTGCGTCGAGCTGTGGCGCATCACTCGACAGCACGACGACGTGGTCGTTGTCGTCGAGCGCGAATCCCGGAATCAGCGTGTCGAGCGCATCGGTCGCTACGGCGTCGAGCGCACGATCTCGACGTCCGACGACAGCGACGCTCACGCCATCCGGTCGATTCGCCCGAATGGCCGCTGGGGCCGCAGGGTCGATGATCGCCACGTGGCGTACCGACGATCGCGACATCGCGTCAATGATCCAGTCGACGAGCGAGCGTCCGGCGATTGGCGCATGGTGATCGGCACCACCGGAAATCTTCGGCGCATCGTCGTGCCTCGACAGCACCAGACCGACAACCGTGGGGCGAGTCATCATCGTCCCATTGTTAGCGTGCGCGGAGACCCTGCGTCACGTATTTGAGAGTTGGCTGGCCGGGCAGGGATCGAACCTGCGACCTCCTGAACCAAAATCAGGCGTTCTGCCAACTGAACTACCGGCCACCGAACAGGGCTGGTCTTGCCCCGGTGGGATCCGGTGCCGAGACTAGCGACCGCGCTGACGTTGAGCCCGGGTGCGCTTGAGCATCTTCCGATGCTTCTTCTTGCGCATCCGCTTGCGTCGCTTCTTGACGAGAGATCCCATAGCGACCGACACGATAGCGCCATCTGGAGGTCGTGCCGACGCCGGGGAGACGCTTTGTCCTCACCAGGTCGATGAACCGGGATGGATCAGGGGCCCGTCGGCAGCTCCGGCATGTCTGCACGTTGGGGAGGCGGCGGGACCGAGAGCACCTCGACAACTGTCCCCGCATGGCTGTGGCGGCCCTCGACAAACCACGAACTTCCCGATCCGGCGAGTCGGGGCTCCTGGCCCGTTGCCGCTCCGAACTCGTCCCGATAGCGAGCGAGCTCGGGGAATGCCGCGAGAGCGGCGGGTTCGAGGTCGTTGCCGCCAGGTCCCGTGGGCGCCCCGAGCGCATCCCATGTTCGGTACACAACCGGCGTCGAACAGTGCACGGGCGGCGTCACCACCGTGAGCATCGTGAGCTCTCGGCGACCGTGAACTTCGACCTGTTCGCCCACACCCGTGACACGAGCGGGACGCCCGTCGAGACAGAACGCAACATCCGCGCCGATGGCTGCAGCTGCCTCGACGTCGTCGAAGCCCGCCCAGCGCAAGACCGCCCCAGCGTCGCTCGACCCCCCGCCGAGTCCCGCTCCTGCCGGAATCCGCTTGAGCACGCGGACGGTCGCCTCCCGATCCGCTAGGCGCAGGGCGCGGGTGACGAGGTCATCGGGACCGATGTCGAGTGGCCGTCCCGATGCGTCGACGTAGCGAACGTCCATGGGGCCGTCTTCGACCCAGACATCGTCGTAGAGGCTTATCGACACCATCTCGGCGTCGATCAGATGAAGTCCGTCGGCCCGTACGCCGACGACGCGCAGCGATGTCGTCAGTTTCGCGGGAGCTCGGAGCAACGTCGCCATCGCGTCAGGCTACTGACCGGCGTTCGTGTAATGAGAGGGTCTGACCCCTCCGTTACGCGGTCAGTCGTTTGGGATTCGGCCGGAAGCGGCCTTTGCCAGTGCTGCCCATTCTTCCAGCTCCAGCGTTTCGGCTCGGGCGGTCGGATCGATCCTGAGGGCGGCGATCTGGTGCTCATCGAGGAGCGCACCCAGCGAACGTCGGATCATCTTGCGTCGCTGCCCAAATCCGGCTCGGACGACGGCTGCCAGGTCGGCGTGGCTCACGTCGACTGGCGGCTCACGGTGCCGGATGAGTCGGATGACCGCAGAGTCAACCTTTGGTTTCGGAACGAACACCGTTGGAGGCACCGACGCGGCGATGTGACGATCGGCGTACAGCGCCGCCATTACCGAGGGGATGCCGTAGGCCTTCGTTCCGACCCGCGCCGCGAGACGTTCGGCGACCTCGGTCTGCACGAGCACGGTGAGTTCGGAGACAAAGGGATACTTCTCGAGCGTGTCGAGAATGAGGGTCGTACCGATGTTGTACGGCAGGTTGGCCACCAGAACCGTGCGAGACGCGTCGCTGGGACGAACGGTGGTCCAGTCGAGAGCCTGCGCGTCTGCGTGGATCACCGTGACCGACGGGATCGCCTGTGCCTCCAATGCGCTCGCCAAGCCCGCGTCGACCTCGATGGCGGTCACAGACGCCCCGGTCTCCGCGAGCGCGAGCGTCAGCGACCCGAGCCCGGGTCCCACCTCAATCACGTGGTCACCCGTGGCCACCCCGGCAATCGAGGCGATCCGGCGGACCGTGTTGGGATCAGCGACGAAGTTCTGACCAAGCTCGCGACGCGCCCGAAGGCCGTGCTCGTCGAGGAGCCGGTGGATCTCAGGTCGACTGTGGGTCAGAGCAGGTTCTTTCCACAGATCGGCCACTGGTCCCAGCCCCGCATGGCGTACAACGTGTACGCCATCACGTCCTGCCAGCCAGGAGGCGCGTCGATGGGGTCGATCCCAACGAGGAACGGCCAGTGAATCCCCGACACCCAATCCCACGTCTGCTGGGAGAACTGATACGCCCCGCGGTACGCACCAGATGGGCTGATGGCTCGGTAGTTGTGGGTGGACTCGCATTTGCGAAGCGCATCCCACTGCGCTGCGGTCGGACCACCCTCTGGAGGCGGCACTCGCCCACCGACCTGTGCCGGAGGATCGGGGAGGCCGGGTTCAGGCTCTGGCTCTGGCTCTGGCTCTGGCTCTGGCTCTGGCTCTGGCTCTGGCTCTGGCTCCGGTTCGGGTTCGGGTTCGGGTTCGGGTTCGGGTTCCGGCTCCGGCTCGGGTTCCGGCTCTGGCTCGGGCTCCGGTTCGGGTTCGGGCTCCGGCTCCTCCGGCTCGGGGATGGCGAAACGCGGCAGCAGACTGAGATCGGTGTCCGACGGTGGTGGGGTCACCGTGGCGTCCACCAGTCCCTCCTCGATGGCGATCGATCGTGCGAGACGCCAGGACGAGGACACCGCAGACAGCTGTGGAACATTGGGCCGACGGGTTTGTGCCAGCGCCCCCTCGTCCTCTTCTGCGCCGCCGTCCTCCGCCGCCTCAGTGGCGGACGCAGGATCGTCGTCGTCCGACGACGGACCAGACGCGTTGCCCTCCCCCGGAGCCTCGAGGTCGAGGACCTCGGCCTCGAGACCGGCAGATTCGACGACGCCCTCCGCGGAGGTCGGGTTGTCGATGACCAAGAACGGGATCGCGAGAACCGTGGCGAGACCGGCCAGGGCAACTCTCCATCGTTCGTTCAGCCGAGGTTGTTTCACCGACATCCGTTTCGCTTGCTCACGGGGAACAGGCACGGCGAAGCAGAAGGCCCCTCCGCGCAGCCTTCAACGTTAGGAAGCGACAGATCTCGATGCAAGACAAGCGGCGAATTCGACCGTCACACGTCGAGCGACGGCAAGCCGTAGAAGCGCTCGGCGACAGCTGTCGTCGACTCGGCCACCGCCTCGACATCGACGCCCTGAAGCTCCGCGACGGCGGCTCCGGTATGCACGACATAGGCGGGGCGGTTCGGTTTGCCCCGGTACGGAACTGGCGCGAGGTAGGGCGAGTCGGTCTCGACCATGAGCCGATCGAGCGGGCACCGCGCCACGGCGTCACGTAGGTCCTGAGCGTTCTTGAATGTCACGATGCCGCTCACCGAGATCACGATTCCCCGATCAAGGCCCGCTTCGGCTTCGGCCGGACCGCCCGTGAAGCAGTGGAAGACGGTCCGTCTCGGAACACCTTCGGCGTCGAGAATCTCGAACGTGTCGTCCCATGCGTCTCGGGTGTGGATCACGAGCGGGAGATCGTGCTCGTGCGCCAGGCGAATCTGTTCGGCAAACGCCGTCGCCTGGACGTCTCGGGGCGAGTGGTCATAGTGGTAGTCGAGTCCGGCCTCCCCGACCGCGACGACGGCGGGCGAGTCGAGGAGTTCTGCCAGACCGCCGGTGCCTTCGGTTGCGTCGTGGGGATGGAGGCCAACTGTCGCCCAGACACCGTCGTGGCGCTCGGCGACAGCGATCGCCTCCCGGGACTGCTGTGTGGTCACACCGACGGTGATCATCCGGTCGACACCGGCCTCGCGGGCCGCATCGACCCATGCGTCGCCATCGACGCCGGGCGGGATATGGCAGTGGTTGTCGATCCAACGCATGATCAGCCCTTTCGGCGAGGAAACAGCGGATCACCGGACGTGAGCGTCGCTCCGGTCGGACCGGACGCCCAGTCGATCGCGTCCGGAAGCCGCTGGTCGGTCACCTCGCCAGCCATACCAATTCGTTCCCACGCAGCCTGGGTGGCTCTTGGGATCGCCGGCGAGGCAAGGATCGTGACGATCCGAACGGCTTCGAGGGCGTCCCCCATGACGCGGTCGACGTCGGCTCCGGGCTCCATCTTCCATGGCTCGTTGTCGGCGAGGTACTCGTTTGTTTCGCGGATGAGGCGCCAGGTTGCATCGAGGGCCATAGGTGGCTGGCCGCGTTCCCACGCAGCGGCAGTCTCCTCAAACGCCGTACGGGCGATGGCGGAGAGCGCCGACTCCGGATCAGGCGCTGGCGCCGTCTCGCCGCATTTCTTGTGCGCGACAGTGATGACACGTTGCACGAGGTTGCCGTACTGGTTGGCGAGGTCCGAGTTGTAGCGGGTAACCATCGCTTCGTAGCTGAAGTCGCTGTCGGGTCCGAAGGCCGGGTCGCGGAGGAAGTGATATCGAAAGCCGTCGACGCCGAATCCGTCGGTTCCGTCCTCGGGGTCGCCGTCGACCAACTGGGCTGGCGTGATGTTGTTGAGGCGCGACTTGGACATCTTCTCGCCGCCGACGAGCAACCAGCCGTGCACGAAGTACCGCGGCAGATCGGTGACGCCTGCGGCGAGGAGCATCGCTGGCCAAAAGACGCAGTGGAATCGGATGATGTCCTTGCCGATCACGTGGTGCACGCTTGGCCAGTACTTCTCGAACCTCTCGTCGTCCGACGAGTAGCCGGCGGCGGTGGCGTAGTTGATCAGGGCGTCGTACCACACGTAGAAAACGTGGCGCTCGTCCCACGGGACCGGCACTCCCCAATCGATCGACGATCGCGAAATGGAGACATCTCGTACCTCTTGGCGGAGCAGGCCAAGGACCTCGTTTCGGTAGCCCTCGGGGCGAATCCGATCGGGATTCTGTTCGTAGAACTCAAGCAACTGCTCGGCAAAATCCGACAGCCGAAAGAACCAGTTCTCCTCGTGCATGCGCTCGGCGGGCTTCTTGTGGATCGGGCAGTTGCCGTCCTCGAGCTCATCTTCGGTGTAGTACGCCTCGCAGCCGACGCAGTACAGGCCTTCGTATACGTCTTTGTAGATGTGGCCGTTGTCGTACACCTTCTGCATCAGCGCCTGAACCGCCGCGTAGTGGCGAGGTTCGGTCGTGCGGATGAAGTCGTCGTTGCTGATGTCGATCGACTCCCACGCCTCCCGGAAGCGGATGCTGGTGTTGTCGGCCTGCTCGCGTGGGGTGATGCCGTTGTCTTCGGCTGCCCGGGCGATCTTGAGGCCGTGCTCATCGGTGCCGGTCAAGAAGAACGTGTCGTCACCCATCAACCGGTGCCACCGGGCGAAGGCATCCGCGATCACCGTCGTGTAGGTGTGCCCGATGTGGGGCACGTCATTGACGTAGTAGATGGGTGTCGTGACGTAGAACGTGCTCACGGTTTCGAGCCTACGGGCTCACCGCTGGCCGGGACGCGTTGGAGCCGCCGCCCCGTGTGGTGGGTGCGGCGGCTCCATCAGCTCAAACCATGTGTTTGGGTTGGTTAGAGGAGTTTGCGGCGGCGGTCTCGTTGCTCGACCGCCACAAACGCCGCACCCACGATGAGCAGTGCCAAACCAACACGGAGCGCCCAATCGGTAGTGCGACCCGTGAACGCCAACGCCGGAGGCGGTGCTGGAGTCGATGCCGGCGCCAGATAGGTGATGACGACGTTCGCCTCGACAAACACGCCCGGCGCGTCAAGCACCCCAACCCGGTAGTCGACCGGGGTCGGATCACCCGTAAACCCAGACTCCGGGGTGAACGTGATCTCCCCCGACACCGGATCAACCGACCACACACCCTCACCCGCAACGGTGAGCTCGGTGACCGGCGAACCCGTGTCTGGGTCAATCAACTCGACCGTCGTCGGATCGAGACCCTGCGAGTCATTGCCCAACGGGTCCACCGTCACCACAGTCCCCGACTCGTTGTCGAGATCCTCATCATCATCAGCAGCAACCGCAATCACCACGATCGTCGGATCATCATTGTTCGTCGGGTCACCATCAGCATCCGGGTCACCATCGGTGCCGTCCTGAGACACATCCGTGACCGGGTCACCCGACGGATCATCACCGGTCACGGTCACCTTGTTCGCAAACGAACCCGCTGCTTCTGGCGTCACGGTAATCGTCAACGTGATCGTCGACGATTCACCCACCGCCAAATCCGTTGCGGTCAACAACTCGACATCACCAACCCCATCAAAGGCCGGGTTCGCCGTGCCAGGAGCCGTCGCCGACACCGAGTCCACGGTGATCGTGGCACCAGAACCGAACACGGCGGCGAGATCATCGGTCGCCGACACTGCGGTCAGGTCAACGTCACCCGTGTTCGCAATCGTCATGTCATAGGTGACTGTCCAGGTGCCATCACCATTATCGACCGGACCTGCCGTCACCGTCTTCGTTGCGGTGATCTCGGGCATCTCCACAAACGACACACTCGTCGGCACATCGTTGTTGGTCGGATCGCCATCAGCATCCGGGTCGACATCGGTGCCGTCCTGAGAATCATCGTCAACACTGCCACCAAGAGCACCATCGGCGGTCACCGTTGCCGTGTTGTCATACGGGCCAGGGTTCGAACCCGGCGTGACGACGACATCGATCACCAGCTCACACGTATCCCCCGGAGCAAGTGTCGCTCCCGGACACGTATCCGACGTCACGGTGGACGACGTGAGCGCCGAACCGAACACGGTCGCCAAATCATCGACGATCGCCACATTGCTCAGATCGACTGGGCCCGTGTTCGTAGCGGTCAACGTATAGGTCACGTTCCAGGTGCCATCACCGTTGTTCACCGGTGTGCTGGCTTCTTTCGCCAACCCCACCTCCGGGCACGCGACCATCACCGACACATCATTCGAACGAATCGGCAAAGCCAACTCCGCAACACGAGCACCAAACGTGTTCGTCCAAATGTCGGCGCAGTCAACGGTCTCGGAATCAAGAGTCAACTCGAGTTCGATCGTCTCGTCCGGAGCCAACGCCGCGCCCGACACCTTCGCATACGTCGCTGTCACATCGAAGTCCGTCACCGGACACGACCCGGCACCCACCTGGACCACACCCGCAGGCGTACACCACGTCACCGTGCCATCGAGTGCCTTCAACGGGTCACGACTAATCCCCCCAGGAGCATCACCAGTGACCCACACATCCACCGTCGCACCAGACGGCACCGACACCGGAGTCAGACTGACGAAACCAACCTGACCCGTAATCGTCGTCGCCGGATCCCGGCCATCACCCAACGTCGTCGGCGAACCACCACTGATGTTCGTCCCCGACGCCGGCTCGACACTGTCCCCGTTGTGCGGGAACACATCCACAAACTCGATATCAGTGAACTCGGTGTTGCCATGATTATTCAACGACAACGTGAACGACATGTTCCCATCCGCATCCAACGCGGTCAGGTTCGAATCATCGTCATCCCAATCCGTCAACGAACACCGACCACCCCAACCCGCCGGCACCACACCAGACGGATGATCCACACACGGACCAAACAGAGTCGCCACATTCTTAATCACCAACCCCTCATCAGCCGGAAGAGGCAAGAACGACGACGCTGACGACGTCCAGTTCTTCGCAGCAGGCTGCGTCGGGTTCGAGAACTCTCCGTTCACTTCATCCCACGGGCCAATCCCATCAGAATCAACCCTTGCCGTGTTCGTGATCGCAACCGGCGTCGTCGGGTTCGCAACCGCACCCGTCACCATGACCTCGATGATCACCTCATCAGACCAACCACCAGCAATACCGTCTGGCAGCGACGGATCCGAATCGGTGCCAGGCACCGGCTCGGAGAACTGACACGTGATCGTGCCTGACGCCTCCATACAACCCGGACCTGTCACCGGCTGCGAAACGAACCGTACAAACTGATAATTCGCTGGCAACGCATCCGTCAACCGGACATTCGTCAACGCCTCCAACGGAGAACCCACAACCGACGGCTTCAACGAAAACTGCACAAGCTCACCGTTGTCCGCCACATCAGCAACACCATCAAGATTGTCCTTCTCCAAACGCAACTGCGCCTCAACAATCACCGCCGTATCACCAGACGCCCGAAGTTGCGTCGTGATTCCGTTTGAGGCAAGTGTCAGCTGTGCGCTCGACGAACGATCATCCCAATCGACGATGTCGTTGACGTCGAGAGAGTCGATCCCATCGTCCTCGAACTCTTGATTGCACCACCCGGTCGAGGTGAAGAGGTCATTCGTATCGGTCCACTTCGAGCCACCCCAAGGACGACAATGATCAACCTGGGTGTCGCCTTCATAGCCGACGAGGTCGTATCGAAGCAGAGCCCCATCAGCATCGAGCACGGGGTCTCCATACGAATGAGAGCCCATGACGAACAGCTCCGAGTCGACCTTTTGCAGAGTCAGATCAGTCTTGACACGAGCCGCGAAAAGCGCACGGAACCCGTGGTAGATCTGCTTTACTCCGTTGACCGCGTGAGATTCCCACGAGAGGCCGTCTGGGATGGAGATCCGGGCCCGGGTGATTCCTTCGAAGACTCCGTCGCCGGGCGAGGCCGTGTCGAAGGTGGCCATTGCTGCGGCATCTTTCCCATCGACCCAACCCGAAGGACCGGCATCGGCGTCCGCGCATGTCAGGCCGTCGGTGCCAGCACCAAATGGGGTGCGAGCCGTGCCGGCCGTGCCGCCAACGGGGTGCGGGTCAGAAGGGTTCGGATGGATCTGCAACGGCGCATCCGTGAACTCGATCGTGAACGGAAACTCGGGTCCGCCGAACGCACCGGTCGGGCCACGATTCGACTGCGCGTACCCGGTGAGAACGTGAGCGACGGGACCCGCATTTCGAGCTGCTGTCGTTCCCCCAACCGTCGCAGATGAGTTGCGGTTTATACCAATGCTCGCTGGTTGAATGGCGACCGGGATGCTTGCTGGCGCCGTCACGAGGTTGTAGTGCGTGGTGTCGAATGCGAAGCACCCGTGAATCGGAGCATCCAACGGTGTGCCATTGTCCGAAATGGACGCAACCAGGACGCTCCCGGTGACAGTGAGGTCTGCGCCACGGGGAGTTTTACCGATGTAGTCGCCTCGCTGGTCGTTGGCGTGATCCCAGGAAACGGTCGCCGGCAACAAGCCGATACCTCCGTTGGCCGGGTCTCTCATGTCGAGCCATCGGCGGGAATCTGGGTTGCTGGACTCGAGAAGTTGCATCGGCCCCGGGTAGAAGTGCACGCCGTGTCCGATGATTGCGCCAGGAGCAGTACTCGACACCGGACTCGTGCCCAGGTAGGCATCGCGAGTGTTCTGATCGTGCTCATCGGTGTCACCGAGCACTGCGAGCTCTGGAGTCGGCCCGCCATGGCCTGGAAGGGCGTCGCTTGTCGCGTCATTCTGCGAAGTGATCGCTGTTGCGGCCGGATCACTCGACACCGTGTTCGTGAAGCGCGCTCGCCCCACCGACACGTTCGATGCGCTGGCGACCTCGGCGTCGTACTCGCTCTCCGGGATCCAGAATCCGATCTGTCCCGTGTAGACCCGCATACCCGAACGAACCGCATCAACCACGTAGCGAGGCGTCCCCTCGTTCACCGACCCATCTGCGTTTGCGGCCGGTGCAACCTGCGACCAACCCGTGATCGAGATCGGTACTACCGGATACCCATTCGGCGACGTCACTGCGCCACACGACATCGTCCCCACCGTTGCCGGGTACGCACCCACACCGTCATAGGTTCCACACGCCGCCCGGCCGGGGAAGGCCGCAGTCATCTGCGCTGAAGACGCCAACGCCGCATTCGCCGTCAGTCGCCATGCATGATCATTCAGATCAAGGGCCTGAGAATCGTCGAGGTAACCCGCACCGAGGATCGGATCTCCACCCTGGCTGTAATCCGTCAACGTGATCGGGTACAGCAGCACGTAACCACTCGTCGAACCATCCGACACCGGGCCAGCGACCTCAGGCGCCTCCTTCACCCAGTCCGCATACGGCCGCTCTGACACCACCAACGGCGTGTCCTGAGCGTCGCTCACCCCCGTCGCATCATCATCGGTCGTCAACGTCGCCGAAATCGAGAACGTCTCACCATCTGCAGCACGCAACAACTGCGCCACCGGACGAATCGCACCATTCGAACCCTCTGGCTGATCTTCCAACACACAGGTGAGTGTCAGCTCATCAGCCGAGATCGACGACGCCCCAACGTCACATCCGGCGAACATGCCCGACGAATCCGGACTCCACCGGCTGTGTCCCGGCAACTCGATCACGATCGTCGGCGTCGTCGCCGCGTCCTCGTTGATCGTCCAATCCACACGAATCGAATACTGATCGAACGTCTTCACCACGAGATTGTCCGGGCCTGCGTCCAAACCCGGCGTGTGCACACCAGCACCATCATCCAACGGATCCGTGTCGAAATCGGTGCCATCGTAATTGACCGACACCACGATCTCGTTCTGCGACTGCGCCGCAACCAACTGCACCGGCGACAACACCGTCGCCAACAACGCCGTCGCAATCACCGACAGCAACAATCGCCAACGCCGACTCACGCCAGCGTCAATCGAACGACCAACCATGATCAGAGCTCCTCAACGAAGGAATACGGGACCATGGTCAATCGACCGAGCACCACAACACTTGAGCCGTGTCCATCACGACTGACCATGCATCAGAAGTTGCCGTGACGACTGAAGATCACACAATGACGGCCGATTGAGCTACGCATGGCGGCATATGTTGATCCGTCACGCCAACTCTGCACGACGGCGCACGCAAGAAGGAACGGCCAATGTCCTTGTTCACCGACCTGATCCCGACTCTCATCACTGAGACTCCAGCCGAAGGCCGCGAGCTCGCAATGATGATGGCGCGCAAGACCATCGCATCGATCCAACCAGACGCCGAAGTGCGGGGCGCGCTACGCGGCGACTACGCCGATGACACCGAGCAACTGATGCATGCCGCGCACATCGTCGCCGTCGAGTTTCAGACCATCGCTGCGGCCAACAACTACTGGCGAGGCTGAACGATCACCGCCGACCGAATCGGCGGAACAAGATCAGAATTCGCGCTTTTCGCGGACCTTGGCGGCCTTACCGACACGGTCACGGAGGTAGTAGAGCTTGGCCCGGCGGACATCACCGCGGGTCACGAACTCGACCTTCGCCATGATTGGCGAGTGGAGCGGGAACGTGCGCTCAACACCAACGCCGAAGCTGAGCTTGCGCACGGTGAACGACTCGTTGATTCCGCTGCCACGACGAGCGATGACCACGCCTTCGAAGACCTGGACACGCTCTTTGTTGCCCTCGACGACCCGTACGTGCACCTTGACGGTGTCGCCCGCCTGGAACTCGGGGATGTCGTCCCGAAGGCTCTTCTTGTCGACGAGATCGGTGATGTTCATCGTGGTCTCCTGCGTCCCGGGCCGAGCGAGGAGGGCTCTGGCCAGCGCCCAATGCTACGGCTGGTCGGCCGTGCCGACAACGTCGCTCGGGGTCACAACGTGACGTGGAGCTGAACGACTTCCGGCGCGGTCTTGTAGATGTCGCGCATCGTCCGAACGACCCCGCTGGCAACAGCGGCAGCGTCGACCGGTCCGGTCCAGTCCCACACAAAGCTCCCCCACGAGGCCGACGACGCCGAGAACCCGACGGCCAAGACCGCCCGCTCATCTCGAACCGTGAGGTGATTGTCCGTCGGCAACGTGTCATTGCCCGAGGCGCGTAGACGTAGTCCGCCCCATTCAGATGCGTGGCCGTCAATGCGCGCTCCCGACTCTGCCTCGATCATGAACGACGAGAGTCGCCCAGCCAGGACCTCATCGACCGCCTCTGTTACCGCGTCGGTGACGAGTTCCCAGTGCGACGTACCGGTTTCGAGCAACATCTGCGTGGCCACGTGGGTCTTTCGGCCCATGGCACGTCGAGTTGAGAAAACGTCCGACTGGCCGGACTTAGCTGTCCCGCAGATCCCACTCGTCGAGCAACGCCCGATCGCGTTCGTCGAGGCCGCCTCGCGACTCGATCAGGTCTGGGCGTCGGTCGATAGTCCGACGCAGCGCCATCGCCCGTCGCCACCGCTCCACATTGCCGTGATGCCCCGAGCGCAACACGTCGGGCACGACGTCTCCCTCGAACTCCGCTGGGCGCGTGTAATGCGGATACTCGAGCAGCCCGTCGGTGTGACTCTCCTCGTCGAGCGATGAACGATTTCCCAAAACCCCCGGGAGCAAACGAACGGTCGCCTCGATGATCGCCGCCGCAGCCACTTCGCCCCCGGCAAGCACGAAGTCGCCAATCGAGACCTCCTCGTCGACGTGGCGGTCGAGGATGCGCTGATCGATGCCTTCGTAGCGGCCGCAAAGCAAAGAGAAACCGGAGAGTTCCGACAGCTCCCGGGCGAACGGCTGATCGAATCGACGGCCCGACGGCGTCATCGCCAAGAGCGGCCGCGGAGGGTCGGCTTCGCGAATGCTTGCCGCCAACGGCTCGGGCCGCATCACCATCCCTGCTCCCCCACCGAACGGCGTGTCATCGACGCTTCGGTGCGCATCAGTGGCGTGGTCGCGGGGATCGTGAATTCGCAGATCGAGCAACGAACGCTCCCGCGCCCGACCAATGATGCTCTCGCCGAGGGCGCCGTCGACCAGCGATGGAAAAACCGAGAAGACGTCGATGCGCATCAGCCACGACCGCCCGTTGGCGAGGGCGTATACCCGACTGAGCCCACCGGAGATCTCGCGCCGACTCGTTCGACCACATTCACAGATCGAACAACCCGTCGGGAACGTCGACGTCGATCCGTCCCTCGGCCATCGAGACGACAAAGCGTGCCGGGACGAGAGCCCCACTTTCGAGGACCAACAGATCGCTTGCAGGATTGGCGAGCACTTCGACCACCTGTCCACGCTCGACACCGCTTTGGTCGACGACCGTGGAGGCGATCAAGTCGTGCACCCACAACTCGTCCGGATCGTCGATGGGATCTGCCGACAGCTCCAGCCCCTTCAGCTCCTCGGCAGCGTTCCGACCGGCGACACCCTCGAATCGAACCAGGTGATCATCGTCGTGGCGTCGTGCACGCTCCACAACGAGCACCCGCTCCTCAGCGAACAACTCGGCGGCGACGTCGACACGCTCAAGACGGTTCGTGGTCAACCGCACCACGACATCGCCGTTCAGCCCGTGTGCCCGAAGGATCCGCCCGACAACCAGCCTGGACGGAGAGTGGGACACGTCAGTCGATGAATTCGATGTCGACCTCGACACCGTCACGCGCCGCCGCGGCACGCGTCAGCGTGCGGATGGCGTTCGCAACACGGCCACGACGGCCAATCACTCGCCCCATGTCGTCGGGGCCCACACGAACCTGAAGTTCGAGCGTGTTCTTCGAGTCGTCGACATCGACCTGAACGGCCTCCGCATCATCGACGAGCGCTTTGACCACGTGAGTAAGGACGGCCTGTGCGGTGGGTGCATCACTCATGCGTCGTCACCCTCCGGTGCCGCCTCATCCGCAGCGTCTTCGGCAGGCGCCTCTTCGGCAGCAGCCTCGGCAGCGTCGTCCGCCGTGTCGTCGGCGACCTCTTCTTCGGCCGCTTCCTCGGCCGGCGCAGCGGCCTTCGCAGGCTGCGGCGGGGTATAGCCCTTGTTCGGCGTCGGAGCCGGAGCTGGCGGGATGTCGGGCTTCGCGCCAGTGAAATCTTCCCACGCACCAGAGATCTTCAGGAGCTTCTCGACACGTTCGGTCGGCTGGGCGCCCTTGCGCAACCAGGCGACCGCCTTGTCGTTGTCGATCTCGATGACGGACGGATCCTGGCGGGGCTGATAGGTCCCGACGATCTCGATGAACCGACCATCTCGGGGCGAACGAGCATCGGCAGCAACCACGCGGTAGGTGGGTTGCTTCTTCTTGCCCATACGCATGAGGCGAAGCTTTACAGCCACAGGAGTTCCTTGTTTCGGTGAGTAACGATTGTGCGTCTTCGGTGCTCTGCAGGAGAAAGGCCTGCAGGTCAGAGCGGGCGGCCATCGCCGCCTCGACCGGGCAATGCTAGCGGGGCGTCCCCCGCTTTCCATCAGTCTTCGGGGAGCCCCGGAAGCCGCAGTCCCTGCAGTGATTCCATGCCTTCGTTCATCACCGCCGTCGGGTTCGCCATCTTCGCCGGACCCTTCGCCGTCGTGCGACCACCGCGACGTCCTCGTTTGCCACCCTTGCCCTTACCGCCCTTGCGCTTCGGCTTCTTCGGGGCCATGCCGAACTGCTTCATCATCTTCTTCATCTCTTTGAACTGCGAGACGAGCGCCGACACGTCCTGGGGCTGCATGCCGCTGCCATTGGCGATCCGCAAACGACGGCTCTTGTCGATCATGTCGGGGTTTGCCCGCTCCTCGATCGTCATCGACCGGATGATCGCCTCGAGGCGATTGATCTGTTTGTCCTCGATCTCGACGTCGCGGACCTCTTTCGGGATGCCCGGCATCATGCCCAACAGATTGCCGATCGGACCCATCTTCTTCAGCTGCTGCATCTGCTGCAAGAAGTCGTCCAGGGTGAAGGTGCCTTCGAGGAGCTTCTGGGCGGCCTCCTCGGCCTCCTCTTCCTCATAGGCCGCTTCGGCCTTCTCGATGAGCGTTTCGATATCGCCCATGCCCAAGATCCGGCTCGCCAACCGGTCCGGATAGAAGACCTCGAACTCGTCGATCTTCTCGCCCGTCGACGCAAACGCGATCGGACGACCCACGACCTCTTTCACCGACAACGCCGCACCGCCGCGGGCGTCGCCATCGAGCTTGGTGAGGATCACGCCGTCGAGTGCGAGCGTGTTGTGGAAGTTCTCCGCAACCGTGACGGCGTCTTGACCGGTCATGGCGTCGACGACCAAGAACGTGTAGTGCGGATCGAGTACCTCGGAGATCTGGCGGACCTCCTCCATCAACGCCTCGTCGATCGCCAAACGACCGGCCGTGTCACAGATGATGACATCACGGCCGAGACGCTTCGCCTCGTCGAGAGCCGCCCGCGCCACACTTACCGGATCCGACGGCTCGGAGAACACCGGCACATCGAGTTGCGCGCCAAGCGTACGCAGCTGCTCAACCGCGGCCGGACGCTGCAGGTCGGCACCCACCAGCAACGGATTGCGGCCCTGCGACTTGAACAGGTTGGCCAACTTCGCCGAGTTCGTCGTCTTGCCCGAACCCTGCAGGCCTGCCATCAACACGATCGTCGGCGGCTTCGGCGCAAACGTCACCGACATCGCCTCGCCACCGAGACTCTCGGTCAGCTCCTCGAGCACGATCTTCACGATCTGCTGGGACGGATTCAGCGCCTTCGACAGCTCATCGCCAACCGCCCGATCACGGATCCGGGCGACCAGACCCTTCACGACCTCGAAATTGACGTCCGCCTCCAACAACGCCAAACGAATCTCGCGCAACGTCTCGTCGACATCGGCAGGCGACAGCTTCCCCTTGCCGCGGATGCGACCGAAGATGCCATCGAAACGATCAGTGAGGGTGTCGAACATTTTTCTTCCGAACTCTTGCTTCTCTCCAGGCCGGCGTCACGGACCGGTGACGGCGGCTAGAGATTCTCTCGTGGTCTTGCTGGGGCGGAATCGGGCTAGCCGTCACGGGTCAGGCTAGAGCCCGGAAGGCTGGACCCTCGATCACTCGAAGAGGGCGTCGACGAACTCGTTGGCATCGAAGGGAATCAGATCGTGGGCACCCTCTCCCAAACCGACGAGCTTCACCGGAATTCCGAGCTCGTTCTGGACCGCGACGACAATGCCACCCTTGGCCGACCCGTCGAGCTTGGTCAGGACCACGCCCGTCAGGTCCGCGGCCTGGGTGAACTCACGGGCCTGAATCAGGCCGTTCTGGCCCGTCGTCGCGTCGATTACGAGGAGCGTTTCGGTCACCGTGCCCGCCCCTTTCTCGGCGACCCGCCGGACCTTCGCGAGCTCGTTCATCAGATTCGTCTTCGTGTGGAGACGACCCGCAGTATCTGCGAGCACGACGTCAGCACCGTTGGCCGCCGCATGCTCGACGGCGTCGAAGATCACCGACGAGGGGTCGGCTCCCTCACCGCCCCGAATGATCGCCGCTCCCGACCGGTCCGCCCACATGGTGAGCTGCTCGGCTGCCGCGGCCCGAAACGTGTCCCCCGCCGCCAACACGATGTTGCGACCCTCCGCAACCTCACGGGTGGCGATCTTGCCGATCGTGGTGGTCTTGCCGACGCCGTTCACGCCAACGAACAGCCACACCGACGGGTCCCCACCCTCGGCCAGGCTGAGGTCTTGTCCCCCGAGCCGGGTTTTCATCTCGCCCTTGACGAGGTCGATGATCGCCGAACCGTCCGTTACTTTCTCGGCCTCCGCTCTCGTTCGGACCGCGTCCAGGATCTCCATCGAGGCGGCAACGCCGACATCGGCGCGGACCAAGGCCTCTTCGAGCTCGTCCCACGTCTCCGCGTTGGCGTCCCCCCGACCAACGACCGACGACAGGTAGCCCGACATGGCCGAGCGCGCCTTGCCCAACCGCGAACGGAACGTCGCTGGCTCAGGCTCAGGCTCAGGCTCAGGCTCAGGCTCAGGCTCGGGCTCGGTTTCCGGTTCGGGGTCGACCGCCATTTCGTCGTCGACCTGCGCCACGTCGACGTCGGACGTCGGGTCAGCCGAATCGATCGCTCGATCGGCAGCGTCGGTCGACGCCGGATCGATCGTCGGCACGTGGTCGCGTCCGGACCGCAAGAAGAAGGCTCCAACGCCGCCGACCAGAAGGACAGCGACGATGATCACGACGAGAAGAACGGGATCCATAGTGGCCGCAGTCTACGAGCCCGCTGCTGGGAGACGTTCGAGCCATCGGGCCGATGCGGAACCCACACCGGAAAAACCGGCGAGCCCCCTCGGCGACGCCCACGACAGCGTCGGATCCGAAGGGGGCTGGCCTGTTCTCTTGGGGGAGAACGAGAGCTTGTTGGATCGGGCTGGAGCCCGGTGAGGGACGGACGGTCTCACCGGGCCCACACCCGATCACATCGGCGAATCACCTCGGTGGAGGGGATGATCGAAGCGATTCGGCGTTGCAAGGCGCAACCTATTTGAGGCGAGATAAAGCCACCGTAAGGAACCGAAACCGTCGGAAACTCCTGGCCGTCAGCGGTCTGCGCAGACGGCCAGATGCTCATCCGCCGAAGCAACGAGCTCGTCAAACCACGGCAGCTCGGAGATGGACACGTCGGCCGGGATCGAACGTGCCTGGCGAAACGAAGCGCATCGCGCCAGCTCGGGATCGACCCCACCCTGGACATGATGAGTGGCGAGGTTCGTTGCCACGAGCACCGGTCCGATCGTCCCGAAACGTTGGTCGTCCGGATCGCCGATCGATTCGCACAGGTCGATCCGGGCAGGCGATGACGGGTCGGCCTCGTCGGCTCGAGCGACATCGACATCGAGCTGCGAGACGATGCCGACGAACTCCGAGGTGTCGATCAACCCGCAAGAAGGTCTGCTGCCGGAAGCCACACGACGAAGGTCGCGCCGCTCCCTGGTTCGGACTCCAGGCTGACCGATCCCCCGTGTGTCTCGGCGATCTGCTTGACGATCGCGAGACCCAAGCCGCTTCGGCCATCACGTTTGACCGACCCCGTGTTGTCGCCTCGCCACATTCGACGAAACACGCGCTGCTGATCGCCAGAGGCGATACCCGGGCCTTCGTCCTTCACCCCCATCCACACCCAGTCGTCGGAACGGCCTGCTTCGACAACGATGGACGACTTCGGCGGCGCCAACCGGATGGCGTTCGCCAGAAGGTTCGCCAGTGAGCGTCGCAGCGCAACGGGGTCTCCTTCGACCTCGAGCACGCCGCCCTCGGAGCGCACGACGAGCTCGACGTCGTCGGCCTCAGCAGGCAGAGCGAACTCCTCGCTGACGGTCTGTACGACGCCGGCGATATCGACGCGTTGGACCCGCGTTGTCTTCGTCTCGGACCGGGCATGGTCGAGGAGGTCGTCGACCAAGGTGGTCATGCGATCAGCCGATCGGGCGACGACCGCACTGGTGTGGCGAAGGTCTTCGTTGGTCGCATTCGGGTCGGCGAGTGTCACGTCGAGATTGGTTCGGATCACCGCCAGCGGATTCCGCAACTCATGCGATGCCTCGTGGATGAACCTCGTCTGTGCGGTGAAGGCCATGTCGAGTCGATCGAGCATGTCGTCGAACGTGTCGGCGAGCTGGCCGAGCTCATCGTCGGGGCCGGTGAGATTGATGCGTCGATTGAGATCCGTCGCGGTGATCGTGCGCGCGACGGCGGTGATTCGTTCGATCGGGCGAAGGACGAGTCCGGCGACGTACCACCCGACGCCGAGGCTGCCGACGAAGAGCAGCACGAGCGCCACGAACGAGTACTGGCGCAGGTCACCGAGTGCTTGACGATCGACCTCAGCCTCGAAATCCTCGAGCTGGCTGATGACTAGCGGGCCCTGTTCACTGAACAACACGGCGACTTCGGCATCGGCCATCGACGTACCGCCAATCGATCGGGCGATGCCGGCGTAAATCCCCCCGATGACGATCGCCGCAAGCCCGAACAGCAGAACCGAATAGAGCAGCGCCAGGCGGAAACGGATCGATCCAACCCATGACGGGAGGAACCGATCGGTGTTCGCACCAACGCTCATGGGGCGACGCACTGGCGGAGGGCCCGAGGCCTCCGTCCGTTCGGGGGGAAGTCCCGGATCGATGAAGGTCAACGGTTCGGCCGGAATCGTCATGCGTCCAGCTCCTCGACCAGCCGGTATCCAGATCCGATCACCGTTTCGATCCCCACTCGGCCCCCGCTCCCCTTCAGCTTGCGTCGCAGCGTCCCCACCGTGACACGAACCGTATTCGTGAAGGGATCCGCGTTCTCGTCCCACACATGGTCGAGGAGTCGTTCCTGGCTGAGCACATCACCGGCGTGCATCATGAAGTACCGCAACAGCGCGAACTCCTTCGGTGTGCAGTCGACGACGTTGCCGTCGACGCGCGCTTCGTGCTTGGCCGTGTCGAGTTCGAGGTCGCCGACGACGAGCACCGAGGAGTCATGGGCCCGGTCTCGCCGGAGCAAGACGCGGACTCGAGCCGCGAGCTCGCCAAACGCGAACGGCTTCACGAGGTAGTCGTCGGCCCCGGAGTCCAGACCCAAGATCCGATCGTCGACGGTGTCGCGGGCCGTCAGCATCAGGATCCGTGGCGCACCCGATTCGGGTGGGTCGCGTCGCACGGTCTCGCAGACATCGAGCCCGTCGACGCCCGGCATCGTCAGATCGAGGCACAAGAGGTCGTAGGCACCCCATTGCATTCGATCCAGTGCGTCGGCACCGCTGTGGCACACATCGACCGCATATCCCTCCCGACGAAGACCCGTGGCGATGGCCTCGGCCAGATCCACTTCGTCGTCCACTACGAGGATGCGCATGACCCTCGACGGTAGCTTCGATCAGCTCCCGTCGATCGTCGCCATCACCTCTTCGCGCCTCGGCCCCGCGCCAAAACGTCGCTCAACCTCGCTCCGTTCGGACAGCACCTTCGACGAGCCACCGGGTTCCATCGTCACCCCGTACAGCGAGTCAGCGGCCTCCATCGTGCGCTTCTGGTGCGACACGATGACGAGCTGCGCCTCGGTACGGAACTCCTCGACGAGGCTCAGGAAACGATGCAGGTTGACATCGTCGAGAGCAGCCTCGACCTCGTCCATGACATAGAACGGCGATGGGCGGCTCCGGAACACGGCGAACAAGAACGCCAACGCCGTCAGCGATCGCTCGCCGCCGGACAACAGCGACAGCTTCTTCACGTTCTTCCCCGATGGCTTCGCCGACACCTCGATGCCGGTATCGAGGAGATTGTCGGGCTCGGTCAGTTTCAGCGAGCCCTTTCCTCCCGGGAAGAGTCGCTCAAACAGCATCGTGAAGTTGTCGGCAACGTCGGCATACGCCGATGCGAAGACGGTCACGATCTCTTCGTCGATCGCCTTGATGACTTTGTTCAGCTCCTTGCGCGACGAACGAATGTCGTCGAGCTGTTCCTTGACGAGTTCATGCCGTTCCTGGAGGGCGTCGAACTCCTGGAGGGCGAGCGGATTGATCGGCCCCATGATCCGGAGGTCTCGTTCGAGTTCTCGGGCTCGCGCGGCAGGCTTGACGCCGTCTGGCAGCTCCGGACGGGGCGCTTCGACCGCACCGGCAGGGTCGATGTCGAGATCCCGCCGAAGCATCTCGGTGGTGTTCTCGAGCCGTAGCCGCGCCTCCGCCTCATCGATCTCGAGCCTCGACTGTCTTTCGGCCAGCTCCCGCAGTTCGTCTTCGCCGGCACTCCGCTCCGAACGAAGCGTTGCGAGGCGTTCGGACAGCTCGCGAACACGTTCGGACTGCGCCTGCCGCTCCGCACGCCTCGCTTCGAGATGTACGGAGAGTCTGGCACGTGTCGCGCCGAGGAGCCGTTGGACGCGAGCGCTCAACGCCTCGGCGCGGTCGATCCGCTGCCGCTTCTCCTCCGCCTCAGATTCCTCGACCTCGAGGCGCTCCAGCCGGTTCTGCACCTCGCCCAGGCGACGGCGCAGCACGCCTCGACGCTCTTCGAGCGCAGCGACCTTCACCTCGTGCTCGCGCCGCTGGCCCGCGAGCGTGCGGGTCCGCTCCGTCAACGTGTTGCGTGCGTCCTCCAACTCTCGCGAGCGTTCGGCCGACGCCGCCTCGGCAGACTCGAGCCCGGGGAGGAGTCCTTCGAGCTCGCCGATTCGTGACGACTCTCGGTCGAGACGTTGAGCCAACTCCGAGCGCTGGCTCGATATCGCGTCGAGTTCGACGTCGATCTGGCGGGTCTTCGCGTCGATCTGATGAAGGGCCTCGGTCGTGCTGGTCAGCTCGGCGTCGTTGCCATCGAGCGCCGCAGCCGTCTCGCGGTCGAGGTCACGGGCCGACGCCAGTTCTGCGTCCTGACGAGTGGTCGCCTCCGCAAGCGCAGCGCGTACCGCCTCGGCGGCCTCGACCTGCGAGCTGGCATCATCGAGAGCAGCCTTCGTCGCGCCAACACCGGCGGAACCGAGACGCCACACGCCGCCGCCAACACGGTCGCCGCTCTGGGTCACGGTCACGCGTCCGGTCGCCAGCGAATGATCGATCGCTGCCCGCCAATCACCGCCGACCACGTCGATGTCGGCGAGGAGCGAGGCCAACATCGAATCGGCGCCTGTCCGGGTACCCGACACCTTCTGGAGAATGGAGTTCGGGGAGCCCTCGCTCGCCGAGCCGACCGACAGCGGCATGACTGCGCCGTGTCCAGGCCCGTTGGCGAAACGTTCGAGGGCCGTCCGCGCCGCGTCGGCGGACTCGACCACCAACGCCGAGAGCGCATCCCCGAGTGCCGCCTCCACGGCGTCCTCCCAACCCGGGTCGACCGAGATCACATCCAGAACCGAACCGACCATGCCCGGAAGTCCCTCGAGATCTTCCGCCCCTGCAGCCGCTCGTGCCCCCGCCAAGGCCTCCGCAAGCGCGTCGCGACGTGCGACGGACGAACGCCACACCGCGTTGGCCTCACTGAGGTCGGCTTGCAGCCGCTTCGCTTCGGTCTTCGCCGCGTCATGGGCCGCTGCCGCCCGGTCAGCGGCCTCGACGAGCGTGGCTTCCTGCTGCACCGCGTCGTCCAGCGACGCCCGCTGCGCACCCGCCCGCGTCTCGAGCTCGGTCCGACGAGCATCGAGGGCAGCCGACTTCTCGTCGATGGCGGAGACCTCGGCACCCGCACGTTCGATCGACGTCCGGAGCGCAGCCAGCTCGCCACGGACCTCGGCGGCCCGGCCAGCAGCCGCCACCTCTGCACCCTCCCCCGACATGACGGCGAGGGCACCTTCGAGGGTTTGGCGATCCTCCGCCAGACTCTGCTCGGACCGCGAGATCTCCTCGCCGACCGGAACAGTCGTCTGGATCTCGCCGTCGACGGCTGCGAGGCCGTCGCCGAGCTCGACGATCTCCGCTCGCAAGGCCGCCAAGACGTCGCCGTCGATTGTGGCCTGGCGCTCGCGGGCCAGCCCAGCCATTCGTTCATCGAGCAACTGAGCGGCGCCCTGCGAACGCTGATCGAGTCGCTCCAACCGTGCCAGAGCGTCTCCCAGATCGACGGCACCCTGCGCAGAGAGGTCGCTCTCGAGCGACACGATGTCGGCGTCGAGTCGAGCGAGCAAACTCCGAAGTTCGCGGTCGCGGGCCGACAAGTCCCGGCGGTCCCGTGCCGCCTGGTCGAGCGTCGCACGATGCGACTCGACCTCGCGCCCGGCCAACCACAGCTGACACGCTCGAAGTTCGGCCACGACATCACCATGACGGCGTGCCGCATCGGCCTGCTTCTCGAGAGGACGCAGTTGACGGCGAATCTCCCGAAGAAGATCCTGAATACGAGTCAGGTTCGCTTCGGTGGCCACGAGACGTCGCTGTGCCTTCTCCCGGCGCTTCCGGTACTTCAGGACGCCCGCCGCCTCCTCGATGATGAGGCGACGCTCTTCGGGGCGTGCATTGAGTACCGCGTCGATCTGCCCCTGGGAGATGATGACGTGCTGCGTTCGGCCGACACCCGAGTCGCTGAGCATCTCCTGGATGTCGAGAAGTCGACACGGCACGCCGTTCATCGAGTACTCGGAGTCCCCGGAGCGGAAGAGCGTGCGAGTGATCTGCAACTCGTTGAACTCCGTCGGCAACATCCCCGACGTGTTGTCGATCACGAGAGACACTTCGGCACGGCCGAGCGCCGCCCGATTGGCCGTACCGGCGAAGATGACGTCATCCATCTTTTGCGACCGGACCGAACTGGGCGCCTGAGCGCCCAGCACCCAGGCAATCGCATCGACAACGTTCGACTTTCCGGACCCGTTCGGCCCGACGACGACCGTCACGCCGGGCTCGAGTTCGAGTGAAACGTTGTCAGCGAAGGACTTGAAGCCCTTCATCGTGAGCGTCTTCAGATGCACCCCCGCAGGGTACCCACCCGAATCCCACCGATGTAACTCGGGTCAGACCTGCGTTTCGCAGAAGTAGGTCCACTCGCCCTTGAACTTGGTGCGCTGAATCGGCGAACGAGACCGCGGGCTGAGTTCGCCGTGTCGGCCGTACACCTGGAGATGTTGGTCGTAGACACCCGGCTCACCGAAAACGTCGGCCCAGTCCCGATCTTCGAGCGTGGTGCCTCGGTACTTGATGATGTTGTGAAGCGTCTCGACCAAGGATCGATACAGCCGACGGACTTCCTGGGTCGACAGCGAATCGCTCGTCCGGTCGAATCGCAGACCCGCGTCGAAGAGGATCTCGTCGGCATACATCGAGCCGATGCTCAGAATCGCCGAACCGTCGGTAAGGAGCTCTTTGAGCGAGGCGCTGTGCCCGGCCAGAAGATCTCGGAAGTCGAGCCACGCCAGCGGCGTGTCGATCGGGTCCACCGCGGGGTCATTCAGTTCGGGGAACTCCGACATGATGTCGTCCTTCGGGACCACGGCCACCTCGGCGGTACCGTCCGGGTCGAGAAGTCGCAGCTGGCCGCCCTGGGTGAAGGTCACGACGATCTCGGTTCCCGGTGCCTCGGCATCCTTGTTTGCGTTGCGTCGCAGAAGGCCGTCACCGAGCTTCACGACAAGAATGTCGTCGGAATCGAGCGGAAACAGCAGGATCCGAGCTTGGCGTACAACGCCAATGATCTTCACCCCGTCGAGCTGCGACGTGAACTGTTTGCGATTCTTGTACCGGGGCAGTGCGGCCATCCCGGCCGCCGAGGCCTCCTTGACCTTGCGGCCGACGACCTCTCGCTCGAGGTCGCGTCGCATCAGCTCGACCTCTGCCAGTTCAGCTCTCATCAGGATCCCTCCACCGGGCTCGCGGGCTCCGGTTCACGTCCGTGTCGTGCATTCTCGCGGTTGTTCCCTCGGACGCCACCATCGAGACGCCCAAGCACATCCTCGGCGGCCTGTTGTTCGGCCTGTTTCTTCGAGCTACCACTGCCCTGACCAACCGCGTCCCCAACCGTGACCGTCGCGGCGAACCGTCGACCGTGATCGGGACCTGAGGTCGTCACGACATACCGCGGCGGGCCCTGGCCAATGGCGGCCGCCCGCTCCTGTAGCCGGGTCTTGTGGTCGTTTCCGCCTGGACGAGCGAGCGCTTCGGCGCACCGAGACCCGAGGAGCCCGGAGATGACGCGTGTGCTCTCGGCGATGGACGAGTCGAGGTGTACCGCCCCGAAGATGGCCTCCATCGCGTCGGCGAGAATCGACTCCTTGTCGCGTCCGCCAGACAACTCCTCGCCTCGTCCGAGACGCATCGCGTCGCCAAGTCCGATTGTTCGGGCACAGTCGGCGAGCGACGACATGTTCACGACTTCGGCACGCGCTTTGGCGAGGTCTCCTTCGGTCAGCAACGGCGCACCGGAAAACAACAACTCCGTCACCACGAGACCCAGCACCGAATCGCCGAGGAACTCGAGACGTTCGTTCGAGTCACCGCCGTGCTCCGCGCACCACGAACGATGGGTGCAAGCCAGCTCGAGCAAGCTCGGATCATCGAACTCGTGACCAAGCGCATCCTGCAGAGCCTCCGCGGCAGCGAGCGGGTCCGGCGTCGACGCCTCGGCGTCGGTGGAATCAGCCAAGCCGGGTGACGACGTAGTCGACTGCGTCGCGCACCGTCTTGAGATCTTCGAGATCGTCGTCCTCGATCCGGAAGCCCACGGAGCGCTCTCCGAGCTCCTCCTCGATGGCTTCGACAAGTTCGATCAACGCAAGCGAGTCCGCGTCGAGGTCGTCCTGAAACGAATCTCCCTCAGCGATCTGATCGGGCTCGATCTCGAGAATCTCGGCGAGGCGGTCGCGGACGATACCCAGAACTTCGCTGCGATCGGGCTTGTCTCCGGACACGTGAGTTTCGGCTGGCATGATCGGCACTCCCCCTCCGTGGAACGACGCCGCATCGTATCCGAAATGGCGCCTCATGCGGGTCGATCAGGCGTTGACCGCACCGGCGATCTTGCCGACCAGATCGCCGTTCACCATCTCGGAGGCCACCGAAATCGCATTGAGCATGGCGACGTCCTTGGACGATCCGTGGCTGATGATACAGACGCCTTTGGTGCCGAGAAGCATCGCTCCGCCGTACGAATCGGCGTTGAACCGCTCGTAGAGCGGTGCCAGCGCCGGGAGAAGCATCGCAGCACCTTCTCGGGCTTCGTCGGACGAATCAAACGCCTGAAGCAAGGCATTGATGATGTTCTTCGCCGCGCCTTCGAGGGTCTTCAGCGCCACATTGCCCGTGAATCCATCGGTAACGACCACGTCGGCTTCGTCAGCCATCAGGTCGCGTCCCTCGACGTTCCCGATCCACTCGGCGCCTTGCGCAGACCAGTCGACCTCGTCGAGCAGCGCCCACGCCTCCTTGACAAGCGGCGAACCCTTGCCGGCTTCTTCGCCGATCGAGAGCAACCCGATACGCGGTCGGTCGATGCCGAAGCGCGCCTTCGAGAACACGGCGCCCATCTGGGCGAACTGCACGAGCCATTCGGCGCGGCATTCGGCGTTGGCGCCTGCGTCGAGCAGTACGGTCGGTTCGCCCGTCGGACCGGGAATCGGCGTCGCAATCGCTGGTCGCGAAACACCTTTGATGCGTCCGGTTCGGAGCAAGGCCGATGCCATCGTCGCCCCGGTGTTGCCCGCGGAGACCATCGCGCTGGCGTGGCCATCCCGCACCGCTTCGGCAGCACGAACGAGCGAGGAGTCCTTCATCGTTCGGACGCTCGAACCCGGGTCGGCGTCCATGGCGATCACCTCGGACGCCTCGATGACATCGATGTCGCCGACGTCACCCAGTTCGTCTCGCCTCCCGACGAGGACAACGGGAATACCACGCTCCTCGACGGCACGCCGCGCTCCGGCGACGATGGCGTCTGGGGCGTTGTCGCCGCCCATGGCATCGACGGCGATGGGGAGCATCTGTTTCGTCCCGCTCAGTCGACGTCGATGGCCTGACGGCCGCCGTACCAACCGCAGTTGTCACACACGACGTGCGGTCGCTTTGCTGCGCCGCATCGCGGACAGGTCGACCGACCCGAGGTACGGATACGCCAGGCCGAGGATCGGCGGCTCCGGCTCTTCGCTTTGGAGGTCTTCTTCTTCGGAACGGCCATGACGCCACCTGTGGTCTCGAAACGTGGCCCGACCAGGTGCCGGGCGGCGCGCCGCATCCGGCGCACACGAGTGCGACAGCGTATCGCCTCCCCCGGCGAATACGGTCACTCGCCGTCGTCGAACCGGATCTCGCTCAGCGCTGCCCAGCGCGGGTCGATCTCCGGCTCGGTATCCGCGCCCTCGTCCGTCGGGCCCGTGGCGGGAAAACGGTCGGGGTCGGCGCCGGCGCAGTCGTCCGCGCACAAGGGCGAGAGCGGCAGCGCCAACATGAGCTCGTCGCGCACGACGAGCTCGAGATCAACGCGGTCGTCCACCACTGGGTAGGCCTCCGCGTCGTCGAGCGATTCGACATCGGGCCCCGCATCGGTCAGATCGACATCCGACGGGAGGTCGACGAACGGCACCTCGAGTTCGGCGTCGATGATTCCGGCTACCGGATCGAGACAGCGGCGACACTCGGCCTCCCAACCGCCAGTCACACGCAGCCGGCCCACGATTCCCGATGACGAAACGTCGAGCACGCCGTCGACCCCAACTTCGCTGCCGGCGGGGATGCGTCCAGTGGTGATCGCCAGATCGTCTGGCGCATCGAGGGCCGCGTGCACTCGAATCGGCTCGACCGATTCGACCACTGCCCCACCGGGTTGACGAAGGGTTCGGCGTAGCCGCGCCACATCGATCCGGAGCCCAGACCAGCTCGAGATCTCGACGTGATCAGCCATGTGTCGCTCCGTTCGGGTGTCCCCCGAACGTCGTCAGGAGAAGTCCTGGTCGAACAGTCCAGATCGTTCGGCTTCGGCCTCGATCAGCTCGGTTTCCCGAGTGAGGTCGATCGGCCCGACCCCCTGGAGCCGGTTCCGCCCGGTCGCCACGACCGTTCGTGTCCGGTCGAGTATGCCTTCGAGCGCAGCCAACCGGGCATCGCAGAAGTCTTCGGTCTCCCGACGCATGCGGCGCGCCTCGGCTTCGGCATCGGCGATCAGCCGCTGCGCCCGCTGCTCAGCGGATTTCACGACCTCGGTTCGTTCGACCATCCGCTCCGCCCGAGACCGAGCGACCGACACGATCTCTTCACCTTCGAGCCGAACCCGTTCGAGATATTCGTCTCGCTCACGCAGCAACCACCGGGCAGCCCGCAGATCGTCGGGCAGTGCCGCCATGGCCTGGCGGAGCAGGTCGAGAATCGGATCGCCCTGGATCATCAACGACGTCGACAGCGGCATCGGCCGAGCGTTCTCGATGATCAAGATCGCTTCTTTGAGCCGACGTTCGACCTCGGGGACGTGATTGGCCGGAGCCTCACGAGCAGGCATCGGCAATGCTGACGGCGGATGGAGCTCGTGCACCTCGGCGTCGGATGGCAGATCGGTCATGTCGAGAACTTCTCCCGAAGCACCCGGAGGGCCGGCGGCGGAACCATCGACGACACATTGCCGCCGTACCGGGCGATCTCGTTGATGAGCCGGGATGCGAGAAACGACTTCTCCGACGCGCTCGGTAAGAAGATGGTGTGGACGCCGGAGATCGCTTTGTTCATCTGGGCCATCTGCAACTCGGACTCGAAGTCCGAAACGGCCCGAAGACCCTTGACGATGAAGTCCGCCTCCATCTCTTGTGCCAGGTCGACAACGAGCGACGAGAACATCGTGATCGACACGTTGTCGAGGTGTTCGAACGTCTCCGTCAGAACCTGTTCGCGTTCCTCGAGGGTGAGGACACCTGCTGACTTCTGCGGATTCCGCATGGCGGCGACGATCACGTGATCGAAGAGCTGCGACGCGGTCTCGACGATTTCGACGTGACCGTTGTGCACCGGATCAAACGAACCCGGGTACAGCACGGTGGTCATTCAGTCGTTCCGTTCCGGGCGAACACGGTGACCACCGTAGTCCCGTAGGTCTTCTCCCGAACGACATCCCAGCGAGGATGTTCGCCGACGACCTCACCCGCCTCAGCGACAAGCCAGCGCGAGTCGATCCGGTCGAGCAGTTGCAGCCATTCGTCGTCGGCGTACGGGGGGTCGGCGAGCACCAGGTCGGCCCTCGGTGGCTGTTGATCGAGCCACGACCCGACATCGGCGTGGACCACGGTTGCCCGATCGGCGAATCCGACGCTGTCGAGGTTGTTCTGGATGCACGCGATCGCCCGACGATCCTGTTCGACAAAGGTGCAGTGGGCGGCGCCGCGACTGAGGGCCTCGATCCCGAGAGCACCACAGCCGGCATAAAGATCAACGACGGTCTCGCCACCGTGCACACCGAGGCTGAACAACATGTTGAAGATCGACTCCCGGACCCGGTCAGAAGTCGGACGCGTGCGATTGCCGCTCGGGGCTTCGAGCGGTCGTCCTCGAGCGTCACCAGCGACGACTCTCATCTCGGGTATCCCCCCTCATCGAGGTCGCGTTCGTCGAACTCGACATCCCATCGATCGAGACAATCGGCGCACCGGTACGCGACGACCGCACCGGCCGACCAGCCTTCGGCTGGTTCATAGCCGAGGCGATGGCAGGTGCCGCCACAGTCGACGCACACGATCGTTTCGGGAACGGTGATCCCCACACCCGCGAGAGTACCGGCCCCGAGACCGTGATCAGTTCTTTCGGAGGTACTCGGTCTCCTCGCCCCCGAGAAGGACGGCAGCATCGTCGAGGAGCGCCTCGAGTGCTGGAGCATCGGCATCGAGGAGTTCGAGCGCCACCTCTCGTGCGTGCGTCACCACCTCTCGGTCGGTCTTCAGCGATGCGAGTCGGAGGTCGTTGCGGCCCTTCTGCCGATCGCCGAGGATCGTGCCTTCGCCGCGGAGCTCCAGGTCAATTTCGGCGAGGGCGAAACCGTCGGTCGATTCGACGAGCGCTTCGAGCCTCGCTTCGCCGTCGCTGGTCGTGGCTTCGCCAGCGAGCCAACAGGTCGATGCGTGCGTTCCCCGTCCAACACGCCCTCGAAGCTGGTGGAGCTGCGCGATGCCGAACCGACCAGCGTCGAGGATCACCATCACCGTCGCATTGGGGACGTCGACACCCACCTCGATCACGGTCGTCGCCACGAGGACATCGACGTCGCCAGACCGGAACGCCGACATGACCGACTCTTTCTCGGCCGAGGTCATCCGCCCGTGCAGCAACTCGACTGCGAGGCCGTGAAGTTCGCCACCGATGAGTTCCTCGTGGGTCTCGACGACGGATCGGACTTCGAGCGCGTCGGACGCGTCGATCAGCGGGCACACGACGTAGGCCTGCCGCCCGTCCGCGACTTCGTCCCGGACGTGGGACCACATCTCTGCCTCGTCGAGCGGGCCGTCTGCCCATCGAGTCACGATCGGGGTCCGCCCCGGAGGCAGCTCGTCGAGGACGCTCACATCGAGATCGCCGTAGACCGTCATCGCCGCCGTACGCGGAATCGGGGTCGCGGTCATGACGAGCACATCGGGCTCGCTACCGTCGGGGCCCTTGTCGCGCAGCACCGCCCGCTGTTCGACCCCGAACCGATGTTGCTCGTCGATGACAACCATTCCGAGCCGGAAGAAGCCGACCGCATCCTGGATGAGCGCGTGGGTGCCGATGACGATGTCGACGTCACCCGACTGCGTCTGAGCGAGGATTCGGCGGCGATCAGCCGTCGACACCCCATTGGTCAGGAGTTCGACCCGCAGCGGACGGGTTCCGAGCAGCGAGTTCGGGTCGTGAACCTCGAGCCCGGCGAGTAGCCCACTCACGCCGAGGTGATGCTGCTCGGCGAGGACTTCTGTCGGCGCCATCATCGCCCCCTGGAAACCGCCCTCCACGGCGCTGAGCAGGGCGTGAACGGCCACGAGCGTCTTGCCGGCACCAACATCGCCCTGGAGCAAGCGGTGCATCGGGTGCGGTCGCTGCATGTCTTCGACGATCTCCCGGATCACCCGCTGCTGTGCGCCGGTCAATGGAAACCCGAGGCTCTGGAGGAGCTTGCCCGTCATCAGACCCGACGGCGCATGATCGACCCCCACCTCGGTGGCTTGCCGATCACGCTGTTGGCGGACAAGCTCGAGCTGGATCGAGAACAACTCGTCGAATACGAGGCGTCGTCGAGCGTCAGCAACGTCGGTCATCGCCTCGGGCGTGTGGATGCCGACGATGGCGGTGTCACGGTCGACGAACCCGAAGCGGCGCCGAATCTCGTCGGGCAGCGGATCGGCGATCGACCGCTGGCGCGACCGCCGGATGGCTTCCTCGACGAGACGGGCGACGTCGGCGCTGGCGACTCCCCCCTTTTCGGATTGCGGGTAGACCGGAACGACTCTCCCGGTCTGGTCGCCGAGCAGGTCGACGACCGGAGACGACATCTGCAGGGCACCCCGAAACTCGTCCACCTTTCCAAACAACACGACGTCCATGCCTTCGCTCAACTGGCGGGCGCGCCAAGGTTGGTTGAAGAAGGTTGCGGTGAGCCGTCCCGATCCGTCACCGACAACAACGGTGACCATCGTGCGCTTGCCGCGAAGCCGTCGCTGATCGACACGCTGCACCGTCGCCACGACCATCGCCTCTTCGCCGATGACGAGATCGCTGATCCGTTCTTCGCGGGTGCGATCGATCCAACGCCTCGGGTAGTACCGGAGCAGATCGAGAACCGAACGCACGTCGACTTTGGCAAGCGCTGCCGAACGCTTGGGGCCCACCCCTTTGAGTCGATCGACCTCGAGGGCATCGAGATCGCGCAGCGTGAGCGGCGACGACGCCGAACCCGAGTGATCTGTGGTCACTCCACCCCGATGATGAAGGGGTACAGCGGCTGGCCGCCGTGGTGGATCTCGACCTCGAGATCGGGGTGCGACAATGCGATCTGTGCCTCGAGGGTTGACGCCTCGCCTTCGGTCGCGTCGGCTCCAACCACGATCGTGCAGATCTCGTGCTCGTCGGTGGCGAGCGTCGCCAGTACGCCGGCGGCTGCGGCGACGACATCCGCCTCGACGGCAACGATCGTGCCCTGCGCGAGGCCGAGCCAATCTCCATCGGCGATCTCGAAGCCCTCGGCGGTCGTGTCGCGTACGGCGCGGGTGACCTCCCCCTGCACCAGGTGTTCGAGCGCGTCACCCATGCCCGTCGCGTTCGTTTCGATGTCGGCCTGAGGGTCGTAGGCGATCAGCGCAGCCATGCCGCCGACGATGCTCCGGGTGGGAACGACGGTCACCGGCACGTCGGTCTCCCCTCCGACCTGCTCGGCGACGGCGATGATGTTCTTGTTGTTCGGCAAGATGATCACGCCGTCGGTCGGCAACTTGTCGACAGCGCCGAGGAAATCGGCGGTCGACGGGTTCATCGTCTGGCCGCCTTCGACGACGTACTGGACACCGAAACTGCGGAAGATGTCGGCCACGCCGTCTCCCACGCACACGGCGATGACGGCGGTGCTCGACGGGTCCGTGTCCTCGAGTGTGTCAACGGCTGCCGCTGCGGCCGCTTGGCGGACCCATTCCTGTTCTTCGACCTCTTCGAGCAGATCGGTCACTCGGATCTTGTGCGGACGCCCCACGTCAATTCCACACTCAATGGCCGCACCGATGTCGTCGGTGTGCACATGACAGTTCCAGATTCCGTCGCCGCCGACCACCACGATCGAATCGCCGATTTCGGCCCATGCCGCCTTGAATCCGTCGATCGTCTCGTCGGGAGCGTCCAGGAAGAACATCACCTCGTATCGGAGATCGGCGATCGATTCGTGGTCGTGATCGTCAGGGCGACTGTCGTCCATCGCCGGGATCGATGCGCCGTCCGGCATCACCGGCGCCGGGATTTCCCTCCCGTCGGCGACCTGGAGCGCGGCGTCGAAGAACATCAGCAGCCCGGTTCCGCCGGAGTCAACAACGCCCGCTTCGGCGAGCACCGGGAGCAGCTCTGGGGTCTTGGCGAGCGCTTCGGCAGCTCCATTGCGACAGGCGACGAGGACATCGAGGAGTGATCCGTTCGCCGCGGGTTCGGCCGCTTCGGCCGCTTCCCGGACGACGGTGAGGATCGTGCCCTCGACCGGATCACCGACGGCACCATAAGCCGCCTTCGCAGCCGCGCCGATGGCGACCGCGAAGTCCTTGCCCTCGATCCGATCGAGTTCGGCAAGCCCCGCTGACAACCCGCGGAGGATCTGCGACATGATCACGCCCGAGTTGCCACGCGCCCCCATCAGCGACCCGTGGCTGATCGCCTTGCACACGTCAGCCATCGCCTCGCCGGCGTCGTTGAGTTCCTCGACGACCGACTCGAGCGTCAGCGACATGTTCGTGCCGGTGTCACCGTCAGGGACCGGATAGACGTTCAACGCGTTGACGACAGCCTTGTGCTCGACCAGGGCGTCACGAAAGGTCTCGACGACTCTGCGGAGATCACCCGCATCGAATGATTCGCTCATGCGGGCGCCAAGTTACCCGCGAGTGAAGCATGGATTCACATCCGCCGACGCCGATGTCTCGGGCCGCTCGCGTTCAGTCGGGCAACAGCTCCGGGGTTTCCATGTCGACCTCGGACCCGATCTGAATCGTGGTCGCGAGGCCCGCATCGTCGAGCTGGTAGAGCACCCGCTGTCCCTGGCGCAGCATGCGGAAGACCGATCCGTCGAGTGCCCCGGGGGCGAGGTCGTATTCGTCGAACGTCACGTCGTCCATGACGACACCGTCGCCCGTCGCCGGATCATATGACTGCACCACTCCCTGCATGACCGAGAGCCTACATCCGTGGAGCGATGCCGAGGTCCGAGTAGTTCTTCGCGGCGTACTGCTCCCGGAAGAGGTCGCGGAGGCGGCCGGCAGCGATGTCGTAGTCCTCGGGGTCGTCCCAGGTGTTGCGGGGGTCGAGGATCGTGTCGTCGACACCGTCGACGGCGACCGGAATGCGCAAGCCAAGTTGCGCCTGGGTGGTCGTGTCGATGCCGTCGAGGTCACCGTTGAGCGCCGCGTCGAGCAACGTGCGAGTGACCGCAAGCGACATTCGCTCGCCCTTGCCGTACGGACCACCGGTCCACCCGGTGTTGAGCAGTATGCAACGGGTCTCATGATCGTCCATGCGCTTCGCAAGCAGTTCGGCGTACACGGACGGCTTCTGCGACATGAACGGGTCACCGAAGCACGCCGAGAACGCGGCTTGCGGCTCGGTCACCCCGACCTCGGTACCGGCGAGTTTGGACGTGAATCCCATCACGAAGTGGTACATGACCTCGTCGCGGTCAAGGATCGACACGGGTGGCAACACGCCGAACGCGTCGGCGGTGAGCAACACAATGGTCTCGGGGTGCGGCCCTTTGGCTCCTTCGGCGACACCGGGATTGCACGTGAGCGGGTAGGCAAAGCGGGTGTTTTCGGTGATCGAGCCGTCGGTCAGATCGAAATCCTGAGGGTCGGTCTCCTCGATTGGACGATCATGCACGGGCGGCACGTTCTCGATGAGCGTGCCCTTCATCGACATCGCCGCGGCGATGACCGGCTCGGCCTTCTTGTTGAGATCGATGAGCTTGGCGTAACAGCCGTCCTCGAAGTTGGAGACGCCAGCGTCGGACCAGACATGCTCGTCGTCGCCGATGAGGAGGCGGTTGGGATCGGCCGACAGGGTCGTCTTGCCGGTACCCGAGAGGCCGAAGAGGATGGCCGAGTCGCCGTCGGCGCCGACATTGGCCGAGCAGTGCATCGTGAGCTGCCCCTTGGCGGGAAGCACGTAGTTCATGACGGTGAACATCGTCTTCTTGTTGATGCCGCAGTAGTCGGCTGGGCCGATCACGAGCGCCACACGATTTGCGATGTCCATGATGACGGCCCGGTTGGACTTGGTGCCATCACGCTCGGGGTCAGCGACGAACGATGGGGCGTTGATGATTGTCCATCCCGCCTCGGCCCGATCGGAGTCGTCGCGAACGTTCTTCGGAAACATGATGTTGCAGAAATAGGCGTGTGTGGCGTATTCGCCCACGAAACGATACGGCTCGGAGAACTCGGGGTCCCATCCACAGAACACGTCGGTGACGTACAACGTCGCTTCCCGCTCGTTGAGGTGGGCGACGACTCTCGGGAGCAGCGCATCGAACGCGGCGGGATCGAACTTCGCAAAGCCCGGCTTCCACCACACGGTGTCCTCGACCTCCGACCGCGCCACGGCAAACGTGTCACCTGTCGGTCGACCGGTGCATTCGGGGTCGGTGTAGTACACGAGCGGCCCGTCGACGCCGAGGGCGGTGGGGAAGGCCTTCTGCTCGTCGTTGGGCCCGTCGATCCGGACTCGCCCCCGATCGTTGGCGATCGCCGCATGAAACAGTTCGTCCTGACTGAGTCCGATGCGGAGCTTCGGCGTGGTGAGGCCGAACTGGGTGGCGAGCTGATCGACGACGGACATGGTGACTCCTGGGGTTCGGGCTCCCCAGCCATCGGTTCGCGACAAGGGGACGTTGAGACTCTTACAAATCCAATCCATCCTGAACAGAGATGAATGACGACTTTCTCATCATTTGTTCAGATATCGCTCTCACTGGGAGCGATCACCACACGCATCGATGAGACAGATTGCCCAAACAAGGCTTCTCGGCACCCGCAGATCCCTCTAGCATCGAGTGCATCCGTGGCGTCCACATCGGACGTATCACTGGAGATGGCACTCGTGGCGACATCGGACCTTCACAAGCCGGGATCGGCAAACGCAAACGACCCAACGGTCGTCGCGGTCGAACCAAGCGCGCTCGAAACCCGATTCACCACCGGCTCCGACGCCGACCTGCGTGCGCTCTACGACGAGTACGGAACCTTCGTCTACTCGTTGTGCCGCCGCTCCGTCGACGACGCCGCCGCTGCCGACATCACCCAAGAAGTGTTCATCGCCGCCTGGCGCAACCGAGGCGGCTACGACATCCGACGAGGCGGACTCGGTCCGTGGCTCGCGGGCATCACCCGAAACAAGATCATCGATCACTATCGGGCGAACGCACGAGAAGACCGGCGCGTCGAACGGGTGAAGAACACGCCGACCCCGACATCCAGCGACCTCGAAGAAGTCTCGCTCCGCATGTTGCTCGTCGACGCCATCGACGAGCTTCCGGACCGAGCCCGCACCGTCATCTCCATGGCGTTCTTCGACGAGCTGACCCATGTCGAGATCGCGGCACAAACAGGAATACCGCTCGGAACGGTCAAGAGCGACATCCGTCGCGGCCTCGACCGTCTCCGGCACGGACTGGGGTACATCCATGGCTGACACCGAACTGGACCAATGGGTCCACCTGAGCAGAACGGTCACCGACGACGACCGCGAACGGGTCGCCCCTCCGGCCGACCTCTTCGCCAAGATCGAAGCTGCCGTCCGAGACGACGCACCGACGACGAATCGTGAGCCCGACGAGGCGCCAATCGCCACGTCGACATCACCCGAACCGGCGTTACACGTCGTCGAGGACGCGCCCTCTGCGTCGGCCGATCCGACCATCGTCGACCTCGAAACAGCACGAAGCCGCCGCGCCCCACAGGTCCGGCGCCGTGATCGTCGCCGACTGGCGATCGGCGGGCTCGCAGCAGCCCTGGCTGCAGTCATCGGGTTCACGATTATCGACACCGGCGAAACCAGCGACGTGTTCGTCGCCGAGGCGACGAACGACAGCCTCGACGAGCCCTTTGACGGCATGGCCACCGCAACGGTCGACGGCGACGACACGCAACGACTCACGTTCGAATTCTCGGGTCCGCTGCCCGATAGCGACCCCATCGAGGTGTGGCTCATCCGGCCAGATCTGTCCGACATGGTGTCGCTCGGACTGGTCGACGATCCCAGTGCGCCCTTCCTGGTGCCCGCTGGCATCGACGTGACCGAGTTCTCGATCGTCGACCTGTCGATCGAACCTGATGACGGCGATCCGACCCACAGCGGGCGAAGCATCCTCCGCGGAGCTCTGCGGTCGATCTGATCTCGCCCTCAGCTGGGCAGCACCGGATCGAGAAATAGCCCTCGGATCCCGAGCCCCATGATGAAGAGCGATCCGAGTCCATGCAGCAGATAGCGATACTGGGCCAGGTGGCGGTAGGCGACGATCACGCCAACCGCGGCAAACGTCAGGAATCCATAGAACATGTGCGTGCCATCCGCCTCGACGTCGGAGATCGCCACGACCAGGCCACCCGTCGCCGTAACCACGAAGACGGTTGCGTAGCCAACGTTCAGCATCGACCACATCGCGGCGACATCGAGCGACGTTCGGACATGCGCGGCGACGGTCCACGTTCCGGCGACACCACAAACGACGATCATCGCCCACGATGACCATTCGTGCATCACACGCAAGACGTCGACCATGTCGTCAGTTCAGCGAATAGCGCCCGAGTCGAAGAGTTCATCGATCTCGGCATCCGAGAAACCCGCGTCGGCCAGGACGTCTCGCGTGTTCGCACCCGCATGAGACGGCGGCGTCGGTCGATCGGACGGGGTGCGGGAGAATCGAGGCGCCGGCGCGGGCTGCACCACGTCGGCGACGGTCACGAAGGTCTCGCGAGCGACGTTGTGGGGGTGCAACGCTGCCTCTTCGGGCTCGAGCACCGGAGCGAAACAGGCGTCCGAACCAACGAAGGCTTCTTCCCACTGGGCGCGGGTCTTGGTCCGCACCCGCTCCGCAATCGTGGCCTTCGCCGCCGGCCATTGGGTGCGATCGTGTTGCGGAGGCAGGGTCGTCGGATCGATCTCGAGACGCTCCAACATCTCCTCGTAGAACTGCGGCTCGATACCGCCGAGTGCGACCCACTTGCCGTCCGCCGTCTCGTACACCTCGTAGAAGTGCGCTCCGGTGTCGAGCATGTTGCCGCCGCGCCCACCGGACCACATCCCCATCGCCCGAAACGAGTACATCATCGCTGCCAACAGCGCAGAGCCGTCGACCATCGCGGCGTCGATCACCTGGCCGACGCCGGACTGACGCGCCTCGATCACCCCGGCGAGGACGCCCACCGCGAGCAGCATGCCACCACCGCCGAAATCCCCGACGAGATTGATCGGCGGAACGGGCGGCTGATCCGCCCGTCCGATCATCGAGAGCGTTCCGCTCAGTGCGACGTAGTTAATGTCGTGCCCGGCGCGTGCCGCCAAGGGCCCGTCCTGCCCCCAACCGGTCATTCGGCCGTAGACGAGTGCCGGATTGACTTCGTGGCACTCGGCTGGGCCGAGGCCAAGCCGTTCGGTGACCCCGGGACGGAACCCCTCGATCAGCGCGTCCGCCTCGCCGACCAATCGCAAAACGACCGCACGGCCGGCGTCCGTCTTGAGGTCGACCCCGATCGATCGTCGACTGCGATTGAGTACGTCCGCTGGCGGGGCCTCAGGATCACCGCCCCGAACAGCACTCGCCCGGTCGACGCGGACGACATCAGCGCCGAGGTCGGCCAGGACCATCGCGCAGAACGGACTCGGCCCGATTCCCGCGAGCTCGACGACACGGACACCGGCGAGCGGGCCGCCCATCAGCTCAGACCCGCTGACGCGGCGAGGCGAGTGACCTGTTCGACGATCATCGGCCATTCGGGAATCGGAATGTCGTGACCCATGGCCTCCACTTCCACATACGTGGACCCCTCGATCAGCGCTGCCGTATGGCGGCCCCCACTGACATCGATGAGCGAGTCCGCGTCACCATGCATGACGAGGCTCGGACACTGAATCGTCTTTACTTGCTCGTCGCGATTGCCGGCATTTCGGATCGCTTGGAGCTGCCGAAGGCCTCCCCCAGCCGGGGGTGAACGGTCCCAAGCGGCAGCGGCGACCGCACGCACGTCCTCTTCGGTCCAGGTCTCGTCGGTCCCCCAGATCCGCTTGCCGGCGAGCCAACCATCGACGAACTCCTTTCGCGACGTTGCTTCGGGCGCCAAGATCGCGTCCCATGCCTCCTCCGACGGCTGACCGACGTCGGGATTGCCGGTCGATGAAGCGAACGACGTCATCGAGGCCACGACAGCAGGGTGTTCGGCCGCCAGTGTCTGCACAATCATTCCGCCCATCGAGATCCCGAACACATGCATCGGCACGCCACCCACGGCTTCACCCACCAGTCGCGCATCCATAGCCATATCGGACAGCGAGTAGGAGTCGTCTGCGTCGAGAATGGTCGACAAGCCACAATCGCGGTTGTCGTATCGAACGACGAGGAACCCCCGATCGACGAAAGCCTCACAGAATGGATCGGTCCACGATGTGAGCTGTGACGTGAGCCCATTGACGAGAAGCAGCGTCGGCCCATCGTCGGGGCCCATTACTTCGACGTGAAGCTCGACATCGCCATTGCGCACCACCTGCGCGGTGACATTCATCCCCAGACCACCCTTCGAGATTCGGGCCCCAAGTGTGGCCCATGTGGCGACCTCCGGACCGCACCGGACGGGTAGCTCCGGCCACCCGGTTCGATCATCACATGCGGTCCAGTAGCTCGGCCTTCTTGATCTCGAACTCATCGTCGGTGATGGCTCCGCTCCGGCGGAGATCATCGAGCGCCGCGATCTGATCCGGAATCGAGCGAGCCTCCCGAGCGCCGGCACTAGCCATGCCGATGCGGTCGAGCCGCCGGTCCTCAAAACGATCTTTCTGGGCGTAGATCTCGGCTTGCACCTTGTTCGGCCGTCGAATGTTCTGGAAGGTCTGGCGGCCGCCTTCACCGGCGGATTCGATCCCCAAGTCCCCAGACCCTGCGAGGCGTTCCCAGCCGGACTGATTGAAGAACACCGTGTTGATACGGTCCAGTGGGATCTCGATGCCCGCTTTGGACACGACGCCGCTTCGCGAAATGACTCGCTCGGTCGTCACGACGAACTCGGTCGTGTACCACCGTGCGTACCGCAACGCGAACATGCCGAGGACACCGAGCACCAGTAAACCAACGAGAATCTGCAGGATGGTCCACCCCGTACCGTCTCCCGCTACCGACAGCAGCAGTACACCGAGGAGGATGACGGAAGCGAGTGCTGCCGAGATCGGCGCCATCGTCCACCAGTGGGGGTGCATGTCGACGACGATCTCCTCGTCGTCACTCAACAGATCCGGCGGAAATCCCATGACCCAACACTAGGTGCCGGCACGGCCCTGACACCGCAACGGGCCTATCGTGACCAGCGATGGAAGGGGTCGCGCAGCAACCGTCGGCGGGATTCGGCGAGCCCGAACGCCTCCTCGATGGACTCGACGACGCCCAGCGCAGCGCCGTGACCGTCGACGCCGATGTCCTCATCGTCGAAGCCGGTGCGGGAACCGGCAAGACGCGTGTGCTCACGCGACGTATCGCCTGGGGGGCGCACATCGACCGCTGGGACCCACGACGGGTCCTTGCCCTGACCTTCAGCCGCAAGGCTGCAGGAGAGCTCCGGAGTCGCCTCTGGGAGCTCGGTCTCCGAGACCACGTGACAGCCGGGACCTTTCATTCGATTGCGTTGTCGATCCTTCGTCAACACTGGGACAAGGCCGGAACCTCCCCGCCCGAACTCCTCACCCGAAAAGCACGGTTCGTCGCCGGACTCCTGCCGGGCCGACCGGACCGATCGCTGGTTCGATCCGCGACCGCGGAGATCGAGTGGGCCAGCGCACGCCGAATCGACGCCGCTCGCTACGCCGACGTTGCCGCGTCAGACGGCCGCCGACCACGGCTCGACGTCCACGAGATGGCAACGCTCATCCAGCGCTACCACCACGAGAAGGAGAGGAGACGAGTCGTCGACTTCGACGACCTCCTGCTTCACTGCGCGCGCTTGTTGCAAAACGATCCGACCACAGCCGACGCCTTTCGATGGGCCCATCGCCACCTTTTCGTCGACGAGTTCCAGGACGTCAACCCGTTGCAGTATGGGCTTCTTCGGCTGATGATCGGCGCCAAACCACAGCTCTGCGTCGTCGGAGATCCGAGGCAATCCATCTACGGGTGGAATGGAGCCGACCCGTCACTCCTGACCACGCTCGATGACCGATTTCCTGATGCCGAGCGACGATCGATCCTCCGCAACCACCGGTCGACACCGGAGATCTTGCGCGTCGCCAACGCACTCCTCCCCGACCACGCACCTCTGGAGGCAACGCGTCCGACCGGCCCCGACGTCACGATCTCGACTCATGTCGACGACGACGCCGAAGCGACCGCCATCGCTCGCGGCCTTCGACTCGGCCACCGAGGCACGCGACGGTGGTCATCGATGGCGGTGCTCGTGCGCACCAACGCACAGGTCCCCATTCTGGTCGAGGCGCTACAGAACCTCGGCGTTCCGACCATCGGACGTGGGAGCACGGCGCTCATCGAAGATCCGGCCGTGGTTGATGCGCTCGCCACATTCGCCGATGTCAACGTTCGCCTGCACGAGGCACTCGCCGAGATCTCGACCGCAGCAGGCGCTCACGACAACGATGTTGGCATCGATCACGAGACTGCCGACGATGCGGTGCTCGCCTTCGTTCGGCTCGGGCACGAGTATCTCCGGACGGCGCCCTCCGCATGGCTTGGCGACTTCGTGGATGATCTTCGCTCCGACCGCGATCGAGGGGTCGCACACTCGGCGGATGCCGTCGACGTGATGACGATGCACAGCTCCAAGGGCCTCGAATGGGAGACCGTGCACCTCGCAGGGATGGAGGACGGACTTGCCCCCCATCGTTCGGCGACCACGCCGGCCGCCGCCGACGAAGAGCAACGCCTCGTTTACGTCGGGGTCACCCGGGCGCGACGGGAGCTTCATCTGCACTGGGCGAAGACGCGTCAGGTCGGAACCTCGGTAGTCGAACGGAAGCCGAGCCCGTACCTCGACCGGATCGGTGCCGTTGCGGCGAGCATGGCGCCACAGGTCACCCGCAGACGCAACGCGGTGCAGGCCGCAGCGGTGCTCGACTCGGTGCGTTCGACGGACGGTGGCGGCCGAGAGTCCGATACGGGCACCGGGCTCACCGAGGCCCTTCACGAGTGGCGGAAGAGACGGGCCCGGGCGAACGGTGTCGCGCCGACGCACGTCCTGAGCGACGATGCCATCGCCGAAATCGCCGAGGTCCGCCCCCAGACGGAGGCGGACCTCATTGCACTGTCAGAAGTGGGACCGATTCGAGCACCGACGCTTGCTGACGCGGTGCTGAAAATCGTCGATCAGTACCGTCCAGCGGATTGACGAAAGGCCAATCATGCGCCGAATTGACCGAGGATCAGTCGGCGGCGGTTGGCAAGCATCCAGCAGATGACACCCATCACGACGAGCATCGCCCCGAACAATCCGGCGATCTTCGATTCGCCACCGGTGAGCGCGAGGATGGGCCCCCCGGCCTGTGCCTGCGCGACCTGCACCACCTCGACGGGGCCCTGAGCGACCGGGGTCGGAGAGTCGACGACCGGCGTCTCGGCCACGACCGGTACCGGCGTCACCGCTGGGGTCTCCACTGCCCCTTCGACCTGAACCACGATGGGCTCGCCTGGCGCTGGCTCGATCGGTATGACGACCTCGACCGGCTCGACAACGACGGGTTCCACGACTGGGGCCTCGACCACGGGTTCGACAACGACGGGTTCCACGACTGGGGCCTCGACCGGCACCGGCTCAACGGGCACGATGACCTCGACCGGCACAGGTTGTTCGACCACGATGATCGGCTCGACCACGATGATCGGTTCGATGACAATCGGTTCGACCTCGACCACCGGTTCGATGACAATCGGTTCGACCTCGACCACCGGTTCGATGACGATCGGGAACGGCGTCGGCTGCTCCGGAACGACCGGAACGACCGCAACCGGCACCTCGACCGGCTCTTCGACGACCGGATCGATCACCACCGGCAGCTCGACCGGATCCACAACCGGATCGATCACGATCGGGAACGGCGTCGGCTGCTCCGGAACGACCGGAACGACCACAACCGGAACCTCGACCGGCTCTTCGACGACCGGCTCTTCGACGACCGGCTCCTCGACCGTTGCGGGAGCGAAGACCACGACGTCGTGGTCGTCCTCATCATCGGTGCCGTCATCGTGAGTCCAGTCATCGACGAGGGCGTCGCCCGGTTCGGTGTCGGGCGTCGAATCGATGTCGTCGACGGGCTCGCCATTCGGCAGCGTGACGGTCGGCGTTGCGTACGCGATCTCGGCGAACACCAGGAACTCCCGGTCGCTCACATCGAAGGCCACCGGAATCTCGACCTGGATCTCGTCACCCGGGGCGAATCGATCGGTGTCGAGCGTCAGTTCCATCGTCGGAAGCGAGCCTGCGTCGGTCGGAAAGTGCATCCCCTCCGGAGCGGTCAACCGGATGACGACAAGATCGGCAGCAATAGCGCCCTGGTTGGTCACGGTCGCGACGACGGCGCCGGTTCCACCAGCGCGCACGTCGGCGTCATCGATCGGTTGCAGCAGAAGCGCGAGATCGAACTCCACCGGCTGACATCCGAAGTCGATCGTCGTGTCGACCCCGTCCGCAGCGACAGGAACGACTCCACTCACGATTCCAAACGGGGCATCGGGGTCGCCATTGTCGTCGTCGTCGATGCCGTCGGCGGGATCGAGGGCGGTCGGGTCGGACGAGACGCAGCTCCGGAGCGGCCCGTCAGCCGACCAGTTAGAGGCGGAGAGACGGATCACGTAGTCGCCGGCCGAAAGGTCGGCCATTGTCCATTTACCTGCGCTGTCGGTCGTGGTAGTCGCCACGACTTCGCCAGCCGCATCGAGCGCCTCGACGACGACACCGCCGATTCCGGCCTCGCCCTCGTCGACACGACCATTGTTGTTGGTATCAGCCCAGACCAGATCGCCGATTACCCCATCGACCGTTGCCGGGGGCTCCTCGGCTGGGGGCTCCTCGGCTGGGGACTCGGAGACGAAGCCGACGTCGATCGTGAAGTTCGATCGGACGTCGTCGTAGTTTCCGTTGGCAATCGCCAGGTCGTCGGGGTCGTCATCGGCCCCGGTGAACGGATCGAGTTCGTTCGTCGGCTCGTTCGATGCATTCGAGGCGTACTCGCCGTCGGATCCGTCGTCGCCGAGGACGATGACCTCGCTCACCCACGCACCGTCCGACAGTGTCAGATCCGAGTCGTTGTCGACGTCGAGCGCGTCGGTCGTTTGCGCACCGTTGACATCCGTGATGTCGAATGCAGCATCACCGATCAGACCGGCTTGCCCCGCGGGGACAGCCACGACGTAGCGGCCAGCTGCTAGTCCATCGAATGCGTAGCGGCCGCCGTCCGACGTCACCGTCGACGCGAGGACCGCTCCAGACGCCTCATCGCGGAGTTCGACCACGACGGCATCAATACCTTCATCGGCAGCGGTGGCGAGTCCGTCACGATCGACGTCGTGGAAGACGAGATTTCCGATGCGGTGGATCGTCGGAAGACTGGCCGACGAGTCGGTCAGCGCCAACGATGCGCCGACCCCTCCCTCGAGATCGATCGAGATCATCTGCGTGCAGAACCAGCGATCCCCGCCAAACAACGGCTTCTGTAGGTCGACGACCTCGTAACCCCATTCTCCGGTCGCACGAGACGGCACAGGATCGAACAAGACCTCGTCGGCATCGCCGGCGCGCTCCATGACCGTGCTTCCATCGAGATCAGCCGTTGGAGCGACGATCTGCTCGGCGCTCGAGAACCACTGGATCTGTTGGGTCCTCGCCGGGCCGTCGGTACGTCCAGCATCCACGGCGGCAACCCGAGCCGTCGTCGACACCGTTCGGTCAAACGGAGCCGGGGCGAACTCGGTGCAGTTCACGGCGGTGTGCAGACCTGCGTGGCCGTTGGCATCGGAGTAGCGGTCCCCGGCGAACGCGAAGTCGTTGCCTTCGCGGAGAACAAGTTCGACCTCAGGCAGGCTCGGATCTTCATAGACGACCACAAGTCCCGCGCCGTAGGGGCGCTCGCCAGCGGGGTTCGCAATACCGTCGAAAACGACATCGCTCGAACCCGTTGGGATGTCGATTCGGTCGGTCAGTTCTGCGGCATACACGGTCTGGGTGAAACCCGGCCAGGTCCACGAGTACGAACGCTGCGAATCGACGGTCGTCCCGCCGATCTCGATCGACGGATCGCTCCACGTCGGGCCACGGCCAGCCCAGTACGCCAGGACCTTGACGACCTGTGCACCGTCGGGAACGACGATGGTGTCGGTCCCGCCGGTTCGGCGTTCGGCAGTCTCGTCGCCGGTGTCGGGATAGACGCCGACGCCGGCTGTGGTTACCCCGTAGTTGCCGACCAACCGTTCGATCTCGACGAGTGGGCCGTCGATTGTTTGGCTCGTCGACGCCCCGGCGAATAGCGGGCCGAAAACGGCGATGAGAATTGCGGCTCCGGTGATCGCGCTGGCCGCGCCAACAGCGCGCAATCGGGAGATGGAGGACACGGTGTCACCTCGGGTAGACAGAAGCAGACGGCAGTTGCCGACTGCACGGACGCCCGAGGCCCGACGGAGACCTTACGACGCCCTAGCCGAGATGTGTGTGATGGGGCAAATCCGCCCAGGGGACCTCGGAGCTCAGGACTCGAAGAGGCGATCGAGCAGTTGCTCGTGTTCTTGGGCATGCACCCGAGACGAGCCGCACGAAGGACTGCCGGATTCGGGACGAGACACGCGCTGAATCTCGTGAGTGTCACCGTGACGTTCGTAGAGCCGACCCTTCACGAAGTTCCACGCGCCCATGTTCTCCGGTTCCTCCTGGAGCCAGACGATCCGCTTAGCTGATGGGTTCGCAGCAACGGCGGCGGCGACCTGTTCGTGCGGCCAGGGGTAGAGCTGTTCGACACGAACGATCGTTGTGGCGTGTCCCTCGGCGTCTCGGCGCGCCATCGCGTCGATCGCCACCTTCCCGGTGCAGAAGACGAGGTCACGTGGTTCGTGCGGAGGGTTGGGGTCATCGAGAGTTTCGTGGAAGACCCCGTCGACGAAGGCCTCGACCGGTGAGCGAGTCGTCTTGGCCCGAAGCAGAGATTTCGGCGTGAACACGACGAGTGGTTTGCGGATGTCTCGGTGCATCTGTCGGCGAAGAAGATGGAAGAACTGTGCCGCGGTCGTGACGTTGGCGATCTGCACGTTGTCTTCGGCTGCCAAAAGCAGGAATCGCTCGACGCGGGCCGACGAGTGCTCTGGCCCCTGACCTTCATAGCCGTGTGGCAGCAACATCACGAGACCGCTCGACTGCTGCCACTTGTCCTCAGCAGCGATGATGAACTGGTCGATGACGATTTGTGCGCCGTTGACGAAATCGCCGAACTGCGCCTCCCACAACGTCAGGACGTCGGGACGCTCCACCGAGTAGCCGTATTCGAACCCCAGTGCGGCGTACTCCGACAGGAGCGAGTCGTAGATCCACAGCTTCGAGCCGTCACGGGACGCGCCCGTCAACGGCACGAACTCCGAGCCATTCTCGTAGTCGACCAGCGTCGAATGGCGATGCGAGAACGTTCCACGACGGCTGTCCTGGCCAGCGAGCCGAATCGAGATCCCTTCGTCGAGCATCGTGCCGTACGCGAAGGCCTCTCCGAGGGCCCAATCGACCTCGCCGTTGGCCCACATCTCGTCTCGCCCCTCGAACTGGCGAGCCAGCTTCGGGTGGACGGTGAATCCGTCGGGCACGACCTGCAGCGCGGCGTACACGCGGTCGAGCGCAGCCCGATCAACCCCGGTCGCTGCTGCGGGCAAGACACCCACCGCTGCGGGCGGATCCGCCGCTTGCAAGCCGGGATCTGGCGCCCCCTCGCGGGTGGCGTCAAGCGCATCTTGGAGCTTCGCACGGAAGTCATCGAGCGACGCTTCCGCCTCTTCGACTGTGAGATCGCCTCGCTTGATCAGCGACTCGGTGTACAGCTTGCGAACCGAACGCCTCGCCTCGATCGCCCGGTACATAAGGGGCTGCGTGTAGCTCGGGTCGTCCCCTTCGTTGTGGCCATGGCGGCGGTATCCGATCATGTCGATCACGACGTCTTTGTTGAACCGCTGGCGGTACTCGAACGCCAGCTGGGCGACGCGCACGCACGCCTCAGGGTCGTCTGCGTTGACGTGGAAGATCGGCGCCTGAATGAGCTTGGCCACGTCGGTCGAGTATTCGCTCGACCGCGACGCATGTGGTGCGGTCGTGAAGCCCAGTTGATTGTTGATGATCAGGTGGATCGCGCCGCCCACCTGATAGCCGCGGATTTGGCTGAGGTTGAGGGTCTCGGTGACCACACCCTGGCCGGCGAAGGCTGCGTCGCCATGGATCAGCACGGGCAGCACCGGGAACTTCCGGTTCTCGTCGAGCGGAATGTGATCCATCTTTGCTCGAGCCATGCCGATGACGACCGGGTCCACCGCCTCGAGATGGCTTGGATTCGCGGCGAGCGACACCGGAATCTGGTTGCCCTCTTGCGATGTGAACACACCCGTCTGGCCAAGGTGGTACTTCACATCACCCGACCCTTGGACGGCCTCGTTGGTGATGGCGCCTTCGAACTCCTCGAAGAGTTGGTTGTATGCCTTGCCGACGATGTTGACGAGCACGTTCAGTCGGCCGCGGTGCGCCATGCCGATGACGACGTCGGAGAGCCCTGCATCGGCGGCTGCGCCAAGGACTCGGTCGAGGATTGGGATGGCGCTTTCGCACCCCTCGATGCCGAACCGCTTCTGCCCCAAATACTTGGTCCCGAGGAACTTCTCCAGCGCCTCTGCGGCATTGAGGCGGTTCAGGATGTGGCGTTGCATGTCGTTGTCGGGAGTGAACGATTGGCCTTCGACGTGCTCTTGGATCCACGCCTTCTCGTCCGGGTTCGCCATGTGCATGTACTCGACACCAATGGTTCGGGAGTAGGCGTCGCGCATCGTGCCGAGGATCTTGACGAGCTTCATCCGGCTGCGCCCCGCTGCAGCCTGCGGTCCGAAGATGCCGTCGATGTGGAACTCGCGTTCGAGATCCCAGATCGTGAGGCCGTAGCTGGCCGGGTCGAGCTCGGGATGCATGCCGCGGGGCATGACACCGAGTGGGTCGAGATTGGCGATCAGATGTCCCCGGACGCGGTAGTTGTTGACGAGCGTGTTGACCTTGGTCTGCCGCTCGATGAGCGAGTACTCGTCGTCGACCGGGTTGACGTCACGACGCCACTTGACTGCGTCGTACGGGATCCCCATCGACGCGAGGGCTTCGACGTAGAAGTCCTCCTCGCCCATCAGGAGGTCCTGGACCTTCTTCAGGAAGAGGCCGCTTTCCGCCCCTTGGATGACTCGGTGGTCGTAGGTGGACGTGATGGTCATCACCTTGCTCACCCCGATCTCGGCGAGCTTCGCCGGGTCGGCGGCGGCGAAGGCAGTCGGGTAGCCGATGGCTCCGAGGCCGATGATTGCGCTCTGACCCGACATGAGGCGGGGCACGGATTGCACGGTGCCGATGCCGCCGGGGTTGGTCAGGGAGACCGTCGTGCCACGGAAGTCGTCGAGGGTGAGCTTTCCGTTGCGGCCCCGACGAATGAGGTCGTCGTACACCTCCACGAACCCCGCGAAGTCGAGCTGGTCGGCATCCGCAATACACGGCACGAGCAGCGACCGGGTGCCGTCGGACTTGGGCACGTCGATGGCGATACCGAGACCGACGTTCTTCCGACGGACCACATGCGGCTTGCCGTCGGGGCCCTCGACGTAGCCGTTGTTCATCGCCGGCACTGCATCCGCCACCGCCCGCACCACGGCATAGCCAATCAGGTGGGTGAACGACACCTTGCCACCACGTGTTCGACCCAGATGGCCGTTGATGATCGCCCGGTTCACCTCGAGCAACCGAGCCGGAACATCTCGGAAACTCGTGGCGGTCGGAACTTCGAGACTCTGCTCCATGTTCGTGACGATGCGAGCCGCAGCGCCACGCAACGGCTCAGCACCATCCGGAACACCCGGGTTGGCGGCGCCGGCCGAAGCGGACGCAGGTTTCGGAGCGGGACTTGCCTGCGCTGGGCTTGGCGGAGCTGTCGCAGCGCTTGGAGCCGATGCGGAAGCCGGCGAGACCGAAGCAGCGGGAGACGCGGCGGCAACCGGATCGGGAGCCGCGGCGGCGCCCGCCGAATCGTCGCCTGCAAAGAACTCTCGCCAACCCTCGGACACGGAGTCGGGATCGGCGGCGTACGCCTTGCGCATCTCGTCGATGATCCACGAGTTGGCCCCCAGTGCGGCCTCGCGCTCGGTCATCGACGACTGGTTGTTGGTGTGTGGTGTGGCGGTCACGGTGCCAAGACTAGGCACCGCTACGGTGGCGGGGTGCGCCTCGTGACGTGGAATGTGAATAGCCTGAACGCCCGGATCGATCGTGTGACCGAGTGGTTCGACCTCTTACAGCCCGACGTGGTGTGCATGCAGGAAACAAAGCTCGCCACCGAGGACTTCCCCGCAGAGGTCTTCGCCGAGCGCGGATACCAATCGGCGCATCACGGACAGGGTCAGTGGAACGGGGTCGCCATCGTCTCGCGTGTCGGCCTCGACGACGTGCACGTCGACTTCGGCGATGGCGGCGACCCCGATATCGACGCGCGGATCATCTGGGCCACGTGTGGCGGCGTACGCGTCGCCAGCTGTTACGTCCCGAATGGCCGCTCGCTCGACGACGACCACTACCAATACAAGCTGCAATGGCTCGACCGACTGTGTGCCGATGTGGACGCCAACGTCAGCGACGGACAGCCCGTTGCGGTTGTCGGCGACTTCAACATCGCGCCAGACGACCGCGACGTCTACGACGCAAGCAGCCACTCGGGAAGCACACATGTCAGCCAGGCGGAGCGAGACAAACTCGCCGCACTCGCCGAACGCGATCTCGTCGACGTGTTTCGCGAGCACCACGACGAGGCCGAGCTCTACTCGTGGTGGGATTACCGAGACGGCAACTTCCACAAGCGCAAGGGCATGCGCATCGATCTCGTCCTTGCGACGACTCCGGTACGCGATCGTGTGCAGCGAGTGTTCGTGGATCGAAATGCGCGCAAGGGATCACAGCCCAGCGACCACGCACCGGTCGTGGCCGATCTTGCCGGAGACCCCCACTAACCTCTCGGCGTGATTCACCTGATCGCTAGCGAGAGCCAGCTCCCTCGCTCGATCGCGATCATTCTCCTCCTGGGTGTCGGCTGTCAGTGGGCGGCGAACCGCCTGCGGGTGCCCGGAGTGCTCCTCCTCCTCACGGCCGGAATTCTCGTCGGCCCGGTCTTCGACCTCATCCGACCCGAGGACGAGTTCGGCGACGTCCTGTTCCCCGCAGTCTCGCTTGCGGTCGGCCTGTTGCTCTTCGAAGGCGGACTCGGCCTCAAGGTCGACCGGCTCATCGACGGAAGGTCGGTGATCCTGCGGCTCGTGACGGTCGGCGCGGTCGTCACGTGGCTGATCGGCTGGGCGGTGAGCTCGCTGCTCTTCGACATCTCGACGACGAATGCGGCATTGCTCGGCGCCATCTTGGTGGTCTCGGGACCGACTGTCGTCATCCCGCTGTTGCACCTGGCAAGGCCACGCGAGCCCGGCGGCAGCATCTTGCGGTGGGAGGGCATCGTGATCGATCCGGTCGGCGCGACCCTCGCAATTGTTGTACTCGATACCGCCACCTCTGGCAGCGGGCGGAGCGCCGCAGCGCTGCAGATCGGGATCACCCTTGGCGCCGGCGCCCTCGCCGGGGTGGTCGTGGCCGCGATCGCGATCGTGGCGTTGTCGGCTCACGTGATCCCCGATCACCTCCTCAACCCGGCAATGCTCGCTGCAGCGATCGTCGCGTTTGCCGCCGCAAACGAGATCGCCCCCGAAGCCGGCCTCATGGCGACGACGACGCTCGGCATCGTGCTCGCCAATCAGCACCGAGTTCCGAATGGCGAACTCACGGCATTCAGCGAAGATGTCGGCTACCTCATCCTCGGCACGTTGTTCATCGTTCTCGGTGCGATGGTCGATCTCGACTCGCTGGTCGACGTGCTGCCCCGTGCGCTGATCCTGATTGCCGTGCTGGTGTTGGTGGCCCGTCCGGTCGCCGTTTGGGTCTCGACGTTGGGAAGCGGTCTCGCACGAAACGACCGACTGTTCCTCGCGTGGATGGCGCCGCGAGGAATCGTTGCGGCGTCGGTGGCCACCGTCTTCAGCCAGACCTTGGTGGACGAAGGGGCGGAGCCGTTTCCCGAACTCGTCCCGATCGTCTTTGCCACGGTCATCGTCACGGTGGCCGTGTACGGACTGACCGCGATCCCGGTCGCCCGACGCACGCGTGTCGCCAAGACCGAACCCAACGGGCTGGCGCTGGTGTCCAATCATCGCTTCGCGGTCGAGCTGGCCGACCTCCTTGCAGCGAACGACATTCCGGTTCTGGTCGTCTCCACGTCGACGGAGGTTCAGCGCGAATCATTCGCTCGGGGGCTTCTCGCCTACGACCGGGCGATCGACAGCCACGACCTCGATCTCACACTCGATGGCGTAGGGATTCGACATGCGATCCTGTTGACCGACGACGAGAACTTCGCCTCCCATGCGGCCCACCACTTGTCCGAGCATCTCGGACGGGCGCAGTTGTTTCAGGTCCAACCCGACGAGGATGACGACGACTTCGAGATGCGCGGACGAGCGGCGTTCGGCGACCTCACCTTTCGGACTCTCGCCGAGTCCGCCCGGGCGGGAGGTTTCGCCGTCGTCGATGGCGATGCGCTCGGCCCCGGCGATCTCGCATTGTTCCGGCTCGACGGCGATCACGTGGCGTCGCCCGTGAATGGCGCCCCAGAGGATGGGCGACCGCATGTCGTCGTCCGGAGCCGGCGGTTCGATACGACGTGACCGGAGGTGTCGCCCGCGGCGCAGTCGACACCCGGGCACGAATTTGAGAGCGTTATCGCGCTGCCAGTGTGCACATAACCGCCTTCCGTCGACCTAGGGAGGGTTCCCCATGCGCTCATGTTGACTTCGGCCCGAGTCCATCGGAGACTCAGCGAACGCGCGGGTGGACGAAGGGGACTCACCAGTGAGCATTCGAAGGATTTGGCAGACGCTGAGCAGCGTCGCCGTACTCATCGTGGCTGCCGTGATCGGACTCAGCGTGGCGGGCGCGATCGAGAGCGAAGGCGAACTTATTCTGCGAGATCGCTACGTCGGACAGATCGGCGTGGCGCACCTCGACGTCGGGGTCTATCCCGATCGCGCAGACATCGATCCGGCGCCGGAGCGCACCGAAGGGATCGGCACGTTGTCGATCCCCCGCGGCGCAGAGGTCGTCGATTCGATCGTGTACTGGGCGGGACGCGGACCGGGCTGGAGCGACGATCAGATCACCATCAACGGAACCACGGTGCCGGCGGGCGCCGAGTACGAGTGGAGCTGGCCCGGTTGGCATCAGGTCACCTACGCCGCAGACCTCGACGACCTCGGAATCACGTTCGCCGACGGAGCCAACGTCGTGTCCTTCGGGGACTTCGATCACGGCACTGGACGGGCGTACGGCGCCGGCGTAGTCGTGATCTACGAACATCTCGATCTCCCGCACACCGAACTGTCGCTCTTCGAAGGCAACGAGTTCGCCTACTTCGGCACGCAATTCAGCGATGACGTTGGCGAAGCGGCGATCAACAGTTCGGTCCACTGCGTCGAGTTCGCAGAGGCCATCGAGGATCGTCCGATCAGCGCGTTCACCCGGATCATGGGCGTGGATGCGGGGCGCAGCGACGGGCCTCCCCGCTCACAACGCCTCCAGTGGTGGACCGGCACATCTCCAGTCGAGACGCCGGTCGACGACGGCGTCGTCGGAACGCCCGCAGCCGCCCCGGCCGGTTCGATCGACAATCCGGTTCCGCCAAAGGTGGCACCGACCGACGAGTGGGGGTCGTATACGTACGTCATCGATGACGCAGTCCTCCCGGCAGGAGACCGGTTCTTCTGCACCCAACTCCAGTCGGTCAACATTGGGGACGCCGTGGGCGCCAGCCTCTCGATCACCAACCAAGGCGGGCAAGCCGACGTTGTGCACCGACTCGGCAACTTGGTCTGGCTCGACCTTGACGCTGACGGCGTCGCCGACCAGGGCGAACCTGGCATCGACGGGGTCACCGTCGAGCTCCTCCGCTCCGGAGCCTCCGAGCCGATCGACACGACGACGACCGCCGATGACGGGTCCTATGTGTTCGACGGCCTTCTGTGCGGCACATACGTGGTCCGAATTCCCGACGGCCAGACCGGTTGGACGATCGCTGGCGTCGACGTGGCGCCCAGCGATCTCACGCCCGGCTCGATCGTCTCCGTCGATCCCGATGACGACGCAGACAACGACAACAACGGCATGACGTTCGACTCGGCGGTTGAATCGGGCCCAATCTCGGTCGGCGCTTGCATCGACGGTACCGACGAGCCGACGGACGAGACCGATCGTGTCGGCGGGCCCGACGACGACGAAGACGACCTGACGATCGCCGAAGGCGACTACGACGACATTCGCTCGAACGTGAGCGTGGACTTCTCGTTCGAAGGCGACGTCGATCTGGACACTGGAGTGGGCGACGACGCCGCAGACCGCTGCGACGATGCCGGCGATGATGCAAACGGCGACGACGCAGACGGCGAACACAACTGCGACGACCCCTGCACCGACAACGCCAACGGCGACAACGGCAACGACGCCGGCGACAACACCGGCGACAACGCAGACGGCGAACACAACTGCGACGACCCCTGCACCGACAACGCCAACGGCGA
>JAHDDK010000011.1:77512-81305 GCA_020629375.1 Acidimicrobiales bacterium
CAACACCGGCGACAACGCAGACGGCGAACACAACTGCGACGACGCCGTTGGGGACGGGGCGATCGCCGACGGTGACGCCGTCAACAACGATGGCGCCGACGGAAACGACGGAGCCGACAACACCGATGGCGACGATGCCGCAAACGGGAACGACGGAGCCGCTGGCGGCGACGACGGAGCTGGAGGCGACGGCGAACCCGTGGTAACCGAGGTCCGAGGTGAGGTGGAGATTCGCCAGGATGGCGCCGCCCAAGACGGCGGTGGAGGTCCGTTGGCTCGCACCGGCGTCACCTCTCTCCTGTGGATTCTCGGAGGCCTGATGGTCATCGTGCTCGGCCTCTGGTTCGCGACGGCCAGCGCCTGGTTCAGGTACGAAGGCTGACCCTCAACGAGCGATAGCGTGAGCGCCCATGAGCGCCCAGTACATCTTCACGATGCACAAGCTGTCGAAGTTCATCCCGCCCGACCGGGATGTGCTCAAAGACATCAGTTTGTCCTTCTTCCCTGGAGCGAAGATCGGTGTGCTCGGCCCCAATGGGGCCGGCAAGTCAACCGTTCTTCGCATCATGGCGGGCCTCGACGACGACTACACCGGCGAGGCTCGCCTGACCGATGGGTTCACCGTCGGGATGCTGGCCCAGGAACCTGAGCTCGACGACACGAAAGACGTCCACGGCAACGTGATGGACGGAGTCGGTGAGATCGCGGCGTTGCTCACCGAGTACGACGAAGTTCTCGCCGGCTGGGGTGACCCCGACGCCGACTTCGAAAAACTCGGCGAACGTCAGGCCGAGTTGGAGCGAAGAATCGAAGCGGCGGGAGCATGGGATCTGCAACGGACGATCGAGATCGCGATGGACGCGCTTCGGCTTCCGCCCGGAGACGCCGACGTCACGAACTTGTCGGGCGGCGAACGACGTCGCGTGGCGCTTGCTCGCTTGCTTCTTTCCCGACCGGACTTGTTGCTTCTCGACGAGCCGACAAACCATCTCGATGCCGAGTCGGTTGGGTGGCTCGAGCGATTCCTCCAGGACTACGAGGGCACGGTCGTTGCGATCACACACGATCGCTACTTCCTCGACAACGCAGCACAGTGGATTCTCGAACTGGATCGCGGGCGAGGCTTTCCGTTCGAGGGAAACTACAGCTCCTGGCTCGAACAGAAGCAGGCCCGCCTCGAAGCCGAAGAGAAGGCCGACGACGTCCGCAAACGAACAATCGCTCGCGAGCTCGAGTGGGTCCGCATGGCGCCAAAGGCCCGCCAAGCAAAGGGCAAGGCACGCCTGGCTGCGTATGACCAGCTCGTCGCCGAGCAGAAGGCCGCAGAGGGCCGTTCGGCCGAGCTGCAGATCCGCATTCCGGCCAACCAACGGCTCGGCGACCAGGTGATCGAGTTCGACGGGGTGTCAAAGGGCTTTGGCGACCGTCTGCTGATCGAGGATCTGTCCTTCAGCCTCCCACCTGCCGGCATCGTGGGGGTCATCGGCGCGAACGGCGCTGGCAAGACCACGCTGTTCAAGATGATCACCGAAGCCGAACAACCTGACTCTGGGACGATCACCGTCGGCTCAACTGTCGACCTGGGGTACGTGGATCAATCGCGGGACGCACTCGACGCCGACAAGACCGTCTTCGACGAGATCTCTGGTGGCACGGACTTCATCGACGTCGGTGGCCGAGAGGTGAACTCACGGGCCTATGTGGCGTCGTTCAACTTCCGTGGTTCTGATCAGCAGAAGAAGGTCGGGGTGCTCTCGGGCGGCGAGCGCAACCGCGTCCACCTGGCAAAGGTTCTGAAGTCCGGCGCGAACGTGTTGATGCTCGACGAGCCGACGAACGACCTCGACGTCGAAACGCTTCGGGCTCTCGAAGCTGGCCTCGAAGCCTACGCCGGTTGCGCCGTCGTAATCAGCCACGACCGATGGTTCCTCGACAGGATCGCCACGCATGTGCTCGCGTTCGAAGGTGAGTCTCAGGTTCGATGGTTCGAAGGCAACTTCAGCGAGTACGAGACCTTCCGCAAGAAGGAACTCGGCGAGTCGGCGGGTCCGAGCCGCATCAAATACAAGCCGCTCGTCCGCTGACGCCGGACGTCAATGCCTGCGCTGGCGAGACCGCTAGGCGCGCGCGGCGATAGCGGCGATGTTGTCCTGACCTCCGGGGTTGCCCTCGACCCCTGTCAGCGCCAGGGTTGTGAGCCCATCGACGACCGCGAGCGGGTCACCTTCAGCCCGATCGATGACGGCTTCGATGTGCCGTTGACCGACCGACGTCTCGGGACGACGGTAGTGACATTCATCGATGCCATCGGTAAAGACGAGCAGCATCTCTCCGGCGTCGACGTCGAAGCGAAACGCGCGTCCGGGTTCGAGGAGCGACCGGTCGGCGGCGGTGACGTAGCGGCTATCTCTGCTGTTGAGGCGTCGCGCTCCGGATCGGCCGACGGCCATGACAGTCGAATCACCGAAGCTGATCCCAAATCCCTGGCGGGTCTGTCGATCGAGGACGACGGCGAGCAATGTGGTCTCCGAGCCGGTCCGCGGCGCATCGCCGTTTCGCAGAAACGACATCATCTGTCCGAGGTGGTCGATTCCCTCGGGGCGGATCTTGCTCCACAGCGTGTGAAGCCGCTCGATGAGCATGTGGCTCGATTCGGGACCGTAGTGCGCATCGGCGACGGCGTAACCCGCCCAGTCTCCCGCCTCGATGATGCTGAGTGCATCCTCGTTGGGAACGTCCGGGTCATCTTTGAACTGCGCAGACGGCGAGTTTGGGTCGGCGCCGACGGAAATCGACACGGCAGCGCGATCGCCGACGCGCGACGACGTGAACGATCCGTAGTCGCAGAAGTTCTGCCCCAACAGCAACGCTCGCCCGAGCGAACCACCCTCAATCACGGCCCCAGCCTAGGCGGGCCGGAGATTGGGACGTTCAGTCCAGGGGTTCGCCGAACGGCTTCTTCGCTTCGTCGTAGCACGGGGCGTGGAAGTGGACGACCTTCACCCACTTGCTCTTCTCGTAGACGTTGCAAATCACTTGCTGATGTCGCATCTTCGCTTGGAACTTGACGCGCTCACCACAATGCTCACAGTCCACCTGGCTACCGGGTTCGACAAGGCGCGTGACGGCGCGGCTCACCTTCTTGACCTTGGTGGGCTTCTTGTCGGTGTCTTTCGAGGCGGTCCTTGCCATGGAGGCCTATCGGCCGAGACGTCACCGGCTTGAGCGTTCTGGGGGTACTCAGCCGCCGAATCCAGCCATGGTGAGCACCATTGCGGCCATCGCCGACGGATCGCCCATATCCGGGGTGAGGACGAGGTCCGGGTTCTCCGGGGCCTCGTAGGGGTCGCTGATCCCGGTGAAGTTCGCGATCTTGCCCTCACGAGCGAGCTTGTAGAGCCCTTTCGGGTCTCGGGACTCGGCGACATCGAGTGGCGTGTCCATGTGCACTTCGAAGAAGGGAACCTCGGCGGCGCCGTGGATCTCCCGGGCACGCTCGCGTCCGGCGCGGTACGGGCTCACGAGCGGAACCAACGCGACGAGACCCGCATCGGCGAACAACCGTGCGACCTCCGAAACACGTCGGACGTTCTCGGTGCGGTCCTCGGCGGAGAATCCGAGGTCACCGTTGATGCCATGGCGAAGGTTGTCGCCGTCGAGCATGTACGTCGGTTGGCCGGACTCGACCAACAGACGTTCGACCTCGACGGCGACCGTCGACTTTCCGGAGCCGGACAGTCCCGTGAACCAGATCGTGGCGCCTCGCAGCCCGAGCTGCTCCCACCGCTCCTGA
>JAHDDK010000073.1 GCA_020629375.1 Acidimicrobiales bacterium
GCGAACGCTCAATCACTCGTACCGGTTGCTCGAACCCGCCTTCGACGCATCGCTCGCGTACGAGTTTCTCGGCTTCTTCGGCCCCGACGTGGCCGAAGGCGTCGCCAGTCATCGAGAGCGACGCCCACCGGAATTCGACGGGCCAACGTCGGAATGATCCAGGAGTAAGAATTTCGCAGTCTGCGCCGAACGCGCTCATGTTGAGCGACCGCTGAGCGATACTTCAGGGGTGACCTCAACCGAGACACACGTCAGTGGCGATCCCCCGGGTCATGTCCACACCGACGCCTGCGATCACGATGATGAGAGCAACGATCACGATCATGGCCATCATCATCACAGTGCCGTCGGAGGCAAACTCGCCTACGGCCCGCTGATTCTCGTCCTACCGCTCATCGTCACCATCGCGATCCGCGGTCGGCTGGGATTGCTCGACAACACCGACCTTCGCCTGTGGTCGACGCTGTTCGTTTCCGTGAGCATCCAGGCGCTCCCGTTTCTCGTGCTCGGCGTGACGATCTCCGGCTTGATCGCCGCCTTCGTCTCTCCCGACCTCGTCCAGCGCATCGTGCCGAAGAAGCCGGTCTTCGCCGTACCGGCGGCTGGGGTCGCCGGGTTGGCCCTCCCCGGTTGCGAGTGTGGCTCCGTACCGATCGCCGGGCGTCTGGTCGACTCGGGTACGCCGCCAGCTGCCGCGCTCACCTTCTTGCTTGCCGCTCCGGCCATCAACCCGGTCGTGCTCGTCTCCACTGCGGTCGCCTTCCCGACCGAGGGACGACTCGTCATCGCCCGCTTCCTTGCGTCGTTCATCGCCGCGATCGCCGTCGGCACGTGGTGGGCGCGACGGAATGACCACTCACTCCTCAAACGCGGGATGCACGATCACGATCACGGCACCAACCGTTGGCAGACGTTCCTCGACGCCGCGTCACGCGATCTCGTGCACGCCGGCGGGTATCTCGTCCTCGGGGCGATGGCGGCAGCCACCCTTCAACTCGTCGTGCCCCGATCGGTCCTCGACGTCGTCGCCGACAACGAACTGCTCTCGATTCTCATGTTTGCGTTCTTGGCGGTGCTCTTGTCCATCTGTTCCGAAGCCGACGCGTTTGTCGCCGCAGGACTTCCCCAGTTCTCCTTGACCTCGCGCCTCGTCTTCCTCGTCGTCGGCCCGGTGATCGACCTCAAACTCATCGCGATGCACGCGGGCGTCTTCGGAAAGAAGTTCGCCATGATCTTCGCCCCCGTCACCCTGACCGTCGCCGTGATCTCTGCGGTGCTCGTGGGGCAGGTGTTGTTGTGAACCGACTGGGCCGCGCCGTCGTCATCGTCTGTCTCGGGATGATCACCGCCCGACTGCTGTTCACCGGCGGCTACGGCTGGTTCGTTCAACAGCGCATGCAGATTCCGCTCATCCTCGCGGCCATCGTTCTGCTGATCATCGGCGGGATCGAGGCCCTTCAGGCAACCCGCGAAGAACAATCCAACCCCGACTCGATGAGCCGCCACGCAGGACCTGCGGTGGGCTGGATGCTCATGCTCCCAATCTTCGTCTTGGTCTCTGTCGCTCCGACGGCGCTTGGCGCCGCGGCTGCACAACGCGTCGAGGCCTTTACGCCACCAGACACGACCGAGCGTTTCGAGCCCATCGATTCTTCGGCTGGCATCCCGGAGATGCGACTGTCGGAGTTCATCGACCGCGCGCACTGGGACGAACAAAAGAGCCTGAAAGGCACGCCGATCCGCCTCGAGGGCCTGGTCGTCAACGACGACGACATCACCGACGGCTTCAAGCTCACTCGGTTCATGGTGTCGTGTTGCGCGGCGGACGGCATCCCGATCCAAGTGGCGCTCCGAGGTATCGACGCCACCTACGCCGACGACACGTGGGTCGTCGTCGACGTCGAGTGGATCGAGCCCGAGGTCCCCTACTTCGAGGCCGATGGGCCACGAGTCGTCGAGGCGCAGACGATCTCGCTGACCACCGTGGACAGCGGCATCCCCAACGACCCGTACGAGTCGCCCTACGACGACTGAGCCCTGCGTCCACTGAGCCATAGGTCGACTGATCCGCAGAGTGTTAGCGTGCGCGCATGTCGCCCGCCCCGCTCGATGTGCACCCGATCGGACCTCGTTATGCCGGCTACGCCGGGTTCGTCACGACACCTCGGTACTTCGATGATTCACCCCAACGCCTGCTCGAGGTGAGCGCCGCCCCGATCGGCGTGATGCAGCGTGTACTTCACGTGCCCGACTACGCGTATCAACTCGACCAGCGGGCCGCGAGTTTTGGCCTGCTCACCGAGGCAGCCACGTGCCTTGCCGAGGCGCATTGCCAGGTCGTCGGCCAGGCGGGAACCAACTGGGTGCATTGCAAGGGAACGACAGGACCCGACGACATCGCCGCGTTCTGCGACGAGACCTCTGCGGCGATCGGGGTGCCGTTCTTGATGGCCGGTCACTGCATCGTCGAGGCGCTTCACGAGCTCGGAGCGACTCGGATCGCCGTGTCGAACGGGTACTACCGCGACGACTGGCGCGACGGCATCAACGGGTATCTCACGGCGGCCGGGTTCGAGATCGTGGCGTCCGGCCATATGCGAGATCAAGGCATCTACCCGTCGCTCGAAGCCCAGATCGAGGTCGAAGAGGCAACGGTGTGGGATCACCCAGACCGTGATTGTGTGCAGACGATCCTTCGGGCCGACGAAGCAGGCCCCGATGCCGACGTCGTCGTGCAGACTGGCTCGGGTATGCGGATTGGTCCGCACGTCGCCGCCCTCGAAGCGGCGATCGGCAAACCGATCGTCGCCTCGGACAATGCGCTCCAATGGGCGATGCTCCGAGTCCTCGATCTTGCGACGCCGATTTCCGGATTCGGTCACCTGCTGAGCACGGTCTGAGAAGGAGCGGTGTACCCGATCATCGTGTTGTGGGCGGTCCCTCGGTCCCGATCGACGGCGTTCGAGAAGGTGATGCGGACTCGAGGCGACCACGAGTGCTTTCATGAACCGTTCGGCGAGCCCTGGTACTCCGGTCCCGAAGCAAAGGCACCGCCACAACGCCGCTCAGCGGTGCCCAGCGAGTACCGCTTCGACGACGTCATCCGACGGATGCGCACAGCAGCGCTCTCCGATCCGGTGTTCTCGAAGGACTTCCCCCACTACGTTCTCGACCGTTGGGACACGCTGATCGACGGCGTGCCTCTTCATGGCGGCATGTCCCATTCCTTTCTGATCCGAGACCCCCGGCAGCAGATCGTGTCGATGCGACACAAGTGGCCCGACCTCGTCGAGTGGGAAACCGGGCACGCCGAACAACGAGAGCTCTTCGATCGGCTGTGCGAACGGAACGGGTCTCCTCCCCCGGTGATCGACGCCGACGACCTCGTCGACCACCCCGATGCGACAATCCGCGCCTGGAACGAGGCCGTCGGGATCCCACATCGGCCCGAATCACTCGCGTGGGAATCGAGCCAATCCACAACCGAGTACAGCTTCTACGACGGCGGCTCGTGGCATACGCAGTTGGCGGCATCGACCGGCCTCGGCCGCCAAGACGAGACGTACTCGATCGATGCGTCCCACCCCGACATCGCCGACATGATCGAACGGGCAATGCCCCACTATCGACACCTCTACGACCACCGTCTGCGATCCGATCGGGAGAACACGACACCATGAGCACGCCCGCACCAATCGTCGGCCGAACGGCGACATCGATCGCCGAAGTCGTCGAGTCGGGACTGTGCATTGGCTGTGGCCTGTGCGAAGCACTCTCCGGAGGATCCCTCTCGATGAGCTTGGCCGAACACGGTGCGATGCGTCCCGCACCGGTCGACGGTTTCGGACCGGGGCAGGAAGCCGCCGTTCTCGCGGCGTGTCCCGGTGTCGTCGCGCCGGGGCGAGGCGTCGGCGACGCGATTTGGGGCCCGGCGTCGTTGCTCGCCATGGCATGGTCCGGTGAGCCCGATGTTCGCCACCGTGCGGCCACCGGAGGCGTGCTGACCGCGTTGGGACGCCACCTCCTGGCAACCGACCAGGTCTCATTCGTTCTTCATGTCGGACCCGATCCCGATGCGCCGATGCGCAGTCGGTGGGTCATGAGCGAGACCCCCGAGGACGTACTCGCCAACGCAGGTTCGCGCTATGGCCCCACCGCTCCCCTCGCCGGTCTCCAGGTTGCCGTCGAGCGAAACGAGCCCTTCGCCGTCATCGCCAAACCCTGCGACATCGGTGCGGTGGCCATGCGTGCCCGGGCCGATGAGGGGTTGCGCACGAATCTCGTCGCCACGATGGCGATGGTCTGCGGAGGCCAGTCTCGGTTGTCCAAATCGCAAGCCGTGCTCGATGACTTCGGCCTGACCGAGGACCAACTCCAGCTCTTCCGGTACCGCGGCTACGGCAACCCCGGTGCAACACGGATCGAGACCGCCGCCGGAACAGCTCACGAGAAGTCCTACCTCGAGATGTGGGAAGACGAGTCAGGCTGGGACCTCGACGCACGCTGCACGATCTGCCCAGACGCCCTCGGCGAGATGGCCGACGTGGCCGCAGCAGATGCGTGGCCCGGCGGAGCACCGACTGGCGAGGACGACGGATTCAACGCCATCGCCGTTCGAAGCGAGGCTGGCCGAGCGCTCGTCAACGCCGCGGTCGAGTCCGGTCACTTGGTGCTCGGCGAGGAGATGACCGCACGGGAATTCGATCATCTCCAACCGCACCAAGAGCGCAAGAAGGTGGCGCTTCGAGCCCGGTTCGAAGGCCGGGCGACCGCGGGGCTACCGACGATCGCCACGCCCGGGCTGCGTCTCGACGAGTGCGCCGAGGGCCTCGACCCCGAACGCGCCGATGCCGAGCGTGCCGGTACCGAGCGTCGCGCCGGCCAGGGCCGCTATTCGGAGGTGGCGGTTCGCCTCGAGCCAGGACCATCGACGGACTTCTGAACGCCGTGTGCGGGAGACGGGCCAGCGGAGTGGATTGGCAACCGTCTCCGTAGCCTGGCGGGCCGTGCCGTATCAGCTCGCCGCCCTCGGCGCCGCCGCCTTGTGGGCTGCCAGCAGCCTGATCGCTGCCGAGCCAGCGCGTCGTCTGGGCGGTCCGCGCTTCACCCGGCTCCGGATGCTGTGGGTCTGCCTTGCGCTGACCACTATCACCGCATTCACGGGCGGCTGGCGAACCCTGGATCTGTCCGATATCGGTCTCGTTGCGATCTCAGGGATCGTCGGACTCTTGATCGGCGACATTGCCTTGTTCACGGCGATGGCACAGATCGGGCCGCGGCGAACCTCGGTGCTGTTCACCTCGAATGCCCCGCTCGCCGCAATCGGCGGGGTCTGGTTCTTCGGCGAGACCTTCACCCGCTCGTCGCTGTTCGGAGCTGCCCTCACCATAGTCGGCATCTCGCTGGCCATCGTGTACGGCACCGCCCGGGGAGACAGCCACGCCTTTGAGTCGATCGAGGGTTCGATGCGATCCGGCGTGATCTGGGCTGCGATCGGCGCGATCGGCCAAGCGGGCGGCGCGCTCGTCGCCAAGCCCGTTCTCGACGCCGGCGCCGACACGATCGCGGTAGCCACGTGTCGGGCGCTCATCGCCACCGCTGCCATGTGGATCTTCGCGAAGGCAACGGACGAATTCGTCAAGCCCCCGGGGCGGGGCGAGATCACGAGACGCGATGTCGGCATCATCGTCGCCAGCGGCACGATCGCGATGGTCATTGGTATGACGCTGCTGCTCTATGCCCTCGGCAATGGGGACGCTGGCGTCACGACGATCCTGTCGGCGACCACGCCGGTGATGCTGCTGCCAGCGTTGTGGGCGGTCACGCGTCGTCCGCCGCCCGTGGGGGCCTGGATCGGCGCTGCCCTGACGGTCGTTGGCACCGCGCTGCTCGTCTGATCGCCCAGGTAGAACCTGCGCCGCAATCAGCTCGCCAACAACGCGGTGACCGCCCGCTCGACCGCGGACACGTAGCCCCCGCCGAACTTGATCGCATGGACGAGCAGCGGCGGCAGCTGGTGGAGCGCGATGCGCGTCTCCCATCCGTCGTCCAGTGGATGAGCCGCCTGGTACGAGTCGAAGGCCTCCGGGCCGAATCCTCCGAAGAGTCGCATCATCGCAAGATCGAACTCCCGATGCCCGCCGTGTGCTGCGGGATCGATGATCCACGACCGCCCATCGACATCGACGATGCGATTGCCGGCCCAGAGATCACCGTGGAGCAACGACGCACCTTCGTCGTCGGCGCCCCAGCGAGAGAGATCGCCCGCGACCGCTTCGACTGCGAGCAGCGTCGAGTCTGGCAGGGCACCCGCTCCACGGCACTTGTCGACGAGCGGCAGCAATCGTCGGTCCGCCATGAACTCAACCCATGTCGGGCACGGGCCGTTGGGCATCGCTTGCGAACCCGTCGTGCGGCCATCGGGACGGCCAAAGTTCGTGATCCCGACTGACCCCGCCGAACGGTGCAGCGCCGCAAGCCCGGCCCCAAATGCGGCCTCGTCCCGGGCAGCACCGTGTGTCTCGGCGATCCACTCCAGAACGAGGAATGCCGGCCGCTGCGGGTCGGCAGGATCGCCATCATCGACGGCGATCACCTCTGGCACGCGGAGAGCTCCCGCCGTCCGCAGCCACTCGAGCCCCGCCGCTTCGGTGGTGAAGAAGCCCGGGGGCGGCCGGCGATGCGTCTTGGCGAACACGGCCGACCCGTCCACGAGATCGACCCGAAACGCCTCGGCAAAATCTCCCCCGCTTAGCCGTTGGTGGTTCGAGATCGAAACGCCGAGCAGGTCGGAGACTCGGGCGAACAGCGGTTGGGTGGCCATCTCACCCCTACGGTAGGACGATGCGCATCGCTTCGATCGACGTGTTCGCCGTCGACCTTCCATACTCCGGCGGGGTCTACCGGCTCTCGGGTGGGCGCGAATACCGGTCCTTCGACGCCACGATCGTGCGGATCACTGCCGACGATGGCACTGAGGGGTGGGGCGAGTCGACCCCGTTTGGGGCGAACTACGTGGCTGCTCATGCCCTCGGCGTCCGTGCGGGGATCGCCGAGATGGCCCCCGACCTTCTCGGGCAGGACCCTCGGCTCGTCGACCGGCTGACCGATCGGATGGATGCGACCCTGACCGGCCATCTCCACGCCAAGGCGCCGCTCGACATTGCATGCTGGGACCTGTTCGCCCGGTCGGTCGACATGCCTATTCATGCTCTCCTCGGAGGTTCGACCGGCGACATCGTGCCGATCATCTCGTCGATCGGTTCGGGCGATCCCGACGACATGCGGGCGCAAGTCGCCGACCACCGCGCACGCGGGTACCAGGGACACTCGATCAAGGTCGGCGCGGCCGCATCAGATGGTGGACCTGCCCTCGATGCCGCTCGTATCGAGGCGTGCCTCGCCGATCGGGAGCCGGGCGAGTACTTCCTCGTCGACGCCAATGGGGGCCTGACCCCCGAGACCGCGCTTCGGCTGCTGCGGCTCCTGCCCGACGACGCCGACATCGTCCTCGAAGCGCCGTGCGCAACGTGGCGCGAAACCCTTGCGCTCCGCCGCCGCACGAACGTGCCGATCGTCGTCGACGAGCTCGCGACCGACGACGAAAGCGTCCTCTCCGCGATCACCGACGACATCGCCGACGGCATCGGCCTCAAAGTGTCGAAGTGTGGAGGCCTCACTCGCGCTCGTCGCCAACGTGATCTGTGTCGTGCAGCCGGTTTCACGATGAGCGTGCAAGACGCCTGGGGATCCGAAATTGCGTTCGCCGCGGTGCTTCAGCTTGCCCAGACGATCCCCGAGCAGAACCTGCGCTGTGCGCTGGATCTCCGCGATGGGTCACCCGTCGCCACGGCCACATTCGACGTCCCGGTCCGGGACGGCGGCGTGCGCGCCCCCGACACGCCCGGGCTCGGTGTGTCACCCGACCTCGAAGTCCTCGGCGCACCAGTGGCATCGTGGTCCTGACGTCGACCAGAATCGGCCAAATGCGTTCGGGATCGACGGCGACCGTCGGGATGATCGGCGGCGGCCAACTCAGCCGCATGACCCAACAAGCCGCCATCTCGCTCGGGGTCGACCTGCATGTCCTCGCCTTCCACGACGACGAACCGGCGATCCGAGCGGGCGCGACGATGCACGAAGGATCCCATCTGGACGCCGAGGCCGTGAGCGCTCTCGCCGCAGCCACGACGGTGATCACCCTCGATCACGAACAGACTCCGACGGAGACCCTGGCAGCGCTGGTCGATGCCGGGCACGCCGTGCACCCTCGGCCGAGCGCGTCGGAGTACGCCAAGGACAAAGCGTTTGCCCGATGCCAGTTCGCCGCGTGGGGGCTGCCGATCCCGGCGTTCGAGGTGATCGACGCGAACGCCGACGCCGCGAACGCGTTCGGTGACAATCACGGCTGGCCCATCGTGCTCAAAGCGCCGACGGGCGGGTATGACGGGCGAGGCGTGGCGTTCATCGACTCCGCCGATGCCCTCGCGACGGACACCCTGGCGCAGAACACGCCGACCTGGCTGCTCGAAGCTGCGGTGCCGATCGCCATGGAGATCGCCGTGCTCGTCGCCCGTCGCCCATCGGGTGACTCGGTGACCTATCCCGTCGTCGAGACGGTGCAGGAGGCCGGGATGTGTCGAGAACTCGTACTCCCGGCGCGCATCGACACCGATCTCGCGGAGGCCGCCGCCGCACTCGCCGTAGACATCGCCGATCGAATCGACGTCACGGGGATCATGGCTGTCGAGTTGTTCGTGACGCACGACGGCCAACTGCTGATCAATGAGCTGGCGACCCGGCCACACAACAGTGGACACATCACGATGGAGGCGTGCCGGACATCGCAGTTCGAGAATCATCTGCGGGCCGTGCTCGACTGGCCGCTCGGCTCGACCCAACTCGTCGCCCCAGCGGCGGCGACCGTCAACGTCGTCGGCATCGACGAATCCGATAGCTTCGCCGCCACCCTGCCCCTCGCCTTGGAGGACCCGACCGTGCACGTACACCTGTATGAGAAGGGCAGCCGCCCCGAACGCAAGCTCGGGCATGTCACCGCCCTCGCCGACGACGTCGACGCTGCGCTCACGTCCGCCCACGGTGCAGTCGATCGGTTGGTCGGACGATGAGTACACCACTGGTCGGAATTGCCATGGGATCCGACAGCGACTGGCCCATCGCCGGCCAAGCCGCCGACGTGCTCGACGAATTCGGCGTCGCCTACGAGGCTCGGGTCGTCTCGGCGCATCGCACGCCGCACGACCTCCTCGCCTATGGCGGCGAGGCGGCTGCTCGCGGGCTGAAGGTCCTGATCGGTGCCGCCGGAGGTGCGGCGCACCTGCCGGGCATGCTGGCGTCGGTCACTCCCCTGCCCGTGATCGGGCTCCCGGTGCCACTCAAGAATCTCGACGGCATGGACTCGTTGCTCTCGATCGTCCAGATGCCCAAGGGCATTCCGGTCGCGACGGTCGCGATCGGCGCTGGACGCAACGCCGGGATCCTCGCGGCGCGGATCCTCGCCAGCAGCGACCCGGACCTGCAGGCGACCTTGGTGGAGTTTCAGACGTCGCTCGCCGACGAGTCCCGAGCAAAGAACGACAACCTCGGTTCGACTACCTGAGCCCGGATCACGGGCGTCCGATCACCCGTCCAGCCGGGGGAACGCCTCCACGACCGTGCGGGCCGGCACGATTTCGTCGATCGAGCCGACACCTTCGCCAGCCCATAGCACCCGCCGTGACATGTTGGCCTCGGCGACGTCGTCGGCGTACCGCGTTCGAATGGCGTCGAGCGACGACTCCATCGCCGTCTCGCGGCCTGCCCACTCCTCGGTGAGCTCGGTCTGCACCGATCGTCCGACGTACTCGTCAGGCCACAACGGACCTCGGACATGGTCGTACACCCGGCTCTGAATGGTCGAGTCACCGTCGACCTCGACCAACTTCGCTTTGGCAGCTTCGACGTCATTGGCTTCGACCGTTGCGTAGAGCGCCGTCCCGAGCGCGACGCCGGCGGCGCCCAACTCGGTCGCTGCCCGAAAGCCACGGACATCGCTGATCCCGCCCGCGGCAACGACCGGAACGTCAACCGCATCGACGACCTCCGGGATCAGCCCGAACAAGGCACGCCCGGCGCGGCCGTGTCCACCCGCCTCGCTCCCTTGCACGACGATGACGTCGGCGCCGGCCTCGGCGGCACGTACCGCTTCGGCGGTACGCGCAACCTGGCAGACGGCAACCGCTCCCGCGTCGTGGACCTTTGGGATGTGCGGCGCCGGATCGCCAAAGGACAGCCACAGCGCTTTGGGGCGGTGCACCAACGCATCATCAACCGCGGTTGGCGCCATGTGCCAGGTGATCAGACCAATGCCGATGTCACTGGCGTCAGGGACATGCGCCATCTGCTCGTCGAGCCAACCGGGGTCGCCGTAACCGGCACCCAAGAACCCGAGCCCGCCCGCTCCCGATACGGCTGCCGCCAGCTGTCCACCGGCGATGCGCGCCATCGGGGCGCAGAGAAGCGGCCGCTCGATCTCGAGCGTTGCGCAGAGTGCTCGGACGGAGCCGTTGTCAGACGTCATATCGAGCGTACGCTACTTCGTCCGACAGCTCACAGCGGCCGGACGGTCTCCGCTCCGTCGTACAGCACGCTCGATAGGGCGTCGTTGGCGCGGCGTCGGGAGAGCACGGCCACCGGGTCGAGCTCGGTGCTCGGTGCCGGGACGGGAACGAACGCAGAGCTCGGCGCGTCCCCGCGGATGGCCATGACGTGGTGCTCGCCCCTCGCCGGCCGTACGTCGGCGCCGAGGTAGCTCTGGAAGGCGATACCGATGCGTCGGTCATCGCTGCAGTTGGGACGTGATCCATGGATCAGCCACGGATGGTGGAGCGACATCTGTCCCGGCTGGAGCACCAGGTCGACGGCAACCGATTCGTCGACATCGGCGACCGTCTGACCCCGGGTCAAGATGTTGTGCTCGCCGAACGTGTCGTGATGCGAAGCCCGTCGCCTGTGCGATTCGGGAATCACGGCAACGCAACCGTTCTCGGCCGTTGACGGCGTCAGCGCAAGCCACGCGGTCACGAAGTTGTCTCCGTCGAGACCCATGTAGAAGGCGTCCTGATGCCAGCTGACGAACGCTCTGGCATCGGGTTCTTTGACGAACGCAACGGTCGACCACAACGAGATCTGGCCTCCGACGAGCGATTCGACGGCGTCGACGATCCGTGGATCGGTCGCGAGTTGCGCGAGGAACGGAAAGACGAGATGGGCATTGTTCCGCATCTCCGGGCCGAGCGCTTCGGGGTGTTCGTGTTCCGCTCGCTCAAAAGCCTGACGCGCCTGCTCGGCCTCGTCCGGGCTCAGCACATCGATAGGCGCAAGCCAACCTCGCTCGTGGTACGTCGACACGGCCTCCGGCGACAGCATTCCCATGCCCGAACGGTATGCGACCGTTGGTGGCGAGCGCGAGCCGGTCAGCGAGGGCCGGCGACGAGCCGTATGGGATGATCTGGAGATGACCGCAGCCGACGAGCCCCGGTACGACGTCGTCTGGCCACGATCGCCGAGAGGGATCCAGTCCCGCCCACTGGCAGCTCGTCTGTCGACGCTCAACGGCGCCACCGTGGCGTTCTTGTGGGACCACCTCTTTCGCGGTGATGAGCTCTTTCCGCTGCTCGCCGATCATCTCCAGAATCGCTACGACGTGACGATCGTCGACCACACCGAGTTCGGGAACCTCCACGGCGCCGACGAGAAGGAACGAATCGGTCGCTTGCCCGACGACCTTCGGACCCGAGGCGTGGACGCAGTCGTATCGGGGATGGGGTGTTGAGGGAGCTGCACGCCCGCCGTGATGCGGGCCGCAATCGCCGCCGAGTCAGCAGACATCCCGTCGGTGTCGATCGTCTGTGAAGGATTCGACGGTCAGGCGGCAGCGACGGGTCGAGGACTCGGATGGGACGGACTTCCACTCGCCATCACGATCGGCCACGTCGATACGCAGGACGACGACGAGATGGTGGCGAACTTCGTCGAGTCGACGATTCCCCAGATCATCGACGGGTTGATCGGCGAACTGTCCGCTCCGATCGGCGCAGGGCAAACGACCGAACCGACAGCCCTCGACATCGTCGCCAGCGGGGACATCGCCGCGATCCATCGCGCCTTCGTCGACCGCGGCTGGAGCGACGGGCATGCGTTCGTCCCCCCGACCCAGACGCGCGTGGAGCGTTACCTCGCCGGATCGGGCCACGACCCGTGGAAGACCCTCGGCGTGTCGCCGTCGTCGGGGCGTGATGTCACGATCTGGTCAATCGCGGTCAACGCGGTCATGGCGGGCTGTCTGCCCGAGCATCTGCCGGTGCTGATCGCCATTGCCGAGATCCTCGTCGATCCGGCGTACGGCTCCGAGCACTCCGGCAACACCACAGGTGCCGATGCGCTGATCATGCTCGACGGGCCGAGCGCTGCTCCCCTGCGCTTCAACTCCGGGCCAGGGGTTCAACGCGAGGGGACGCATGCCAACACCGCCGTGGGCCGATGGTTGCGGCTCTATCTGCGCAACGTCTGCGGATTTCGGGCAGACGAGCTCGACAAGGCGACGTTCGGGAACCCGGCCCGCCCCGTTCTCGCCCAGGACCGGGCATGCCTTCGAGAGATCGACTGGCCGTCGGTCGGACAGCAGATGGGACACGGACCCGACGAGGATGTGGCCACGCTCGCCCGGATGAACAGCGGCGTCCTCATCGGGAGCGTCACCGGATCCACACCAGCGGAGATCGTCCCGTATCTCGCCGATGGTCTCGCCCGGACGGCCTCATGGGACCTCACGCACGTACACGGACTCGGCACCGACCAGTTCCGACCGCTCCTCGTCGTCTCCCCGCTGATCGCACGAACGATCAGCGGAACTGCGACATCGTTCGATGACTTCCAGAGGATGCTCTTCGACCATGCCCGCATCACCGCCGCAGCGTTCGAGCGATACATCGGCGAGTGGTCCAACCTCACGCCGGGACGGCCAGTACTCAACGACCTGGTGTCCCAAGGAGTGCTTCCTGCCGTATTCGGCGAGTCTGGCGATCCCGAGCGCCTCGTCCCGATCGTGACGCGCCCCGAGCGACTCATGATCGCCGTTGCAGGGGACCCGAATCGCGCCAACGCCTACGCCTTCGCCAACGATGGCCCGCACGGATGGTGGACGTCAGCGCGGGTCGATCACGCCCCAGCGAGCGACCTCGTCTGCCGCGTCGACGAGACCAATTGCTCGTAAGCGTCAGGCTGATGCCGGAGCCGGCCGAAGGGCCGTCCGGGCCTCTCGAACGACCAAGACGACGAAGAACTCGAGCACGCTCAGCCCGGCGATCGTCGCACCTCCGGCCGTCCCGTAGTGGAAGCTGATGAGGAGTCCGACGAACACCGCGAGGGCGCCCAGCACCATCGAGACGGCCATGATCGCCGGAATCCGATTGACGATGAGTGAGGCGGCAGCTGGCGGCCCGACGAGGAGGCCGAAGACGAGGAGCGTCCCGATCGCCTGGAAGCTTGCCACGATGCTCAGCGCCAGCATTGCCAGCAGCGCCGCCTGAGCGAGCCGGGGGCGCATGCCGAGGGTGTGCGCCTTGTCTCGGTTGAATGTCAGCGCCAGGAACGGCCGGTACAGGACGATGCCGGCGGCCGCGACGATCAGCGTGGCGATCGCTTGGGACCGGATGTCTTCGCTCGTCACGCCGAGGACGTCACCGAATAACAACGCCGTCACCTCAACCGCAAAGGATTGGGCCTTCGAGACGATCACGATGCCGAGCGCGAGCATCCCGACAAAGAGCAATCCGATCGCCGTGTCCTCGCGCACCACTGTCCGGTTGGAGACCACCGTGATCAAGCCGCTCATGATCAGTGCTGCCACGAGCGCACCGAGAAGCGGGCTGAAGCCCATCAACACCGCAAGCGCGATCCCGGGGATAACGCCGTGGGCGAGGGCATCTCCGAGAAACGACAGCCCCCGCAGGACAACCCATGTGCCGACGATCGAGTTGGCGACGACCGCGATCAGTGACCCGATCAGCGCCCGCTGCATGAAGCTCGGGTCAAACGCCTCCACGACGAATTCCATGGCGGCGAAGACTACTCAGCCGAGAGCGGAGGCAATCCGTTCGGCGTTGGACTGCACCATCTCGAGGTAGGTCTCGCCGCCCGATCCAGCGTCGCCCAACGACTCGGTGAAGAGCTCGACGATGTCGATATCGCCGACTTCGGCAGCCAATGTCTCGATCAACTCGTCGGACGAGCTGGTGTCGGAGAAGATCGCTGGCACGCCTTCGTCTTCGATCGTTTCGGCGAGCTCGGCGAGCGCCTGGGCATCGACGGAGTCGCTGGTGCTGCCGCCAGGAATGACCACTCCGACGACCTCGAAGTCGTAGCGATCAGCGAAATAGCCGTATACCTCGTGGTTGGTGATGAGTACCCGTTGGTCCTCGCTCAGTCTGGCAAGCGTCGACTCGATCTCGGCATCGATCGCCTCGAGTTCGGCGATGTAGGCCTCGCCGCTCTCGGTCAGCGCAGCAGTGTCGACGCCATCGAGGTTGTCGACGAGGAAGTCGAGGATGCCGTCGGCGGCGACAGCCATCCGAGCCGGATCGGTGAAGAAGTGGGGATCCTCGCCGGAGTGGTCGTGGCCCTCGTGATCGTCATGGTCGTCATGACCCTCTTCATCGTCATGATCATGCTCGTCCTCATCATCATGACCCTCTTCATCGTCATGATCATGCTCGTCGTGATCCTCGTCGTCCTTGTGCTCGTCTTCGTCGTCATGGTCATGTTCGTCGCCATGGCCATGGTCGTCGTGGCCGTCTTCGCCGTACTCGATCGTCGAGACGGCGGAGATGGCTTCGTACACGAGCACGCCGTCGTCTTCGGCCGATTCGATCACGTCGAGCAGCCCTTCCTCGAACGACGCTCCGTTGACGATCAGTGCATCGGCGTCGCCCATCTGGGCGATCTGCTGAGCCGACGGCGAGAAGTCATGTGGGTCGGCACCGACTGGCATGATCGTGACGACCTCGACCGCTCCGCCAACCATCGATGAGACGACGTCACCGAGAATGTTCGTGGTCACGACGACTGTCGACACGTCCCCGGATGCATCCACCGAGGTCTCGTCGACTGCCTCGTCAGCGGTGTCCTGGGCTGCTGCATCGTCGGAATCCCCGTTGCCCGAACCGCTGTCTTCGGATCCAGCTTCAGCCGTCGTTGCATCGGCGGACGTGTCGGTCGTCGAATCGGCGTCGCTCCCGCAGGCAGCGGCGAACAGAACGAGTGCGCTCACAATGGTGAGTAGACGCCACATCCGGCGTGAAGATGCAGTGTTCATCGATCGTGACATGAAAGGTCCAACTTTCTCAGCGAATCGGCGTCGGGGTTGAGAACCGTTATCAATCCCAAACCCTAGATCGGCACAGGACCCACCACAACCAAAAACGAGAATCGCTCCCACTTCTGCGTACGATGGCGATGTGCAGTCGATCACGACTAGAGACCTCGAGGTCCGTTTCGCCGGAAAGACGGCGCTCACAGGCCTCAATCTCGACGTGCTGCCGGCCACCTCGCTCGCCGTGATCGGGCCCAACGGATCCGGAAAGTCAACCCTGCTCAACGTGCTCGCTGGCACGCTCGACGCGACCTCGGGGACCGCAACGACACACGGCTGCACGCCTGCGTACGTGCTGCAATCGACCGTGATCGACCGCAGCTTGCCCATCACCGTTCGCGACACCGTGTCGCTCGGCCGCTATCCGAGCGTTGGTCTATTTCGTCGCTTCGGTGCCGCTGACCGGTCGGCTGTCGACGATGCGCTCGAACGTCTCGACATCGCCGATCTCGCCAATCGGCAGCTCCACGATCTTTCGGGCGGGCAACGCCAGCGCGCTCTGGTCGCCCAGGGCCTCGCACAAGACAGCGCGATTCTGTTGCTCGACGAGCCGATCATCGGGCTCGACCTTCCGTCCCAGAAGGTCATCCTCGAAGTCATCGAACACGAAGTCGCCGATGGACGGACTGTCGTTCTGACCACCCACGACCTCGACGATGCGCGTCGGTGTAACCAGGTGCTGCTCCTCGATACCTGTGCGGTCGCGTGCGGCACTCCCGACGACGTCCTGACCGAGGAGCACCTCCGCACCGCCTTTGGAGGACGTTTCATCCGGGTCGGCGATCAATTGATTCTCGACGACCCGCATCACCACCACGACCACGATTGAGGGATGACAAGATGACCGCCCCCACTCACGAGCAGGAGCCGGCTTCCGGCACCGATATCGACGACGAAGTCCTCGGGCTGCTTCGACGAGCCGATCAGCGTTACACGACCGGTCGCCGCAAACTCGTTGCCGCGCTCCAAGAGGGCGACGGGCCACTCACGATCAACCAGATCCTCGACGTCGATGACACGCTGGCCCAATCGAGCGTCTACCGAAACCTGATGATCCTCGAACAGGTCGGTGCGGTCGTACGAATCGTCACCCGTGACGAGTTTGCCCGTTACGAGCTCGCCGAACGTCTCACCGAGCACCATCATCATCTGATTTGCACGTCGTGTGGTGACGTCGCCGACTTCGCGCTCGATGACCGGGTGGAAGCGACGCTGGACAGGGCGCTTCACAAGGCCGCCGATACGGCGGGATTTGCGGTCGACGGGCACCGGCTCGACCTGCTCGGGACCTGCGGCAGCTGCGACTAGCTCCGAGCGGAGAGTTCCTCTCGCTAGCTTCGCGGTCGAGTGTGGTCGGGGTCGTAGACGCCATGCTCATGACGCACGGCTGGGCAGTGGGTGCCGTAGGCGTCGATGGTGAAGCCGGTCTTCGTGGTGGCGTACCGGCCGTCGACGTAGCCGAGGCAGATCCGCTTCGCTGTCCGAAAGCCCGGACTCGTGGACGTGACGTACCCGACAGCTTCGCCGTCGACCCGGATTGGCGCGGATGGCGGAGGGTCTCCAGCCGGGCCGTCGACTGCGTTCGTGTCGACCGTCCACACGCCGTACGACCACGCAGGATCGCTTGCAGCTGCGGTGAGGGCAGCGTCGCGCCCGACGAAGTCGGGTTTGCTGAAGTCGACGAAGCGTCCGATGCCGACATCGAACGGCGTGTACTCGACCCCGAACTCGCTTCCCCACCCGTGGTAGCCCTTCTCGACGCGCATGGCGTTGAGGGCATATGACCCAAAGTCGCGGAGCCCCAGATCGTGGCCTGCGTCGTGAAGCGCCTGGTAGAGGCTTGCGAGGTCGGAGTCGTCGACGTGGAGTTCCCACCCGAGCTCGCCGACGAAGCTGACCCGCAAACCCGTCGCTGCCACGCCGGCGACGGTGAGGTCACGCGCCGACATCCACGGTGCCGCTTCTCGGCTGAGATCGTCGTCGGACAAGCGCTGAAGTAGCGCTCTCGAATTCGGACCCATCACCATCAAGGTCGACGTCCGCTCCGTGCCGAGGGCGAGCGTGACCGTCCCGTCAGCGGGAAGATGGCGTTGAAGATGGTCGAAGTCGCGTTCGCGTGCGGCGGTCGGCCCGAGCAACAGAAAGCGCTCCTCATCGAGCCGAGCGATGGTGGCTTCGGTCCAGACGGTTCCGTTGGGTCGGAGCATGTAGCTCAGCCGGACTCGCCCCACTGCGGGCAGCCGGGAACAGAACATCTGATCGAGGAAGGCCGATGCCCCGGAGCCGGAGACCTCGAAGCGCGTGAAGCCTCCGTGGTCCATGACGCCCACGTGATCCCGAACCGCGAGGCACTCGGCTTCGACCGCAGCATGCCAGTGCTCGTCTCGGTAGCTCGTCGTGTCGTGGCTGTAAGGATCACCACCGAACCAGAAGGCGCGTTCCCACCCGGCGATCTGACCGAACCGAGCGCCACGCTCAGCGAGCACGTCGTAGAGCGGCGTGCGGTTGACCGGCCGCGCCGATTCCCACATGCGGTGCGGAAATGGCGCGTCGTATTGGTGCTCGTACAGCTCACGAACGCGCGCGTTGGCGTACGTGTTGCGACCCGCACCCGCCATCGACCAGTCGCCAAACCGGCGAGGATCCCACGGCCACACGTCCCACTCGGTGTCGCCCGCCGTGATCAATTCGGTGAGGACCTTGCCTGCTGCCGCCGCATGAGTGATGCCGATCTGCACACCGACGGCTTGGTAGAAATTGGGCACGCCAGCGACCGGACCGATCAGGGGGTTGGCGTCGGGGCTGTAGGTGATCGGACCGTTGACGAACTCCGCGATGCCGACATCACCAAGGATCGGGACATGAGCCATGGCCTGCTCGGCCACCTCGACGATGTCGTCGGTCGAATCGGCGAACAACGACGAGTCGAACACTGCGGGAGGACCGTCCTCCCAGACGGTTCGGCCCTCGTGTCCGTAGTTGCCGAACAGCAGACGGTCTTGCTCACGCCGCAGGTAGAACATGATCTCGGGGTCGCGGACGAGCGGAAACGGCTCATCGACATCGGCGAGCTGCGGCACCGGCCCGGTCACGAGATATTGGTGCTCGAGGACGGCGAGCGGCGCGTCGACGCCGGCCATCGCCGACACCTGGGCCCCATAGAAGCCGGCCGCATTGATCACGATGTCGGCATCGATGCTGTAGCGCTGGGCCGCGTCGCCTGACGGAGCAACGTGGACCGTCCACGTGTGGTCGGCTCCGGATGGGGCCCGGTCGATGTCGATGACTTCGCTATGTCGCCGCACTTCAGCACCGAGCTGGCGTGCCCGCCGAGCGAGGCTTTGGGTGAGGCCGCTCGGATCGATGTCGCCCTCGTACGGGTCGAGCAGACCGGCGATCACCGTTCCGTCGTCGGACCAGAACGGATGCATCGCTT
>JAHDDK010000143.1:0-1207 GCA_020629375.1 Acidimicrobiales bacterium
GACGTGATGGGCGATCGACCCACGCGGTCGGTCGAGCGAGGCTGCGAGCTCGGTGACGGTCGCGGCGCGTTCGAGGACGAGGTCGAGAATCTGGAAGCGAACTTCGTTGCCAAGCGCCTTCATCTGCGCGGGCGTGGAGGCGATGACCTCGTCGTCGAGCTCGTAGTCCGGGGTGTTCGATTTCGCATTGTCCGGCATGAACCGAATGTTCGATAAATCCCGGACAAATGTCAAGGCGTTGCGGACGTCACACGGCGTTCACAGAGAAAAGACAGACGCGAAATCGGGCTTTCCTAGCGTTTGGAACGCAACCACGGACCAGTGCGACAGGGCGACGCACTGGTTGCCCGGGCCACGCCCTACCGCGCGACTCCGTTCCGGTGTCCCGTGTTCCGACGTCGGACATCGGCGCCGGCAAGCCTGGTCCGGGCACCGTGGTTTGCTGTCTGAATACGACGGTGACAGTGGTGCCGCGGGTTGGCCGAGGACTTAGCAGAGGCGCCCGAGCGGAGCGAAGCGCCGATTGCGATGAGGAGTTAGCAGAGGCGCCCGAGCGGAGCGAAGCGAGGCGCCCGAGCGGAGCGAAGCGCCGATTGCGATGGCGAACGTGACGCCTGTCTCGTCGGCACACGTGCTGTTCACATTCACGCGACACGCGCGACATCCACGGTCCCTAACGTGCTCTTCACGACGAACCCACCGAATTCCCCTCCGGTGAGTCGTCCAGAACCGACCAGGGTTGCGTCGCACGTCGAATTCGGATCTTCATTCCCCTCAGATCTCTCGACGATGCGGCGTAACCCAGGTCCGGTCTCAGTCGGAGGCCCCTCGGAGTTCGACGGCGGTGGCGTCGACCGCGGCGAGGATGCGGGCGTAGCCCGTGCAGCGGCAGAGGTTGCCGGAGAGCCCGATCTTGATGTCCTCGAGAGATGGGTCGGGATCGCGGTCGAGAAGTGCTTGGGCCGACATCAACATGCCGGGCGTGCAGAATCCGCACTGGACGCCACCGGTGGCGAGGATGTTGCGCTGCAACGGGTGAAGCTCGTCGCCGTCGGCCAGACCTTCGACCGTCGTGATCTCCCGGCCCTGCGCCTGAACGGCGAGGTAGGAGCACGAGTTGATCGGTTGCCCGTCGAGCAGGACCATGCAGGCACCGCACTCGCAGTCGTCGCATCCTTCCTTGGTGCCGGTGAGGCCGATCTCGTTG
>JAHDDK010000143.1:1419-3024 GCA_020629375.1 Acidimicrobiales bacterium
GGCTCGAAGGTCGCTGATCGGTGTGGCCTGCTCGGACGCAGCGGTGGCCGCCGCAGCAGCCGCATCGTCGATGGTCGACCCCGCGACCGCGTCGAGGCCGGTCACTTCGAGGATCGTCGGAGCCACAGCGGTGAGTGCCACGCGGACCGTCGACACGGTGTCGCCGTCGAGGGTGACCGCTGCGGCGGCGCCGACGACGGCGATCTCCATCGCTCGCCGGTATTCGAGGCGAACGTACGCGCTGCCGGAGGTCGCTGACCGGTTGGGGATGAGCAGTGCGGTGCACAGCTCGTCGGCGTTGGCGCTGGTCGAGCCGGGCCCGGTCCAGAGCTCGTCGAGGCCGACCGAGCGGGTGGCGTCGACCGAGCGGAGCTCGGCCTCGGCGCCGAGAACGACGAGCGGTGCGCCGGTGTCCATTGCGGGCGAGCCGTTCATGACGTTGCCGCCGAGCGTGCCGACGTTGCGAGTAGCTGGCGACCCGACGAGCGCTGCGGCGTCGGCGATCGAGGTGAACTGATCGACGACGGTGGCGTCGGTCATCAACGTCGCGTGCGTGACGCCAGCGCCGATCCGCGTGACGTCGTCGCCGACCTCGATGTCAGCTAGCTCGGGCAAGCGGTCGATGGCGATGATGGCGTCGGGCAACGCGCCCTTGCCTTGCCGGGAGCCGACCACGAGGTCGGTCCCTCCGGCGATGGGACGAGCGCCGGCCGCCATGGCAGCGAGGGCGTCGTCGAGCGATGTTGCGACGGCGAAGCTCATGCCGTCACCTCCTCGGCGATGGTGGACCACACTCGTTCGGCGGTCATCGGAAGTTGTCGGACGGGACGCCCGATGAGGGCGGCGATCGCGTTCGAGATCGCGCCGGCGGTTGGCACGTTGGGTGCTTCGGCGAGCCCCTTCGCGCCCTTCGGGCCGGCGTTGGGGGTGTGGATCTCGACGAACTGGGTGTGGATCTGCGGGGCGTCGGCGATCGTTTGCAGCTTGTACTCGAGGAGGGCGGCATTGCGTTGGCTGCCGGACTCGTCGTACTGGGTGCCTTCGGTAAGGGCCTGCCCGATCCCCATGAGAATGCCGCCTTCGACCTGACCGTGAGCGGCGACCGGATTCAGGATCGTCCCCGAGTCGTGCACGGCGTGGACTTCGAGCACGCGAGCGACGCCGGTGTCTTTGTCGAGCCGGACCCGTGCGACGTGGCAGATGAACTGCGGTGCCATGAACGACGAAAAGCCCTGTTCGCCGAGGCAGCTCGATCCTTTGATCTCGGGCCATTCGAGTTCGTCGGTGGATCCCGACCCGAGGAGCAGTTCGCCCTCGGCGGCGGCTTCGGCGAGCTCGACGATCGGGACGGACTTGGCAGGCGTGCCGGCCACCGATGCGGCGCCGTCGGCGAGCACGATGTCGGCGGCGGCCGCTTCGAGCTTGGTGGCGGCGAGCTCGCGCAGCTGCTCAGCGATCTCCTTGGCGGCCTTTTCGACGGCCCGACCGTGATTGAACAACGTCATCGAACCCGACGCGCCCGGACCGTCGGGTGCGGCGGCGGTGTCCTGGTAGACGAGCTCGACGTCGGTCTGGTCGAGGCCGAGTTCGTCGGCGGCGAGCATG
>JAHDDK010000074.1 GCA_020629375.1 Acidimicrobiales bacterium
AAGCATGCGGACCGACACGGCGTCGACCACGGCGTCGAGAAGTCGTTCGACTCCCGCGCCAGCCGCGAGCGCATCGAGTGCTCGCCCGATCGGCACATCTGCCGCGTCGAGCAGGTCGTCGTGCAGCGCAGTGTCGACCCATTCGGGGTCGGGCGCGATGGCAGCGAGTGCGTCGAGGTTGGCTCCCTCGATCGCACGCATCGCCTTACGCATATACGGGAGGGTGTCTTCGCGGGTGCCCCAGGTGATCGAGACCGCCAGGTTGGCGAGGACCAGGTCGGCGTGGTCCCAGCCGGTGCGTTCGAGCAGCTCGAACGCCTTCTGGGTGTAGATCATGCCGTGGCCGTAGCTCAGATGATGCTGCGACGTGGCGGCGATGAACTGGCGGCGCGCTACATCGATCGGTCCCGTCGCGAGGCGGCGAGCCGCTGCGATCGCGTCGTCGAGCCGTTCGTCTTTGATGGCGGCACCCAACTCGATGTCGGCTGCGGCGACGGGTGGCAACGCCCGGGCGGACCGGGCTCTCGTCGGCTCGGAAAGTGCTGCGAGTCCCTGGACGAGCGAGAGTACGGTTCGATCGTCGGTCGGCTTGCCCGCCATGGCCCATGCGAGGCAGTCGATGGCGGTCGCCATCCCGTGCCCGGGTCCCCACTTCTCTCGTGGAATCCCGTGTTCGAGACCGACCCACATGACGTCGGCTGGCTCGGCGCCGGCTTCGAGGAGGCGACTCGTGTCTCGTGCGATCTGGCCCACCTGATGTTCGGCGATGCCCCGTCGGAGGCTGGGCAGTACGGCGTCTCGAACCTCCTCATCGCTGGGTTCGACGACGGTGACCTCGACATCCCCGTCGACGATCTCGACCTGATGGCATGCGACGTCTTCTTCCCCCAGGACGCACTGGCCGGTCGACACGTCGAACTTCCAGTTATGCCACTGGCAGGTGATCAGTTCTCCGTCGAGCTGTCCCGTGGTGAGGCCGTATCCCTGGTGAGGACAGGCATTGTCGAGCGCGTGGACGCCGGTGGCGGTCCGGATGATGGCGACGCGACGTTCGCCGACGCGCCGCATCGTCATCGAACCGATGGCGAAGTCGTCGACCGGTCCGACGTTTGCCCGATACGTCCGATCGTCTGGATCAGCTGATTCGGAACGGGCGATGCCCGCGCGGTTGGTTGTTGAGTCGTGCGTTGTTGAGTCGTGGGTTGTCGAGGTCATGCACGTACCGTAAAACTTCAAGTGAACTTGAGGTCAAGGACTTTCTTCCCGGCAGATCATGAGCACACCTTCCGCACCCGATGCGACCCTGACGGTCGGAGATGTCGCCGACCGGGTCGGGCTCGCCCCGTCAGCGGTCCGCTACTACGACGAGCGCGGCCTGATCCGCTCGGTTCGCACGACCGGCGGGCAACGTCGATTCGGTCGCGACACCATTCGCCGACTGGCGTTCATCTCTGCCGCCCAGCAGGTCGGGAAGACCCTCGACCAGATCGCGGACGCACTCGAGACCCTTCCCGACGAACGCACGCCTACCCACGACGACTGGGCAGCCATTGCGACCTCGTGGCGACCGGGTCTCGATGAGCAGATCGCTCGCCTCGAAGCACTGCGCGACAAGCTCGATGGGTGCATCGGCTGCGGGTGTCTTTCCCTCGAACGATGTGCTCTGTGGAACCCAGACGACGCCGCAGCGACCCTCGGGGACGGAGCTCGCTGGTTGCTCGGCGAGTCGCTCTCGGATGTCGACGCCACGGCGACCGCGACGGCGGTACACGATCCGTCACGGTCATGAACGCGCCGTACGCGCCGACAGGACCGAAGGTGAACACCTACAGTTGGTGAACTACCTGATGTGTCCGAGAGGTTGATTCGTGATGCGCACCTGGCTCCGTGAGACGTGGATCGAGCTCAAAGCTCGTCGCGCCGGACGCCTCGCGATGGGCAACGACAAATCGACCTTCGATGCGGCGCGGGGGATCATCGGCGCCACAGGCAACGGCTTCTCGAACGCCTGGGAACTCCTCGACGAAGGCGGGGATGCCTACCTCAAGTCGTTCGGCACCGATCAACACATACCCCCCTCGCTGTTTGTGAGCGAGCGCGATCGAGTGCGGTATGGGATGCCGGCCCCCGTCGCCGAACGGTGCATTGAGGATCACGGGAACCCCGATGCGGTGGTCGTCCGCGATTGGGACGTCCGCGATCTCGATGGGCAGCGCCTGATCGCCGAGTCCGCGGGACCTGGCGTGCCCGACGTCGACGTGTTCGACACCGCCGACCCCGATCCGGTCTGACCTCAGTCGCGCCGAGTGACCGCTTTGGAGCGTCGGTCGAGCTCACGTTCGATGGCGTCGAGCGGGATGCCCTCGGCCGCGAGTCGGGTCATGACGAAGAACAAGACGTCGGCTGCCTCGTGGATGATGTCCGAACGCTCGTCGGCGTCGACGAGTTCGGCCGCTTCTTCCATGAGCTTGGCGGCGAGCAGCTCTCGATCGTCGAAGAGGCGCTTGGTATAGCTGCCCTCCGGTGCGGACGCGACGCGCTCGTGTAGGCGTCGTTCGAGTTCGGCGATGCCATCGAAGTCGCCGAAGCACGATGTCTGTGGCTCGTGGCAGAAACCGCGACCCGTTTGTTCGACGACGAATCGGATCGTGTCGCTGTCGCAGTCGAGGTCGACTGACACCATGGCCTGCGTGGCACCGGATGTGGCGCCTTTGTGCCACAGCTCGTTTCGGCTTCGAGACCAGTAGTGCGCTTCCCCGGTTTCGATGGTGGCCTCGACACTCTCCGAGTTGGAGTACGCGAGCCCGAGCGCCTGGCCGCGGCGATTGGTCACCACGGTCGGCCACATTCCGTCGGCCCGGTCGGAGCGAAGGCAGGCGACGACCGCATCAGCGACAGAGAGGTCCCCCTGATACAGGGCCATACCGACCTGCGCGTCGGCGCCCAGGGCGTGGATACGGCCGATCTCGTCGGCTGATGAGATGCCTCCGGCGAACGTCACCCGAGTGTCGCCGGCCGCGTTGAGATAACGGCCAAGCGTGTCCGGGTCGGTACCGGTCATGCGCCCTTCGCGCTCGACGAACGTCAACAAGAAACCGGCACAGAGGTGGCGCAGCTCGGCGAGTTTGTCTTCGACGCGGTCGCCGGTTCCCTTCGTCCAGCCATGCGTCACGATCTCGCCATCGAAAGAGTCGAGCGCGACCATGACACGCTCTGCGGGAAGCTGGGACAACACTTCCGGGGTCGCGGCGGTGCCGAGGATGACCTTGTCGGCGCCCGCGTCGAGCCACTCGATGGCGGCCTCGACCGACCGAATACCGCCACCCACACGACAGCGTGCCCGCGGCAGGAGATCCCGGATCACGTTGGCATTCGATCCCTGACCGAGGGCGGCGTCGAGATCGATCACGGCGATCTCGCCGACCCGGCCGAACCGTTCGGCCAACGGCCGTGGATCACCGGCCGAGAGGGCCTTCTCCTTGCCGCCGATGAGCTGCACGGCTTCGCCGTCCATGAGATCGATTGGGGGTATCAGCACCCGCCCAGTATCTCGGCCATTCACCACAATCGGCGACCTGCAAGAATCCCGATATGCATCCCTCCACATGGGCGATCCGAGGTGGTCGCCCCGAAGCGGTGAACGACCCGCTGAACGTTCCGCCTGTCGCGGCGTCGAACTTCCGGCTGCCCGGACCTGATGGGCCCGATCGCGACAAGGTCTACACCCGCAGCGAGGGGACCGAAGTACAGACGGCGCTCGAGACCCTCGTCGGCGGGCTCGACGGCGGCGCGGGTCTGGCGTTTTCGTCCGGCATGGCTGCGGCCGCGTGTGTCTTCAATCGCCTCGCCGTCGGGTCAACCATCGCAATCCCAACCGATCCGTATCACGCTGTCGCTGCACTCGCTGACGAGGGCGAGGCGCAGGGGCGCTGGTCGGTCACCCGCATCGAGCCGGCGGACACGGTCGGGTGGATGACCGCCCTCCGGAACTGCGAACTCGTGTGGGTCGAGACACCGGCCAATCCGCTTCTTGACGTTTCCGACCTGCCGGCGATCTGTGCAGCGGACCGGCCGCCCTCGACGGTGCTCGCCGTCGACTCGACCTTTGCGACGCCACTCGTGCAGCGGCCCCTCGCGATGGGCGCCGACGTCGTGATGCACTCCGCAACGAAGTTCCTCGGTGGCCACTCCGACTTGATGGCGGGCGTGCTGATCGTGAACGACGGGCAGCCCGAATTGGCCGAATCGTTGTACCAGCGGCGCCTCATCGATGGCGGAACCATCGGTTCGCTCGATGCCTTCCTCTCGATCCGGGGGATCCGGACACTCGAACTTCGCGTCGACCGCGCGTGCCGGACTGCCATGATCCTCGCCGACCGACTCGAGGAAGATTCCCGGGTTGGACTCGTGCGGTACCCGGGATTGGCGACGCACCCCACCCACGAACACGCCGCGAAGTTCATGGAGCGATTCGGGGCGATGATCAGCTTCGACGTTCTCGGCGGCGGCCACGCAGCGAGCGTCGTTGCGTCGTCGACACAGATCATCAATCATGCGACGAGCCTCGGCGGCGTCGAGTCGACCTGGGAGCGACGCTCGGTTATCCCTGGGCAAGAACGGATCCCCGATGGCCTCATTCGATTCTCGGTGGGATGCGAACACGTCGACGACCTCTGGGGCGATATCGACCAGGCCCTGAGCGCAGCCGGTCAGTGAGTTCACCCCAGACAGATCCGAGACACGACTGGCTTCGGGATCTGCCGCTGAGACCGGGCCCTCCCGAGCTTCGCCTGGGCACCCGGGCGCTCGATCTCGACACGTGGCTGGCTCCCGACACCGAGACCGACGAACAGCTCCGTCTTCGTGCCGCACTGCTCGCCGCGCATGACGGACTCGTTCGGATTGTCGACGGTCACGACGCGCTGGTCGAAGAACTGTCGGGCCTCTTGAGCATCCACCTCCAGCGGCCCGTCGGTACGGCGATCGGAGACGTCGAAGCAACAACCGGACTGATCGATATCGCAAAGGCGATCCAGGACGACATTTTCCTCCTCGCGCCGACGACGACCGGATGGACCCTTGTGGCGGGAGCGCTCGTCTTCCCCAACCACTGGTCGCTCGACGACAAGATCGGCAAGCACATGGCGTCGATTCACCAGCCGGTCGACGGCTACGCCGAGCTGCTCGATGCACGGGTCGACCGGTTCTTCGATCGGCTCGCACCGGGGCGACCGGTCTGGCGCCGAAACTGGTTCGTCCATGACGAACCCGATCTGTTCGCTCCCGATCCGGTTGAAGCTCGTCCGATCGACCAGTTAGACGAGGTGCCCTCGTTGTGGATTCGCTCGGAGTTCCAGACCCTCAATCGGCTGGCGTTCGGTGATGCAATCGTGTTCACCGTCCGAACCCACGTGGCGCCCTTCGATGCGGTCACCGCCCGGCCCGATGTTGCGGATGCGATGTTGACCTTCATCGAATCAGCCGGACCCCGGACACTCGACACGACGCATCTCGTCGGCCGCCACCGTGCGATCGCCGACTACCTGTGGCGAACCCTGCGGGAGTCTTCGGGCTGAGCCTGCGACCGCTTGATGGGCCGAACGGCTCATTCTCGACATTTCGTGGAACCGATCGCGGTGCCCGCACGTGTCCTGTGCGAAATCGACGCCCCCAGTTCGATTCTCGAAACAGGAGAAACACATCATGTTCAACGCGGTCCTCATTCGCCGAAGCGGTACGCCGTTGGCCCTCGCCGCTGCCTTCATTGCGCTGATCGCCACCGCTGTGGCGTTGACAGCATCGACTGCCGACGCTGAGGAGCTCCCGATCGAGTGGTCGTCGTGTTGGGCGACCCCGGACGGCGAGGTTCTCGTCGCCGATATCGAGGCGCCGTCCGATGCGTCGGTCCATCTGCGCAAATACGACCGTTGGGTCCGCGACGTTGGCTACGGCTCCAACACGATCCTGCTCACCGAAGATCTCGGTGACGAGCACGGTTGGATGATTCGAGTCCGACAGGCTGGCGTCGTCGCCGACGTGCCCTGCGATGTGGATCTCGACGATGAGGCAGCCTTGGTCTGCGAGGTGTTCGGGCGTGAAGGAGAACGTGGTGGTCACATCTCTTGGCAGGTGATCGGCGTGCCTCTCAACGAGATCACGAGCAACATTCGCCTCGATGGGAAATGGCTCATGGCTGGCGGCTGGGAGATGTGGGAGCCGCTCGAAGAGATTGACGCCGACGGTGAGTACGTCGTCCGTGTCCGTTACGACGGCCAAGTCCATGACCTTCCGTGTGTGATCAACACGCTGCCGTATGCGGATCAGGTCTGGTGCACGATGTCGATCGAGCCGAACGGCGACGTCTACGCCTTCACCGAGGTCAGTTTCGAAGCACACGACCGTGTCTCGTCGTCGACATCGATCCGGACCGACGGAGGCTGGCTGGCCACGGTCCGAACCGCCGATGATTTCCAACTGGTCCCTGGTGTGACCGGTGCTGATCTCGGCAACGAGACACTCATGCGGTATCGCATGGACGGTCACATCGTCGATGTTCCCTGCTCGGTGTTCGACTACTCGAACATCTGAACCCGATCGTGAGCCCGCCCGTCTCGACGGTTATCGAGCGGGCGGGCTTCACCAGGTAGTGGGGCCGTCGGGGCTCCAGCCGGGCCGGCGGCCATCTCGAAAGGCGGCCATGCCTTCTTGAGCTTCAGGGTTTTCGAAGAGACGGGCCGACAGCGCTGCCATCTCGGAAAAGGCGGTATCGCGATCGAGCGTCGGAACGGTCCGAAGGAGCGACTTGGTGGCCGTCAACGCCTCCGGTCCTCCGGCCAAGACATCGTCGACGATCGCATCGACGGCGCCGTCGAGTTCGGCTGGCGGTACCGCGGCGTTGACGAGGCCGAGCCGGGCACCTTCGGCACCGTCGAAACGTCGGCCACGCAACATGGCCGCTGCTGCCTCGGATCGGCGCATCTTCGGCAAACAGATCACCGAGATGATTGCGGGGGCAACACCGATCCGAACTTCGGTGAAGCCCATCTTCGCCGTCTCGTCGATGACCGACAGATCGAGTGCCGCGGCGAGACCAAGCCCACCGGCGACCGCGTGTCCGGCAATCCGGCCGACCCACGGCTTCGGCGAATCTATGATGCCTCGAAACAGCGCAAGTGGGTCCGGTGCCTGAAGGTTGTCTCCGCCCGTGGATCGTTCGCGCAGGTCCGCACCTGCACAGAACGTCTTGCCGGTGTTGGTGAGGACGGCGAGTCGGATCTCGTCGTCCTCCGCGACCCGGTCGATCGCGGCGATCAGCTCGATCGTGAGCTGGCGGCTGAGCGCGTTGCGATTGTTGGGATCGTCGAGGGTGATCGTGAAGACCCCTCGTGAGTCGAGTTCGGTTTGGACGAGCGCCATCGCGCAAACCGTAGATGTTTCGAGGTTTGCTGCGTGGCTTCGAGCTCCGGATCGCCGAGCAGTACGGTGGGCTGCGACGAAGATCGACTGCACCGGGGGTCCCGAGATGAAGACGGCAATCACCGAGCTGTTCGGGATTGACGTGCCCATCCTGGCCTTCAGTCATTGCCGCGACGTTGTTGCTGCGGTGAGCAAGGCGGGGGGTATGGGAGTGCTTGGCGCCGTGGCACATTCGCCCGAGAGCCTCGAGATCGACCTCGCCTGGATCGAGAACGAGGTCGGCGGTCTCCCGTATGGCGTCGACCTGATCATTCCCGCGAAGTACGAGGGCTCCGATGAAGGCGGGTTGACGACCGAACAGATTCGGGGCGCAATCCCTCCAGAGCATCGACGCTTCGTCGATGATCTCCTCGATCGCTACGGCGTGCCTCCGATGCCGGAGGGGGAGCGCGGGAGCGCGCTCGCCACCGGCGAGGATGCGCTGTTCTCGGCGAGTGCGGCGGCGCCGCAGCTCGACGTCGCCCTTGCCTTCCGGTCGCCGCTGATCGTCAATGCCCTGGGCCCACCCACGGCGGAGATGCTGTCCCGTTCGAAGGACGCGGGCCGCATCGTCGGTGCGCTCGCCGGCCGCCCGCAACACGCGGAGCGCCACGTGGCGGCCGGCGTCGACGTCGTCATTGCCCAGGGAGGCGAAGCCGGGGGTCACACCGGCGACATCGGATCCATGGTGCTCATTCCCGAGATCGTCGATGCGGTGCCCAAGACGCCCGTCCTGGGAGCGGGTGGGATCGGCCGTGGACGACAGATGGCGGCAGCGATGGCGCTCGGGGCCGAAGGCGTGTGGTGCGGGTCGGTATGGCTGACGACCGACGAGGCCGAGACGCACCCAACGGTCAAACGCAAGTTCTTGGAAGCCAGCTCGGCAGACACGATCCGAAGCCGGTCTCGGACGGGCAAGCCGGCGCGCCAACTCCGGACAGCGTGGACCGACGAATGGGAGGACCCGTCAACGCCGATGCCTCTCGGAATGCCGGCTCAGCCGGTACTTGTCGATGAAGCGATCGCTCGGATCGATCGGGCGGCGTTCGACGAAGACTCGGGTGCCGCGCAGCTCGCCAACTATTTCGTCGGCCAGGTCGTGGGCACGATGAACGAGTCCAGGCCGGCGGCGCAGGTCGTGTTCGACATGATCGACGAGTTCATCGACGCGACGCGTGGCCTCGTCGACCGAATGGATGGCTGAGCCGCAGGTGAGAGGCGACTCGGTTCCATTCGAGCGCCGGACCGTATGATCCCGCTGTGAGCGCGCCTCTTCCGGATCGCCTGCTTCCGTCAGGGATGCTCGTCTACCTCTTCACCGACGTCGAAGACTCGACCCCACGCTGGGAAGCGGCGCCTGACGAGATGCGTCGAGCGATCAACATCCACGACGAGATCCTCCGTCGAGAGATCGCCGCGTGCGAGGGCATCGTGTTCAAGAACACGGGTGATGGGGTGGCGGCCGTGTTCACCGAGCCGCAGCGCGCCGCGGAAGCGGCGGTTGCGTGTCAGCGTGCGCTCCAAGCGGCCGATTGGGGAGAGGCGGATCGCCTCAAGGTTCGGATGGGTATGCACATGGGTGAGAGCCGCCCAACGCGTGGCGATTACTACGGCCCTCCGGTCAACCGTGCGGCTCGGGTGATGGACGTCGCCAACGGCGATCAGGTCGCCGTCAGCGGTGTCATTTCGCAGGCGATCACCTCGGTCGATGTGATCGCGATGGGTGATCATCAGCTGAAGGGCATCGGCACCGAGCAGATCCACCTTTTGACTGCGCCCGATCTCATCCTGGACGACCGTCCTTTGCGAAGCCGAGTGCTCATCGGCGAGCGGTCGCTTCCGGAGGTTGCGCAGCGACTGATCGGCCGAGAGGTCGAGGTGGAGGCGCTTGTCGAGCTGACTCGTCAGAATCGTGTGGTGACGATCCTCGGCCCCGGCGGGGTCGGCAAGACGCGTCTCGCGTTGGAGGTCGGTCACGAGAGGCGCGACGAAATGAGTGATGGCGCGGTGTTCTGCGCGCTGGAGACCATCACCGAACCCGAAGCCGTTGTCGAGGCCATCGCAAACACGGTGGGCGCTCGCCCACAGCCAGGGATGTCGATCGAACAGAGCGTGGTCAACTTCCTTGAGGGGCGCAACGCACTGCTGATCATCGACAACTGCGAGCATGTCCCCGACGAAGTACGCGAACTCGTCGAGGCGATCGTCCGCTCGACTCCGGCGACTCTGCTCCTCACCTCGCGAGAGCCGCTGGGAGTAGCGGGAGAACAGCTCTTCGGTCTTCGACCCCTCGATTCTGCGTCCGCCGGAGTCGAGTTGTTCGTCGAACGCGCTCGAGAGCGTGATCCGCAGTTCGAGCCCACTGCCGGGGAGCTCGCCACGATCGCGGCCATCTGCCACAGAGTCGACGGCGTCCCGTTGGCCATCGAGCTCGCCGCCGCGTGGCTTCGGGTGCTCTCGCCGTCGGACCTTCTCGACCGGCTGGAGGATCGGTTCCAGGTGTTGCGTTCGGGGCGGTCCGGTGGGCGCCACACGACGTTGCGCGACACCGTCCGATGGTCGTATGAGCTCTTGGACGAACACCAAGCGTTACTGTTCGATCGGCTGTCGGTTTTCGTCGGTGGGTTCTCGCTCGACTCGGTGATAGAGGTGTGCGCCAGTGGCGACCTCGACGAGGAGATTGCCCCGATCGATCCGATGGACGTCCTCGACCTCGTGATGTCGCTCGTCGACAAGTCGATGGTGATGACCGAGCGCGGGGCGGGACACATTCGTTTCTCGATGCTTGGGATCCTCCGTCAGTTTGGACAGGAACGTCTCGATGAGCGTGGGACGTCGGCGACTTTTCGGTCTCGCCACGCGCTGCACTTTCTCGACCTCGCCAGACGGCAGAGTGAGGCGCTCGTGTCGTCGAAGGAGGCCGAGGTCTGGGATCTGTTCGACCGCGAGTGGGCAAATCTCCGCGCCGCCTTCGACACGTTCTTGATCGTCGACAGTGCGGAGGACGCATCCGAGCTTCTGTTGGCCGTCGGCTGGTATGCGACTTTGGCGTTGCGCACCGAGGCCTATGCGTGGGCGGACGAACTGAGTCAGCACGCCGACTTTGCCAGCCTCGACTCCGCCGGCTCGATCCACGGTCTCCGAGCGATCCGCAAGTACATCACGGTGGCCTCCGACGGCTCCGAGGACGCCGAAGCAGGGCTGGCACTCGACCCGACTGACCCGTATGGGTTCTGCCGCTTGGCACTCACGTCAGTGTCGCTCAACAACGTGCACGTGGCCGAAAACTCCGAACGGTGGACTGCGGACTGGCTGGATTCGCTCACCGACGAAACGCCGGTGATGTCGCGATTGTGGGCGCTCGGGATGCGGACGTTTCATCTGTGCACGAATTCGCCGTCGCCCGACGCTTCGGTGCACGCTGCCGAGATGCTACGGATCGCTGATGCGTCTGGCAGTGCTTCGGCACAGGCGTTAGCCCGATGGGCCAACGGCATGGTTGCCACGTTCGATTCGATGGATGCTGGCCTCCGCGAGTGGCGACTCGGGCTGGATGCCGCACGCTCGATCACCGACGTCCACCTCCTCGTCCATTTGATCGTCGGGCTCGAACTGCACTTCACCGCATCACGCGGAGATCTCGATCACGTCCTCGGGCTGACCCTCGACAGCATTCGACAAGCTCACGCCCAGCACTACTTGTCGGGGACGAGCCATCTGTTCGGCGTCGCAGCGATTGTCCTGTCCCGTGTGGGTCGCCCCGAGACGGGTGCCCAGCTGATCGGGTCGATGCTGTCCAACGGCCACGTGCCCCGCGAGAACGCCATCCGGGCGATCGATCGGGCGCTCGGCGAACGAGCGGAGGCGCATCGTCGTGATGGCGCTCGCCTGTCGACGAATGAGGCGGCCGCCCTCGCGATCGGCGCGCTCCACGAGAGCGTCGAATCGTCATGACCGACACGAATGCCGCAGTCGACGAACGCTCGATCACGACGCCCGCTGGGTACGTCGGGTGGTCTGCCGCTCAGAAACACGAGTGGGTCTGGGAGACACTGCTGTGTGGCCACGAACATCACCCCGTGGACCGCCCAGATCTCGAGATGGCTGGCGCGTGGACGATGCTCACGATCGCGGGTCGTCGGTCGCAACTACAGAAGACCCTTGATCATGACGGCGATTGCATGCCAACCGGTCGACCGAAGATCATCCACACTCGAGGCGTCGCGGCAATGGTCGAGTTCGTGCCCGACGCGTCGAGTCCATTCACCGGGATCTTGGGGCCTGTGCCTTCCGGAGGCGCGACGGGGGTTTGTCGAATGTCGCTCGCGGTGCCGCCCTCTGGAGCTCGGTCGTTCACGCCCGGCATGGGCCTCAAGTTTTTCGTCGATGGAGCTCCGTCGCTCGACACGTTGGCGATGAATCACACGGTCGGCCAGGGTCGAGACATCAATGTGTTCGCGAACACGTTCACCCATGACCTGACGGGAGAGCACGAGGAGCTACGAGTCCCTCAGAAGGTCATGAGCGTGGCGTTTCGTCGCGTCTCGTCGAACCCCCGTCGCCTCTCCATCGCGCACTTCGCCGAGTGGTGTGCGGATGGCTCGCGGCCCGACCTGCCTCATGTGCCTGACCGACTCGTGTTTCGACCGCATCGCGAGGTGGTCGAGCACTACAACGCCTCATGGGACGACGACGTACGAGATCCGATCATTGCGCTCCCTTCCGGCATCGGCCTTTATACCGTCGAGGCGGCAAACGCCGCCGACGGCGCGCCGTTGCCGATTGGTGAGCTCCGAACGACGACGCGTTTCGTGTCGTCACCGGGTGCCGATCGCCTCTTCTTTCGACACCACGTGGTCGAAGACGATCGAGTCCACTGACCGAGCCGCCACTCCTCAGAACGAGATCGACGCCTCGAATCGATCGGGCTCCATCGATTCGAGCGGGATGTCACGCGCCGCGTTGCGCGCCTTGATGACGAGATTGATGCGCTCGAGCTCGTTTTGGAGTTCGCGCACGGACTCGCGGAGACGAGGATCATCGATGTATGCCGCGGGTTCGATCTTCGTGAGGTTGTTGCCACCGACGTTGAACCGGCTGACATAGGTGGCTTGATCCATCAGATAGACGTCGGCGGCGCTCGCTCGAGGCGTCGCGGCGTCGGGGTCTGCAAGAGCCCGAAGGTCCTCGAAGTTGACGGCCACGAGATCGTCGTGGTCCCGAGTGTCGAGGAGTGGCGACAGGTTTCCGCACACTTCGTGAATCACGTTGTTCCACAGCACACCGGTCATGAGCGTGGCCAAGTCGTCCCGAGATCGCAGGAGTGGGATCGTCTTGGAGGCAGGCAACACATCGGTAAAGGTGTCGTACCAGCGCCGCAGTTGCGGGTCGTTCTGCACGGCCGAGTCATCGAGGCCGAGCTCGTTCAGGTGGCGCTCGACGATGTGTTCGAGTGCCGGCCAGATGAGGTCGGCGTCCTCGACGTAGGGATGATTCGGGATGTTGGCGAGACCTCGTGCGGCACGATCGTTGGGCCAGCACCATTCGTCGAAGTCGAACGTGTCCATGGCGTTGAGTACGAGGAGACGGGCGTCGGCCTTGGTGACGAAGTTCGATCGCACGAAGTAGCTGTCGTCGGTGAGGAGCGCCTTGTAGGCGGCGTCGTTGACGACGAGCGTGCCGTAGGTGAAGAACTGCATGAACGGTCGCAACGGATGCCAGATCGGCAGGGTGTACGCGGCGATGGCATATGCCTGGCCAACCATGAGGTGCACGTTCAGGAGATGCCGGATGAACACTGCGTAGCGAGCATCCAGACCATTGACGACCCGTTTGGCGTTGCCCCACCGGGGTTCGCCGCGGGTGATGTCGTCGCCGCCGATGCGGATCGACGTCGGCACGAGTGAGCCCGCAGAGTCGATGCCGAACCGTGCTTCGGTCGCCGGGAATGCCTCGGCGAACAGCGGTCCGAAATCGAGCGAGAACGTCGGGTCATCGATGGCTTCGCGTCGTGCTGGATCGGGTTCGACCTGACGCAACATGAACGGGTTTGGGCCCTGCAGACGCAGTGCCGCGAACGACGCGTCGTCGCTCGGGGAACCCCAGCCACGACTGGCGTCGGGAAACCACCGGTTCCAGATCGAGGAGGGCGAGAAGTCGAGGTCGGGGTCGATGGGGCTGCGGCCGTAGAGCGTCCAGCCGATTTTCGAGGTTGCGTAATAGGGGAGGAAGTACCGCTTCGGGAGTTTTGCTTCCTTCGGAAGTGCTTCTGGCACGATCAAGGAGGTGGGTAGCCACCCCATGCCTTTGTGCACCCGAGCCGCCGCGTTGAGTCGGGGTGCCGGTGATGTCGGCACGATCCGGCGGCGGTAGGTGCGCTTGCTGGTGCGTTCGAGGGTTCGGTGGTGCGATCGTCGCATCGCGAGAATGCCGAGCGCCTTTGCGCTGTCGGAGATCGCCGGCCGGTCGTTTCGTGATGCTCGTGCGTCATTCGTCGCGGTCATCAATCCGCTCCTTCCCGCCCAGGGGATCGGGTGTCCTGCCTCTTCTGCGAGCATTACGCGAGCAGCATCGTCGAATCGGAGTATCGCAGATCCGTAGACTTGGCCCATGGCTGAGCACCCCGATGAGATCTTCACCTGGTTCCACACGTTGATCGACTTCTTCGACGATTCACCGGAGCCGCAGGACCAGCTGCAGGATTCGCGTCGGGATACCGATACGTCGCTCGAGTCGGCGTAGCCGATGCCATCGTTGCGGGTCGCGTCGCTCGATCTCCTGGATGTGGCGACGACGGCGGTCTCGACGGAGGTCGACATGGCTGCCTCGCGCCAGGCGATTTGGGACACGATCGTCGACAACTCAACTTGGCCCCAGTGGTTCGATGGGTGTCGGTCGTGTCCGGCGGAGCCCATGGTGTGGACGGCGGTCGGCGACACCCGAACGATCGATGTCCGACCGCTCGTTGCTCGTGAAGTATGCGTGGCCTTCGATCCCTTGGCCCGGTGGGCGTTCTCGATCACACACACGAATCTGCCGATGGCACGTGCCGTGATCGAGATGCTCGATTTCGAGGACACGTCTCGAAACGGCGAGACACGGACAAATGTCCGATGGACCGCAGCGCTCGATCTGGGACCCATGTACCGGATCTCGGCGGGCTTCACGACCGGCCGCATGATCGACGCATGGGGTCGATCTCTCGAGAACCTGGCCGCCCGACTGTCGTGAACCGCCCGTTCGCCGGGCGCACGGTGCTGCCCATGAAAGCCGTGCCCGGCGAACTGGTCGACACCGACCAATGGGTCCACGAGCTCAAGTGGGACGGCATGCGCGGGGTCGTGTTCATCGACGACGAGGGGATCCGAGTGCAGTCCGCCAATGGAAACGACGCGACCAGTTCGTTTCCTGAGCTCGACGGTCTCGTCGATGCCCTCGCGGCCTTCGGCCCAATCATCCTCGACGGCGAGATCGTCGCTGCCGGCGACGACGGACGCCCCAGCTTTCATCATCTACAGCGGCGGATGCACGTGTCCGACCCGGCGGAAGCGATCCGACGCGCCGCCCAGGTGCCAGTCACCTTCGTCGCGTTCGACGTGCTACATCTCGGGGGTCATGACACCTTCGGGCTGCCGTGGGATGACCGCCGGGCATTGCTCGAACAAGTGCTGGAGCCCGGTTCGTCGTGGCGCTGCGCCGACGTTCACCGAGACGGTGCCGCGTCGCTGTTGGAGGCGGTCATCGAACGCGAACTCGAAGGCATCGTGTCGAAGCAGCGGTCGTCGACCTACCACCAGGGCAAACGTTCGCCCGTGTGGCGAAAGATCAAGCCACGATTGCGACAGGAGTTCGTGGTCGGCGGATGGGCGACCGGGCGAGACGGTCGGACGGGGTCTGTTGGGTCGCTCATCCTCGGAGTCCACGACGATGACGGAACGCTGCGCCATGTCGGCAGTGTCGGCTCCGGTTTCGATGGCGAAACGCTCAACGCGTGGGAACTCCGTGCGCTCGCCGACGCTCGGTCGACGAGTCCGTTCAACGGCCCGGTCCCGCCGTCGCCGGGACGACAACATCGATGGCTCGAGCCGATCCACGTCGTGGAGGTCGCCTTCGGCGAATGGACCGACGACGGGCATCTCCGGCATCCCAGCCATCTCGGTTTGCGGGTCGACAAGGACCCGCGTGAGGTCGTCCGCGAGACCTGATCGGTGCCCGAGATGATCATCCCGAATTCATCGATGGGACACATGCGAATTGATCTCGGTCACATGTGACCGCTGTCGACATGGCTACCGATCGGTAACCGGCGCAGAGTCCGTACGGTCTTCATCAGCGCCGGACTGGCCGGCTCTTTTCGAATGCCCGACGAAGGGATACACCATGTACAAGAAGATCGTCGTCGGATACGACGGAAGCGACCGTGCCCGCAAAGCCGTCGACCAAGCGGCTGACCTTGCGACCGCTGTCGGAGCACAGCTCAATGTCGTCACGGCCGTGAGCAAGAAGAACAAGATCCACGAGATCGGCGAGTCGACCGACAAGCAGTATCTCAGCGACGTTGAGATCGCCCGCGATCGGTTGGTCGATGTCGCTGCCGACATGAACCACCTCGACGTGCGCGTGACTGCCACGCCAGGAGCGCCTGCACAGGTCCTCGTGGACGAGGCCGCTCGCATCGATGCCGACCTCATCCTCGTCGGCAACCGACACGTCCAGGGCCTGAGCTCGGTACTCGGCAGCGTCGCCGAAGGCGTCGCCCAGAAGGCGCCCTGCGCCGTCCTCATCGCCAAGACGGCCTAGCCAAGCCCCGACTACGGTCGATGTCCATGAGTGACTTCGACCTCGATCAGACCGACCGGCTTCTCCAGACCACGAAGCAGGTCCGGAAGCGCCTCGACTTCGACCGCACGGTGCCATCCGAGGTCATCTTGGATTGCATCGATGTGGCGAGCCGAGCGCCTATGGGTTCAAACCTCGAGCGAAACAAGTGGCTGATCGTCAACGACCGAGACAAGATCGCGGCGATCGGCGCGCTCTATCTGAAGGCTGCTACCCCGTACCTCGCGTCAGGCTCGATCGATGAGTCGGATGATCGCCAGGGGCGCGTCGTTGACTCGGCGATGTATCTCGCCGAGCGCATGGGCGAGGTCCCGACGATGGTGATTCCTGTCCGGTACGACCGTGTCGAAGGTGGCGACGTCGCCACGCAGGCGGGCTTCTACGGGTCGGTGTTGCCTGGCGTCTGGAGTTTCCAGATGGCATTGCGGTCGCGCGGCGTCGGTTCGTGTTGGACCACGTTGCATCTCCAGTACGAGCGCGAGGTCGGCGCGATTCTCGAGATCCCCGAATCGGTCACCCAGGTATGCCTGCTCCCGGTCGGCTACTACACCGGCGACTCGTTCTCGGTCACGAAGCGTCGCCCCGCGAGCGAGATCACCTTCGTCGACAAGTGGGGTACGTCGCCAGACCTCATGTGACCAGCATGTGAACCGCAAGTTAGAGGTTCTTGCGCGCTCGCTAGAAGTCCTAACGCTTCGCTGCTAGGTTCGCGCTCACGTGGAACTGGCTTTCCGCAGAAATGAGTACGTTGGCGATGTTCGCCGACGGCTACTCCTCGGAGGGAGAAATTCAATGAAGATCAAACGACTGCTGCAGCTCGCCATTGCTGCCGGCCTCGCCCTGGTGGTGGCGTCGTGCGGTGGTGGCAGCAGCGTTGACACGCTCAATGTCGCCTACTTCTCGGGATGGCCGCTGCCGCCGCAGATCGGTCAGGCCGACGGAAGCTTCGCCGAAGCCGTTGGCGTCGACGAGATCAACTGGGTGGCGTTGCCCGACGGTGGTTCGATGGCTGACGCCATGATCGCTGGCGACATCGACATCTCCTACTCGATCGGCCTCACGCCGTTTGCCGTGAAGGCGACCAATGGTGCGCCGATCACGATGGTCGGCATCGCGGTGTCCTACGCCGACGCCGACAACTGCTTCGTGCAGGGCGACCTCGGCTACAGCCGAGACAACCCCGGTGCGCTCGACGGAGCGACGATCCTCACGCCGATCGGCAACATCACGCACTACAAGCTGCTCAACACGCTCGAGTTCTTGGGCGTTGACCAGAGCTCGGTGGAGATCCTGCCGCACGAGTCCGGCGACGCAACGGCTGCCGCCTTTGCTGCTGGCGACATTCAGGTTGGCTGCGCCTTCGGTGGCCCGCTCGTGACGATGGCCGACGCCGGTGGTGTTCCGCTGCTGACGGGTGAAGAGACCTCCAACGAGGTCGGCATCAAGACCTACGACGTCACCGCTGTCCGCGACGACTTCGCCGATGAGAACCCCGATGTCGTCACCGCCTTCCTCGCCGCAAACGAGGAGTTCAACCAGAAGTGGCGGACCGATCCGGAGACGAACAACCCGATCATCGCCACCGCTGCTGGTATGGACGACGTCGGCAACTTCCTCGCTGGGGAGACCTGGTTTGCGTTCCCGACCATCGACGAGCAGCTCGGCGATGCGTGGCTGGGCGAAAGCGTCGCCGAGGTCATGAAGGAACAGCTCACGTTCTTCCAGGAGCAGGGCGAGATCGACTCGGTCGCCGATGACTACAGCCAGTTCATCGACACGAGCTTCCTCGAGGACGCTGGCTGAGCCAGCCAACAACACAGACGTGAACACATGACGAGGGGGCGCTTCGGCAAGTCCGGGGCGCCCCTTTCGCACACATTGAGGGTCACAGAATGAGTCGGGGGACCAAGAGATGAAACCACTGAGCGTCCAGAACCTGGACATGGTGTACGAAGTGCCAAACGGCTCACCGGTGCACGCATTGAGCAATGTTTCCTTCGAGCTCGACGCCGGTCGGATGCTGACACTGCTCGGTCCGAGCGGGTGTGGCAAGACCACGTTGCTCAACATCATCGCGGGGTTTCTCGCCCCGACCGATGGGTCGGTGTCGCTCGGCGGCAACGACATCACCGGCCCCGGAAGCGACCGCGGCATGGTGTTTCAGCAGGGAGCCCTGTTCGAGTGGCAGAGCGTTTCCGACAACATTTCGTTCGGCCCGCAGATGGAGACGCCACCACCGTTGTGGATGAGGATGCTCAGCCCAGCGCTGCTCCTCCTCGACGGGCCGATCGCCAAGATTCCGCCGCTCAAGCGGTTCTTGTTCAATCAGTACAAGGCACAGTTCCAGCCGCAGGTCGACGAGCTGCTCGACATCGTCGGGCTTCAGGGCTTC
>JAHDDK010000144.1 GCA_020629375.1 Acidimicrobiales bacterium
CAGCGAACGCATCACCGCCGACATCTACACCCACGTCCGAGCACCGCTCCAGTCCGACGCCGCCGAGCGCGTGGCCGGGCTGATTCTGCCGAGCTCGGAATAGCTGCACCAGGCTCTTGGCTCGCTCCTAGGTCAGCTACATGTAGTAGCGATACTGAGGTAACGGCTCTCGATCCGACGGCACTTCTCGCAGAATCTCGCCGACCTGGCGGGAGAACCGAAGCGTGATCGGATCCGCATCGGCGAAGCCAGCCGAGTTCCAGTTCATCTTCGTCAAGACCAAGGCCTCTCGAAGGAGCTTCTTCAGATCCGAGTCTCCGTAGTGGTCTGCCACTTCGATTGGCGCTGGCACGTGCCCGTGGTCGTACCCGAGGTCGGCGATCCAACCCGTCGTGTACAGAAGCGTGTGCTCACCCGCGGTCAGAATCGTGCCCCGCAACGGCGGGTACTTGCCGAACCTCAGCAACCGCCAGTCAGAGGTACGTCGCAGCGCAAGTAGATCGAACTCGGCCACACCTCGCAACGCGTCAACGAATCCTGCGCGCTCGTCGGGCTCGAACCAGGAGCTCTTGTGAACCACCACTCGCCTTGGTGCTTGCCGCCGTTCAGCCCGATACCGGTCGACAACGGTGGAGAGCAGGTGAGCCGCTGCGTCAGCCGGCAGATGTGGAGACCGACCCCGATGACGCTCATCCCAATGGAACGACTGTCCACGAAGAACGAGCCCTTCGCCTCGATCATCGAAGGCCTGCACCACGCTGGATACAAGCGTCGAGTTGTCGCCAAGTGGCCGATAGAAGCCGATCCCGACGTAACACGTCCCGTCTTCGAGACCTGTTGCACCCCAGGGGAGTCCACCAGCCTTGAAGTACAGGCCCGTGGCAAGATGCCAAGCAACTTCCGCTGGATGGTCCAGGCTCCGGCGGCCAGCCGGAACCCGTCGCGTCGTTGACTCGTGCATCAACTGGGTTGGCATCCGCACGGCCATCGCTTCGGCCTTGATGGCGCGGCGCAGATCCCGGTGGTGCGGCTTCTTGTCTTCGAAGTAGTCGACCGTTCGAAACGCCTTGTCCAGTTCGTCGTCGATTACGACGAAGGCAACGTCCGGAGGATTGTCACGGTCTGCAAGCAGCTGCAGCTTTCTCCCCATCAGGTCGACGAATGCCTCGAACCTGGCGCGAGAAGGCCCGGTCTCTACGGCCGATAGCTCATTTGACGTCACCGTCTCTACAGCCATCTCATCGACAAGCACCTCGGAATGGAACGCACCCCTCATTCCTGGAAACGGTTGGGAAGCAAGTTCGCCGTCAACGCCATCTGCCAGATCTTCAGCGATGAAGCTCCGAACGTTGTCGATCGCCTGAGCCCGACCGATCATGCCCACCCGGACCCGGGCAGGATGTCTCCCCGTCTCGGCGGACAACGGCCCCCAGAGCGCAAGCCCGATCTTGGGGTCGCAATCGAGATGGCCGTCTCGGAACCGAAGCTCGGGTTCCTTCAGCCAGTCGGCACCAATGAACGGTGGCTCCAGTTCGACGATGCTCATGCGATCAGCTGCTCCCAGTCACGGACGTTCCCGACAGCATCTGCCAGCTCTGCGAGCGTCAACAGCGTCTCCTCGAACTCCACGGTCGCTGGCTGTGAGTCGTCCTCCGGCACGCCGGGCCAGCGGACCTTCACTTCGACGGGATTGGCCGAGACCACGATCGGCTGCCCGGCTCGCACGACCATTCGAGGTTCACCGCTGGTCAAAAACCATCGCCAGAAGTGGACTCGGTCCAGATACTGCTTGTTGTACATGGTGGACTTCTTGCGCGTCACGCGCCCCTTGACGCGACGTTCCGGGAGGGAGGCGATCCCGTCCGCGCTGAGATGAAACTCGGGCCTGATCGTCACGTACCAGGAGAGTGGGCCAATTCGTTCGAACCGCAACCTCACCGCTTGGTGCCACCAAACGCCCTTGCGCTCGCCGGTCTTTCGACGCTCCTCGCGAACGACACCGAGGCTCTGACTCCGGCCGCTCAAGGTCGAGTAGGAAACAAACCGTTCCTCGCCAGCCGTGCGCGCTGCGAAGTAGTAACGGTTGTGCCTCTTGTCCCGACGCAAACCCCGGTGCTCCAGGTGAAGCGTCATTGCCCGATTCAGAAGAGCGACGTACCGACGATGCAGATCGGGATCAGACCACGCCTCGTCTGCAGCAAAGCGCTCCACAGTCGAAACGTCACATGCGGCCGATAGCGGACCAGCGCCGTCTGACAGGTCCCAGAACGACCAGATCCGTCCGTCATGAAGATAGAACGGGACAAGATCGTCTTTCCCAAGTCCGCCGCGCTGGATTCTGCGAACCACTCCCATCGCGTTCGATTCGCTGCACCGGGCGGAGTAGAGACTCCCGGGCAGCGAATCAACAATCAGCATCGAACTCGTCAACGTCTCCTCCACGAGATCGTCGACCGTCTCGCTAGGTCGAAGTGAGCCCTGAGAACGTTGGTGCTCAGACTTCATTCGTCGGACCACTGCCTCGGAGTACCGGCGTTCGTTCTCTTTGTTGTCAATCACCTTGTGGTGATCCCCGCAGAGCACGACGAGATTCTCTGGAGCATTCCGCTCAGCGTCTGTCATGTCCTTGCGCCATCGTGCGCTCTTCGGGGTCAGGCCGACGATGTGAGCGATCTCTCCGAGGACCATTTCGGCTGTCACGTCGGACTCAGCAGCTACGAGGCTTCGCGAACATCCTGGGAACGCACACCGGTTCCCTGACGCGGCGAAGAGGATCTTCAGCGTCTTGTCGGTGTAGCTGCGGCTGGCCACGGTGTCCCCTTCGAATCACAAGAGTGTCATTCGAACCAGGGTACCCACGGGGTGTGACAGTGCCCGGCGGGTGGCCGCCGTGCCGAGGGGAGCTGAGCGCTCGAGACTCACCCGAGCATTTGCAAATCCATTTGCAAACGACACCCCTGGGAGTGATTCACCCCACTGC
>JAHDDK010000145.1:0-641 GCA_020629375.1 Acidimicrobiales bacterium
CGTGAACATCGATCCGTGGCACGGGCACTCGAACTGCTGAGATCTGCCGCACTCGGGCACTCGGCATCCGAGGTGCGGACACTTCTGGTAGGCCGCCAGTAGCCCGTGCCGGAGTCCTTCGTGGATCGGTTCGGGGTAGACGCCCAGCGCCTGGTCGACGAACTCCGCGGGGTACTCGACGAGCCACGCCCGTGCCTGCGGCTTGTAGCCGAAGCCGTTGGCCAACTGAATGTCGTCGCGAACCTCCTCGAGGCTCCCCACGTCGATCACCTGGCCGAACTCCTGCCCAACGGTCAACTCGTCGACATCGCCACCGGACTCTGCCAGTTCTCCGGCGGAGATCAGCTCTGGCTGCTCGCCACCGCCGACGCTGCAGGCGGCAACGCCGCTCGCGACACCCACGACGATCAACTCTCGCCGCCCGATTCTGTTGTCGTGTCCCGCACGCGTCATGTCGTGCCATCGGCAGAACTGCTCGGGCGATGAGTCGTCAGTCTCGATCGGACGCCCCGGACTCGGACCAGCGCACGAACCAGTCACAGAACTGTCGGCAGAACTGCTCCTGCGGGGCGAAGGGTCCCGGCCGATACCAGGTCGACTTCGCCCCGGCGGTCATCGAATTGCACAGGCCGACGTCCTCG
>JAHDDK010000145.1:762-2094 GCA_020629375.1 Acidimicrobiales bacterium
CACGCGTTCGGGTTGAACCACATCGACAGCGTGCTCGACTCGTGATGGTCCCACCCGCCGATCAGCGTGGAGCACGCCGGCTCCCCGTCGAAGGTGATCGACTTCCATCCCTCGCGCAACGGATAACGAGCCACCCGAACCGAGTCGTGTGCATCGAAGGGCTGCTCTCGCCACGCCAACCCCATCGACTCCCACCGTTGGGCGGCGGCGTCGAACATTGCGTCGTACGCCGCCGAGCTCGTGCCGTTGAAGCTCGACGGGTCGAAGAGCTCCACGAGCCCCTGGTGATTGACGGCGCAGTGCCCGCACTCGCGGTTGTTGATCATGACCATCAGCCAATTGGCAGGCACGACCTCCCGATGATGGTGCGCCAACCGGTAGCCGCCATTTGCGAGGGCAAACGGGTCGGCGTAGGGAGCGAGGATCGTCTCGACCTCGCCGAGATCGTCGAGCACGCTCGGATCACCGAGCGTCGCGAACAACATGCCAGCCACCTCACGCACGGGAATCTGGTCGAGGCCCGAGCACCGGCCGCGCTCCGAGCCAGCGAAGTCCGGCCCCATGATCTGCGCGGCCTTCAGCTCGCCGTCGTTGATCGAGTAGCTCCACTGGTGATTGGGGCAGACGAGGCGGGCTGACGTCGTTCCGGTGTCGCCCTGAAGCAGCCGGGCGCTTTGGTGGGCGCAGCGGTTGACGAAGCACCGGATCTCGCCGTCGTCGCCGTGTAGAAGCACGAACTCGTCGTCGAGCACCCGAAACGACATCCAGTCACGGGGACGGGCGACGTCGCCGCGCGTCCCGGCAAAGAACCACCGCTGCTCGAATACACGACGGGTCCGAGCAACGTCGAAGATCATCTCCTGGGGCAGGCCAAACCCCGACGTGTACTCCAACGCTCGCATGGCTAGGACCCTGCGAGCGCGCCGGCGACGTTGACGACGATCGTCAGCACGGCACTGATGATCAGCATCGCCTTCCATGGGAAGAACACCTTCACCCGTGGTCCGCCGTCGTCGAGATCACGGCCGTCCCATGCGTCTTCGACGCGACGATGAATCTCCTGCTCCGCCTTGCGGGTGGCTTTTGGAAACAGTCGCGGCACGAAGTTGAGCAGCAACGTGAGCACCGCAGAGGCGACCAGCGAGCGGATCAGGAAGTCAGACATGGCACTCCGAGTCTGGTCAGCGACTGTGCGAGCCGTCGCATCGGGGCATACGGGCCGACTTGCCACAGATGCAGTCGTGGATGCCCTTGCCGGCGAGGATGCCATCGAGGTGCGATTCGACGCGCTTGGCCCGGGTCGTCGACTGCTTCGCACCGGAGATGTGCAGC
>JAHDDK010000145.1:2244-2947 GCA_020629375.1 Acidimicrobiales bacterium
GGCGAGCGCTCTGCGAGTCCTTGCCCGGCGTGATGAGCAGCCCATCGGGGTCGGTGAGGAGCGCCCCAGCGAAGAACGACAACGAGCAGTACTTCGCAAACGGCGCAATCATCGCGACGTTCGTGCCCGCGTGCGTGTAGCAGGGCTGCTTCCACTTCCAGTCTTCGACGAGCGGCGTTGTCGAGACGATCTCGCGGAGTGCAATCGCCTCGCTTCGCCAGGCGCTCATCGTGGCGAAGAAGTCGTCGACCTCGTTCGGCATGGCGAGCACGATAGTCGTGGCGCGCCCATTCGATTCGAGGTACGGGGTGTCGGCCGCACCAATTGCTCGTGATGCGGTAGTACCGTCTGCGCCGTGACCGACCGGCCGATCGCCGATTTCTCGCTCGACTTTTTCTCGCTCGCCGGTAGGCGGGCGATCGTTACCGGGGGCAATCGTGGCCTCGGGCAGGCGTACGCCGTGGCACTCGCCAAGGCGGGTGCCGACGTGTTCATTCCGACTGTCGCCGACGACGATGGCACCACGGCGCTGATGATCGAAGCCGAAGGGCGTCGCTGCGAGATCGTGACGGCCGATCTGACCCAAGCGGGTGTTCCCGCCGACGTCGTGCGGGGATGCGTGGACGCACTCGGCGGTGTCGACATCGTCGTCAACAACGCGGGCATCGGCATCAACGTCGACGACGTGCGCGAGTTCGACCGG
>JAHDDK010000075.1:0-1319 GCA_020629375.1 Acidimicrobiales bacterium
CCGGCGCATGTCGCCATGGCCGACCAGCTCGCTGGCCTTGGCGAGCTCCATCTGTTGCGGTGCACGCATCGCAACACGAACGCGGAGATTCGTCCGGCGGAGACGGTGATCGTGCAATCGCTGATCCACGACCTGCACACGGTGCGGTGGCTTGGCGGCGACATCACCGAGGTCGACGCTCGAGTCGTGCCCCGCGGCGAAGAGGGCCTGCTCCACGTACTGCTGGTGTGCCGACTCGCCTCGGGAGCCACCGCCGTGATCGAGTTCTCGGACGACACCTATGCCTATGAAGTCGAGGTCGAAGCGACCGCCGCTGGCGGAATGGTGATGACAGCGCCACCAGCGCGACCGAGGGTGCGGATCGACGGGGACCATCGCATGCCGATCGGGGACGACTGGTTCGGGTGGTTCGCGGACGCGTATCGCATCCAGGATCGTCAGTGGATCGAGTCCTTGTCTGCCGAGGCAGCGTCGGGTCCGTCGGTGTTCGACGGGTACGCCGCGCAAGTCGTGGCCGACGCAGCGCTCGAGTCGATTCGTTCGGGGACGGCCGTGAGCGTCGACGTACCGGCTACCCCAGGGCTGTACCTGCGATGACGGCTGCGGTCCGCGACTACTCCATCGTCGGTCCTGAGCGGGATCGGGCGGTCGAGGCCGGGCGTGCTGACGGCGAGTGGTTTCAGGCGTACGTCGATCCGGAGCGGATGCGCGCCCTGACGAAGCGGACCAATGTCCGGCCTGGCATCGACATGGCGATCTGGCTGAGCTTCGCGATCTGCCTAGGCGTCCTCGCATGGAGCCTCCGCGGAAGCTGGTGGGCCGTGCCGGCGTTCGCGGCATACGGCGCAATCGTGGGCGGCACCTCGGATGCGCGCTGGCACGAATGCGGGCACGGCACGGCGTTTCGGAGCAACTGGCTCAACGACGTGATCTACTACCCGGCGTCGTTCTTCTTGGCGCGCGAGGCGACCTACTGGCGGTGGTCGCACTTCCGTCATCACACCGACACGATCGTTGTCGGCAGGGACCCCGAGATCGTGTTTCCGCGGCCGCCGTCGCTCGGGGCGTTCGCGCTCACGTACACGAACCTTGTCGGCGGGCCGACGTTGATCGCCGGAACCATCCGACATGCGTTTGGCAGGCTCGACGATGTCACCCACGAGTTGGTGCCGTCGAGCGAGATCCGTCGAGTCGTTTGGGAAGCGCGGGTCTACACCGCAATCTGGACGGCCACGATCGTGTGGGCGGTGGCGACGACATCGCTCTACCCGTTGCTGCTGATCGGCGGGCCCACCATCTACGGCGCATGGGCGATGGTG
>JAHDDK010000075.1:1351-3434 GCA_020629375.1 Acidimicrobiales bacterium
CACCCGGACCGTCTTGATGAACCCGATCTTCCGGTTCTTGTACCTCAACATGAATTACCACGTCGAACACCACATGTTTCCGGCCGTTCCGTACTACCGGCTGCCCGAGCTCCATGCCGAGATCGCCGATCAGCTCGCACCCCCGCTGCCGTCGACGTGGGCTGCGTACCGCCAGATCGTCGCGGCGATCCGCAAGCAGAGCGTCGATCCGAGCTGGGAGATCGACCTCGCCGTACCCGACGTCGAAGGGGTCAGAGGCGCAGTCGTGCAGGGGTTTGAGTGGCCGTCCGGCGACGCCTCCGAGGTGATCGTCGACATTGCGTCGATCGGTGTCGGAGAGATGCGCCGGACCCAAATCGACGGCGTCTCGGTCGTGGTCTGTCGCATCGACGACGGATCGCTTCACGCGGTCGCCAGCAGCGACGCCGAACTCGCCGACGGCGCGCTGATCGGATGCGAGATCGAGTGCCCCAGGCACAACGGACGCTTCGATGTGCGCACCGGCGAGCCGACGCGCCGGCCGGTCTCGGAGCCCGTTGCCGTCTTCGAGATCGATTCGATGGGTCGACTCAGCCCGGAGAGCCGGTCATGAAGGTGTGGATCACCGGTGGCGGGGGATTCGTCGGATCGAACATCGTGCGCGCCGCCCTCGATGCCGGCCACGAAGTGGTCACCACGGCACAGTCGTTCGTGGCGCCGGTCGACGCGGGCTACCGGGTGGAGTCCGTCGACATGACGCACCCCGAAGGCGTTGCGGCGAGTGTCCGGGCGTTCATGCCTGACCTCGTCATTCACTGTGCGATCCTCAACGATTGGCACCGGATGTACGCCGATCGTGACCTGGCGTGGGCGTGTTATGTGGGTGCGACGCGGGCCACCAGCGCTGCGGCCGCCGAGGTCGACGCCCACTACGTTCTCGTGTCGACCGACTGGGTGTTCGACGGGACTCAGGCCGGGGCAGACGAGGGGACACCACCCAACCCGATCAACTTGTACGGCGCGCTCAAGTTGGCGTCGGAGATGGTTGCGCTCGAACGGGGCGGTGCGGTGGCGCGGGTGAGCGGCGTGAACGGGCTGCATCTCGCACGTCCCGAAACGCCTCGGGCGCAGGATCGTGGGTTCGGCTACTTCGTGGCGTCGATCGTCGACGCGCTCTCGGCCGGCGCGAGCTTCACCGTGTGGGAAGCGCCCGAGATCAACATGGTGGCAACGCCGTCGCTGGCCCTCGAATGCGGCGAGATCATGGTGGCGATCGGCGAAGCTCGCGCCGACGGCGTGTTCCACTGCTGCGGAGCCGATGCCGTGACCCGACGCGAGCTCGCGTTCTTGACCTGTGAGGTGTTTGGCTTGGATGCGGGCTTGTTGCGCTTCGGTCCGCCCGATCCCGAGTCGATGCTCGGCGCGCCGGTGCCGTACAACACGACGTTGACCACGCCGCGCACGGATCGGATTCTTGGCCGGTCGGCGACTTCGGCTCGCCAACTACTCGAGCGATTTCGAATGCAGATGTCCAGCCCAGAGAAAGCAGTCATCACATGAGCGACAACCCCACCATCGCCGTGCTCGGCACCGGACGCATCGGCAAGATGCACGCCGAGCTCATTGCTCGGCAGGTGCCGGGTCTTGATCTGCACTCGGTGTACGACGTGTACGCCGAGGGTGCTGCGGCCGTGGCGGCCGATCTCGGCGTGCCGGCGATGGCGAGTGTCGAAGAGGTGCTCGCATCAGACGTCGACGCAGTGGCGATCTGCAGCAGCACCGACACGCACGTCGATCTCGCCGTCGCCGCTGCCAAGGCTGGCAAGGCGATCTTCTTGGAAAAGCCGGTGTCGCTCAGCCTGGCCGAGGTCGACCGGTGCGTGGCTGCGGTCAACGCTGCCGGTGTGCCGCTCCAGATGGGGTTCAACCGCCGGTTCGATGCCGCCCACGGGGCGGTCCAGAAGGCGGTCGCCGATGGGGCGGTCGGCGACGTGCAGATGGTGAAGATCACGAGCCGCGATCCGGCGCCACCGCCGATCGAATACATCACGGTGTCCGGTGGGATCTTCTGCGACATGACGATCCACGACTTCGACATGGCCCG
>JAHDDK010000075.1:3618-4093 GCA_020629375.1 Acidimicrobiales bacterium
CGAGCCGCACCGGCATGCGTCGATGCGTGGGCAGATCGCCGTCATCACCGGTGGCACGCAGGGCCTCGGCTATGCGACCGCACAGTTGATGAAGGCCCGGGGGGCTAGTGGGCTTCTGCTCGTCGGGCGCAACGTCGAGAAGGGCCAGGCGGCAGCCGCGTCGTTGTCGGCGCCCGACTGTCAGGCCGAGTTCGTGTCGGCCGATCTCTCGACCGACGAGGGCATTGCCTCGGTGATCGAGGCGACCGAATACGAGTTCGGGCGCGTGCATGCGTTCGTCAACTGCGCTGCCGCCACGTGGCGGGGCACGGTGTGGAACACGACACCGCAGATGTGGGACGAGATGTTGCACCTCAACGTGAAGATGCCCGGCCTGCTCGTGACCGGGATGGCCACGCTCATGAAGCGGGAGGGCATCAGAGGCTCGATGGTGCTGGTGAGCAGCGTCGCCCATCACGGCGGCGCGCCGGTCCTG
>JAHDDK010000075.1:4116-18231 GCA_020629375.1 Acidimicrobiales bacterium
CTCGCTCATGCCCGAAGGTATTCGCATCAACTCGATCAACCCCGGCTGGATGGATACGCCCGCCGAACACGACACCCAGCAGCGGTTCCACGACGCTCCCGATGACTGGCTCGTCGCCGCCGAAGCGGCCCAGCCGTTCAAGCGCATCCTCAAGCCGACCGAGGTCGCACGGGGGATTTGCTTCCTTGCGTCCGACGAGTCGGGGATGATGACAGGAGCGAGTGTCGACTTCGATCAGACGATCCCCGGTGTGGGGGATCTGCCACGCGCCGAATCCGTACCCGAACACTTCCCATGGGAGGACCAGTGACCGACAGTCTCATCACCAATCCGGGGGGCTCGGGTGTGCTCGTCGACATCGACCCGGGCAACGCCGGTTGGGAGTTCCTCAGCTTCTCGGTGATTCGCCTCGATGCCGGGCAAGCCCACCACGACGAGCGGGCCGATCAGGAGACGGCGATCGTTCCGCTCCAAGGGACCGCCACGATCACCGTCGGCGACGAGTCATGGGAGGTTTCGCGGGGGAGCGTGTTCACCGACATGCCCCACATCGCCTACGCGCCACCGGGCGCACCCATGAGCGTGGCCGCGTCGACCGACTTCGAGTTCGCCATCGGCTCTGCTCCGGCGGAGGGCCGGTATCCGATCCGGCTGTTCACCCCTGAGGACATGAAGAGTGAGATCCGCGGTGGTGGTGCGGCCCACCGACAGGTGAACCACGTGCTCGCGCCACCGCTGCCTGCCGAGCGTCTCATCCTCTATGAGGTGTACGTCCCGCGCGGAACCTGGTCGGGGTGGGCGCCACACCGGCACGATGGGGTCGACGGAGCGCCGTACCTCGAGGAGACGTACTTCTTCCGGCTCGACCCAGGCGACGGTTTCGCGATGCATCGCAACTGGGCGCCGGAGGATGGTTTCGACGAGACGATGATCTTGCACGACGGCGATGTGGCCCTCGTCCCGAAGGGCTATCACTCGTCGGTGGCGTGCCCGAGCAGCAACATGTTCTTCCTCAACTACCTGGCCGGCAAGCTTCAGGACGAAGACCGAATCACCCCGCCGTGCTTCCACGAGTCCTACACGTGGATCCAGGACGATTGGGATGCTGGGGCCTGGACGCATCCGGTGATCGAGGCGCCGAACCTCGGGGCGACGGAGTGACTCGAACGCCAGGCAAACAACGCGGGGTCGACACACTTGCCACCGATGAGGGCGTGCTGTGTGTGTTGGCGATCGACCATCGAGATTCGCTTCGGGCGGTTCTGCCGGGCGAGGTGAGCGACGCCGAGATCACGTCGTTCAAGCTGGCGTTGCTGCGTGGTGTCGGATCCCGTGCGTCGGGGGTGATGCTCGAACCGGAGTACTCGCTCCCGCACGCCATCGAGACGGGGGCACTGGCCGGGTCGGTCGGGTTCATGGCGGCGCTCGAGGCGCAGGGGTATCTGCAAGATCCGTGGGCTGGGCCAACGGTGATGATGCCCGGTTTCTCGGCGCTCGATGCAAAGAAGCTCGGGGCGAGTGCCGCGAAGCTGCTGTTGCCGTATCACCCGGATCGTCCGGAGCACGCCGAGCAACAACGCGACGTCGTGGCCGAAACGGCTGCACTGTGCGCCGAGCTGGATCTCGCGTTGCTCGTCGAACCAGTGGCGTTCGGAATGGACGGACCGGATCGGCGTCGCATCGTGACGCAGACCGTCGGTCAGCTGACGGGTTTGGGTATCGACGTCTTGAAGCTCGAATTCCCGGGCGATCCGGCTGATCCGACGGGCTGGGCCGATGCCTGCGCCGCGGTCGACGCGGCCGCGGCCGAGCCGTGGGTGTTGTTGTCGTCGGGAGTGACGTTCGATCAATACGAGGCCCAATTGCGGGTTGCATTCGAGGCGGGATGTTCGGGGTTCACCGGCGGTCGCGCGATCTGGCGGCCGGCAAGCGACGCGTCTGATACCGATCGGGCCGAGGTGATCTCGGGCGAGGTCGTCCGCCGCTTCGAGACGCTCCGGGCGCTGGCGGTCGAGACGGCGAGGCCGTGGCGAGAGGTTTGATGGGTTCGGTCGACATGGACGGTCTGATCGTTCGACCGATCGTCGATGGCGAGTGGGAGGCCCTGCGCTCGGTAGCTGTCGCCGCGTTCGACGACGAGGTCATCGGCCAGTTGGTCGATGAGCTTCGGGCCTCGTGGGCGTGGATTCCCGAGCTCGCATTCGTCGCCGAGATCGACGGCCGGGTCGTCGGTCAGGTGCTCTACACCCACGCCATCCTCGATACACCCGATCGGCTCGTCGATGTGCTGGTGTTGAGCCCACTGGGGGTGGCACCAGACCTGCACGGCCACGGTGTCGGCGATGCGCTGGTGCGTCAGACACTCGCCCGGCTCGGTGATCGGCCCGAGCCGTACGTGTTTCTCGAAGGGAGCCCTGGGTACTACCGGAGGTTTGGCTTTCGGCCGGGAGGCGAGTTCGGGGTGCGCAAGCCGTCGGATCGCATCCCCGACGCAGCGTTCCAGGCGTACCCACTGGCGACCCACAACGATTCGATGACTGGCACGCTCGTCTACCCCGACGTCTTCTGGCGATTGGACGCCGTCGGCTTGCGCTGATCGGATCCCGATCAGGCGGAGACCTCGCGCAGGACTGGGCGGGGCATGTCGGTGACGGTGAGTTCGGCGTCGGTGGGGGCAGCGATGCGGGGAACGTCGCCTGCTGCGGATTGCAGATCGTCGATGCGGCGGAGCTTGCGTTGCATCACGTTGGAGCGGGTGCTGCGCAGCGCTTCGAAGGAGTTGTTGACCGTGTCGAGATGCTTGCCGACCTTGTCGATCTGTTCGCCGAACTTCGACCATTCGGACGAGAAGTCGGCGAGGCATTCGAGGATCTCTTCGCCGCGCCGTTCGAGCATGAAGTTGTCCATGGACTGACGGATCACTGCGAGCACGGCGAACAGTGTGGACGGCCCGCACAGCACGACCTTGGCGTTGAGGGCGGTGTCGAGAATGTCGGGGTCGTTGTCGTGGACGAAGGAGTAGATCGACTCGTTGGGGATGAACAACAGCACGTAGTCGACCGAGTCGGCGCCGTCGGCGTAGCGACGTTCGGCGAGCTCGGTGATCTTGGCCTTGGCGTCACGTTGAAACTGCTTGCGGAACTGCTCAGCGTTGGGAGCGCCCGTTTCGAGCGCTTCGAGGTGGCGGAGGTAGTTGTCGCTCGGGAACTTCACGTCCATGTGGAGCTTCATCTCGTGCGGAAGGAGGAAGGAGACGTCGGGGATACCGCCACCGGCGATGGCCTTCTGCTTCTCGTAGTTGGTTCCTTCTTTGAAGCCTGCGGCGCGCAGCACGTCGTCGGCCATGCGCTCGCCCCACTGGCCGCGCGCTTTGGGGCTGGCGAGCGCTTCGCGGAGGCCGCCCGTCGTGGCTCGCAGCTCGGTGGTGGCTCGGGTGGCTTCTTCGAGTCCGCGGAGCATGGCGCCCTGTTGCCCGGAGGTCTTCTCCTGGAGGTCGGTGACCATCTTCTGCATGCGGCGGAGCTCGGCACTCATCTCGGCGGTCTGCTTCTCGAAGGCGAGTGTGCTCGAGGCGATCTGTTGGTCGCCCTTGGTCATGCGGGCGTCGAGTTGTTGGGTGCCGAGCCGCATTTGGGCGTCGAGCTTCTCGGAGCCCTGCTGCATGCGTGCCTCGAACTTTGCCTCGGCGACCTCGGTGGCGCGGGTGACGGCGGCCTGCACAGTGGCGTCGCGGTCGCGGTGCAGTGCCTCGGCGGTGGCGTCGCGTTCGGCGACCGCAGCCGTGACGGCAGCCGACACGGCCGCCTCTTGGGCAGCGGCTTGGCGCTCGCCGACCTGGCGAAGGGCGATGACGAGGGCGAGCAGTCCGGCGCAGAGACCGAGTCCGAGGGCGATGAGCAACACGATGATGTCCATGGATCGAGAGAGTACGGATGGGGTCTGACAGTCGGTCTCTTCACACCCGCGAAGGGGCACTGACGGGCTACGTTTCGACCATGGGGAGACATTCGAGAAGGATTATTCGATGCATGGGTCTGCTTCTCGCAGCCCTGGTGCTCGCCGCATGTGGGGGTGATGAGGCGTCGAGTGACGCAGCCGAAGCGCCGCCGGTCACCGACGCTTCAGCCACCACGGCACCAGCGGAAACCACGACTACCGAGGCGGAGGAGACAACCGAGCCTGCATCAGACCCGGACGCCGAGCCCGAAGAAGCCGAGGCGGAGGAGGCCGCCGCCGATGGTGCCAGAGAAGCGTCGGGTTACGACGGGTTCGAGCTAACCGATCTTGGCGACGGTTGGCTCGAGGTCGGCCACGTTCCCGACGGGGGTGAGGAGCCGTGCCAGTGCTCGGATGGTTCGGAGTGGAACTTCTATGTGCGGGAGGCAGCGGATCCGTCGGCGCAGGTGATGGTGATGTTCGAAGGGGGCGGCGCCTGTTGGTCGGCGGTGACGTGTTTGCCCGAGGCGGGCTTCTACAAGCAGACGGTGTCGGACGAGCGTGACGGCTATGACTCGTCGGCGCTCACCGAGATCGGTGGGGTGTTCGACGCGGACAATCCTGCCAACCCGCTTGCGGACTACACGGTGGTCTTCGTTCCGTATTGCACGGGCGATGTGCACCTTGGGAACGCGGTGGTGACCTACAGCGAGCAGGCGACCGTGCAGCATCGGGGTGCGGTGAATGCCCGGGTGGCGATGGATTGGGTGGTGCAGCAGTACGGCGACGTCGAGGACTTGTTCGTGACCGGCATGAGCGCCGGGTCGGTGCCTGCCCCGATGTATGGCGGCGTGTTGGCCGACGAGTTGCCGGACGCTCGGGTGACGACGCTCAGCGACGCTTCGGGCGGCTACCCGACGACTCCCGAAGTGGGGGCGATCATCGAGCAGAACGGTGCGCTCGACATGTTGCCTCCGTGGGACGAGTTCGATGTCGACACTCCAGCCGAGCTCGGGATTCCGACACTGTTGTGGCGGACCGCGCAGCACAATCCCAACATCACCCAGGCGCGTTTCGACAACGCGTACGACGACGTGCAGGAGTTGTTCCGGCAGGTGCTTGGCGTCCCGGCCGACGACTTGTTCGCTGATCTCGTGGCGATCGATGCGGAGATCGACGAGATGGGTCGACCGGTGGCGAGTTGGATCTCCCCTGGCGATGCCCACACGATCCTGATGGATGATCGTCTGTACACCGAAGAGGTGGATGGCTCGTCGTTCATCGATTGGCTCACCGATCTGGTCGAAGGTCGTCCCGTCGACGACGTGTTCTGCACGGAGTGCGTCGGGGAGTAGGTCTGGATGGTCGCCGACTGTTCCTGTGCAGTGAGTGCGCCGCTCGCAGGTTTGGAATGTGGGCGGCGCATGCGGGCGGTGGCGGCTCGCAACCTCGGTGCAGCCATCGCCTTGTTGCTTCTGGCGGCGGTGGCTGGCGCGTGCGGCGGCGGCCCGGACAGCGCACGTTTCGATGGCGTGCCGTCGGCGTCGTCGACAGCGGTGTTGGTGACGTACGGGGATGATCCGAGCGCCTTCGGGGCGTGGCAGATTCCGCCGGATGGTGATGTGTCTCACGTCGTCGTGTTGATCCATGGCGGGTTCTTTCGAATTCGGGGCGGGGATCTGAACCTGATGACCGATGTTGCCGACGACCTCGTTGCGTCGGGATTCGCTGTGTGGAACATCGAGTACGGACGCGTGGGCGAAGGCCGAGGCGGGTGGCCGTTCACCTACGAGCACGTTGGCGCTGCGGTCGACCATGTGGCCGACCTGGCCGAAGGTGAAGGAGTGTCGGATCCACAGGTGGCGGTTGTGGGGCACTCGGCGGGTGCGCATCTCGGGGCGTGGTCGACGGGGAGAGCGTTGCTGAGTCTGGGCGATCCGGGTCACGGGGCTGAGGTCGTACCTGAGTTTGCGCTTGGATTTGGCGCGATTCATGACATTCGCCTGGCTGGGGCCGATCGGCTCGGCAACGCGGCGGTTGTCGATCTCCTCGACGGTGTTCCAGCCGACCGTCCAGATCGGTACGGCGTGGCGGGTGTTTCTGGGCCGTGCGTGCTCGCGGTTCATGGTTCGGGCGATGACGTGGTGCCGCGGCGATTGGCGGATCGTCTCGAGCGGGGCCCGGTCGAGAGGATCGTCGATGTCGAGGGGGAGGGTCACCTGGCCGGTCTTGACCCATCGTCGGCGACATGGACCGCAGTCGTGGCGTTGCTCGATGACTGGCGGCAGAACGGCGGCTGCCCTTCCGGGTGAATAATTACTGAATTACGGAATTACGATCGACCTTCGGCGTTGTAGGTCTCATCATCAACCCACCGAAGAGGTTCCAATCATGTTTGCTGCACGCGCAGGACACGGCCGGAAGCGTCGCCACCAGAGCGACGCTCCGACCATCACCACCGAAGAAACCCGAGCCTGGTTCGCCGGCCAGATTCCCGACGACTGGTTCACCGAACCCGTCGATGTCGTCCACGACCGTGACGAGATCATCGTGACGGGCACGCTCGCCGCTCCCGCAATCCAAGACGGCGACGACGTCGACGTGGCGGCCAGGGCCCGAGCGAGTGCGTTCCGGGAAGAGACCCGCGAACAGCGGATCCGGATCGCCGAACGAGCCGAGGCTGCGCTGCGTCGCAAGGTCTCGTGGGTCGTACGAGTCGGGGATCAGACCGTCGAGTACACGACGGCGAACGTGCCCGTGATGACTCGACTCACCATGCCCGAACGTCAGGTGCTCGACACCTTGATTGCCGCCGGGCTTGCCCGGTCGCGAAGCGAAGCCCTCGCGTGGTGCGTTCGCCTCGTGGCCGACAACGAGTCCGACTGGATCGACCGGCTCCGCACCGCCATGGAAGACCTCGAGTCGGTTCGAGACGAGGGTCCGGCCAGCCGCACCTGAGGCCTTCCACGTCGGCGGAGGACGGCCGAGCGGGCTAGAGCTGGTTCCAGCGCGCTCGACTGGGCAAACGGCAATATGTTCGATAGATGGAACAACTGTTCCATCTGTGATTGACATCCGGTACGGTGTCCAGATGGACACGGTCCGTCCCGTCACTTCGATTATTCCTGGAGCGCAAGGTCGGATCCTTGCGGTCCTTGCGGAGACAACCGCGCCACTGAGTCTCCGTTCGGTGGCGAGGCTTTCGAAGGTCAGTCCGGCGCAGGCATCGCGCGTTCTGCCAGATCTCGTCGAGCTCGGCCTCGTGGATCGGGCGGAGGTGCCGCCTTCGTCACTGTTCACGCTCAACTACGATCATGTTGCAGCGCAGGCGATCTTGTTGTTGGCCAGCTCTCATCAGCGTGTTCTCGAGATGATCGGCGAGCACGCGCGACAGATCGACCCACCGCCGCTGAGCATGGTCGTGTTCGGCTCATTTGCTCGTCGCGAAGCTACGCCTGAATCAGACATCGACGTGGTCGTCGTTCGCGCGGATGACGTGAGCGACGACAACGACGACTGGGCAACGAGTCTCGAAAGGTGGCGCAGGTTGGTGCATCGGTTGAGCGGACACCCAGTCGAGGTCATCGAGTTGACCCGTGCCGAGGTCGCCCAGAGGCTCGTCGGTCCAAGTGAGCTGTGGAGTGATGTTGTCCAGGATGGGCTTGTCGTCCACGGTGCGCCGTTGACCGAGCTGAAGGAACCGGTCAGTGGTTAGGCCGGGGCGCACCCTGCGCTGCGTGCGAACTGCGCGTGCCCTGGTGCTGTCTGGGACGGATGGGTGATCGCCGGAGCCGGTCAGGGCAGCGGGCCGAGGAGGTCCCACTTGTTGCCTTCGCAGTCGCGGAACACGACGACGCTGCCGTAGGGCTCGTGGCGGACATCGCCGACGAACTCGACGTCGGCGGCGACCATGCGTTGGCGTGTTGCCTCGAAGTCGTCGACGCGAAGGAAGAACCCGACGCGTCCGGCCATCTGCTCTCCGACGGCCGCGACTTGGGTGTCGCCGTCGGCTTGGGCGAGTAGAAGGCCGGTCCCGCCGCCGGGTGGGCGTACTTCAACCCAGCGTTTGGGCCGACCGTCGTTCGTGGTCGACGGCATGTCGGCCGCGAGCTCGAACCCGAGCACGTTGGTGAAGAAGGCGATCGCTCGGTCGTAGTCGGCGACGATGAGCGTGACGAGGTCGAGATGCATGGCGGTGACGATTTCGTGAGTACTCGACACGTGATGATATCACAAGATATCATCACCATATGGCCGATGTTCTTATCCGTGATCTCCCGGATGGTGTGGTCGCTGCGCTCGATGCGAAAGCGGATCGTCTCGGCCTCTCCCGTACGGAGCTCCTTCGACGCTCGCTCGAACGCGAATCCAAGCTCGCTCCGAGGTCGGTCGCCGTCGCGGACTTCCGGCGAGCGGAACGTCAGCTCGCCGATGTGCTCGACTCCGAGGTGATGTCGGACGCCTGGTCGTGACGGAGTGGTTAGTCGACAAGTCCGCGTTGGCCCGGCTCGCACAATCGACCGATCCCGAAGAGTGGGCAGCACGAATTGGGCGTGGCGTTGTGCGGGTTTGTTCGGTCACACTGCTCGAAGTGGGGTATTCGGCGAGATCCGCGTCTGATCATCATGAGCTGATGAATCTCCCGCCGGTCGCCAGCATGCCGGTGGAGTATTTGACCCCACGGATCGAAGATCGTGCGGTCGAAGTGCAGTCGATTCTCGCTGCTGCGGGCTCGCATCGCGGCCCGTCGGTTCCGGACCTGATAATTGCCGCAACCGCCGAGTTGATCGGCCTGACCGTGCTTCACGTCGACAAAGACTTCGAGGTGATCGCCGGAATCACCGGCCAAGCGGTGGAGCGCCTCACCTTGGCGTGACCGCTCGAATTCAGCGAGCGAGCGTGATGAAGGAGATGCCGTCGCCGACGGGGAGTAGCGACACGTCGAATCGGGAGTCGTTGCGGACGCGCTCGTTGAAGTCTCGGAGCGCAACGGTGTCGGCCGAATCGTCGTCGGCGTCGAGGATTTGGCCGTCCCACAAAACGTTGTCGACGAGCACGATGCTGCGGTCGTGGAGGTGTGGATGGAGCTGTTCGAGGTAGCCCCAGTAGCCGGGCTTGTCGGCGTCGATGAAGGCGAGGTCGACCTGGAGGTCGTCGTCGAAGGCGGCGAGCGTGTCGGCGGCAGGACCGAGGCGCAGGTCGATACGGTCTGCGACTCCGGCTTCCTCCCAGTAGGGGCGGCCGATAGCGGTCCACGTGTCGCTGAGGTCGCAAGCGATGAGGGTGGCGCCGGACGGGAGTTCGTTGGCGACGGCCAGCGCGGAGTAGCCGGTGAACGTTCCGATCTCGACGACCACCTGTGGCTGAAGCACGCGTGCGAGCAGCGCCATGAAGCGGGCTTGTGCCGGGCCGATCTGCATCCGGGCGACGCCACCCATGGTGTGGGTCTCGTCGATGAGACGTTGCTCGAGCTCTGTGGGCCGGGTCGAGTGCGCGTTGACGTAGTCGCCGATCCCGTCGGCGAGAAACGCGATGTCCGAAGTCATGCGCCGAGCGTAGATCGCCAGGTGCGGGTTCAGCTGAGTGCTCGGCAGCAGCGATCGCGCCGTTCGGCGACCAGCGGGACGAGTCGACGGGGGAAATCTGCCGCGTTCAGGCGGGTCCGGGGACGAGGTCGAACGCGTCGACATGGGCGGGGAACAACAGCCAGACCGTCTCGGCGATCACTGGCCCGGTCGAGGCCAGATCCTCGCGGTGCGCGTTCATTAGCGCCAAGCACCTATTGTGGCGTCTTGCCCGCAGGTCAGCGGCAGCGGCCACAAGTTGGTGTCGACCAGCAACACGGAGCCGCTTATGTGCTGCGACGGGTGTCAGCGACCTTGCGCAACACCGCAGTGTCGGTCCCCGCCCAATCGGGGTCGCCGGAGTCCATGCACCCCAAGAATCCGTCAAGACCAGCGGGCTTCGGCTGGTCAGATTCAACAAGTTCAGCGATCAACTCGGCCTCGGTGACGCCACGCTCAGCGGCGGCAGCAGCGAGAGCGGCTGCGACGTCGTCGGGGAGCTCGATCGTAGACACGGCTTCCATTGTAGGAGTGGGGTGCGACGACGTCACGGGCGCCGGTGCGCGCATTGTGGGTGGAGGTGAGTCTCCGATGATTTCGTCAAGATTGAGCTCTGGCGGCGGTAGCGGGGTGAGCGAGACGGCGAGGTTGAGCGTGGCGATGACGGTGAGTGCACGCCCGAGTTCGGCCGTTCGCTTTCCGCTCTCGAGCTCGGAAAGCCACGGGCGGCTGACGCCTGCTTGCCGAGCGAGCTCGGCTTGGGTGAGACCGTGGTCTTCACGTGCGCGACGAACGGCTTGTCCGAATGCTCGGCTCGTCTGGATCGCCTGTGACTGGTTCAGGTGGGTCCGGGGAGGAGATCGAAGGCGTCGGTGTGGGTTGGGCGGACGATCCGGAAGTCGCGTTCGTCGAGGGTCGCGATCGTGTTTTGGTTGAGGCGTTCAGCAACAGCGATCACGGATGCGTCAGCGGCGTCGAGACCGATATCGGTGTAGGTGTTGAGCAGTCCAGCTATTCGGGCCCAGTCGGCAGGGCTGAGATCGACGACGCCGATCTCGCCTGCTGCGAGCGCTTCATAGAAGGAAGCCTCGGTAGCAGTGTTGAGCTGGCGGCGAATCAACCACCCGGCTTCAGCGATCACCAATGCTGTCGTGACGAGCGGGCCAGGGTGGGTTTCGATCAACGCAGCGCAACTGTGGTGGTGCCGGTCATCAAGATCAGCGGCGGCGACGAAGACACCTGTATCAACTAGCAGCATGTCGGGCGGCCTCAGCGATCGGCGGTGTCGATGCCGAACCCACCCTCTTCGAGCAGCTGTTCGGCCTGAGCGCCGCCACGAGCACTTCCCGAGTGGCCAGCACCCACGAAACTCAGGGTGCGCCGCTTGGGCCCGAACCGGGCCGAGATCGTCTCGGCTGCCAGCTCATCGACACTCACGCCCTGCTCCGCCGCGGCGGCAGCGAGTGCGGCGGCGACATCGTCGGGGAGTTCGATCGTGGACATAGGTTCGAGTGTAGAACGGGTCTGTGACGGCGTCACGGCTGGTGCCCACGCTGGTGCCGGCGGTTCTCTAGATCGACTTCTTCCTTCAAAGCAGCAAGCAGTCCTTCTTTGAACATGACTTCGCCGTCGGCAACATCGCTCAACGCATCATCGAGGAACGTCTGGGTGTCGTCGTCCCGATTGAGCTGCGTAGACCCAGTCGTTGGTGGTGATGTCGGCGATGGGTTTGGTGGTGCCGTCGGCGAGGAGGACGGGGGTGTCTGCGGAGAACGAGCGGGCGCCGGCGCAGGGGACATAGGCGCGGTTTCGTAGGCGTGCTCGTCCTTTGGAGAGGGCGATGAGGCTGGGGAGGGCGCCGCCGAGGATGAAGGCTGCGCCTTTCTCGCGGTAATCGCGGTGGTAGCTGGCGGCTGTTTCCGCGGCTGCGCACTGGTTGAAGAACGCGGCGCCGCATCGTTGGACGAGTCCGACGAACCCGGTGACTGTTCCTTTGACGTCGAACGCGCCGAGAGTCTCGGTGATCGCTCCACATGTCGCTGCAGCTGCCCAGCCGTCTTGGCGCTCGGCGCATGAGGGCCCGTTCTGGTGTGTGGGGACAACGCCTTCTCTCTCAACTCGAACGTTGCCGTCGCGGGTTCCGCTGTTCAACAGCGATTCGCCGACGTAGAAGTCGCAGGTGTAACCGCCGTGTCCCGGGACTACAACATTTCAGGCCTGTGACCTACCTATGCTGGGCATATCTCGCCTACCGACGTGACACCTGAGTTCCGAGTCGAGGTCGTGCGATCTCAACACGAAAGATCACGTCGACCTTCTCCACCAGATCACCTCTGGACTGAGCCAGGTTATCGCACTGGCGTCTCGAAGGTCCAACTCACGCGCGATATCAAACAGATCTTCAAGGTCGGTTTCGCTATCATCAATCGTGATCGAAACGCCAATGTCGGGATTGTCGGGTCGCCAGGACATCTCAAAGATGGTTCCACTCTTCAGTACCCCTTGGTGCGTCCATAGAGCTCCCATTTGATCGTTGCTATGGTCGAAGTCGATGCCTAGACGACTTGAAACTGAGAGTGCGGTTTCTCTCAGCACGAGAACACCCTTGGTCCGACCAGACGGTGGCCAAATGTCTGAGCTTGCCTTCTTCATCATTCTCCTCAATCAGCATTGAGTATTCAGGACAACGATGCAGGTGATCCGCGCCGCGCCTTCATCATTGACGACTCCAGGGTCAGATAGGTACCAGTGAGGCTGGTGGGGCAAGCCATCCGGATGTGGTGGCGTCGTTGTGTAGAACTCGATACCACGCGCGCCATGCGGCAACGGCCCCTCATACGCTTGAACTGTTGGTTCAAATCCACTCCGGGGTGTGTTGCCCCAGAGAAAACTATCTTCAGCACTTCGCGCTGCGTCAGATGGCCTCTGAGTTGTGGACTCTAGTCGGTGGAATGGGCCATAGACCTGCGCCGGTGGATCGACCACTGGCCTTGGAACGTGGACGAGCTCGGACCCGGTGGTTGGGCCGCTGTTGTTGTGCCCGCCGCGGCGGTTGAAGTTGCGTCCGCTTCCTCGTCCTCGTGTGAAGTAGAGCTCGGCTGCGGTGGCGACTGTCGACAGGCACGCTCCGAGACTGGCGTTGAGGCAGTCTTGGCCGTCTTGGAGGACGATCCCAGGGGTGGCGATGACGTTCTCGACTTCATCGGCCATCATTCCTGGGCCGATTTGCGCGCTGTCGGGGAGACGCTGCACACCGTCGACGAAGTCGTTGCCGACAGCGGTGAAAGTGTCTCGGCCGTCGTTTCTGACCGTGTCGACGAACGGCCCTGAGATCCAGCTGGCCCCGCTTTTCACGCCGTTCCAGGCGCTGCTCCAGAATCCGCCATCGTTGGAGCCCCAGTTGAGTGCGTCGTCGTAGCAGGGGACGTTGGGTGGGCAGTGTCCGGTGGGGTCGGTGTGGATTAGGGGGCTGCTTTGGACGTAGGTGTAGCGGTTGTGGTGTTGGGGGTTGGCGGGGTTGGGGACGATCGTGTCGGCTTGGGTGAAGCGTGCGGTGTTGGGGTCGTAGTAGCGGGCGTTGTAGAACAACAGCCCGGTTGTGTTGTCGCGGATTTGGCCGGTGTAGCCGTTGTCGGTGGGGAGGTTGACTGCGGTGGGGTTGAGGGTGGTGCCGGGGGGTGTGCCGGTGGTGGTGGTGAGGCGTTGGTGTCCGTAGGGGTAGTAGCGCTGGCTGGTGGCGGTGCCGTCGGAGTCGGCGATGAACGCGGAGACCGAGGTTTGGTGGTCGTTGAAGGTCCAGTGGCGTTCGGGGGGTTGTCCGCTGGTGTTGGTGTCGACCGCTATGGGTGTGCCGGCGACTATGTGGGTGGTGCGGGTGGTGGTGGTGCCGTCGGTTTTGTTGATGGTGTTCTCGTGGCCGGCGGTGGGATACCAGGTGGTTTCTTGGGGGGAGTCGCGGGTAGGCCGAGCACGTAGCCCGTGATCCTACGAGCGTGTCAGATCGAACAGATCTGGTTGATACTCAATCCAATGGTCTTCGAGAGCCGCCCAGCCATTTTCCTCTACGAGAAAGATCTCGCGCTTAGTGACTGGTATAAGCCAGATCATCGCGACACCATTTGTTGCGGCGAACTCCGGCTCCATATAACTCGGAATAGAAGCGTATAGCCCGACAAGATTTCGAGTTCCAGAAATTTCTCCACGAGGCCCGAACGTATGCCCGCGGAGAATTGCGCGACCCGTCCTAATGACTTCTTTAGTCAGTTCCGCGAGAATGTGAGGAAAGTGGTCATGTTCCTGAGAATCTATAGCAACGATATGCAACTCGTGACTTATCGGCTTTCGCTGAGTAATCCCGTCCAATCTATGACGATGCAGACCCAGAGTGGAGTAGACTGTTAAACCCTCGAGTTCGTCGGGATTGAATTTCACAATCTGTATTCCCGGACCGTCTACTCGGAGGCCCGCTTGTATCTCCCCGAAATATCGCTCCAGGTGCGCGACTAAGAAATCAGTTGACCGATCGTTACTCATAGAATCTGGAGTCATTGTTACCCCCACGGCCAGTTCCAACGGTCGGTGCACGGTTCCGGTCATGATGCCGGTGCTGTAACCA
>JAHDDK010000146.1:0-1158 GCA_020629375.1 Acidimicrobiales bacterium
GCCGTCCGCCGGACGCGGGGGACGGCCGTTGTCATCCGCCGTCGCGACTGTCTGACCGATGAGGCACGTGATCACGAGATTCTGCTCGGCCGCATTGGCGTGGTAGTGGTACCCGTCTCCCGTGTCGTGACCGCCACACTCATCGAGCTCGACCGATGCGGGATCGTCGAGCGGACTGTGAACCGGGAAGCCGTCCATCGCGTAGGCGAACATGGGAGTTTCGCCGGTTGCCACGTCATCGAGCTCCGAACAGCCGGTCGCGCCGTGCAGGTGGTAGCCGTCGACCGGGTTGTAGTGGCCTCCGCAATCGTCGAACGCAGCGATGGTGTAGGCGCCAAGAATGGCGTCGACCGGTGCGGATTGGGCAATGACGATTCCGTCGAGGGTCACGCCGAGATTGCCGGATGTGGTGGCCGGAGAGCTCGCGAGAACCGGCGCGACCGGAATGAGCACTGTTGTCGAGATCGGCTCGCCGTCAGGCAGCCACTCGAGCCGGCCTTCGACGCAATGGTTCTGGACCGATGGGTCGACGTCGGGGCGAGCAGCGAGGTCGAACTCTTCTGCCGTCTCGGTGACGAAGACATTGCCGTCGGGGTCGTACATCAGCCAGTTGTCGTCGTCGTAGAGCTCGGCGAGTCCGGTGATGAACTCGCCGTCGATGTCGTAGACCGCATTGCCGTCGAACCAGATCCCGCCTTCGTCGGCCGATGCGTCGATCGAGGTCGGGCAGAACGGGCCGGTCTCGTAGGTGACCGGATCGCCCGACACGGTGAAGGCGTAGCACTCGGTCTCGGCGCCGCCGCTGAGGGTGCATGGCTCGGTGGTCACCTCACCAACGATCGCCCCGTCGAAGAACAGGTCGATGTCGACGCCGTCGCTGGAGTGATCGTGGTCGTCGGCATGATCGTCATCGTCGTGATCGGCCTCGGCCTCGGCGTCGGCGTGGGCGGTGTCGACGGTGTCGTTTGCCGTGTCGGAGGTGGTGTCGGCCGCTTCCTCACCGCCGCATGCCGTTGACATGAGGAGGAGAACGCACACGAGTCGGAGCAGTCGAGACATCGGGGTCGTCTTTCGGTTCGGGGGTGTTGAGCGATTGTGCGGGGCTGAGCTGTGAGAACACTGTGAGTCTCGAGGCGACTGCGCTGCCACCGACGCACT
>JAHDDK010000146.1:1205-2003 GCA_020629375.1 Acidimicrobiales bacterium
AGGATCGCTCTCATGCCCAGCTCATCTCTGCTCATCGCCGACCTGATCGCCATCGGTGCCCTGGTCTTCGGCTTGTACTTCCCCCGCCACCAGCGACGCGATCTCGTCGCAGCCTTTCTCGGGGTCAACGTCGGCGTGCTCGCCGTGGCTCATTCGCTCGCATCGAGCGACGTGGGCGCCGGGCTCGGACTCGGGCTGTTCGGCGTGCTGTCGATCATTCGACTCCGCTCGACCGAACTCGACCACGAGGAGATCGCCTACTACTTCGCCTCGCTCGCGCTCGGGTTGCTCGGCGGACTCTCGATGGACACCGACTGGCTCGCCGCGTTGTTGATGGCCGCCGTCGTCGTTGCGCTCTTCGTCGGCGACCACCCTCGGCTCTTCGGTGGCTTTCGCAGCCAGGTCGTCGTGCTCGATCGGGCGATGACCGACGAGGCGGCGCTGACGGCACACCTCGAAGGTCTCCTCGGCGCGACAGTCACCCGGGTCAAGGTCCGTCGAGTTGACCTGGTGAACGACACGACGAACGTCGAGGTCCGGTATCGACGTGCTGCGGGCGCAACCCCGTCCACCGAGCGTGTTGTGGCCGAGGGGAGCGTCGTCTGATGCGGCCCCACGACGTCATCGCTACAGAGATCGCCCAGCTCCGTCCGATCGACCTCGAGTCGATCGATCGATTCGCAAAGCTGCGCACCCGCAAGGATCGCAAGTACATCCTCACCGCCGAGGAGCTCGAGACGCTCTTGGCATCCCTGCCATCGGATACCCGGGTTCTCGAGATCGATGGTCGGCGCTGGT
>JAHDDK010000146.1:2143-2870 GCA_020629375.1 Acidimicrobiales bacterium
AAGACGAAGAGCCGACGCGGTCAGACAATCAAACGGCGCACCGCCCTCAGCGACGGTCGTCCGGTCGCGGAGCAGGTGCGTCGTTTCGCATCCGACATTGCCGAAAGCGCACCGTACGCCGAGTCACTCGAGCAGGTGCTCACGAGTCGCTACCAACGGTGCACGCTGGCGTTTCCGGACGAAGGCGTCCGGGTCACGATCGATGCGGAATACCACTGCCGGGACACGTCGGGCCAAACGACCGGCCTCGCCGATCGCTTCATCGTCGAAACCAAGACCGATGGCACGGCTTCGTCAGTGGATCGACTGCTCTGGCAGTCGGGGCATCGCCCGGAGCGAATCTCGAAATACGCCACCGGCCTTGCCGCCATCAATGATGAGCTGCCTGCAAATCGGTGGAACCGGGTCCTCAAGCGACACTTCGCAGAGCCTCGACAGACAACCCCCCGGGTTGCCGCAATCTGCGGGCTGCTGATGTTCATCGCCGCGCTCGGCGGATGCGGCGCGGCCACGTCTGCGTCGGTGTCGGTGTCGGAAAGCGCCGATGGCACGGAGGTCGATGGCGACGTCACGGCCGCTGTCGACCCAGATCTCGACGCCGAGGATCTGGTCATGGTCCGTTTGGACGGAACATCGACGACCGCCACGTCCGATGCAGTCGTCGTCGACGGTGCAACGGTGTTCATCAACGACGGCGGGGTCTACGCGCTCACGGGTTCGCTCGATG
>JAHDDK010000147.1:0-2276 GCA_020629375.1 Acidimicrobiales bacterium
TCAATCGGCGACGCCCGGCAGACCTTCAGTCTCCTCGAGCGCTCCCGTCGATCCGTCGGCCGACTCCAAGCGTTCGTGTGCTTGTCGGACGCTCATGCCCACCGACAGTAACCGGCCGTCACGTACGGGTAGAGGCAGTGCCTGGTGTTCGTCAGATCGGTTCGCCGTACCCGCCACAGGCTCCGTTCTCACAGACCGATTCGCCTCCGGGGACCTCGGGCGCGAGAGCGCTCACCCCGCATTGTGGGCAGATCGGCGAAGGGTCTTCCCCGTCGATCTCGTCCCAAAGCTCATACATCGACGCCACGCTAGGTCGCCGGGCCTCACTTGGAGGCCGGATCTGGCTGGGCAGCAAACCGACGTAGCGACAGCTTCGATCGCGAAAGGGTCGTTCACAGTCGCGACCCGCGCTCGTGGAGAGACACAAAGCAGCGCGCCTCGCCTCTAATCGGGGCTGACGACTCGTAGCGTCTCATTGATGCCATCGACGTTGACTCGATAGTGAAGTGACAGTCCGTCGAGTCCGATCAGAACAGGGTTACCTGCTCCGTGATCGACCCGTCCGGCCTCGACCACGCTGCCTAGTGGATCGACATCGAACAGGTAGGTGAAGCCGTCGTTTCCCTGGATAGCGAGAAGTCCGCTGTCGAAAGCGAACCTGTCAGACAAGAACGGGCGCTGGGCCAGATTCGTTGCGATCCAGCTGTCTCCCGATCTAGTGAAGATCGAGGCGGTGTTGGAATCTCGGCGATCGGCGGACGCCATCACAACGAACTGCTCCCCACTCGCGTCGGTCTGCGGAAGACCACCTCCGCTTGGGAGCGGCTCACCGCGAAACTGGCCTGGACCCCGGGAAGTAAACACATCGAGTTGCCCATCTTGATACGCCATGACCAAAGACCCGTCAGCCGTCCAGGCGACATCGGAGATGGTGAGCGTGCCACCGAGGTCGTTGTCGGACGCAAAGATCGTTCTGTCGTAGGTCCACGGTGAGCCAACATCAGTTCGGAAGATGTGAACCGTATGGGCGAACCCGGGCTCTTGCCAGAATCCAGTGACCGCCAACAGCTTCCCGTCGGCTGAAATCTCCAGGATGTCTCCGAAGCCGGCGGACGAATGACCAGCGGGAGGTTCGAGCAGTTGAGAGGACTCCGCGATGATCCGGTCGTTGCCGTCCAGCGAGAGGGTGGTGACTCGAGAATCCCCAGTGACTGGATCTCCGACCGTGACCGCAAGCCGGCCAGAACCGACCGCGACTCGGGATGCGGATTGTGGCGTCCTAAAGCCACGCCTGTCGCGTTCCTGAAGCGACTCCGACTCGAGGTTCCAGAGGAGACCTTGTGATGTGCCCCGGTCACCAGTCGCAACGACGGCCGACCCTGCGGAGACTCTCACGTCCTGGATCCACTCGATCTCATCCCACGGTTCGTCTAACTGGAACTCGGTCCTCACTTCAGAGGTTTCGAATTCGCAGACCTTCTCTGTAAGTCCGGATTGGTTCTCGAACTCAGCTCGGACGAGGAAGATCCGGCCGGAGCGGTAGTTCCCCTGCCACGCAACGGGGGCGAACTTCGTGTCGTTCTGATCTTTGAAGAACATTGCGTCGAGGCTTGGGCCTCCCCAAATTGTCATCCGGATGAAGTCCGCCGACCGCTCTGGGAGAATGGCCCATTCGAGCGTCGCTGCACCATCCTTCACCGAGACGATGCAGTCGATTCCGGAGAGCTCGGTGTTGCCAAAAGGGATCGGGCAGACGATCCTCGTGCCCGCAAAGTCGAGTACGTACCCATCCCCCGCTGAGTGTGTGCCGGACCATTGGGTTGACGCTGTTGCGACGCCTCGCTGGTCCTCCAAGCCTTCGACTCTGCCGCTCAGGATCGCTGGAGGGCCGGCGGCTGCGAACGGTGTTCCGTCGACGTTCCACGTTAGGACCGCTTCGTTGCCATCGATTGAGGCGTAGCAGGCCCCTGGCGGCGGTGTCTGGCCGCCCCCATTGCCGACGGAGCATTCCGTATCCGTCCTCGTCCCGTTGACCCGCGTCCGAATGACATACGAATCCCCGGCATTGTGAGCCCCACTCCACGTCACGACATCGTCGACAGTTGCCCGCCACGCCGTATCGCCCGCACTCGGCCCTGACCGGACCACAACCCGATCAGCAGCGACATCCCACGTGACCGTCGCAATCCCCCCAGCAACCGCCACCACACAACCATCGTTACCGCCCCCATTGCCGACGGAGCATTCCGTATCCGTCCTCGTCCCGTTGACCCGCG
>JAHDDK010000147.1:2376-2864 GCA_020629375.1 Acidimicrobiales bacterium
CCCGATCAGCAGCGACATCCCACGTGACCGTCGCAATCCCCCCAGCAACCGCCACGACACAACCATCACCCGCTGCGGCCGCACGCTGAATGTCTGCGCTGAGTAGCAGAGCAAACAATCCGACAAGCGCAATCACGCCTGCGATGTTCGTTTTGACCGTTTGGGGGACTCTCACCGGGTCTATTACCTTTGTCCAGGGATGTGCACACAGTAGCCGACCAGCCTTGCCATCTCACAACATGTGACTCCGCGAACGAACCAGTGCATCCGCACCACGGCCTGTTGCGCGATCATGCAGATACGGTTCAAGCGAGAGGCGGCTCAGAGCCCGAGGGCGGTGGTGATCGCGTCGTCGAAGAGCACGAGCACCGCAAGACCGGCCAAGAGGAACGTCTGCCAACCGAACCGCCGATCGATCTTGCGATCAAGCGTGTCCATCCGGTCTTCGAGCCGCTCCATGCGTCGGTCGAGGGCATCGAGTCGACGGT
>JAHDDK010000012.1 GCA_020629375.1 Acidimicrobiales bacterium
CATGGTCTGGGGCTTCCAAGACGGAAATCTCGGTGGCCTGCTCGACTTCGAGACGAACGGCTACATCGGGCTCTGGAACCCGTTCCTCCTGTTCTTCCTCGCCTTCGGACTCTCCATGGACTACGAGGTCTTCCTCCTGTCCCGGATCAAGGAGATTCACGACGAGACGGGCGACAACGACGAAGCCGTCGTCCAAGGCCTCCAGCGCACGGGTCGGGTCATCACCTCGGCAGCACTGCTCATCGCCCTCGTCTTCGGCGCCTTCGCCACGGGCGAATCGATTGACATCAAGGTGCTCGGCGTCGGCCTCGCCGTGGCGATTCTGCTCGACGCCACGATCGTGCGCTCCCTATTTGTCCCCGCCGCAATGAAGCTGATGGGCGAATGGAACTGGTGGGCGCCCGCTCCCTTCCGACGCTTCCACGACCGCTTCGGCCTCCACGAACCGCCCAGCGCCCCCATCTCGGATACACCGGCCGGTGAACCCGGAGTGGACCACGCGCTGATCGTGTGAGCCGCGACGCGGGGTCCGACCCTCGCGTCGCGCTTCGAAGGTGACGACCGGCAGACTGGCTCAGTGGAAGCAGGCCGGATCTACCTCATCAGCGGGCTGATTCGCCGGGCCTGCACCCGCGGTTTCTGGCCGATTCTGTTCGTGCGGCTCGTCACCGAGCTCGATCTCTCGCCGCTCCAACTCGTGCTCCTCGGCACGGTGATGGAGCTGAGCATCCTCGTCTTCGAGATTCCGACCGGCGTCGTCGCCGACCTCAAGAGCCGCCGACTGTCGGTCGTCGTCTCTTATCTCGTGATGGGTACCGCGATGATCATCGCTGCCGTTGCCGAGCCGTATTGGCTGCTCGTGCTCAGCCAGATCCTCATCGGATTCGGCAACACGTTCGAAACGGGAGCGGAGACCGCCTGGTTGACGGGCGAGGTCGGGGGCGTGGCAAAGGCAGAGCCCCTCATCTTGCGGCGAGGCCGCCTACAGCTCGTCGCTGGCGTGGCTGGCATCGCCGTGTTCGCCGCAATCGGTGCGTTGACGTCGACGAGCACGGCACTCGTCATCATCGGGACGGTTATGGGCGCCTGGGGAGTTGCCCTGGCTGTGACCATGCCGGAGGAGCATTTCACACCGAGCCGTTCGGCAGGCCTCGACGGGCTCACCCGCATGCTCCGCACGGGATGGGCACAGATCAACTCGGTCGCCCCCATGCGTACGCTCGCCATCGCCATTTTCATTGGCGGCCTCGCGAAGGAGGCGATCGATCGCCTCGACGTGCAGCGGCTCGACGATGTTGGCCTACCGGAAGGCATCGAGCCCGTCGCCGTCATCGGCATCGTTGTCGCGATCAACTCGCTGCTCGCCGCAGGTCTGTTGCTCGTCACCCGCGCCCGCGCGATCGGCGGGCGCGTCGTGTCGCTCTTGGCCTCGCTTCAGCTTGCGACAGCGGCCGGCATCGCGGTCCTCGCGCAGGTGGACATTCTGTTCGTCGCGGCCGCAGGCTTGATCGTTCAGGGCGGAGCGTTCGCCGCAATGGAGCCACTCGTCGTCACCTGGACGAACGCATTCGCCGACGACGACGCTCGGGCAACGGTGCACTCATTCATCGGCCAGGCCGAGGCCTTCGGTGAAATCCTCGGCGGCATCGCTCTCGGCATCGTCGCTGGCGCCACGTCGGTCGCGACCGCGATGACCATCTCTGCGGTCCTGTTCGGCACGGCATCGTTGTTGACGCGCCGGGTGAACGCCGAGGCGTTCAGCTAAGGCCGGGAAGCGCAGGGATTCGCCAGGCCGAGATCTAGCCCTCGGGGAGTTCGCGTTCGATGCCCGAGATGAGCAGATCGAACCCGCGCTCCAGACGGTCCTCAGGCGTCCACGAGATGCACGCTTCCATGAAGTCGATCGTGGAATGGACCTCGACCGGCAGGTCGTCCTTGGAGATCCCGACGCCCTCTTCGTGTAGCCGTCGCATCAACCCGAGCTCGGCTCGCACGGTTCCGGTCAGCCAGTTGGACGCGATCGAAAACATGAGGGCGGCGTCTTCAGGGTTGAACCCTGCGCCGAGGAAGATCTCGTAGACGCTCCTGAGGAACTCCACCTTCGTCGGTGCCGGAAACGGGCGATCGGAGATGATCGGAAACAGGTTGGGGTGTCCCATCGCCACGTCGTAATACGACTGGACCAGATCGCGGGCGTTCTCGCGCCAGCACCGATCAGGGTCGACCTTGAATCCGTCGATGACCTCGCCGTAGAGGACCTCTCCGATCGAGTCGAGCAGATCGTCTTTGTTGGCGACGTGGTTGTAAAGCGACATCGCCTCGACGCCGAGCGCCGAACCGACTCGACGCATCGTGATCGCGTCGATGCCTTCGGAATCGCCGATGTCGATCGCGGCGTCAGCGATGCGCCGACGACTGAGCGGAAGACGTTCGGAAGTCACGGCTCTCAGTGTACCGATCGTCACACTCGGGCTGAATGCTGCGGTCGACCCATCGTCCGCCGACGACCCACGCAACCGACACGATCGCGACACCTGCGACCGCATCGACGAGATAGTGATTCGCCGTCAGGACGACCGACATCAGCATTAACGCCGATCCAAATGCCGCCGCGCCCCGCAGTTCGACGTTCCGGGTGGCGTGGAAGACGGCCAGAGTCACCAGCACGTTCCAGCCGACATGAAAGCTCGGCATTGCCGCGTACTGGTTGACAAGCGATGGAGGCTGGAGAATCTGGTACGACGTCGACAGATCGTGCACCGTGTCGACCATGCCGATGTCGAGAAGCCGCGGTGGTGCCACCGGATACAGGGCGAAGACGACAAGTCCGAAGAGTCCAGATAGCACGAGCGCATTGCGATAGCGAAAGAACGTGGCCCGATGGTTGGCGAACAGCCACACGGCGACGACTCCGAGCACCGGCCAGTGACCCCACACGTACACCCAGTTGAAGAAGGTCACGAGCACAGGACGCTCGATGATCAGACCCTGGGCGGCCGCCTCGATGTCGATGCCCAGGAAGCGCTCGGCAGCCAGAAGGTCGAGCGCATTCTGCTCTGCGTCTGCGACCGAGCCGACAGTGAGAAGACGAGTGGCGAGGTACAACGCGAGCGCCGCTGCGAGAAATACGACCTGGCGCACGAAGCCCGCAGGGCCGAGGCGAGCGTTTTGTCTACATGTCGTTGTCGCCGCCACGACGTCGATCCTTCCGCGTTTGTCGATCTGGGTGTTCCTGCGCCGAACGTCTTCCCCAGAAACCGTATTCCGTCGGATCGCCCGATGTCACGCGCCCCGGATCTGGCCGAGAATCTCGCGCAAGCGGCTGACGTCATCAGCATCACGAACCGGTATCGAGAACTCGATCCGGTCGCATCGCCCGAGATACCGCTGCCGGAGCAACTCACCGATGTCGTCATAGGTCCCGATCGTCGCGACCGTGTGAAGCATCTCGTCATCGACGAGCGTCGGCAGATCATCCCACCGGTTGGCGCGGGACAACTCGGAGGCTTGCCGGGCCACCTGCTCCCAGCCATGAAGCGCAAACGTCCGCCGGTAGCTCGGGGTCGACAGGTAGAAGGCGACGCGCGCTCGGACCGTCCGAATCACCGAATCGAGCGCCTCTCGATTCGGTGCCGTTCCGACTAGCGGTTTCATGCAGACTTCGACGTCGTTCAGAGACCGGCTGGTGCGGGCCGCTCCCCGAGCGAGGGCCGGTAGGACCTCCTCGTCGATGAATCGGGGCGTGCAGACCGGATGGAGTCGTACCCCGTCAGCGACCTCGCCCGCCACAGCGCACATGTTTGGCCCGATCGCGGCAACGTGGACCGGGATCTGCGGGTGATCGATCGGTCCCGGATCGAACAACGGCACCATCAGATCGAGTGAGTAGTGCTCGCTTTCGTACCGAAGAGGTTCTCCGGTTTGCCAGGTGTTCCATACGGCACGAAGCGCTCCGACGTAGTCGCGCATCCATGGCGCAGGCGCCGACCACGGCAGACCGAACCGACGCTCAACGTGTGCTCGGACCTGCGAACCGAGCCCGAGGATGGCGCGTCCGTTGGAGACCTTCTGCAGTGACCAGGCCGACATCGCCGTCACTGTTGGCGAGCGTGGAAACGCCATCGCGACCGACGTCCCGAGCCCGATCCGGTCAGTTGCCGCCGCGCCGAGGGCGAGCAGTTGAAACGGATCATCCTTGGTCTCTTCGACCAGGACCGCGTCGAGACCGGCCTCCTCCGCGCGTGCGGCGCCCTCGCCGAACGACCGGATGTCCAGCGGCGTGTCCGGTTCGCGGAGGCCGGGGTCGAGCTTTCCGAGCGGGAGCAAGGTTTCGACGAGCATGGTCAACTCTCCCACGGCCACGCCTGCCCGGTCACGGACGCGGCGCTCGGGCGCCACGACGGGCGCCCGAGCTGAAACTCACCTGACCGGATGGCCGGATCCCTCAGTTGCGAGTGATCGACACGCGAGCCACTGCGCCTCGCCAGTCGAACGACGCATCGAGATCACCGGCGTCGCGCAGCGTGCGGTGTGGCGTCACGACCCAGTCTTCGGCGAGCTCGGGGTTGCTCTCACCCGAGCCACCGCCCTCGCCGCAGAACGGCGCCGGAACGAGGTCCGCCCGCAGTTCGGTGTTGATCTCCGTACCTGCGTCGTAGGCCTGCGCAGCGAATGACCGCGTGGCACCAGCGCGGTTCGGGAGCCCGACACGCTCGAGACCGGCGAAACCGTCGTTCGTGCAGATGACCATCGATGCGAGGCTGAACCGGTGGGCGGTCGTCGCGACCGTGAACGTGACGGACTCGCCCGGTCCGATCGGGGCGTCGGCACCGACGCCGCTCACACCGAGACCCTGCTCATCGATTGCGGCCGAGAGCTCGGCGGCGAGTACCGGCACTGCCCCGTTTTCCGCAACGGCTTGCAGTCCCGGGCTGGCCGGACGTCCGACACGGAAGATCGAGAGGTCGTTGGTGTGAGCCGCGTAGTTGGGCGGCGTGAGCCATTGACCTGTCGTGGTGTTCTCGATCGTGACGGTGTAGGTGGGGACCGTCTCGACCCGCGTGATCACGATTTCGGCCACCGGTCCGACCCAGTCGAATGAGGCATCGAGATCACCGACACCACGGATCGTGTTGTGTGTCCGGATGCGACGGTTCTGTGCGATGGATGGATCCGACTCGCCGTTGCCGTCTCCCTCGCCGCAGAACGGCGCAGGGACGAGGTCCGCTCGTCGCTCGGTGTTCTGTTCGGTTCCGGCGTCGAAGGCCCGAACTCGCCAGACGGTGGAGTGGCCGTCGACGGTGGGTAGGCGACGGCTGTCGAGTCCCGCGAAACCGTCGTTGGTACAGATCAGCATCGAGACGAGGCTGAACCGATCGGCCGTGGTCGTGAACTCCCACGCGGATTGCTCGCCCGGTGCGATTGGGGCGTCCGCCCCGACACCGCTCACGCCAAGGCCAGCGTCATCGATGGCGCTCGACAGCTCGGCGGCGAGAATCGGAACTCCACCATTCTCGGCGACGGCGCGGACGCCGTCGGATGCGGCCCCGCCAAGCGACCAGACGTCTGCTTGACGGGTGTGCGCTGCATAGTTTGGTGGCGTCAGCCACTGGCCGTCCGTCAGATTCCGAAACTGCACCGAGTACGTGACGGCATCCGAACCCGCCTGCGCGCCGACCGTGCTCGTCGTCGCCGCAATCGACAAGACGGTGGCGATCAGCCCCAGCGCGGCGACGATCGACCAGCGCTTCGTGGTGGACCTCTTCATTGTTCTCTCCTCCGGGTCCCGGCGGTTCCGGGGCACCGCACGAGGAAGTCCCGCCGGCGCGCTCGCCTTCCGGCTGATCGGGGAGTTCTTCAGTCGTTCAGTGATGTGAATGGGTTCCTCGCTCGTTCAGGGATCTGAACGCTGGTGCCCTACGCTCTCGCGATGGTCGACGAATCCATCGACGACTCGGGTAGTGGCGTCTCACGCTGGCGGGCTGCTCGGTCGACCGAGCGGCTCCAACGGCAGTTCGCCGCACCGGAGTTCGACGATTCGGGATGGGACGCCGTTGGGGTGCCCGGACACTGGCAGAGCACACCCGCCTTCGCCGACCACGATGGCACGCTCCTCTATCGAGCGGACCTCCGCGTGCCGAGCTTGCAACCCGATCAGCGTCGCTGGATCCGATTCCGTGGACTCTGCTACTCGGCCGACGTCTTCCTCGACGGCGTGTACCTGGGGCCGACGGAGGGGTACTTCACGACGCACCGCTTCGAAGTATCGGACCTGATCGCCGACGCGGGCACCTCGGTTCTCGCAATCGAGGTCAACGCGCCGCCCGTTCGACCAGAAGGCCCGAAACGGGCGATGACGGGCTGGTTCACCGACGCTCCCGGCGCCCCGGCTGCGTGGAACCCTGCGGGCATCTGGGCACCGATCACCATCACCGACACCGGCCCGGTCGCCATCCGCCACGCACGGGCGATCTGTACCGAGGCCGACACGCGTCGAGCGGTGGTGTCGATGCGCACCGTTTTGATGGCGAACGAGCCGGCCGATGTCGAACTCGAAGCAGAAATCGCGGGTGTCGTTCATCGCGAGACACACACGGTGGCGGCCGGCGAGAACCGCATCGAATGGTCGGTCGAAATCCCCGAGCCCGAACTGTGGTGGCCGCACGGGCATGGCGATCAAGTGCTCCACGACTTGCGGATCCGTGCATACGGACCGTCGGGAGAGATCTCCGACCGCACCAGCCGCCGGATCGGCCTCCGGACGACATCGATGACGGACTTCATCGTGCGGGTCAACAATCGCCGCATCTTCTGCCGAGGCATCAACGTGGCACCGTTCCGCCACGACTTGGCGTCGATGACCACCGACGAACTCCACGCCGAAGCGGCCGCCATTCGGGAGGCCGGATTCACGATGGTGCGGGTCCGGAGCCACGTGACCCGCCCCGAGTTTCTCGATGCGTGCGACACCCTGGGCCTGCTTGTCTGGCAGGACCTGCCGCTGTCGGGCCCGTTCGCTCGCGGGGTGACGTCGAGGGCCGAGGAGCAAACGCGCGAACTCGTCGACCTCCACGCGCACCGGCCATCGATCGTGGTGTGGGGCGCCCACATGCGACCGCACACGGCCGAGACCCGAACGACCGCCGCGCCGAACCTTCGTCAGCAGCAGTTGCCGTCCTGGAACCGCACGGTGCTCGACCGGGCGATCACCCGCGAGTTCGAGAAGTCCGATCCCTCTCGCCCGTGTGTCTCGCATTCCGACGTCGCCCCGCACGTGCCCCGGCTGAACGGATCGGACCTTGCGTTGTACTTCGGGTGGCACGATGGCGAGGCCGCTGACCTCGCCGAGTACGCGGCAACGCTTCCTCGGTTGGTCCGCTTCGTGACCAACCTGGGCGCGCAGGCGCTGCCCGCCCAGCTCGGCGACGGCCTCGATGCACTGGTTGGCGCACCGGGAGCCGAAGCCGACACCTTGCGGCGAGTCCTTCCGCCTGCCGACTTCGAGACGGTTGCCGAGTGGGCCGACGCGTCTCGCACGCATCAGGCAGAGGTGCTCGCCACCACCCTCGACGTGTTGCGTGTCCTCAAGTACCGGCCGACGGGTGGCTTCTTCGCAGGCGTGTGGAAGACGCCGGGTTTCGGGCTGTCTCGGGCGTTGTTCGACGCGGATGGTTCGCCTCGGCCGGCGTTCGAGGCTGCTCGCCGAGGAGTGCAGCCAATCCATCCCGTCGTGTATCCGCCGGTCACGGAGATCGCGTCTCGTACCACCAGCAAGGTCGGGGTGTACGTGTGCAACGACACCGCCGACGATGTCGAACTCGATCTGGTTGCCACGATCACTGATGCGCGTGGCCAACGTTCCCACCGGTGGTCCGGACACGCAGCAGCCGACGAGGTCACGTTCATCGCCGACGTCAGCCTTCGGGGCGGCAGGATCGGCGACGTCGCAGAGATCGCCCTTGCGGTCCAACGACGCACCGATGGCGTCGTGTTGGGCGAGAATCACCGGTCGTTCGTGGCCGGCTGATCGATTTCGACGATCGGTATCGGTGTCAGATACGTCACGCAGGTTGGTCGATCTGTCCGACCGATCACTAGGTTCGATGGGAACTTGGCCGATGATGGAAGGTGGCGGGCACCTCCGCCTCTTTTCGACATCGATTCCTCTGGCGCCGACAAGGAGCACCATGGCCTCGACCATGCCCAATCTGCGTGATCCTCAACCGATCCGCACCCGGAAGAAGGATCTTCCGTTTCCGCTCAACATCTGGCAGTCCGCCGTCGGCCGCAAGTGGGTCATGGCGATCACCGGAATCGGTTTGATCGGATTCGTCCTCGCGCACATGGCGGGCAACTTCAAGCTGTACGACTCGCCAGCTGCGGTGCACGAGTACGCCGAGACCCTCCGTGTGCTCGGCAAGCCGATCCTGCCGAAGTATTGGGCGCTGTGGATCCTGCGTTTCGGGCTGATCGCCATGTTCGGCCTGCACATCGCTGCGGCGTATTCGACCAAGGAGCTCAGCCGCAAGGCGAGTGACGGGGCGGGGTTCATCAGTGGTGAGAAGTCGTATCCGGGCGGCCGTGAGTACGCAGCCGCCAACTATGCGAGCCGCACGATGCGCTGGACCGGGCCGATCATCATGCTCTACCTGGTGTTTCATCTCGCCGATCTGACCTGGGGCTACCTGCCCCACACCGACTACGTCTACGGGGATCCCTTCGGCAACGTCACCCGCTCGCTCGGCAATCTCCCCGTCGCGATTCTCTACGTGATCGCCAACGTGGCCCTCGCCGTGCACATCTTCCACGGCGCCTGGTCGATGTTCCAGAGCCTCGGGGTAAACAACCCGAAGTACAACCAAGCCCGTAGAGGCATCGCCGCCGGTCTGGCCGGTGTCATCCTCGTAGGGAACCTCTCGTTCCCCATCCTCACCCAGGCGGGTGTCATCGATGCCGACGACAATCCGTGCCGGGAGTTCGTCGACAGCGATGCAAACACGGAGTGCTTCGAGGACATCCTCGCAAAGGAAGGCAAGTAGACCATGACCGCAACCATGGACACGCCGAACAAGGCGACCAGCTCCGCCCTCAACAGCAAGGTCCCCGAGGGTGACATCGCCACGATGTGGGAGAACCACAAGTTCTCCATGAAGCTCGTGAACCCCAACAACAAGCGGAAGTTCACGATCATCGTCGTCGGTACCGGCCTCGCCGGTTCGTCTGCCGCAGCGACCCTCGGCGAGCTCGGCTACAACGTCAAGGCCTTCACCTTCCACGACAGCCCTCGGCGTGCGCACTCGATCGCCGCGCAGGGCGGCATCAACGCTGCGAAGAACTACCAGAACGACGGCGACTCGGTTCATCGCCTCTTCTACGACACCGTCAAGGGCGGCGACTATCGCAGCCGCGAGGCCAACGTGCATCGCCTGGCCGAGGTGTCGGTCAACATCATCGACCAGTGCGCCGCACAGGGCGTCCCGTTCGCACGTGACTATGGCGGCCTGCTCGACAACCGCTCGTTCGGTGGCGCTCAGGTGTCACGCACCTTCTACGCCCGTGGCCAGACCGGCCAGCAGCTCCTGCTTGGTGCGTACTCGGCGCTCAATCGCCAGATTCAGCTGGGCAACGTCGAGATGCACAATCGCAAGGAGATGCTCGATCTCGTCAAGAAGGACGGCGAGACCTGCGGCATCGTCGTGCGCGACCTGCTCACCGGCGAGGTCGAGTCGCACTCGGCGCATGCAGTGGTGCTCGCCACCGGTGGCTACGGCAACGTCTACTACCTCTCGACCAACGCCATGATGTGCAACGTCACGGCGGCGTGGCGTGCCCACCGTCGAGGCGCCTTCTTCGCCAACCCGTGCTACACGCAGATCCACCCGACCTGCATCCCGGCATCCGAAGATCATCAGTCGAAGCTGACGCTGATGTCGGAGTCGTTGCGCAACGACGGCCGCATCTGGGTGCCGACCGAGTTCGACGACGATCGCCAAGCCGGCGACATTCCCGAGGGTGAGCGCGACTATTACCTCGAGCGCAAGTATCCCGCTTTCGGCAACCTTGTCCCCCGCGACGTTGCGTCTCGCAATGCGAAGACCGTCGTCGACGAGGGCCGAGGCGTCGGCCCGCTCAAGAACGGCGTGTACCTCGACTTCGCCGACGCGATCGCACGAGACGGTCGGGCGACCATCGAAGCGAAGTACGGAAACCTCTTCGACATGTACGCCAACATCACCGGCGAAGACCCGTACAAGACGCCCATGCGCATCTACCCGGCCACCCACTACACGATGGGCGGCCTCTGGGTCGACTACCACCTGATGACCACGGTGCCGGGCACCTATGCGATCGGCGAGGCGAACTTCTCCGATCACGGCGCAAACCGTCTCGGCGCCTCGGCACTGATGCAGGGTCTCGCCGACGGCTACTTCGTGCTGCCGTACACCATCGGCGACTACCTGGCCGACAAGCTCGGCGACGACGTCGTGTCCACCGACGACCCGGTGTTCAAGACCGCCGAGGCCGAGATCGCCGATCAGACGAAGATGTGGTTGTCGCTCAACGGCACGAAGTCGCCCGAGCACTATCACCGTGAGCTCGGCAAGGTCGTCGTCGATCGCATCGGCATGGCCCGCGACAAGGTCGGCCTCGAAAAAGCGATCGACGAGATCACCTCGATCGAAGAGGAGTTCAAGGCGAACGTCCGAGTCAAGGGCGACGCCACGTCGATGAACACCGAGCTCGAGAAGGTGTTCCGGGTGGCCGACTTCTTCGAGCTGGCCAAGGTCAAGGCGCGTGACGCCCTCGTGCGCGAAGAGTCGTGCGGCGGGCACTTCCGAGTCGAGAGCCAGACCGAAGAGGGCGAGGCGCTTCGCGACGACGAGAACTTCAGCCACGTCGCCGCATGGGAATGGCACGACGCCGACACCGTCCAGACCCGCCACGAAGAACAGCTCGAGTTCAACAACGTCAAGCTTTCCCAACGGAGCTACAAGTGAGCGAACAGACGATCAATCTCACCCTCGAGGTCTGGCGCCAGAACGGCCCCGGCGACGGCGGCCGCTTCGAGACCTACGAAGCGAAAGACATCAGCGTCGACGCGTCGTTCCTCGAAATGTTGGACCTCGTCAACGAGCGTCTTATCGAGGAAGACAAGACTCCGGTCACCTTCGAGAGCGACTGCCGCGAAGGCATCTGCGGCACGTGCTCGCTCATGATCAATGGTCAGGCTCATGGCCCCAACAAGGGTCAAGCCACGTGCCAGCTGCACATGCGCACGTTCTCCGACGGCGACCACATCACCGTCGAGCCATGGCGTGCGGCGAGTTTCCCGGTGATCAAGGACCTCGCCGTCAGCCGGGCCGCGTTCGACAAGATCCAACAGGCCGGCGGCTACATCACCGTCTCCACCGGATCGGCGCCCGACGCCAACCTGATCCCCGTGCCGAAAGAAGCCGCCGACATGGCGATGGACGCGGCTGCGTGCATCGGCTGTGGTGCGTGCGTGGCCGCGTGCCCGAACTCGGCGGCGCAGCTCTTCACCTCGGCCAAGATCCAGCAGTTCAACCTGCTCCCCCAGGGTCAGGCCGAACGGTGGAAGCGCACCGAGGCGATGGTCGACACCATGGAGGAGTACTTCGGCACCTGCACGAATCACGGCGAGTGCTACGAGGCGTGCCCCAAGGAGATCAGCCTCGACTTCATCGCGTTCCTCAACCGGGATTACGTGAAGGCGAAGATCAAGAACCGCAAGCTCGCCGGCCAGAAGTCCTGACGCTCGGTCGACCCAGGCAGGGTCGTCTCTTGCGAGAACATCTGAAAAGCCGTGCTCGTTAGTTGTCCGCTGGACGCCCGTCTCGTTGCCTTGCTCGAGTGGATCAACTAGCCGAGCAGTGAAGGCACTCGGGTATCGGCCTCGTGTCCAACTGGGCATCAAGCGTCTTGAGAGTGCTTCCGATTAATGAAGCATGCGCCGAGCGATATGCATCGTTCTCCTCCTGGCCGGCTGCGCCAGTGGACAGGAGTCGACCTCCGGGCCGTCTTCCGACAGGGCGATTGCCCCAACCACAACAGAACTAACTGGACCAACCTCGTCTTCGGTTGCAGTGTGGCTTCCTGTCCGTGAGCCGGGGCCCTCGGCGTCACTCACGACGACGGCAACTCTCCCTCATCCAACGGACTCGGAGCGCGTCGAAGACGTCCTCAAACGACTGCTAGAGATTCGAGCGTCAGAGCCCGCCCCTGTCAGGGTCTTCTTCCGAGCCGATGCCACCGCTGCACAGATTGATGAGGTCAACTCGCTCCTACGGCAGCGGCCTGATGTCAGCGAACTCGAGTTCATCGATCGCGAGCAGACACTCCTTGATTTTCATCGGCTCGTTGATGGTTGGGACGGCATCGAACCCGCCGCCGACGAGATGCCACCGTCGCTCACGTTCCAGTTGATGGAGCCAAACCTCACTCTTCTCCAGTCCCTGGAAGCCCGGCCAGGGGTCCGAGCGATCGTGAGTCCTGCGATCTCCTTGCGAGATGCCGAGAACGATCCTCGGATGCTTCGCCCACCAACCGTGTTCCTCGAACCAGATGTCTCGTACAACCAGATCGAGGCGGTCGAGGCAGTACTCGAGTCGCGTCCCGAGGTTTACCTGCTCCGCTTCTACGACAAGTCGGAGACCTTCGAAGAGTTTCTTCTGACGTTGGACGACCCGACCTTGGAGATCACGGCAGATGCCATGCCTCCGTCGTATCGGTTTCTTCTCCGCTCGCCGATGCCAGATGAGGTGGTTGCGCAGTTGCGGGAGATGCCGGGCGTGAGAGACGTGATGTTCAGCTACGTGCCGCCGGCAGAGTAGGGAACACACCGGAGCCCAGAATTCAGAAGTTGACCCAGTAGGTCCTTGTGCTGGTTTCGATGAGCGCAACGCCTTCACCGAGATACACAAATCGCCGTGGCTCACCTTGGACATCGAGCGCATGCGTAGTCCACCCCCCTGCGCTTGCGTCGCCGATCAGCAACGAGTCGGTCGTCAAGATCCCAATGAGCGATCCGTTGGAGCCGTTCTCGTAGGTCCTGGCGTCGACTCGCACATCTTCGGGTAGCTCGAGAACGGTTTCCCAGCCGCCGGCCGGGTCCGGCCGCACGAGGGCGTCGCCGACCCACACATCGACGCCAGAGTCGCGCGGCCACAGCGTGGGGAAGAGCGCGTACGAGTCCGTCGACGCCGGTTGCGGAAGCTCGGTGCGACTCACGAGCTCGCCGTCGACGTAGCGGATCAGAGCTGGCTCGGTCTCCGTCTGGCGGAGGAAGTCGATGCAGACGTCCGGTGTCGGCCCGTACAGGTCCTTTCCGGCATCCAGTAGGACGACGGCGTTGCCATCGACCGCAACCTCGACGACGAATGGGCTCGTGACGTCGATCCTCGTGCTGTCTCCCGTGTCCGTGTCGGTAATGGTCACGTCCGTGATCCCCCACGGCCGACTACCGATCGCCGACGCACACTCCTCGAGCGCCTCGAGGTCAGTGTCCGGGAGTACGGCGTCGCCCTCGATGAGGAGGGGCTCTCCGCTCCCGTGGCAATCGCCGACGAAGATGCGTCCCCGGTTCACCTCAATCCAACACGGGCTGAACTGCGGTTGAGCCTCCTCGGTGACGGCCGCGGCGATCAGGGTTTTGAGAAAGCCGTTGTCTTCGGCGCTAGAGGCAACCACCGGAGTGTCGCCGTGCACGTCCGCGGACCACACCCGTCCCGGCCCACGGAAGATCGCATTGGGGTTCTCGAACACCCAGTTCTGACCGTCGTTGGAGACGAGACGTTGCACCTCGAACATGTCCAGACCGTCGACCGAGTCGAGCCTCTGGTTGACCCGAACCAGTGCGAACCCCGTGTCGATGGAGATCAGATTCCCATGACGGGTGAAGGCTACGAGTTGGTCGGGCAGCGGCGGCATCGAGACCTCGACCTGCTGCCAGGTGATGCCATCGAGTGACCGGTAGACGTTCGGACCTCCGCCAGGCGGATCGACCATCCCGAGGTAGCCGATCGCCGCCTCGACAACCATCAGGTCACTTCCGCGTGGAAGGCCATCGACCTCCGCCGCCTCGGCGAGCGAACCCGTATCGGGTCGAATTGCGACGATCTCGTCGGCTTGGCGAAGCACGAGAACCTCATCGGTGACGTGCAGAGACGCCCGCCTCGTCGGTTCGTTCAGGTCGACGGAGACCCACTCTCCCGTCTCGAGGTTTCCGAAGTACGCCGCATCGCCGAGGGCTCCCACCGACCGGCCATCTGCGGATGCGCGTAGATCCCACGTGCCCGGCGGCAACCCGATCGCGCGCCATGTTCGATAGGCCATGTCGTACTGATGAAGTGCGTCCCGTGTCCACACTGCTGGCCCGGATGCGAGCTCGACGAGACCGAGGACGTCGGATGTGACTCCTTCGGGCAGGGGGATCGAGGTCTTGGCCCCGTCGACGCCGATCTGGATGAGCTGTGTTGATGTCTCGTACTCGATCAAGCCCAGGCACTCGTCGGCCGATTCGGCCAGAAGGACGCCGGAAAGGTCGAGACCGAACAACCAACCCCCATGGGCTGCCCATGCCACTATCAGATCTTCCCGCGGGTCGAGCGCAGTAGTCGCACTCGAGCTCAGGTGTTGGACCGTCAGCGGCACGACGCCGCCACTCTCTACGCGGCCAAGCGCGGCTCCACATTCGTTCCAACGATCAGCCTCCTCCGAGCTGACGAAGTCGTCCTTGGTCAATGTCACTTCGGTCCCATCGCATCCCGTGACGAAGATCGAGGTCGATGTCCACAGCGCCGAGCACGGGTCCGGATACTCGACTCCAACAGCGATGACGGCATCCAGCGCCTCAGACAGAAACGGGTCGGCGGTTGGTGAATCGGCGAGCACCACCCAGTCCTCGTGGTGGAACCACGGCTCCCCGCGTTGACCGAGCGGATCGTGTCCTGGCCGCCATCGGACGCCATCGTCGGAAACGATCTGGCGAATAGCGGACCGCGGATCGCTGGCGAGAATTGGAGAGCCCGTCAACGGATTCAGCTCGACGGTGTCCGGGTCGAACGTGTACATCAACATGGCGAAGCCGTCCGTCGTGGTGATCATGCGAGTGAATCGGGTTTTGAGACCCACCTCCGCGGGCCAATCGCCCTCGTGCCATACGGGCGTCAGTGACTGCCACGAGATGCCATCGCTCGACTCGAACAGGAAAGGACGACTGGTGTCTGAAGAGCCCTCCCGAAGCCCCACAAGTCGACCGTCCCGTTCGGCGATCGAGAACCACTCGTTCGCCCCGACGTCGAGGCCGGTAACGGGGGTGAGATCGCCCGATCGCCGCTCAACTGACGGCGGCGCTGCCGTCGAGGTCGTCGTGCTCGGCGGGGTGGTTGCTCGCTCTGTGCCGTCAGCGTTCTGTCCGGCCTCGGGCCGTAGACCCAGGACGAGTACAACAACGGCGACAAGCCCGATCCCACCCGCAACCAAGATCGACGTTCGTCGCCAGCCGGGCGGCCCATCATCGGCCTCGAGCTCTACGACTACCTGCCGCTGCTCGTCCGTCGCCATCCATAGAGCTTGCCATCGTCGACGCGATGAGATGCCTCGTTCAGGGCTCTCGGAGGTCCAGCCAGAACGCTGAAGTGCCGTTGGAGGCTGCGGCGCTCTGCCCGTCGAAGTGGGTGAGGAACATCGATCCCATGTCGATGAGCAACGGGACCGACCGCCAGGTCTCGGACTCGATGTCGCCGATCCAGATCGTCCGAGCCGCGAGCAGAGCGACGGACGTTCCGTCCGGCGAGAACTGTTGGCCAATCAGGCCGCGCTCTGCGTCGGCAGGTGGGCGAATGAGTTGCCGTTCGACCCCATCGGCTCCGACCGCAACCAACCCGTCGTCGGTCCAGACTCCAACGCCGTCATCCGTTGCCCAGATCGGCGATGGTTGCCGCGTCGGTGCAAGGCCGAACGACAGAATCCGTTCGGGACCATCTTCCGCGAACCGAACGATTGACGGGGCTATCGGCTCGGTCTCGATAAGGCCGCTACACGACGCGGGGAGCGAAGCAGGCCGACCAATGTCGATCGCAAGGAGGGCGCCTTCATCGTCGATGGCGAACTGAAGCGCATCGACCGCAGACAGATCGTGGTTGACGATCTGTCGCGTCGACGTCGACGCGACAACGACGGTCATGGGCGCCATGCGTTGGGTCTCATAAGACCGGGCGCATTCAGCGACGTCGGCAAGCTCGGTTCCATCAGCGAGCTCGTTGGCATCGACGCGACGGGTCTCTCCCCCGCAACCTTCGATGTCGAGGCCTTCTTCAACTCGGACTGCACCGCACGGCCCGAAGCCGAGCTCTACGTCGAGGGCGTGATCGAAGAGGTTCTTGAGGCCTGCTATCCCCTCATCGGCGACGAAGGCGACCGTCGACGGCTCGTGAAGGACAACGTCGATCGTCTGACCAGCGGCCTCGAACAGCGGCGCAGGGTCGTCGAGCGTCCAGGTCCGTCCCGAGCTCGATATCAAGCGGTGGGCGACTACGGACCGCTCAGAGGATCCGGCGGATGGTGGAAGGACCATTGTTCGAACCATGGCGAATTCGCCGTCGAGGTCGAGGAGATCCGAGTACCGCACGGACTCCGCTGTCGGGTCGGCCTCGGGGACATCGGCCTCGACGGCCGTCCAGGTGATGCCGTCGATCGACCGGCGCAGTCGTGGCGCAACGTCGTCCACAAAGCCGGGTTCGAGCGTGAGGTAGCCGAGGTCGGCGGCAACGACGTTCGACACGAACGGCACGTCGAGCCCTTCAATCCGCACGCCTACGGGAGTGAGCTCCTCGCCGGACCCATCGAGGGGAATGGCCACGTGCTCACCTGCGCGGTCGGCGATCACGACGGAGTCGGAGACGAGCACGGGCTGACCGACGGCGACGCCATCACGGAGTCGCAGGTCGATCCACTCGCCCGCTTCGATCGTCGCCAGATGCACTCGATCACGATCGACGACTGCCATCAGGCGACCGTCGCTCGAGAACACCGGGCGTGCCTGTCCAGTCAGATCACTTCTCGTCAGCACCGCCGTCCACTCGTCGAGTCGAGGATCGAGACGATGCAGCTTCCCGTCCGCCCAGAACAGGACCTCATCGTCGATCACATCGAGTTGCGCCAGTGCAGGCGCAGTTCGAAGGTCTCTCGGAACCGGAACCGACCGCTGCTCGCCCGCAGCCACGGACACGACGATGACGCCGGGCTCGGTGATCGGGACGTCGACGAGCCCCGCGCACTCGCTGACCGAGTTGTCGCCGGGCCACGCGGCTTCGACGAAGGCAACCGCACCAGACCCGACGGCCACGTCAGCGATGCGGCGACCGGCGGTGTCGACCGGAACGGATCTCCCGGTCGCCACATCGATGACGTCGTAGGTCACGCTCCCGGCATGTTGTGCGAGGGCATCACCGCAGCGCCAGACGTCGCGAAACGCATCGGGCTCGGCGAGTGACTCGGCGTCGAAGATCGTTGCGGGCTCGTCGTCACACGTCTCGACGATGATTCGCCTGGCTGTCCACCGGATGTCGCATACGGCTGCCGGGACAGCCGTCGGGTCGGCAAGCACGTTTAGGAGGAGCTCACCGCCAAGCGGCGAGGGCTCCCACGTGCTGAGCGCAATCAGATCCTCGCCGTGTACGTCGGCGCCCCAGCCCCACCCCGAATCGACGTAGGTGCGGAGCGGATCCGACGTCGTCGGCGACCACTCGATCCCGTCGACCGACTCGAGACGATGCAGAAGGGTCGTGTGGCTGCGGTCATCGAGTGACTCCTGGAACGTCCACATCAGCACCGCGAAGCCCTGCGGGGTGCCGATGAGATTGGTGTACGCGCTCTCGCGTTCGATCACGCCATCACCGGGGATCTCCGTCGCCGGACCATCGATCACCGGACTGAAGGTCTCCCATGTGATGCCATCCACGGACCGCGCCCACAGAAGCCCTTCGCCGACGGTGTTCGAACGAACGACGGACAGCAGCGTTCCGTTCGACTCGGCAAACTCCTGCGACGGACCGCGGTTCGCCCCGAATACCGACAACGGCACGGCGAAGGCGTCGCGGACCTCGACTTCGTCGGCATCGGCATCGAGGGCTGACGCAGCTTCGGGGGCTGATGTCGGTGTGGCCGCGCCCTCACCGCCAGCCCCCGGGCGAAACAGAAGCGCCACGCTGACGATGGCGAGGAGCGCGAGACCGGCAACGAGGAGGGGTTGTCGGCGCGAGCTCGACGCAACCTCAGGAGCCAGCTCCGCGTTTCCGTCGGGCGCGTCGAACTCGACCCGAACAGATCTGTTGTCGTCGTTCTCGCCGTTCGCCACTCGTCCGATCATGGCACCACGAGGCGCCGGTCGTGGATCGCCGACCAGTTCAGCGGCGCACGCTCCTACGAACTCGCCGCATCGGCATCCAACCGGGTCCCGAGTCCGTCCAAGAAGCCCTCGACGTGCTTCTTCGTATAGCCCTGCGGGACGACGTCGAATGAGGGGTCTCGGAGATCTGCAGAAGTCACGACCTCGCCACGCTCGACCCGATCGGCGATCGATCCGATGAGGGCGTCGACCTGGCTGCGGTCGTAGCCCTTGCGCTTCGTGCCGAATTCGACGCCACGGATACCGGACACCAGGCGATCGCGAACTCCCTGGTCGGCGACAGGTGTGGCGGTCGCGGTTCCCTGGTGGAACTCGAGCCGCCACCCGTCTCCGTCGTGGCGCCACACCGATATCCGATTGCTCGCTTGCCCGAGCACGATCGACGTATAGGTGACGAGAGCGACCGTCGGTTCGAGGAGCCGCACCTCGAGGCCTGGGAGCGGGATCACACAGTCGATGTGATCGGGCACCGACTCGGCGAGGATCGTCACCCGATCGAAGGTCCGTCCCGACCGACCGAACTCCATGAAGCCGGCGGCGAGCATCTCGTCCATCCAATCCGGATCACCACGCGTGGACGAGATCCACATGCCCTCTTCTCGCTCGCGAAAGCCGCGCAGATCGTCCTCGGACAGCTCCATGTCATCGAACGGTAGTGCGGGGCGAAGATCATCCGTGCCAACTAAACAGAACGGCACCGCCCAGGTATTCAACTCGTGATGGCCGAACCTCTGAACTTTGACGAATGGTTCAAAGCGCAATACGGCCGCGTGTTGGCGGCCGCCCTGATCGCCACTGGCGGCGATCGAAGCCTCGCCGAGGACGCCACGGCAGACGCCTTCGCGAAGGCCCTCGATCGCTGGCCGCGGGTATCAGCCATGGCAAGCCCAACTGGCTGGACGATCCGAGTGGCCGTCAATCGGTCGCGACGGCGTTGGAACCGCAATCGCCGCCGAGCCGACCTCGAAGAACTCACGGCGACCCAGGAGTCTTCGGCCTTGCCGATAGAGGTCGATGTCGAACTGCTGGCCGCAATCGATCGCTTGCCCCGTCGCCAACGCGAAGCGATCGTCCTGCGGTACGTCGAAGATCTGACGCAACGTGAGGTGGCTTCGAAGCTCGGGATTGCCCCCGGGACGGCAGCGGCCACCATTCACTCCGCCAGACGGAACCTCTCCACGATGATGAAAGCGGCGGGTCGCGATGGCCACTGACGAGATCACCCGAGATCAGATCACCGAGCTGATCGATCGACATTCTTCACTCGTCGAAACCCCACCCGTCGACATCATTCACCATCGGCGCTCCGCGATGCGTCGCACACGCCACCGACGCGCTGCTGCGGTTGGCGTAGTGGTGCTGGTGAGTGCGATCGGCCTCGTCGTCTCCAACGCCACCCACTCGACCCCACTAGCCACGACGGGAGCCGAGCTGGCCGATGAAGCGGCTACCCCCCGTCTCCCCAACTCCGAACCGTCGGTCACGACCGCCTCACCGCCGGACAGCCACACCCACGACGACGCCACAGCCGAGCCAACACCGCCTGCACCATCAACCGATTCTGATCCGGAGTTCGACGACCAACGCCTCGAGATCACGGACCCCCAGGCACTCGCTGACGGATATGCCCGCTCATACCAAGCCTGGTCCCGCGACATTACGGACTGCATGCGTCAGGCTGGCTACGACTGGGTTGAGGAGACCTCTCCAGCTCCGTCACCCGAACAATTCATCAATGACCGGACAGCGCCCGACGTTCTCGCAACGTACGGCTACGGACTGGCGTCGATGATCGCCGCCCATGCCCAAGACGTGCCGAATACTCCGGGCGACACGCCGCAAGTCGGCTGGCTCGACGGACTCTCCGACGAAGAGCAACGCGCGGTTTCCGTCGAGCTGTCGAACTGCTCGACCATTGCCCACGCCCGAACGCCGCTTCCCGACGAGATCTCGCCCGTCGACGCCGAACGCCGAGCCTCGGTCGACGAACTCGTCTTCGCCGATCCAGCGGTCGTCGAGGCCCAAGCGGCGTGGGTTCGGTGCCTCAATGAAGCCGGCGCGGACGTTCGGTCGCGCGCCGAACTCGCTCGCGGTTTCCAGAACGAATTGCGCACCCTTCTGTCAAGAACCGGGCCTGGCGACGTTCCCTCATCGAGCTCCCAATCGACAGCGATCGCTGCGCTTCTCGATCGCGAGCAGTCGATCGTCGCCATCGACATCGGTTGCGATACAGAGAGCAGGTTCACCGAGACCGTGGAGGAGACGAAGAGTCGGATCGATCTCGAAACGCCGGCCTCGGCAGCAGAAGGCCGTATTGCGCACCTGGATCGCATGTTCCCGATCGCCGTCGATGCGACGTGGCAACGCCGATCAATCAGTCCGCTCGACCCTCCATTTCGGCTCTTGGCTGCTCCTGCGACCTGTCCGGGCAGCGTCAGCGACGGTGTTGCCCACCTCATTCGCTTCGATCACACGTCGGAGTACATCTCGGCTTCCCTGTTCGTGATCGAAGGGACGTTCGAGGAGGTGGACGCCATCCGGACATCGATCACCGCCTCTGTTACGTGCCATCTGCAACGTAGCCAACCGGTGTTCGTCGATCGGCATGTCCCCGGAGCCGAGTACGCCACACGATTCGAGGCCTCGAACGGGTCGACGAGCGGACTACTGATCGATTCTGGAGAGTGGCTCATCTACGTCATGATCGATCGCCCAATGGAAGTCGACGACCGCGATGCCTTGTTTGACGCCATCGAAATGGCTGCATCGGGATGACCTGAAGCTCAGGCAATGCCGCGGTCGATCCAGGACTCGTGGACTCGGAGCCACCGGAGTCCGTTCGGGCCGTCGGCATCCTGCCGGAAGACAACAGTCGATCGACGGTGGTTCGACCAGTCACGCAGCACATGAGTCTCGATGTACTCCGCGATCAGCAGGTCCTCGGTCTCAAACACGAGCTCGGGTTCGTGGATCTCGATGGTTAACGAGTCGGTGTGTGCCCGACCGTCGACGATCGCCTGGACGACCTCGTCCCGATCGGACGAGACACCGGTCGGGCCAACCATCGTGAAGTCGTCAGCAAGCGCAGCCTCGACTCGCTGGTGGTCATCGGCCGTCCCGAGGAACCATGCCTCGAAGAAGTCGTGCAGCTCGACGATCTCTCGATGCCAGTTGTCCATGGGCGAACCTTTCGGTGATCTGTAAGCGTCAGGGCGAAACGACTCGGAACAGCGAGACCACGTTGGTGAGGAAAATGTTGCGTGCGTCGACCTCGAATAGATTCGCATTCGGGAGCGGTTCGTCGAGGACGACCTCACGCCACACCGAAGCCGCCCCATCCAGGGTCGCCTCGTACAGCACGTCCCAATCCTGAAGCACCAGCGACGTTCCGTCGTCGGAGAGCAGGGCGACGCGACCCGGCGGGATGTCGTCAGGTCGGGTGAGCAACAGTGATGGCTCCACCGTTGGTGCGAGGCTCCAGAGCGTTTGGCCGTCCCACCAGATCAACGACTCTCCCTCGCCGACCCATGCGGTCGGCAGGTACTCGGCGACATCGACAACCGGGAGTTCGACGTCGCGGCGCCCCTGCGTTGCCGACAGAAAGATTGCTCGGGGCGGCGTCGCCGCAATCGCGTCGAGAGAACCGGCGCACGTCGCACCGGAAGCTACTGCTGGAGAACCTGCGGTGTCGATGATCACGACGGCATCGTCGGTCAGAGCCGATCCGACAAAGGACACGTCGGAGATGTCGTGGCGAACGATCGCGTTCGTTGCGAGATCGATGATCACCACGATGCTCGACCAGCCACGCGACCGTGCCGCGAGCTCCACTGCGCAGCGGCTGAGGTCCTCGAAACGTTCGGGTTCGACGAGGTCCGAGGCCGAGATCCGTTCGCCACCACCGGCACACAGCTCTACCAGCAGAGTCGAGCCGACGGCGTTCGCTGCGCACGGTCGTCCGGCCAGTTCGGTGGCGAGTGCCGAGTCCAAAAGCTCGAGCAGCTGGTCCGAACCCGTTCGCTCCCGTTCGAGCAGCACAACCGTGGATGCATCGTGCTCGAGAACCGTCGTCTGTTCGCCGCTCAGTTCCCAGTCGAAGTCCGGATCCCGTCGCCAGTCCAGTGCGTCCCGAGACACCAAGCGATCGATCCCGACCGTGGTGACGGCACCGACTCGACGAGTCGCCATGACGGCCCAGCCCTCCGGAGTAGCCGTCAGTGGGCCGAAGGTCGCTACGTCGCCGAGCTCCGGATCGATCAACGGGTCTCCGGTCACGCGGAGCGTCCGCCAGCGCTCGCCGCCGAGGGACCGGTGCAGGCTCGGAAGCCCATCATCGCCCTGTGCCCGAATGGCGAGATAGCCGTTGCCGGCGTCGACGATCTCACTGAAGTCGCGAGCGCCGTCGACTCGCTCGACGATCGCGATCGGCACCTCGGCGGAGGCCACGGGCGTCGTAGTCGCTGCGACCGCCGCAGACGAGTCCTCTCGTTCTGGTTCGACTCGCTCTGTGTCGGCCCCCGGACCGATTAAGACCACGACGCCGAGTATCACCATCGCGGATACGACGACTGCGGGTAGCCACCGACGAGAGACAGGGGAAGGGGGTTCGTCTCCCGGCGCCGCGGGCGAGCCGTTGACGAGGTCGATCACCACGCTTGGGCCGCCGGAGTTCGCCATGGTCGATTCTGACACTTTCGGCGGCCGGGCGCCGATTGCTAGGTTCGGGACATGCTGCAGACGGGCGACATCATGCCGTCGATCACCGGCAAGACCCATGAGGGCGAGCCGATCGACATCACCGCTTCGGTCGCTGGCCACTGGGCCGCGATTCTTCTCTACCGAGGAGATTGGTGACCGTACTGTCGTCACCAGTTGGTTGACTTCGCTGTCCACGGACTCCCCCTCAAGAACCTCGGCGTCAAAGTCGTCGGCGCCTCGGTCGACTCCGTCGAGTCCACCGCCACCTTGCGATCGGGTCTTCACGTCGGCTTCCCCATGGTTGGCGAACTCGACGCCCATGCGGTTGCCGAGTCGACCGGTGCCATGATCCAGACGGGCGACAAGACGTTTCTGCACGCCACCGGCTTCCTTCTCGCCCCCGACAGGACTGTGGCCATCTCGTGCTACTCGTCAGGACCGATCGGCCGCTTCACCGCCAGTGAGGTGATTCGCAAAGTCCTCTTCGAACAGCAGAAGAGCTGACACGACGTGACGTGCGACGCTTTTGGGAATGACTGAGAATCGAAGAGGGCTTACCCACACATGACTCACACACTCCAGAACGTCACCATCAACGCCTTCGGCATCGAACTCGCCGGTCACCTCCGGATCCCCGACGGCCCCGGCCCCCACCCCGGACTCGTCTTCACCGGCCCATTCACCGGCGTGAAGGAGCAGGTGGTCGCCACGTATGCGGCCGCCCTCGCCGACCGCGGCTACGCCACGCTTGCCTTCGACCACCGCAACTACGGCGCCAGCGAGGGTCACCGACGTCAACACGAAGATGCGATGGGCAAGCTCGAAGACCTATTAGCCGCCACGAGCGCACTCGCGGACCACGAGGACGTCGACGCGGACCGGCTCGGTGCCGTCGGCGTCTGCATGGGGGGCGGCTATGCGCTTCGCCACACGGCATTCGACCCGCGGATCAAGGCGCTCGGTGTTGTCGCCGCCGCCTTCAACGATCCCGCCGACATGCAGGCGGGCATGGGCACAGACGGATATCGCAACGTCCTCGCCGATCTGGCGACCGTCGCCGAAGCCGAAGTGGCATCGGGCCAGATCGAGTACATCAACGCGGTCTCCGACGACCCGGACGTACCCGCGGCGATGGGCGGCCAAGAGCCGTTCGACTACTACGGAACCGAACGCTCGGCCGCCGAAGGCTGGGAGAATCGGGTGACGCGGCTGTCGATCCGCGAGCTGCTCACCTTCGATGCGGCCAAAGGCGCCGACTTCCTCGGCGACACCCCATTCCTTGTCGTACATGGCCGCAACGACGACTTCTGCTCTCCCGACGCCGCCGCACGAATCGTCGAACGGTCGGGCGACAACGCCGAGCTGCGCTGGCTCGACACCACCAACCACATCGATCTGTACGACAACCCCACCTACGTCGAACCGGCGATCGACCACCTGACCGACTGGTTCGGATCGCATCTCGCCTCGAACTGATCAGCATGGATCGCAAGACCGCCGACTACCGTCGGGGCGATGAGCGACATCACCGACACGCAGAACTCGTGGTTGTCCGAAGACGACATCGACACGATGCGTGGCAAGATGCCGATCGTCTACGTGAACGCCATCCCGGTTCGCACCGACGACCTCGGAGTCGTCAGCCACCTCGGGCTATTGCTCCGGCTCGATGCCACCGGTGAGGTCAACCGCGAGGTCGTGTCAGGCCGTGTGCTCTACGGCGAGCGCGTACGTGATGCGCTCCTGCGCCACCTCGAGAAGGACCTCGGCCCCCTCGCGCTCCCTCGGATTCCGCCGTCGCCGCAACCATTCACCGTCGTCGAGTACTTCCCAAACCCCGACATCACCGGCTTCTACGACCCCCGCCAGCACGCAGTGAGCCTGGCCTACGTGGTCCCCGTCGAAGGCGACTGCGAGCCCTCACAGGACGCTCTCGATCTCGTGTGGCTCCGGCCCGACGAGGTCGTCAGCCCGACCGTCGCTGCCGAGCTGTCCCCCGGCCACGAGAAGTTGGTCAGGCGGGCACTCGCCCACGTCGGACGACTCCCATAGGTTCCAGAGTCTCCGTCGAGGCTCGCCCGGCCGTCACCAATCCACCAACGTTGCGCGCAGGCCCTCCGCCACGAGGGCATCGAGCACACGCTGTGCGTGCGCGGAGTCAAGTGTGTCGATGCGTAGCTCGAGGATGGTGCTCCGTGCCCCGGTTGAGCCAAGACCGTCGTGGTCGACCTGCACGACGTTGGCCGCCGCCCGAGCGATCAGCTGTGACACGAGGGCGAGCCGCCCCGGAGTGTCATCGAGTTCGACCCGAAGCCGCGACAACCTTCCCTGGTTCGCCAAACCCCGCAGCGTCACTTGAGCGAGCGTGCGCGGGTCGATGTTGCCGCCACACAACACGAGGCCGAGCGAGCGCCCCTCGAAACGATCTCGATGCTCAAGACACGCCGCGAGAGCTGCGGCACCGGCCCCTTCGACGACGGTCTTCTCGATCTCGAGAAGCATGGCGATAGCCGCCTCGATTGCCGCCTCGGACACGATGAGCATCTCGACATCGTGGCGACGAAGGATCGTCGACGTGATCTCACCCGGTTCGCGAACCGCGATGCCTTCGGCGATCGTGCTACCCGAGATCGACGAGTCCGAACGCCCAGCCAACAGATCCGCCATCGCAGGGTAGCGCTCGGACTGGACCCCGACGATCGTCGTCGACCCTCGCCCCGCCGCGGCGACAGCGAGCCCCGCGGCCAGACCGCCTCCGCCGACGGCCGACACGATGTGATCGAGTTCGGGCTGAGCCTCGAGCATCTCGAGTGCGATCGTTCCCTGCCCGGAAATCACGTGCGGATCGTCGTATGGGTGGATGAACTCCAAGTCTCGTTCGGCCGCCAGCCGACGGGCGTGTGCGGCCGACTCGGCCACGTCTCGACCCACCAACTCGACGACTGCGCCATGGTCCTGCGTCCGGGCGACCTTGACGAAGGGCGTGTGCTCGGGCATCACGATCGTCGTCGGCAGACCCAGGAGTCGGCCGTGATGCGCAACGCCCTGCGCGTGATTTCCTGCGCTCATCGCAATGACCCCTCGACCGGGCTCGACCTCGAGGAGACGATTTCGTGCGCCACGCCCCTTGAAGCTGCCCGTGTACTGCAGGTTCTCGAACTTCAGGTAGATCTCGGCACCACAGATGTCGCTGAGCGTCTCGGACTTCGTGAACGGCGTGAGCGGAATGACCCCGTCGAGCCGTCGTGCGGCCGCGTCGATCGATTCGATGGTGACGTCGTCAGGACTGTTGGTCACCGGCGTGAGCGTAGCGACCTGCCGACATATCGGCCTTCAGGTCCTTCCGGATACGCCATACGTCGAGAAGTGCAGAGAGATAGTCGGCATGGTTGACCCGACTGTCCTCTCGATGTTCCCAGGTCACGGGCACCTCGAGGATGTGATAGCCGAGTGCCTGAGCAATGGCGAGTGCCTCGACATCGAAGGCCCATCCGTCGGTCGAGCAGCGACGGAAGATCGCGTCGCTCGCCTCACCGGTGAAGATCTTGAAGCCCCGTTGGGTGTCCGAGATCCCCGGCAGCACGAGCCGCTGGATGATTCGGTTCCCGATCGCCCCGAGTGTCGACCGCATACCCGGCTGCGAGGTGGTCACATCGGCGCCATCGATCGCCACCGACCCAATGATGACCGCTGGAGGGATCGGCTCGGCGTCTGCGGCGGCCATGAGGCGGTCGAATTCTCGGACGTCGGTCGAATTGTCGGCGTCGAGAAACAAGCGAAGCTGACCGGTGCCCTTCTGCATGCCGGTCCGGACTGCGTGGCCCTTTCCGATGTTGCGTGCACTCCGCAGAACGGTCAGCGACGCGAAGTCGTGACGGGTGCGTTCGACCACCTCGGCGGTGTTGTCGGCCGACCCGTCGTCGACGACGATCAGCTCGTCGACGTGGCCCGCATCTCGCCGCTCGGCGAGGAACGCGGCGATCGACTCGAGGGTCTCGGGGATGCGCTCAGCTTCGTTGTACGCGGGGATGACGATGGAGAGGTCTTTCATGCCGAACTCCGGAATCGAGGGATCAGCGTCGGATGGACGGCGATCGCGAAGGCCCCCGCAACAAGGAAGACGAGTGGCGACGCGCCGATCGTCTCGTTGGCAAGGTGCAGGAGTGCACCGAACCACACGACCGTCGCGACAATCACGACGCGAGAGGCCCCGGCCACGACCGACAGCGCGAGGCCACAGATGACCAGAAGCCCGGCGTCGTAGAACATGGTGTGCGGACTCATCAACAACACCCCGGCGGTCACGACGGCGATCGCATGAGGAAGCGGGCGCGCCGAACCGAACCAGACCCGAACCATCGTCAGCCCAACTGCAACCGCTGCGAGCGCACCGACCACATTGACGAGAGTGTCCTCGACACCAAAGAGCGCATGGGCGAACCCGAGGATCGAGATCGAGTTTGCCGCGTTGACTTCGGCGTCGCGTTCGACAAACGGTCTCACCTGTTCGATCCACACCGCCATCCAACCCAGCCCCATCACGGCGGCGGTCAATGCCCACGTCACGAGCCCGACGCCGAACGCGCTGAACATGGCACGCCAATGGCCCCGAAGCAACAACAGTCCGATCACGGGGAGTGCGTATTGGGGACGGAAGAGCAGGAGCCCGGCGACCGCCCCCGCCTTCGTCTCGTCGTCATCGGCGAGGAGCCGCCAAATCGCCGCGAATCCCAGTATCGACACACCCGTGTTCTGTCCACCGCCGAGCGCAGTGAACAGCGGATAGAAGGTCAGCGTGGCAGCCACGACGGGCACGAACCAGACATCAAGACCGGGCACGACGGGACGCAGCAGCCAGACCGCACCGACGACCGCGGCGATCATGGCCACCGTGTGCAACGCATACGCAGCCTGATAATCGAGCGCGCCGAGAGGGGCGTACGCCACCGCGACATGCGGCGGATACGCAAACGCTAGGTAGCCGTCGATCCCCAGCCCAGCCTGAGCCTCCTCTTGGCGACCAAAGTCGTAGAGCTGGTCGAGGTCCCCGTTCCAGACGATCGATCCTGCGCCGTAGAACGCCGGGAAGTCGCCGCCGAGACGCGGGCCGGAACCCGAGGTCGAATCGAGGCCGGCGCCCGACATGGTGGCGATCGAAATAGCCGCAGCCAACGCGGCGAGCACAGCCCAAGCCACCCGAGTGGCCCGATGCACATGATCGTGACGGACGCGCGGCGAACCGACCACCTCAGCACGCGTTTCTCGTAGGTCGACCCCCATCCCTGTTGACGTCGGCAGATTCTTCCGAATCTGCACGGGCCAGACGGATCAGGCTTCGTCGAGCATCTTCTTCGCCCGGGCAATGATCGGTGCGTCGACCATCGTGCCTTCATACGAAACAACGCCTCTGCCGTCAGCCTCGGCCGCCTCCGCGGCAGCCACCAGACCGCGTGCCCACGCGATCTCCTCGGCCGAGGCGGTAAACGCGTCGTTAGCGGCAGCGACCTGTCCGGGATGTATGCAGAGTTTGCCGGCGTAGCCCAGGCTCCGGGCCATCTGTGCCTCTCGACTGAAACGTTCGTCGTCGCCGTAGTCCACAACGACTTGATCGAGCGCCGGGATGCCAGCCAACCGCGCCGCCATCGCGACGTGCGACCGCGCATTCAGCACCTCGAGATTCGATTCGGTCCGAACTCCGCCAAGATCGGTCACGTAGTCCTCGGCACCGAAGTACACGAGGTCGACGCCCGCACCGCAGATCTCGACCGAGCGATGCACTCCGGCCACCGATTCGATCCCGCCACACAGCGCGCCGTCGAACCCGCGAGCGGCCAAGGCGTCGCGCACGTCGGACACCTGCCGATCGGTCTCGAGCTTCGGCACGATGACGCCATCAACCTTCGAGGCGGCGATGGCATCGAGATCGGCGGCGAAATGACCGCTGCCGATCGCGTTCGCCCGGACAAACAGGGCGGTCGAACCGAGTTCGAGGCCATCGATATCGATCTGCGCGACGCCGGCACGGGCATCCGCTTTGGCGTTCTCGGGTGTGGCGTCCTCGAGGTCGAGCACGCCGATGTCGGCCTCGCTACGAACAAACTTCTCCACGAAGTCGAGGCGACTCGCCGGGCCGAACAACATCGAGCGGTACCGCATGCTGCGACCGTACCGCGCCGGCACGGGCCGCCCGCGACCATCCAGCGATGGCAACATGACGAAGTGGAGTTTGAGCCGATGCCGCGTCGCCGGCCAGGTCTGTTGACACGAGCACTGTCTCCGGTCTTCGACGGCATCCGAAGCGTCGAGGCGTCACGCGAATCCCATGCGAGCTTCTGGGATGACTGGAACCGCGCGGCCGCTGCTGAGGACGGGCCGTTGTGGGTGGCGCTCGGGGATTCGACCTCGCAGGGAATCGGCGCCCCCTACCCCGAGGACGGCTGGATCCCTCGCATGATCGAACGGCTACGTTCGGAGACCAGCGACCCGTGGCGGGTCATCAACTTGTCGATCACCGGCGCCAAGCTCGGCGACATCGAGTCACTCCAGCTCCCGCGACTCGATGAGCTCGTCTCTGCCGGCCACCAGCCGGGACTCGTCACCCACCTCGCCGGAGCCAACGACATGATGAGCCTGCCACAACCGCTTCGGCTCCCGGCCACCCTCAAGCGGATCCTGCGGGCCTTGCCGGATCACAGTGTGATCGGACGCATCGGCGTGGCCTCGCCGATCAACAGCCTTATGGCCAGTCACCTCACCGGCATGATCGAGGACCAGGCCGAGCAGCGACCGTTCCACCTGTTCTGGCCGTGGGACTGGCCGAGCCGCGACGGCGTCGGTGCCGATCGGTGGCACCCCGGCCCCAAGGGCTACAGCTACATGACCGATCTCATCTGGGAGCCGGTGCAGCAGGCCATCCGCCACCGCGTGTAACGAGAGGGTCAGACCCTCTTCTTTCGCTACGTGGTCTGGCTACCGCTGGCCACGTCCAGCAGGCGGCCCAACTCGGCGTGCCGTTCGAGGAGCGAATCGACCGGTTCGATCACCCTCGCCAAGGCGAGATCGTCGACCGCGGCTTCGACCGTCTTGCGGGCGGCCATTGCCCGACGTCGGGCCCCCGCCGCAAGGAACGGTCGCATCAGCACGGCTACGAGCAGGCCGGCGACCGCGCCACCGAGGAGCATCGTCGTCGGCAATGGGCACCACTCGAGACCTGGCGTCTCGGGCAGGAGAGGCTCGATGTCGAAGCGAAAGAATCCGCCGAGGACCGCGACGGCGAGCAACCAACACAGCCCCGTCACGGCGACGGCCGCCAGCAGACGCTGCAGCCAGGCAACCGCCGTCCACCAACGCGGGCGTGATCCGGCTCCAACGGCTGCTCTGCCAACCGACTTGCGCAGATCGTCGATCAGCTGGTCTCGCTGCTCGAACGCCGCAGCACGCAAACGAGCGGGCCACGGATCGGCCAAGTCGCCTGCCCGCGCCTCGGCATAGTCGCGGATCGCAAGATCCGCCCGAGGCGCAGCAGCACCATCACGACCCGGACCCGGCAGATCCGCCAGGGGCTTGCGTGCCAAGCGACGAACGAACCGGGTGAAGGGCCAACCCATCGCCAACGACCCCTGCCGCCGATGGTGCCGGGCGGCCACGTCACCAATCGATCGGCTGCCAGCCGACTCGGCGAGTCCTTCGACCAATTCGCCGTTCAGGCGATCGCGCCCACGTCCCTCGACGACCTGTCCGGTCCCGTGGCCAAGGTGGGTGACGGCATCACGAAGGTCGGAGTCGATGCGAGCGAGCACCGCTTCGCGTTCGTCGACGGTGGCCGCAAGTAGACCGGTCAGCGCATCGAATCCATCGCCGGTCAGCGCCGACACCCGGACGACCTCGGGGTCGTCGATGCCATCTGCTCGGAGCAGCCGTTCGAGGTCGCGACCGAGCTCAACCCCACCGTCATCGAGGCGATCGACTTGATTGAGCACAAAACGCAGCGTCCCTTGGTGCGCGGCGAGCGGCTCGATGTAGCCCGAGTGGAGAGCCTCGTCGGCGTACTTCTGGGGGTCGGTCACCCAGATGAGCACGTCGACCAGATCGACCAGGCGATCGACTTCGAGACGATGCTCCACCGCCGTCGAGTCATGATCCGGGAGATCGAGCAAGACCAGACCGGCGAGATCGTCGTTGTGGCCCAGGCCATCCGCTGGAGCCCGTCGGCGCTGCACCTCCAGCCAATCGAGCAGCTGACTCGCGTCCTCGTCACCCCACACGACCGCGTGAGTCATCGATGTCGTCGGTCGTCGGACGCTCGCCGTCGACACTTCGGTTCCGGCGAGACGGTTCACGATCGAGCTCTTGCCCGAGCCGGTCGCACCCGCAATGGCCACGACCGTATGTGTCGTGCCGTGCCCGAGCCGGTCGCGCGCCCGACCCGCCACACCATCGAGGTCGGCGATGATGCCGTCATCGTGCAACCCCCGTGCGAGATCGAGCGCGGCAGTCAGCGCGTCGACGCGCTCCAACACGACTCAGCCGCCGATCTGGCCAGCGAGCGAGCGCAATGCTTCGGGGTCGACCTCATCGGTGGAGATGAGTTCGTCGAACCGAGCCCGGTCGGCGTCGATGACTGCGTCGAGGCGTTGCATCAGGTCCTCGCGGGCTTGCCGCGCCAGATCTCGTACGGCCTGCTCACCGAACACCGCTGTCAGAACCGTCTGAGAAACGGCTGCCGTGCCACCAGCGACGGCGGCTTCGCCGCCAGTGATCCCACCCGTCTGACTGAAGACCGCAACCATCAGTGCCACCCCGATGCCGTTGATACCCGTCGAGATCGTCCGTGCGATCGTGACCTTGTCGCCCGACTGCTCGCGCACCAGATCCAGGACGACCTGCTCCCAGGCCTCGATCGCCCGTTCGACGTCAGGTCCGAGTGCGCGGCCGGCACGTTCGATGCCCCTCGGTGCGTCGACGAGCACCCGGCGACCGCCGGGCATCGCTTCCCAGAGTTCGACGGTGTCGATGGCGGCCCGATCCACTGCGTCTCGGGCGACGACGACCAGATTTGATTCGAGCTCGCCGGTGACGGCTTGGTCCGCAGACGGCCCGCTCCGGAGAAGCCCACCGACCCGATCCCGAAGGCGGCTGATACCCGCTTCGAGCCGGGACATGAACTCGCCCGTCCCGACGAACTCTCGCCATTGGTCGAGCACTTCGCCTCGCAGAAGGGTGCCGCGATCGAGTTCGGTGTCGATGTCGATGAGTGCCTGCGCGAAGCGCCGCCGCATCACGTTCTCGAGTTCGTCTCGACTTCCGGCTTCGTGCTCGATCGCCGACGCAATCCGATCCACTCGGGCCGGCACCGAGGCCAAGGCCCCCTCGAGGGTCGAGCGCACAAGCTCCTGGCGAGCATCAGCGTCGGCAGCGATGGTCGCCAACCAATCTCGGACCGGTTGAATGCGCTGCGGCATCCGGCCATCGGTCAGTTCGTCTTCGGGAATGGAGAAGACTTCGACTCCCCGAAGGCCTTGCTCGGCAAGCATGTCCCGGAAGTGCGACTCGACGTCGGCTTCGTGCCCGGCCGGAATGCGGTTGATGACGACAGCGAGCGCGGCCGACCGCTCCTTCGCCATACCGAGGTACTCCCATGGCACGGCGTCGGCGTAGCGAGCCGCTGTCGTGACGAACACCCACAGATCAGCGGCACCGAGCAACTGGGCCGCAAGATCGTGATTGGCGACTTCGACCGAGTCGATGTCGGGGGCGTCAAGGATCGCCAAACCGGGAGCCAATCCATCGTTCGTGACGATCCGAAGCCCCGTGGTCGCCGACCCTCCGGCACCCGTCGTTCGTGGCAGCCCTCCGAGCACCCCATCGGGGTCGGAGAACCAGTCGGCATCCGTTGGATGGCAGACCAGCACCGGTGCCCGAGTCGTTGGACGCAACACGCCCGCCTGGCTGACGTCGTCGCCGATGATGCTGTTCGTGATGGTCGACTTGCCAGCGCCGGTCGAGCCTCCGAGGACGGCGAGCAGCGGCGCGTCGAGCCGCTGCATCCGGGGCAAGAGGTAGTCGTCGATCTGGTCGACGAGCTCGGCGGCCTCCCTGGCTGCGTCCTCGGCCCCAGCGAGACCGAGCCGGAAATCGACGCCGGTCAGCGCCGATCGCAGGGCGACGAGATCGTCAGCGGTCGCGGAGCTCACGACGCAAGATCTTGCCGGAGGCCGACTTCGGGATCTCGTCGATGAACTCGACCAACCGAATCTGCTTGTAGCTCGCCACCTGGCCAGCGACGAACGACTGAACCTCCTCGGCGGACGCCTCGGCACCAGGCTTGAGCGTGAGGAACGCCTTGGGAAGTTCGCCAGCCTCGTCGTCGGGTATGCCGATCACTGCGGCATCGGCGATAGCGGGGTGCGTGAGCAGCAGACCTTCGAGCTCGGCCGGCGGCACCTGGAAGCCCTTGTATTTGATGAGCTCCTTGATCCGATCGACGATGTAGATGTGGCCGTCGGTATCGAAGTGCGCCACGTCACCGGTGTGCAACCATCCGTCCTCGTCGATCGTCGCTGCCGTCGCCTCGGGGTTGTTGAGGTACCCCTTCATGACCTGCGGACCGCGAATCCACAACTCGCCGTCCTCGTCGACATCGAGGTCCTTCCCTTCGAGATCGACGATCCGGCACTCGGTGTTCGACACGGTGATGCCCGACGATCCCGCTTTCCCCTGCCCGGGGATGGTGGCGTGCGACACGGGCGAGAGTTCGGTCATGCCGTAGCCCTGAATCACCGAGCAGCCGAGACGCGCTGCGGCCTCTTCGCCGAGCTCGGCGGACAACGGGGCGGCACCCGAGAAGATGACCTCGACCGAGCTGAGGTCGTAGTCGTCGACCATCGGATGCTTGGCGAGCGCGAGGACGATCGGGGGGACAGCGAAGAACCAGGTCACCTTGTGTTCTTGGGTGATCGTCAGCGCTTGTTCGAGGTCGAAGCGGGGCATGGTCACGACCGTCACGCCGTTGGCGAGGAGTCCGTTCATCAACACCTGCATGCCGTAGATGTGGAAGAAAGGCAGGACGGCGAGTGCGACGTCGTCGCTCGAGTAGTTGAGCACGTGGCGGCACTGCTCGATGTTGGCGGTGAGGTTGTCGTGACTGAGGATCACGCCCTTACTGCGCCCCGTGGTGCCCGACGAGTACGGCAGCACCACCGGAGTGGCGTCGGTGTCGACAGGAACCTGCTCGGTGAGCGGTTCGCTGCCAAGGAAGTCGAAGATCGATTGCTCGCCCTCGACGGGATCGATCGTGACGATGTCGGTGACGGCGGTGCCTCCTGCGGCCGCTTTTGCCGTCTCGAGAAACATCGAGATCGTCACGAGAATAGTGGCGCCCGAATCCTGGAGCTGATGGTTGACCTCATCGGCGGTGTAGGTCGGGTTGATGGTCGTGACCGTTCCTCCAGCGAAGGCGGCGCCATGGAAGAACGACGCGTATTCCGGAATGTTCGGAGCCATCAGCGCCAACGTCGAACCTGGCCCGAATCCGCGTTCGGCAAGTGCACCAGCGATCAGTTGGATGCCGGCTTTGAGTTCGGCGAACGTCTGGGTTCTGCCTGATGGGCCATCGATCAGCGCCGGCTTGTCGCCGAGGTCGTCGGCCATCCGGAGCGCGTAGTCGGTGATCGAGATCCCTGACGGAATCTCGACATCAGGAAGATTCGAGGTGTACGGCATGGAACCGACAGTACTACTCCTCTTCCGCGCTGCTTCTCTTCCACGCATTCACCGAACGAACTTGACGACGCGTGCCAGAAGCGCGAAAGTGACGTCAGTCACGACATGGTGACTGGAGTCACATGGGGCGTCGATTCCAGGAACCAGTGATGGAGTGGCTGATGTAGGGCAACGAAGGGGGATTCCAGTCAGCCACAAGCCACGTCGAACCAGATCGATCATGACCGATCCCCTCACGTTCTCTCACCACGAGGCAGACAGAGGCTCCGATGAGCCGGTTGAGCCATCCGGGAACGCAAGTGAGACGAGTCCATGATCCCGGTTCGGACCAGCTGGAGCCGCCGTCACGGGGACGGCGGCTCCTTCTGGTTTTCGAGAACGATCGACCGCCAAACCTCTCGAGCGATCTTCTCCGCAAGTGATGCCGAAATCTCGTGGCCAAGCCCATCGATGACGTCCAGCTTCGCGTTCGGGATCCGAGCAGCCAGCTCGAACCCGTGCTCGATCGGGTAGACGGGATCGTGCGTTCCGTGGAACACCCGCGTTGGCACCTCGATACGGCCTAGTGATTCCCACCACTCCCCCGCCTCCACGACGGCGTGCCCGTGCCCGCTCGCGTCACGCCAGTGGGTCGAGACCTCCGACACCGCGGCCCGCTCCGCGACCACACGGTCGAACCCGTCCCGACCGGCGAACCACTCCTGCTGCGCCACGATGTACTCGACCCGATCCACCGGGTCGGTCGGCGGACCACCAAAGAGCCGTTCGGCCATGCGTTCGACGAGCCATGGTTCGGGAGGTGGTAGGTCATCGCGCGGACCGGCCGTCGTGGCCACGAGTGACAAACTCCGGACCCTTTTGGGCGCGGCGAGGGCCAATTTCTGCGCCACCATGCCGCCCATCGATGCACCGATGACATGCGCCGTCGTAACCCCGGCGTGGTCGAGCACCGCCACGGCGTCATCGACCAAGTCGTCCAACCCGTATGGCTCGCCGGCATCCTCACTCAAGCCCGAGTCACGAGTGTCGAATCCGATCACATCAGCGACAGCCCCCAGACCTCCGAACAGCTGGTACGGCCACCGAGAACTCGGAGCCTCGGCAGGCGACAGCAAGAGCACGGCTGGACGACGCGTCGCGCTGGACCTCCATGTCCATGTGGACAGGTTCGGCAGACCTCGACGAACGACGGTGTCGAATTCCTTCACAGACCCATTCAATCCGGCCGATAGGTTCGTGCGAGCCGTACGCACCTCGGAGGTCGGCGAATCATGCTCCAACGAATCGGCGCTCAAGTCGCCCGCGGGTTTGCGATGGGTGCCTCAGATGTTGTGCCTGGTGTTTCGGGCGGAACCGTCGCTCTCGTACTCGGTATCTACAACGACCTGATCGCCAACATCGGACTCGGCGCAAAGGCCCTCGGTCGCCTGGTCCGCGGAGATGTGTCGGGCATGCTCGATCGCTTCAAGCAGGTCGACTGGGTGTTTCTGTTGCCCTTGGCCGGTGGCATGGTGACCGCAGTGGTGCTGCTCGCAGGGATCATCGAGACGGCGCTACATGATCACCCCGAAGCGATGGCGGGGCTGTTCTTCGGCCTCGTGCTCGGGTCGATCGTGGTCGCCCGACAACTTCTGCAATCCCCAGAGCCACAGCATCTCCTGATCTCGCTGGCCGTCGGAGCGGTACTGTTCGTGTTGCTGGGCTTTCAGTCCGGGCCGATCCTCGACCCCTCTCCGATCCAGCTCGTCGCCGCAGGATCGCTCGCGATTTGCGCCATGATCCTGCCGGGCATCTCGGGGTCGTTCATCTTGTTGATGATCGGCATGTACGCCGCCGTGCTCGGCACGATCACCGACCGCGCGTTCGTCGACATCGCCCTCGTCGGCATCGGGGCAACGATCGGGCTGGCGTTGTTCAGCTCTCTCCTCAACTGGCTGATCGATCGCCATCACGACCGCGTGATGGCTGCCCTCATCGGTCTCATGCTCGGATCGCTGCGCGTGCTGTGGCCCTGGCCGAATGGTGTGGGCATCATCGAACGCGAAGCCGAAGAGACGATCTCGGGTACGGGGCTGGGTCTTCCCGACGGGGCGCCGTGGGTTCTTCCGATCGTGCTCGCCGTCGTGGCCACGGTCGTTGTGATCGGCGTGTCGAACGCCGTCCAACCCGGAAGCGATCACGACTGATCGTTCGTGAGAGGGTCTGACCCCGCGCTATTCGCACTACCCGAACTACCGGTCGGGCACGGTGATCTCGATCCAGCCTGCACCGCGGTCATCGACGACGAGCGCTCGAGCGTGCCGCTGCCCGCCACCCACCGCTGGAGCCCAACCGGCGACCGTCACGTCGGGCCCGACCTCACCGACCGGGAGCGCATCAACGATCGCCGAAATGGCGGACCGACGATCCGCATCGAGCTCCCCGACATCGCTCGTGATCAGCGCACCGTCGCGACTCGACCACCCACGCCACGCATGATCATCGCCGGGGATCCCCCACCAATGGTCACGGACTCCAATGCCCGCAATCTCCCACTTCTCCTCGTCGAGCAAGACCTCGCCATGCATCGCCCCGACGACCCGGTACCCAGAGGTTCCGGGGACCGGCGACGGGCCGGGCTCACCCTCGGTGTCCCAGTCGAGCTCGAGGCCTACTGCGACGCGATCTCCCCATGCGCCGGACCACACATCGGTTGCCGGATCGACCGCCACCCCGAATGCCTCGAGGTCCGTCGTGAGATGTTCGAATGGTCGAAGCACCGTCGTCTGGGTCCAGATTCCCGACGCCCGCATCTCCATCGACGATCCCTTCGGGAGGGGCAAGTCGTCGACGAGCACCGAGACGAGCGGTCGGCCCAACCCCACGAGCGCCGCCCAGTACCAACACACGCCGTCGTGTGGACGAATCGTGAGGCGCACGTATCCGCCCTGGCCCTCTTCGGGGATCACGAACCACTGATCCCACACCTCGACCCATCGAGGGTCGCCGCTCGCCTGGTGCAGTGACTCGGAACCGATGGGCAGGGTGTCCACACGCTCCAGTCTGGCGGGCAACTGATGACCAACATCGATGAGGTGGCAGACTGAGCGAGTGACGACGTACCGCGAATCGGCCGAATCGGCGGCACAACGCTTGTCGGGCGACCCTCGGATTGCCGGAATCGACCTTCGGATCGAGCAGACGATCACCGATGGCACCGACACGCTCGAGCAGTACGTCTTCGTTCTCCACGACGGTGACGCGTCGGTGATCGATGGTGACCCGTCGCTCCCCCCACATGTCTCGATCCGCCAGGACGCGGCGACCGCCGCTGCCCTCCATGCCGGAGATCTCCACGCACAACAGGCGTTCCTCACGGGATCGCTGACGATCGACGGGGATGTCGCCCGACTGATCGCCCACGCCGACCTCCTCGCCGAACTCGGCGGGCCCGGGAACTGAGATGCCCGAGATCGGCGAGATCCAGGCGCACGCCGAACGGGTCATCGACGAGTTCGGCGGACGCACACTCGCAGGGTTTCGCCCCATCACCTTTCACATTCTGAAGACGTTCGCTCCCGACCCAGCCGACGCCGTTGGCGCGTCGCTCGATGCGATCGAGACCCGCGGCAAGTTCTTGATCATGGTGTTCGGAGAGCACCGGTTCGTCGTGCATCTCATGCAGGGCGGTCGGCTCCGTCCCGACACGAAACAGGCGGCCAAGCCCCGTGGCGGTCAAGCCCGCTGGACCTTCGACGACGGGACGGCTCTGCTCCTCACCGAAGCGGGCACCGACAAGAGCACCGGCGTCTGGGTCTTTGACACCGACACGGACCCGCTCGAGGTCGAACCGCTCGTCGACCTCGGTCCGGATGCTGATCGAATCGATGGGAAGACACTCGACGGCCTGCTCGCTGATCACTCGATGCGAGTGCACGGACTCCTGCGCAAACAACGGATCATCGCGGGTGTCGGCCGACGACTCGCCAACGACATCTGCCATGAAGCCCAGCTGAGCCCGTTCGCCAACGCGTCGAAGCTCGACGCCCCGCAACGCACAGCGCTGTTCGACGCGATCAGTACATGCATCGAACGTTCACTCGAATTCGAACGTGCCCAGACGGAGATCGTGGCATCGACCAAGCGGCCTTCCGCAGTGCACAACCGCACGGGCGAAGCGTGTCCTCGCTGCGGCGACACCATCCGTGAAGTCGCCTACAGCCGCTACCAGGTCAACTACTGCGCGACGTGTCAGACCGGTGGCAAGGTGCTCGCCGACAACACGACGAGCAAGTTCCTCAAATAGTCACGAATCGTCGATCAGACGACGATCTCGCAATCGGGACTGATGACATCGGTTCCACCATTTCCGGCGCAACGATCCTTGTGCACTCCACCCGACAGAAGATCGCGTCCGGGGCCACCCAACAGGCGGTCCTTACCTCGGCCGCCGATCACGGTGTCATTGCCGCTTTGGCCGTTGACCCGATCACGGCCTCCTTCGCCATCGAGGACATCGGCACCATTGCCTCCGCGGAGAAGATCGTCGCCCGAGCCACCTCGAATCGTGTCGGCTCCAGAGCCGCCGAGCACGGTGTCACGACCCGCACCCGCATCGACGTGATCGGCGCCGGGTCCTGCACAGATGATGTCATCACCATCGTTACCGGTGATTCGGTCGTCTCCCGCACCGGCAAAGATGACATCTGGACCGTGCGTGCCCACGAGTACATCGGGGCCGTCGGTTCCCACGATCGTCGCCACGAGCCCACGGCATCGAGGCGTGGTGTCGACGCACGGAATCTCGGTCAGCGTGCTCGCATCCCAATGACGGATTGTCCACGTGTCGTCGAGGGAGCCGACGTGTGATGCATAGCGGTGCTCAGTTGTGGTTGCGAGCCACTCACCGTTGCGACGAATGTTGAACTCGCCCGTCAGCGTCGTCGTCCATTCGATCCAGAGTCCGGACGATTCGGTTTCGGCGACGGTACAGGACCCCCCATTCGCCGACGCCGGATCCTCCTCGAGCGCCAACGCACCAAGTCCCAACGAAGCAATGGCGAGAGCGCCGGCAGCAGCGCGGGTGAAATACCGATTCATGAAGATCCCTCCAACAGGTCTGACGTCGAGAGTAGAACTCCACTTTTGGATGTCAAAACAGGCGATATCGCCCAATGCGTGAGAACGTCATCCCAGAACTTCACATTCGGTAGCCGTGTCGGGGCCTGCCTGTCCGAGGCAACGGTCCTTGTGCACTCCGCCGATGAGGCGATCCGCGCCGTTTCCGCCGTATAAGCGATCCTTGCCGCGATCGCCATACAACATGTCGTTTCCGTCCTGACCGTTGATTCGATCCTGGGCGCCACCCCCACGAATCGTGTCGGCGCCAATCCCACCGCGCAGAAGATCTGTCCCCGGGCCGCCCTCGATCTGGTCGGCGCCGGCTCCGCCGAGCACGAAGTCCTGTCCCTCGCCAGCGTCCACGATGTCTGCACCGGGGCCGGCGCAAATGACGTCATCTCCCCCGAACGTCTCAATTCGATCGACGCCGGCTCCGGCGTACACGATGTCTCGCCCTGGCGTACCCGTAAGACGGTCGTCGCCGTCGGTCCCAACGATTGTCGCCACAAGGCCGCGACACGTCACCGGATTGGTCGGGGGTGGAGGCGGAGTAGGGGGGTCGTCTCCCGGACCGACTCGGCCACAGAAGAAATCTGCCGGACCTCCGGTGGCTTGCACCCGTATCGTGTAGTCGTACTGACCGGCTGGCGGGCGGTCGGTTAGCTGCGCGCCGATTGCCGACATCGTCGACAGCCACGCTCCCGACCGGCGGATCGTGACCTCGCCACGCCGGACGGTCCAGGTGATGACTACGTCGCCATTGCCAAGAGAAGAGGCTGAGCACGTGCCGGTGGGCGGGCCGATCCGGTCGATCGGGACCGACGACTGGCAATCGCCTCGAACGGTTCCGGCGAAGCGGGTGTCGTCTCCGAACCAACGAAGTGGCCCGTAGGCGGCATAGTTCTGGCCGCCAGGGATCCGAATGGCAGACCCCTCGACCGGGCAGACATATCTCGTCGAACTCCGCAGACTGGCAAAGTCGGACGACGAAATGACGACCCGCCCCGAGTCGGCATTCGAGGTCTGGATGATCCGCGCCGAGCCGAGGCCACGATCGATCAGCAACTGACGCAGCTCGATCATCCGACCCCGGGTGAAGCCGTTGGTGCAGCACGTGTCCTGGTCGTAGATGAGACCATCCGTTCCGCCCTCCCCTTCCAGCATCGCCGCGAGGAAGTGCGAGTTCTGGACCGCCGCTCGTGTCCACGCGTCGTCGTCGGGTAGGCCGTGCTTCCAGTCGTCCCAGTCGAATGGCTCCGGAAGACGAAACGTGAGTTGAGAGCGATCGACCCACGTCCCGCCATGAGCTTGGACGAGCGACTCGATGAGATACTTGGCGCCGCTCGGCCCGGTCGCATCCCAGACCCCGTTGGACTTCGAGCCGTCGGCCCACAGATACCCGAGGAGCCGCGCCGTCTCCGCCTGATCCGGGGCGGGTGTTGCCGCGTCAGCGGTTCGCCCATCTGTCGTCGCCGCGATCACCGCGACGACAAGAGTTGCCAAGGCAAGGGCCAGTACGAAAACGCTCCGCCGAGTCTTCGGATACATCGCGCTCCGGATCAGGTACAGGCGAGGTTATTCGTCTGCTTGTTCGCACGGTAGCGGATTGACCAGTCGTCATTGATCGAGCCGTTGCCGGTCCACGTCGTGGCGGACGTCGCCGCATACCAGGAGCCATTGCGGCGTACTTGATAGTCATCGACACCAGCGACCGACGTCCAGGTGAGTCGGACCTGGCCGTTCACCAGCGAGACCGAGCATGGGGCGTTGCCGCCTCCGCCGCCTGTCGTACAGGCGACATCGACATTGGATCCGTTCGACCGATACCGAACCGTCCAGGAGTCATTGACCGACCCGACCGTTGTCGTGAACGAGGTTCCGGTTGCCGATGCAACCCACTTGCCATTTCGGCGGACGGAGTACGAGGACTTGCCGAAATCGTCCCAGTCGAGACGGACACCGTTAGCCACCGCAGACACGGTGCACGGACCCTCGCCACCGCCACCGCCGATCGTCACGAATCCGCACGATCGGTCCGTTCGTTCCCCGAGTGCGTACACCCGGACGTCGTAGGTGTGGGTGCCGCTCGCTCGCGATTCAGTCCACGTGCCATCGGCGGCTCGTTGCGTCGTGATGTAGCTGTTGTTCCGGCGAACGACGACGTCTCCGAGGGTGAACGTCCAATCGACTGTCACCCGGGTGCCGTCGGCCCGAACCGAACACGTGCCCGCGGGGGCAGGGACGGCGGGGATGCTCCGGCCGGGCTCACAATCGGTGCGGACCTGGTTGGACCACCGGGTGTCGCTATCGAACCAGCGGAGATTTCCGTAGCGGCCGTAGTCGGTTCCGCCCGGAATCCGAATGTTGCTGTCCTCGAGCGGGCAGACGAAGCGATGCCCCGCCCGCAGGCTTGACCAGTCGGACGAACTGAGCTCGACTCGACCGCTGTCGACGTTGCCGAACTGCACGAGACGGGCGGTGGAATAGCCCCGCTCATGCAGGAGATCCCGTAGCTCGACCAGGCGACCTTGGAGATACCCCGGGGTGCAGCAGCTGCTCTGATCGTAGATCTGGCCGGTCACGGCGGCCTCGGTCTCCATGAGCGCGGCCAAGAAGTGCGGGTTCTGCACGGCGTCGCGAGTTCTCGCATCGTCGTCGGGCAGTCCGTTCGTCCAGTGGGTGAAGTTGTAGGGGGCCGGAAGGCGGAACTCGAGGCGTTGGCGATTGACCCATTCGCCCCCGTGGAGCTCGACGAGATGTTCGATCAGCGACGATGTGCCGCTTGGCCCGTTCACGTCCCAGACGCCGTTGGTCTTGGAGCCATCTCCCCACATGTAGCCGAGGAGCCGGGCTGTATCGGCGAGGTCGGGGTCGCCCGCGGCCGCGTCGGCTCGGCGTTCACCAGCGATGACGACACCCACGATGGTCGCCAGAGCCAGCGCTACAGCGATCAGTGAGCGATGAGAGATGATGCGGGACACAGCGCCTCCAAGCGATGCAGAACCCTTGACGGTAGCGACCCTACGTGAGAGTGACCAGTAGCCATTCTGCCCATAGAAGGACGCCAACGCGTACGCGGGAGTCGCGCCTTCCAGCGATCAGAGCAGCCCGAGACCGGCGACCGTGTCCCGTTCGGCGACCAACTCGTCGTTCGACGCATCGATCTTGGCCCGGCTGAAGTCGTCGATGTCGAGACCCTGCACGATCGTGTACTCGCCATCCGCGCAGGTGCATGGGAACGACGTGATGATGCCCTCGGGAGCGCCGTAGCTGCCATCGGAGGGGATCGCCATCGACACCCAATCTCCATCGGGGGTACCCAACGCCCAATCGTGCATGTGATCGATCGCGGCGTTCGCAGCCGATGCTGCGGACGACAGACCCCGAGCCTTGATGATTGCCGCCCCACGCTTCTGCACGGTGGGGATGAAGGTGTTTTCGAGCCAGTCCTGATCGTCGATCATGGCCGCTGCGTTCTGACCCTTGACGTTCGTGTGGAACAGGTCGGGGTACTGCGTGGCGGAATGGTTGCCCCAGATGGTCATGTTGGTCACGTCGTTGACCGTGGCGCCCGCCTTTTGCGCGACCTGAGTCTGGGCACGGTTGTGATCGAGCCGGGTCATCGCGGTGAACTGCTTCGGATCGATGTCGGGGGCTGACGCCTGCGCGATGAGAGCGTTCGTGTTGGCCGGGTTGCCAACGACGAGAACCTTGACACCTCTGCTCGCGTTGTCGTTGATCGCCTTGCCCTGCGGTCCGAAGATGCCGCCGTTCGCCTCGAGAAGATCCGCACGCTCCATACCGTCCTTGCGAGGCATGGCGCCCACGAGCAGGGCGTAGTCGGCGTCACCGAACGCCACGTTGGCGTCATCGGTCTGGATGCGATCGGCCAGAAGGGGGAACGCGCAGTCGTCGAGCTCCATGGTCACGCCTTCGAGCGCACCGAGTGCCGGAGTGATCTCGAGCATCTGGAGAATGACCGGCTGGTCAGCGCCGAGCATCTCCCCGGAGGCGATACGGAACAGCAGGCTATATCCGATCTGGCCTGCGGCTCCGGTGACAGCAACGCGTACGGGGTCCTTCACGATCGCTCCTCGTGGGTTGGGAAACGTCGGTCAGGATACCCGCACGCGCTGCGCAGACGGGTGTCTAGAGGCCGGGAAGGATCGAGAGGATGATCCGGATGATGAAGCCGATGAGGATCACGATGGCGGTTGGCCCCGAACCGATGTCGAGCCCGGCACGAACAGCCTTGAACGCAACGAAGAGGAACCAGAGGCTGGCGAAGAAGCCGATGATCGGGATCACGGTCAGCCACAAGACCACGTGGGCGAAGCCGATGACCCGGAGCATCTCTCCGATCGACGACTGCGCGCCGAAGAACTTCGAACCGATGAAGTGGGTGATCACCGACCAGACAAGCCAGCCAAGGAGTGCGCCGATCGCGGCGGTGATGAAGGCGCTCAAGAAGCCCGGAGCGTCATCGCCTCCGATAATGCTCGTGTTCAGGCCGGCGCCGACGCCGCCGAGCAGCGCCGCCACGACGACAACAATGCCCGCCTGAATCGTGGCTGCCTCGTCGTGCTCAACCTCTTCGAAGGTCGCAACGTCGCCCTTGAGCGCACCGATAAGTCTTGGAATCATGTGGGTCCCCCACGGCATCGAGCTGGGGAACTGTCCCACCAGCGGTTTGGGCCATCATCGTTTCGCCCGAGAACCGCGCACGCCAACGCAGACGACGCCGGAAATATCGCTATCTCACTCGCTGCGAAGGTCACGTCATGATCAGTCACACCACGTGACGGGGTGGTGGGTCTCAGCTGTGAGCGCGCTCGGCTGCGGCGACCGTGTTGGCGAGGAGCATGGCGACCGTGAGGGGGCCGACACCTCCAAGACGGGGCGTGATCCACGACGCGACCTCGGCCACGTCTTCGTCGACGTCGGGAAGCAGCTTGCGGCCTTCCCAGCTGATGCCGCCGGAAACGACGACGGCGCCCGGCTTCACCATGTCTTTGGTGATCGTGCCTGGTCGACCGACGGCGGCGACGATGATGTCGGCTTCTCGGGTGTAGTGCTCGATGTTGGGGACGCCGGTGTGCACGACAGTGGTGGCGGCGTTGGCGCCGTTCTGTTTGGTGGTGAGCAGGAGCGCCATGGGGCGTCCGAGGGTCGTGCCGCGGCCGACGACGACGACGTTCTTCCCGCGGACGTCAACGTCGTAGAACTTGAACATCTCGACGATGCCCGCTGGTGTGCACGGCAGTGGCCCATCTTCCATGAGGACGAGCTTTCCGAGGTTCTCCGGGTGCAGGCCGTCGGCGTCCTTGGCGGGATCGATCATGCCCAGTGCCTCGCTGGCGTCGAAGCCGTCGGGCAAGGGCAACTGGAGGATGTAGCCATGCACCCCAGGGTCGTTGTTGAAGTCGTCGAGGGCCGCCACGAGGGCCGCTTGACCTTCGGATGCGTCAATCGCCCGGTGGTGCGAGACGATTCCGACCTGCTCGCAGGTCTCGTGCTTCTTCTTGACGTACGACGCCGAGGGACCGTCGTCGCCGACAAGGATCGTGCCGAGACCAACGGTGACGCCCTGTCCGGCGAGCGCAGCGGCTCGAGTGCGAACATCGTCAAGAATTGATTCGGCCACCGGTCCACCGGCGAGGAACTGCGCTGTCATGGCGGGGCAGAATAGCCGACATTGCGAGTGAACATCCCGACGGAATTCAGACGTCATTCGTCATCGCCTAGTGTCATCGCCGTGTTCCCGCTCAAGGACGAAAACCCCACGATGCGCACCCCGATCGTGACGATCGTGCTCATCGTGATCAACGTCCTCATCTACTTCGGCGTGCAGCCGGTGGAGTTCGACGCCGGCACGGACTTCACGTTCGGAACTGCGGCAATCCCCGACGAACTCACCTCCGGTGAGCCCCTCACCGAGGCCGAATACTGTGCGGTACTCCAACCCGAATCGATCAACTCGATCAGTGGCAACGACGTGTGCTCCGCTCCGAGCGCCGACCGGTCACGGTTCCCGGACAAGAACGTGTACCTCGCCGCACTATGGTCGATGTTCCTTCATGGCGGATTGATGCACCTTGGCGGCAACATGCTCTTTCTCTGGGTCTTCGGCAACAACATCGAAGACCACCTCGGACGACTCAAGTACCTGCTCTTCTACCTGCTCGCCGGCTTCGTCGCGACCGCAGCGCATGTCGCCGGTGATCCCGATTCGATCATCCCGGTCATCGGCGCGTCCGGCGCGGTAGCCGGTGTGATGGGCGCCTATGCGGTGTGGTTCCCATGGGCACGTATCAAGACGCTGGCCCTCATCATGTTCGTGAACCTCAAAGCCTGGATAGTGCTTGCGTTCTGGTTTGTCAGCCAGTTCTTCATCAGCCCCTCCGACGGGGTCGCCTGGCTCGCTCACGTCGGAGGATTCGTCTTCGGGGCGATCATCGCCGTCGCCGCCCGCAGCAGCGAGTCGTTCCGACGCCAGCTCTGGGAGCACAAGTACCGCACCGAGAATCCGGGCGCGCCGTGGGACAAGCGCTACGGCGGTCGAGAGGTCCTCCAAGATGGCCAGGCACCTGCGTGGTTCGCCCAGTGATGGACACCCTCAAACGTTTCTGGGTGGCTGGACCGCTCGTGACACTCCTGCTCGTCGGGGCCGGGCTGCGTCTTGTCCATGGGCGTGCCGGCGACGAACAGGTCCTCTGCGAGACCGGAACCTGCACCGTCGGGAGCGGCGGAAGCTGGTTGTTGACGGGACTGATCCTCTCGTTCGGGATCCTCGCTCTCCTCGGTGCCGCATGGACCCGGCGCGTCCATCGACGCGGCAAACTCGGACCGTTCAAGAAGGCGTTCTTCCCCGACGGCGGCGAGATCGTCGAAGGGCTCTGGATCATCGCTGCCATCGCCGCCTCGTGGTGGCTGTTGACCCGCGGTCCCGAAGTCACCGCAATCGATGCTGGCCGTCCGAACAGCTGGGCGGCCCGCCTGCGAGATCAACCCCTCAGCGGTTTCGCATGGGTTCCGAGCCGATTCGCCTGGTTTCTGACCGGGTTGGCGTTCGCGTCACCGTTCGGTTTCGCGTTCGGTACCGCCGCCGGACGCGAGTGGTACATCTTGCGTCGTCGTCGTCAGGGGCCGCTTCCAGTGGCGGCGACCACGCCGACCCGCGCCGTCGAGACCAAAGCGGTCGAGACGATCGATCTGGACCTCGCCGGAGACGAAGACGACGACCACGATGAGCTCGCTGAGTTCGAGGACGACGAGCCCGCAGACGAGCCCGACTCCGACGATGACGACTCGAGCGATGATGAATCCGATGACGACGACGAGGACTGATCGAGCGGCGCTCAGCCGCAGGTAAAGATCTGCCAGTCGGGTTCGGCGTCGTCGCCGAGAAACAGCACGCCGACGACGTCGCCGGTCGCATCCACGGCGTTCCACATGAGCGGGTCAGACGCGACAGCCTCGACCGCATCCGGCACGTGTTCCGTGGCGAGTGCGCTCGGATCGACGCCGTCTTCAGCGAATCGGACCTCGACAATGCCCCGGTCGTCGCAGTCGAGCGGCCCGATCGAGGTGGGGCGTTCGGTGGGTGGCTCCTGCTCCCAGGTGTCGCACTCGGTATCGACGAAGCCGGTGGTCAACGACACGGTGAAACCGTCACGCTCCATCGCGTCCTCGTCGTCCGCCTCGTCGACGTCGACCGCTTCTTCTCCTTCTTCTCCCGGCACCGCGGGCGGGCCCGGGTACGCGGTGAAGTCACCCGAGGTGCCGCCGAAGTCGAAGTCGCCGAGGATGGGCGTGATGCCTCGCCACTCGAACGGGACCGGCTCAGCAAGAAGCCACCGGACACCATCGAGCTCGAGATGCCCACCGTTGCGACAGTCGACCGGATCGACGAACAGCTCGGCGTCGGCGACCCAGCCGGGATCGACCTCGATCGGTCCAGCTGGCCGGACGATCGGCCCCGTCGTTTCGGGATCGGCGTCGACGAGCGCAGCGATCTGCCGCTCGACGAGATCGCGGAGCTGCGCACCATCGAACCCATCGCGTGGCGAGAAGACGATCTGAGACACGACGTTGTGGCGGGTGGCAATCACCATCCAGGCGCCGCGACCTGGCTCGAACTCAGGAGTCGAGATGTCCGTTTCGAGGCTCGGGACCGGATATGCGTCGAAACGAATTGCCACCACCACGCCCTGCGGGTCACCGTCGGTGATCCGATCGACCACGTCGCCGAGCACCGCCCGGTCGACCGGCTCGACGGCCACGGTCAACGATCCGATCTGCACGTCGGAGCATCGATCCGGGATGACCTCGATATCTCGTGCGAACGCGACGGCGTCCCAACCGAAGTCGTCGGTTCGCTGAAACAGCGCATCGCCATCACGATCCCAGACCACGGTCTCGGGGGTACCAGCGTTGAACATGTCCCCGAGGCGGTTGAAGGCCTCGCACGGGGTTGTCCAATCGGTCAGCGATCCTTCGGTCCACCATCGTCCCGTCTCGACCCAGCCAGATCCGGGATCGGTGATCTGGGTGTTCAGGTGTTCGAGGACGGCGTCGAGCGTGTCTCGCTCGGCCGACGCTGCTGCTGATCCGGTCTCGACGCCAGAGGTTGAGTCACTGCAGCCGGCGAGGACGAGAGCGACTGTGACGAGCAACCGCCGGGCATGTTTCATGGCCGTGGTGCTCCGTCGATGTTCGTCTCGTAGTCGATCTGCCAGAGGTTGCGACTCGTTTGCGCGGCGAGGGTGACGAACGCGAGCACGTTGAGGGCGACGACGAGCGGCACACCCCAGCTGAAGATCGTCGTGCCCACGAAGTAGACGAACGTATTGAGTGCGATGTAGCCGATGCGGATCTCCGTCGGCCCGATCCCGTAGTAGGCGATCTGGAACTGGTTCGTTGCCGCAAACGAGAGGAACGACACCGCCATCGTCGCGCAGGTGATGAGCAACAGGATCAAGAAGAGGAACTCCAGCCACCACGCGTCGACAAGAAACGAATACGCGATGACGATCGAGCCGGCGAAGAGCAGATCGAGGAGGTGGTCCATGTAGAACCCCCACTTGACCAGACCTTGCTTGCGGTACTTGCCGAGCGAGCCGTCGAGCGAGTCGGTCAACCACTGCAAGAACACCATGACCGACATGGCATGAAGCCAACCGCGCTGGTCTTGCGAGAGGTAGCCGAACAGGATCGTGAGCGCCGACCACACGGCGGTGAGGGCGGTCAGGTGATGCGAGAGGATTGGTTTGGGAACCTTGGGGATTGCCCAATCGATGAAGCGTCGCTCCACCGGTCCGAGCAGCGATTGCCCCTTCTTCTTGTCTCCCGCGAATGCCTCGCCCATGTGCGACTATCGACCAGAACCGGCCGAAGACAAGCGCTCAGCCTCCGAGGAGCTGGCCGAGTCCGCCTCCACCGGACTCCCCGCCTCCACCACCGAAGACGTAGCCCTCCGATGGTTGAACGAGCACGAAGCCCTGGCCTCCGAAGGCCATCTGGAACGTCTCTCCGCTGCCGCCACGCACCATCGACTTGAGGCCGCCGGTCGTGTCGGTCTTCATCTGCATCTGGACGCCACCCGACCAGCAGACAACGGCCTGGGCGTCGCCGAAGGTCGGCGCCGATGCGACGTCGAGCATCACGGGCGGCCCGTCGGTGGTGATCGCGACGAAGCCGCTGCCGGTGAGCGTCACGTTGTAGAGACCGCCAGCCAGGGCGCCGGCCATCCCGCCGCCGATCCGTTGGATGTCCCACTGGATCGACTCGTTGAACGCCAGGACGTTCTTGCCGTTGACCGAGATGCGGTCGTTCTCGAGGTACATGATGTGCACGTCTTTGGCCTGATCGGCCACGAAGAGCTCGCCGGTCCCCGAGGCGTGCATCATCTCGACACCCTCGCCGGTCGCTGCCTTCTTCACGAGCTTGCCGAGGCCGCCGGAGCCCTTGTTCTCGAACTTCACGTCACCCTGATAGGCGACCATCGAGCCCCGGAGGGCATGAACGCCGCCGGCAGCGAGTTCTATCTTCAGGAGCTTCGAGTTCTGCCGGGTGAACTGTTCGCCCGTCTCGGTCTCTGCGTACTGTCCGAGGTCTGCACGAATCGCCATGTGGTCACGTCCTTTGAATGTCTTTCGGCGACAACGCCGCCCGCACTCCGCAGTCTTGCAGAGCACGATGATCGCGATGTCGCTCTTGGCGGTGGGGTGCGGGTCTGACGGGGAGATCGGTCTCGCCGAGGCTGCCGATCCGCTGCAACGTCGGTTCGACCCGGCCGTCCTCGACCTTGACGATCTTCCCGGCCACGACACGTTGATCGGCACGCAGGTCGCCGGGAGCAGCGTCGTTCCGCTCGGCTGTATTCCGAGCCGCGAAGACCCGGTTGGCACGTGGGTCCGCATCGACGTGGTCGACATCCGATCGGACGCAGGGACGATCGACGTCGACCTTTCGCCCGTCGACGCCCGATTCGGCTCCCACCCCTCCGGGTGTAGCGAACCAGAGATCGTCGGCGAGGAGAGCGCACTGGTTCTGACCCCGGATGGCGCGGAGCCACCGTCGTCCGCGTCGACATCGGCCGATGGAGTCGCGTCCATGCGATTCGACCTGGGCGATTGGCCCGAGTCCGAAGTGGCGATCGTGATCCTGCCCCGCCTCACCTACCTCGACGGCAGCGGCGGCGAGCGGGTGACGAGCTACGGCGTGCTCGAGGCGTTCACCATCAATCGCTGAACGTCCACGGGTAGGACGCACGATGGCCGTACGACGTGTCGCCGGCAAGTAGGCGGCTGCGGAGTGTCTCGTCGGTTGCAAGATCGATGGTGGTCATCGCCATCGCGATCGCACCCTGGAGCGTGGTTTCATCGGCCTCTGGGGTGCGACAGAAGTTTGTGAACTCCGGTTGATGATTGACCGCACTGCCACAGTTCAGGCCGAGCATGGGGTGGATCGTGGGCATCAGCAGCGACACGTTGGCCATGTCCGTGCTGGCCGCTCCTTGGCTGGGCCGGGGAATGAACTCGCGGCCGAGTGCCTCCGCGTTTGCCTTGTAGAGCGCGGCGAGTTCCTGGTCGTGCTCGAACTCGGAGTACGGGAGGGTGTGGGAGTGCATCGTCAGCTCAGCTCCCGTGGCGTGGGCGCCAGCTTCGAAGCAGTGACGGACACGTTCGGCGAGCGGCATCAAACCGTCGAGCGTGTTCGCGCGGACCTGGTACTGCGCGCTCGCCGAGTCCGGGATGATGTTCGTGGCCGACCCGCCGTCGGTCACGAAACCGTGGACTTGCTCGCCAGGTGCGAGTTGTTGACGCATCAGACCGATCGCGACCTGGGCGATCGTGACGGCGTCGGCGGCGTTGATGCCTTCGTGCGGGGCGAACGAGGCGTGTGCTGGCTTGCCGTCGAAGTGATAGTCGCAGCGGTGTCCGGCGAGCATTGCGGGAGCGTCGATCTCGACGGGCGCGGGGTGCACCATCATCGATGCGTGCACACCGTCGAAGATGCCACGCTCGACCATGATGATCTTTCCGCCGCCTCCTTCTTCGGCGGGTGTGCCGAACACCTTGATGGTGGCGCCGAGGTCGTCGGCGAGCTCACGGAGACCCAAACCGGCGCCGACTCCGGCGGCGGCGATCATGTTGTGACCACAGGCGTGCCCGATGCCAGGGAGGGCGTCGTACTCGGCGCAGATCCCGATCGTCAGCGGACCAGACCCGGTCGTGGCGACAAAGGCCGTATCGAGGTCGGCCACCCCGTAGTCGACATCGAAGCCTGCGTCGGAGAGCACATCGGCACACACTCGTGACGAGTGCGTCTCTTCGAAGGCGAGTTCGGGGTGGTCCCAGACCTCGTGCGAGAGCGCCACGAGGCCCTCGCCCGCATCATGCACCGCACGCTGCGCAGCCCGTTTGAGGTCGGAGTCTTCGAGCGGCGACATGGTGTTGGTCATCAGGGTCCTTCGGAGAGGTGGGCGATGAGGGTGTCGATCCAGCGATCGTTCTGATCTGACGTACCGATGGTGATGCGAATGCCCTCGGGCGGGAACGGCCGCACGACGATCCCGGTGCGTTCGAGAGCGAGGGTGAGATCGTCGGTCCGTTCGCCGATCGGAATCCACACGAAGTTCCCATAAGGCGCCGGGTGCTCAATCCCGGCGGCACCGAGCCGTTCGGTGACCCGCTGACGTTCGACGAGCAACTCGCCGACCACGTCCATGATCTCGTGATGATGCTCGATCGCCGCCTTCGCCGCGGCCTGCGCGACGTTGCTGACGGCGAAGGGTGCCGCGACCTTGATGAGCTGGGCGATCACGTCGGGAAGGCCGACGGCGTATCCCACTCGCAGACCCGCAAGGCCCTGTCCTTTGGAGAACGTCCGAGTGACCAGAACGTTCGGGTGATCGGGGAGGAGGTCGGTGACCGGATCGCCGTGCGCAGGGTCGTTGAACTCTCGGTAGGCCTCGTCGATGACCACGAGCGTGTCCGTCGTGATCGCCTCGAGCATCGATCCAATCGCTGCCGTCGTGACCGCCGTACCGGTCGGGTTGTTCGGGGTGGCAACGAAAACGAGCTTCGTGTCGGCTGTGACGGCGGCGGCGAGGGCATCGAGGTCGATGTGTCCGTCGGCGAGCGGCACGGTCACCGCCTCGGCCGCCGAGCGTGCTGCGAGGATCGGGTAGTACTCGAACGACCGCCACGGGTAGACGATTCGATCGCCGGGGTCGACAAACGCGTCGACGATCTGGCCGAGTAGTGCGCTCGACCCTGCGCCGATCGTGACGGACTCGGCCTCGACGTCGATCATGTCAGCCACCGCGCGACGGAGGTCGCTGCAGGTGTTGTCGCCGTAGCGGTTGACGCCCGTCACCGCCGCCGTCATCGCCTCGACGATCGCCGGGATCGGTGGGTGAGGATTCTCGTTCGAGGCCATCTTGATGGCCTCCGTGATGCCGTGTTCGGCCTCGGCCTCGCTGGCGGCTTTGCCGGGTTTGTAGCTCGGCATGGCCGCGATGTGCGTACGGGGGCGTCCGGTCATCGCCCCATCATGGCGCGTCAGGCGACCGGGACGAGAGCGAAACCCGGTCCTGCGCCAGCGAGGGTGCATCCGGCCGCAGTCTGCGTGACGTCGATTCCTCGGACCACCGGCTCGCGGTCAACCTCGACATCGAAGGTGATCGGCGCGTGAGGCCCACGCGCGACGTGCACGATCATCGCCTCATCGGCCGACTCTCGTACCCAGGTCAAGTGGTCGTCACCGATCGACAGCCAGCGCATCCCGCCGCGGGCGAGCGCCGCACTCGAACGACGAACGTCGACCAGCCGCCGGTATTCGCCGAGCAGCCCGACGTTCCACGAATCGGGCTCGTGCCAGGGCATGACTTCTCGCGCGGGCACGTCCCACGATGCGTCTGGGGCGAGGCCGATCTCGTCGCCGTAGAAGATCGACGGTGTTCCGGGCCACCCGATCAGGGCGGCGAGTCCGACGAGGTTGAGGTCATCGTCGCCGACGGTGTAACCCCATCGTGCCGAGTCATGCGAGCCCAGGAGGTTCATCCCCGTCAGTTGCACCGTGTACGGGATCTGCGACAGGAACGCCCGTGCGGACCGAGCGACCTCGTGTCCGCTGCGACGCGGCAGTGGGCCGCTGTCGCCAAAGGCGACGACGGGTTGGTCATCACGCCGCAGCCACGTCCACATCGGTCGGGTGAAGCCGGCGTAGTTCATCGTTCCGTGCCAACCAGCGCCGTGGAGGTCGACGGTTGCGTCGTGGCCGTGCTCGCCGAGCAGCCATCCGTCGGGGCGAACCTCGTCGATCGTGCGGCGCAGGGCGGTGGAGCATCGGAGGTTGTGGTCGATGTCGCGGTAGCGCCCCGTCATGTTCGCCACATCGATGCGCATCGCGACGAGGCCGAACTCGTCGGACATGAAGCGTCCTGCGATCGAGTCAGGGCCTTCGTACAGGTGCGTGCGAAACGCCTCGGAGTCGTGATCGAACTTCGGAAGAGACTCGACGCCCTTCCAGAAGATCGGTGCCCCGCTGTCGTCACGCAGGTAGTAGCCCGCCTCGTCGCTGGCCGGGTCGGCGATGGCCTTCTGGTACCAGTCGTGGTGAGCTCCGGAGTGGTTGGTCGTCAGGTCGCCCATCACCCGGATCCCCCGCTCACCAGCAGCCGCGGTCAGTCGCCGAAGCGCATCGTCGCCACCGAGCAGCGGATCGACGTGGTCGAACGCCGAGGCGTCGTAGCGATGGTTCGATCGCGCCGGAAAGAATGGACAGGTGTAGATGCCGTTGATGCCCAGCGACTTCAGGTGGTCGAGCCGACGGGTGATCCCGTCGATCGAGCCACCCCACATGTCGAACATCGCGACGTCGAGGTCAGGACGAATCGGATCCGTCCACTCGCGACCGTGCGCCCACTCGGGAAGCGGCGCCGCGAAGTCATCGCTCGTACCGCGCGAGAAACGGTCGGGAAAGATCTGGTACCAAACCGTATCGTGGACCCACGAGGGCGGTCGGTGCTCGGTGCTCAGCCGGAAGTCGCCCGCGTCCGGCACGTCCCACGTATGCTCGCCGGCCGCGTTCAGCCACGTCGTGTTCGAACCCGACCGAAGGTGATACCGATAGTTGGTGACCGGGTTGTCGGCTGGCAGATCGACACGCCACCAGTCGACCGGACCCTCCGTTCGGTCGAGGGACGCCTCGACGATCCACGGCTCGGCATCGACAACCAGACGTGCCGCCACTTCGGTCACGCCTCGACCGCTCGGGACCCGGATGAACGTCGTCACGGTCTGCCCAAGGTCTGGATTCGGGTCCGACACATACCGCTCAGAAGGGTCGTGATGAGCAGTCATTTCGGGACGGAGTTCGTCATTCATGAGCTTCGATCCGTTCTGTGGGAGCCGCGTGCGCGACCGTGGATTTCGTGGGACGAGTCGACTTCACCGTGACCAAACACTTCGATGCGCCACCGACCGCCGTGTGGAAGCACATGATCGACTGGGAGGCGCACGGGGAGTGGATCCCGGCGACCCGAGTCGAGTTGGACGACGGCGAGCCCGACGTCGTCGGATCGACCTTCACCGGGTACACCGGCGCGGGGCCGGTGATGCTCGTCGATCGCATGCGCATCACGGAGATCAACTGGTACGACTCGCGCCAGCTCGGCATCTGCACGGTCGAGAAGCTCGGACCGGTCCTACGCGGCGAAGCGGGGTTCGAGGTCCATCCCGATGGTTCGGGAACGCGCCTCGAGTGGTTCGAGGCCGTCACGATCTCGTGGCTTCCTCCCGGTATCGACCGCATCGTGAGCACGGCGTCCAAGATGGGATTCGTGTTTGCGATGAATCGGCTCGCCAAGCAGCTCACCGGCTCACGAGCCGGTGGCGAGCCACACGGTCGTGTCGGCGGGAAGCTCGCCGTCGACAACTGAGGACGCCAGCAGCACCTCACCGTCGGGCATCGGCACGGCGGCCGAACCCATGTTGGCAACGACGGTGACATCGCCACGTCGGTAGGCGAGGACGTCGGAGCCGAGGTCGAGCATCTCGAGCGACTGATCCTCGACGAGATGCTCGCTGCGGAGCCCGATCGCCTCCTGGTACAGCGTCAGCATCGACTCGGGATCACCCGACTGCGCAGCGGCCGACAGGCCACCGAATGCGTCGGGCTGTGGCAACCACGGCTCGACATCTCCGAACCCGAACGACGGTCCGTCGGTCGTCCATGGAATCGGGACTCGGCACCCGTCTCGCCCCTTCTCGGCGTGCGCCGACCGCTCCCAAACCGGATCGTCGAGCACGTCGACCGGAAGGTCCCAGACTTCGGGGAGGCCGAGTTCTTCGCCCTGATACACGTAGGTGCTGCCAGGCAACGACAGTGTGATCAGCGCGGCGGAACGGGCTCGACGTGCGCCGAGGTCGGCGTCGAGCGCGTCGTGCGGTCCGTCGACCGGCCACTTTCGCCACGGCGTGCCGTTGGGCAGTCCGTAGCGGGTGGCGTGGCGCATTACGTCATGGTTGGAGAGCACCCAGGTCGATGGCGCACCGACCTCTTCGGCTGCGGCAACCGAGAGGTCGATCACCGTGCGGAACTCTTTGGCATCCCACGGCGTCTCGAGTAGCTCGAAGTTGAAGCTCTGGTGGTACTCGTCCGAACGGAGGTAGAGCGGGAGCCGCTGGGGATGAACCCACGCTTCGGCGACCATCATGCGGTTCTCGTATTGATCGAGAATCGCGCGCCAGCGGCGGTTGATCTCGTGTACCCCATCGCGATCCCAATGGGGGTGGCCCTCAATGGTCTTGTCGTTCTCGAGAATGCGGGTCCGGCCGCCCGTGTCGGGAAAGCTCGTGTCTTTGACCATGCCGTGGGCCACGTCGACGCGGAATCCGTCAACGCCGCGGTCGAGCCAGAAACGGAAGATCGCGTCGAACTCGGCGCGGACCTCTTCGTTCTCCCAGTTGAGGTCTGGCTGGGTCGGGTCGAACAGGTGCAGGTACCACTGGCCATCCTCAACTCGGGTCCAGGCAGGTCCACCAAAGACCGATGTCCAGTCGCTGGGAGGCTCCGAGCCGTCAGGGCCCTTGCCGTCGGCGAACATGTAGCGGCTGCGCTCCGCGGATCCGGGGCCTGCTGCGAGGGCGTCGACGAACCACTCGTGCTCGCTCGAGGTGTGGTTGGGCACCAGATCGGCGATCACTCGGATTCCGCGTGCGTGCGCCTCGTCGATGAAGGCCGCCGCCTCGTCGACCGTGCCGAAACGCTCGTTGATCGCCCGATAGTCCGAGACGTCGTAGCCGCCGTCGTTGAGCGGCGATGCGTACCACGGGTTGATCCACACCGCGTCGATTCCGAGCTTGTCGAGATGATCGAGGCGGGCACGGAGCCCAGCGATGTCACCTTGACCGTCGCCGTTCCCGTCGGCGAACGAACGGATGTAGACCTGGTAGACGACGCCGTGTCGCCACCAGTCAGCGGCGTCGGAGCGGGGTTCGGTGTTGGTCATGGTCGCGGGGTCTCCTTTGGCGGGGACGGGCTTCAACGTTCGCCGAGTGTGGCGAAGGCGGAGTCGACGCTGGTGCGTCCTGTTCCATCGGCAACAGTTGCCAGAACTTCGATCGTTGCGTTGTCGGGAATGTCGGCGTTGGGCCAGTAGACCCGGTACGGAGGAGCGTCATCGACACCGACGATCTGCGGCTCGCCTCCGTCGACGGCTACGGCGAAGGTGACTTCAGCGTAGCGATCCGCGTCGACCTCAGCCTCAAACCGGTATCGAACGGTTGGGATGGTTGCATCGTCGGCCGGACGGGCGAGCCGGATCGTGGGCGCATCATCTGACGGGGCGACCGGCGCATCAGCCACGAGCATGACGGTGGTGAGCGGCGGGACCTCGACGACCACCTCTCCACCATCGTCGACCAACACGGTCATCTCGGGGCCCCAAAGTGACGTGAAGGTCCCCGTCGAGGTGAGTGGGTTAATCCGAGCTGGCACCGTGAGCACCGGATTCGAGTTGGTGAACACGAGGTACTCGATCCGTTCGTCGCGATGTAGGCGGGACATCGCGAAGACCGGGCTGTCGAGGGGGTGACCGATCTGAGCTCCGTCGACCAAGGCGGCAGCGTGCTCGGCCCGAAACGCAGAGAGGGCAGTGACGTGGCGATACAGCGGATGGCCGGTGTCGAAGTTGTCGTCGGCCGCGGTGGCGTCGGTCCCGATCAGGTCGTCGTCGAGGTACTCCGGCGTCTGCGACGCAAACATGTCGTGGCGAGCGAGCTGATCGCCGCCGTCGCCGGTGAACCCTTGCTCGTCGCCGTAGTAGAGCACGGGCGCTCCTCGGGTGAACCAGAGCAGGTCGAGCCCCATCCGGGCCTTGGCGAGCAGCTCATCATCGGACGCGTTTGGGCTCGACCGGTCGATGAGGTGCCCCATTCGGCCCTCGTCGTGGTTGCCGAAGAAGGTCACCTGCATCGAGGCGTTGTTGTCGAGGTCGGTGAACCAGTCGTCGTCGTCGAACCCTTCGGTGAGCACCGTCCCCGCTCCCCCGGCCAGGTGGATGTCAATCGCGGAGCTCGTGATGAAGTCGAGCGTCGCCGGCACGCCGAGGTTGGTGAATGACGACTGCAGGATCGGATCCGTGCCGAACACTTCCCCGAACATGATGAAGTCGTCCTTGCCGAGCTCGCTGGCCTTCGCGGTCATGGCGGGGGCGAACGCGGCCCAGAACTCGTGGTTGACGTGTTTCATCGTGTCGATGCGGAACCCGTCGATGTCCCAGGTTTCGATGACGTCGCCGTAGAGCTCGATCATGCCGTCGACGACGAGGGGATGTTCGGTGAAGAGGTCGTCGAGGCCGAAGAAATCTCCGTACGTGTTGCTCTCGCCGTTGAAGGTCGAGTCTCCACGGTTGTGGTAGAGCCTGACGTCGTTGAGCCAGTCCGGGGCTTTGATCGTGGCGAGCTCGGGGCTAGCGAAGACGGGTTCGTGGGCGAAGGAGGTCGCCGGGTCGAGTTCGGGGAAGGTGTCGCGTCCGGCAAAGTCGGCCGGGTCGAACTCGTTGCCGTCGGCGTCGAGGTAGGGCCGCGCGCTCTGCGCCCAGTAGGCGTAGTCCTGATCGGCGTAAGAGATGACGTCGCCGGTGTGATTGACGACGATGTCGAAATAGACATGGATGTCGCGGTTGTGGGCCGCGGCGATGAAGTCATGCATCTCGTCGTTGGTTCCGAGGTGCGGGTCGATGGTCGTGAAGTCGACCTGCCAGTACCCGTGATACGACGAGCTCGATCCGTCGAGGGTTCCGTTGCCCTGCACGTATCGGTTGGTGAATGGCGGGGTGATCCAGATCGCGCCGAATCCCATGTCGGCGATGTAGTCGAGCTTGCCTGTGAGCCCGGCCAAGTCGCCACCGTGATGGAAGCCCTTGCGGGTCGGATCGAATCCATGGTCGAGCGGACCGCCGTCGATTCCTGCGGTGTCGTTCGACGGGTCGCCGTTGGCAAAGCGGTCGGGCATGACGAAGTAGATGGGCCGATGGCTGCTCGGGTGCCGGATGGGCGCGGCGATGGGGCCCACAGGTTCGTCGGGTTGATCAACGGATTCGACCGACGTCGACGTGGTGGTCCCGGTGGGGTCCTCGGCCGCGACGATGGGACCTGACCCCGTCGTCGCGCGGTCGGGGGTGGTCGACGAGCATGCGGCGGCAAGCACAGCCACGGCCAGCAGGGCGACAGTGCGGCGGTTCGACCCCAACGGGTCAGCCCTTCGTGCCACCGGACGTGAGCCCTCCGATGATGTGTTTCTGGGCGGCGATGAAGACGGTCACGATCGGCGCCGCTCCCATGAGCGCGATCGCCGACAGCACACCCCACTTGGCGTTGTAGCCCTCGGCGAGGAACACCTGGAGACCGATCGGCAGGGTGAGCTGGTCGTCGCCGTTGAGGAGGAAGCTGGCCAGGATGTATTCGCTGAAGGTCGCGATGAAGCTGATCATGAAGATCACGGCGAGCATCGGGCGAGCGAGCGGAAGAATGATCCGCAAGAAGATGGTGGCCGGTCCGGCGCCATCGATCCGGGCTGCTTCGTCGAGCGACTTCGGGATCGAGTCCAGGAAGCCCTTCAGCAAGAACGCGTTGAAGCCGGCTGCGCCGCCGATGTACACGAGGATCAAGAACGCGTGGGTGTTGAACCCGATGGCGTCGACGACCTCGCCGAGCTGCTGGGACAGCACGAAGAAGGCGATGAATCCGAGGAACTGGGGGAAGATCTGCATGACGAGCATCGATGTGAGTAGAACTCGGCGTCCCCAGAACTCGAGGCGGCTGAAGGCGTTGGCGGCCATGGCAGCGATGAAGGTGTTGACGAAGGCGGCGATGATCGCGATGTAGAAGCTGTTCCAAAGCCACCGACCGACGCTCGTGACCTCAGAGTCGAAGATGTCGGTGAAGTTCGACAGCGTGGTCTCTCTCGGGATGATGCTGGCCGACGCAAGGCTGTCGGAGGCGTTGAATGCCGATGACACGATCCAGACGATCGGGTACAGCGCGAAGACTGCCGCAAGGATCGCAACGAGGTGGCGACCTCCACTGCGACGGAACCAGACCTTCAGTGGCCTCCGGGTGGGGCGGAGCTCACTGGTCATAGATCTCCTCCAGCTTCTTCGTGAGCCCGAAGCTCATCGCTGACGTCGTGGCGAGCACGACGAAGATCAACACAATGATCGCCGAGGCGAGTCCGAACTGGCTCCCTCGTCCGGCACCGGCGGCGATGTCGAAGGTGAACGAGATGAGGATGTCGGTCGACCCGACCGGCACGTCGTAGCCGGAGAGCGGAGGCCCACCGTTGGTGAGCAGGAAGATCAACAGGAAGTTGTTGAAGTTGAAGGCGAACGATCCGATGAGCAGCGGCGCCGTCGACACGAGCAGGAGCGGGAGGGTGACCATCCGGAACACCTTCCACGGGCCAGCACCGTCGACACGTGCGGCTTCGATGAGTTCTTCAGGGATCGAGGTCAGGGCCCCCGAGCAGATGAGGAACATGTACGGGAACCCGAGCCACGTGTTGACAAGAAAGACCGAGATCATCGCCGTGTTACCCGAGCCGAGCCAGTCGACGGTCGGCAGGCCGATGCCGTCGAACATGCGATTGATCTGCCCGAATTCGTTGTTGAGCAACCCGCGCCACACCAGGATCGACAAGAAGCCGGGGACCGCGTACGGGATGATGTAGATCGATCGGTAGACGCTTCGGTACTTCATGTCTTCGTTCTTCAGCGTGAGCGCGAGGCCGAGACCGAGGGCGAACGTCAACAGCACCGACCCGAAGCCGAAGATCACGTTCCACAGAAGCACTCGACCAAAGGGCCCACGGATGCGTTCGTTGGTGAGGAGGTCGACGTAGTTATCGGGGCCTACGACCTCTCGCCATCCCGCGAGCGTTTGATCGAGAGCGAACAGCGGCACTCCGTCGCACATGCCTGCGGTGCACACGATCGTGGTGTCGGCCGACAGTCGGGCGACCCGTTGCACCTCGTCCTCGGGCACGCCATCGCAGAAGAAGGTCCCCTCGCCAGCGTCACAGGTGCGGCCGGTCTGCTGGTCGAAGAGCGTGTCGTTGTCGGCGTCATAGATGAATCGCAGGCCCCCGATGACGAGCCGCGCTGAGCTGAGGGTCTCGACCTCCGCGCTCGACGACGGGGACAGATCGAGGATGACGTCTTCGAGTCGGCTCGCTTGGCCGGTGACGGCGAGGCCCGAGAGCAGCTCGAAGCCATCGACCGATTCGGGAGGGGCCTCGGGGTCGAACGCGCTGGGGTCGAACCCCGGAACAGGCGACGGTGCAGCTTCGGCATCTGCGTCGCGCACCACACCCATGAATGGCTCGGCGTCCCCACCGTGGACCAGGAGAGCGAGCTGGTCATCACCATCGCGGTACACGAGCATGTCGAGAAGTTCGCCGGATTCGCCGGTCTTGATCTCGGCTTCTTCGAGCCGTTCAATCGCCTGCTCGCGACTGAGCAGGTTGCCGGTCTGGAAGTTCGTGAACGAGACGTACGTCGTGTAGAGGACCGGGTACACGACGAAAAACATCATCAGCACGAGACCGGGAGTCAGCCATCGGCTCGCCTGCGCCCGAGGCGACAGGTACGCCCAGTTGATGAGGAGCCCTGCCAGCAAGAGCATGGCGAGGACGGCCCAGCTGCGGTTCTGGGCGAACTGGACGGCGCCAAGAACGAGGAAGGCGTCGATGACGCCGACGATGGCGGTGCGGAGCCAGAAGGCCCGACCGGTGTACCGGGCGAAGCGTGTCGTCGAGTGATCACGTGTCGTTTCGGTCATCGGTCGGGCCCCCAGGTTCCCCCGCGATTCTGGCTGATCAGCCGGCGACGGCGGCTCGGATGGCCTCGGCGGCGGCGGTCATGGCCGCCTCGGGCTCGATCTCGCCGTTGCGGACGAGGAGCACGTTGTCACCAAGCGGCCCCCAGACCGATCCCATCTGCGGGATGTTCGGCATCGGGATACCGGTCGCGGCTGCCTCGACGAAGGCGGCGACGTCGTCACCCTCGGCTTCGACGGCCTTCCATGCCGACGGACGAGGATCGGCCGCGTGGAAGGCGGTCATGGTCTCGTCGGTGGCGATGAAGTCCTGGAGGAAGGACTGGGCGATCAGGGCGTTCTCGGAGAAGGCCGAGAGGAAGAAGCCCTGGGCTCCCACGAAGGGCTGCGCCGGGGTGTCACCGAAGGCCGGGACGGGGACGACGCTCCAGTTGGCGACGGTCGTCTGTTCACGGACTCCACCGAGCTCCCACGGACCGGTCACCCAGAAGGCGGCGTTGCCTTCGAGCCAGAGGTTCTTCGCACCGTCGTAGTTGGTCGACGGGATGATGCCCGCGGTGGTCTGGTCGGCGAGGAACTGGACGCCTTGCACGGTCTCGGCGTTGTCGAGCCCGACGACCGAGGCATCGAAGCCCGTCGACTCGTCGAACTCGAAGATGTAGCCACCAAAGGCCGAGACGAATGGGTAGTTGTGGTACGCATCGCCGCCGTCGCCGCCACCGGGGACGACCACGCAGTTCTCGACGGCTGCGGCTTCACATGCCGCGATCATCTCGTCCCACGTGCTCGGGGTTTCGGAGACGAGGTCAAGGTTCTGGTACATGGCGACCGATTCGACGGCGTTCGGGACGGCGTAGTTGTCGCCCTCGAAGTTGAATCCGTTGAGCGACACCTGGAGGAAGCTGTCGGAGATCGACGAGACGTCGATCGGGGCGATCACGCCGTTGGCGGCGAGCTCGCCGGTCCAGTCGTGGGCGCCAGCAAAGATGTCGGGGCCTTCGCCGGCGGGGCCAGCGGTGACGACTTGTTCGCGGATGTCGCCGAAGGGAACGAGGTCGACGACGACCTCGACACCGGTCGCCTCGGTGAAGGCGGGGGCGATTGCTTGGATCGACTCGACGCGGTTCTCGTCGGCCCAGATGGTGAGCGACGTGGTCTCGGCCATTGCGTCGTCTTCTTCTTCCATAGAGGAGTCGTCTTCTTCCTCCATGGCGTCGTCTTCTTCTTCCATCGCCTCGGTAGTCGTCGTCTCTTCGGCGGCGGCCTCGGTGGTGGTGGTTGCGTCGTCGGCGGCCGTCTCGTCCGTGGCGGTGTCGCTACCGCAGGCGGCGGCGAGCAGCGCCAGGACCGTGAGCAGTGCCAATGCCAGGCGCTTCTGCATGAGCTTCATGCCTCGTGTCTCCTCATTTGAGCTGTTTGTTGAGCTGTGGTTGTGGTGTTGCGGGGCGATCTAGGTCAGATGACTCAGAAAGCCTGCGTGAAATCTAGAGAGAACTTTCAGAAAGCGCAAGAAGGATTTCTGGAAGCTTTCGGAACACGCTGCTTGCAGTACCCCGTGGCACCTGCGAGGATCGCCCTCGTGAGTCGTCCACCCCTCCGCGACGTCGCCACCCTCGCCGGCGTGAGCGAGCCGACGGTTTCTCGGGTCATGAACGGCCGCGAAGGCGTCGCCGCAGGCACCCGTGCGAAGGTGGTCGAAGCCCTCGCAGAGTTCGGTTTCCATGACATCCCGGACCCGAGCGCCATCCGCACCGGCGTTGTGGGGGTCATCACCGGCGAACTCACCAACCCCGTCTTCGGCGAACTCTCTGAGGCCGTGATCACCCGTCTCGCACGACACGGCCTCGTCGCGACCCTCGGAGTCGCGACCCGAAACCTCACGCCCGAGAGCCGCTACGTCGACGAGTTCGTCTCACGCGGCATCGATGGGCTGGTCATGATCGCAGGCGGACACGCTCGCATGGACGGCGACATGTCGTTGTACGACCAGCTCGCCGAGCGCGACCTGCCTTTCGTTCTCGTCAATGGCGAGGACATCGGTGTCGATGTTCCGTACGTCATCGCCGACGAAGCGATCGGCGCCGAGCGGGCAGTCCAACATCTGCTGTCGCTCGGACACGAACGCATCGGTGCGGTGCTCGGCCAGCGGATGTACGTCGGCACGACTCGCCACGAACTCGGCGTTCGTCGAGCGGCGGCAGGCCGCGTCGACGTCGCCGACACCGATATCGTCTCGGCCCCCTTCACCTATGAAGGCGGGCGAGCAGGCGCTCGCCAGCTCCTGACCAGAGGGATCACCGCAATCGTCTGCGCGAATGATCTGATGGCGCTGGGTGCGGTGGCGGCCGTCCGACAGAGCGGCTTGTCGGTCCCCAACGATGTCTCGATCGTCGGCTACGACGGCACCGACTTCACCGCCACCTCCGATCCGGCGCTCACCACGTTGCGCCAGCCCTTCGACGACATGGGCGAACTGATCGCCGATGCGCTCGTGAGCGAGATCGACCGAAGCCGGCGTTTCCGGGACCGGTACGTGTTCGCCCCAGAGCTCATCGTGCGATCCAGCACCGGTTCGGCCCCCGCCTGACTCGCCGGAATTGCATCGTTTCGTGTAGACCCGGCTACGCTGAGCGTCGGCTGCTGCACTCACGGGTGCTGCTCCCTCCCGCCCTGGCCCTTCCCACGGCGGCGTGTACGTCGGCGAAATTCGGCCGGCGATCCTGCAACGTTCGCGTCAGGAGACGACCATCACCACCACCGAACCGCTCGGTTCGTTCGACGACGTCGTGCAGGCGGCAGTCGACGGCGTGGCGAGCGAAAGCCAACTCGCATTCCTCGAGACATACCCCGACGCGTGGATCAACACGCTCTGGCGAATGCTCAACGACGCGGAGACCCGACTCGAACGTGCCCGGCACAACGTGCGAGGCCCCGAACGCGTCAGCGTGCTCAACGATCTCGATGCCGAATGTTGGCGCATCGACGACGCACTGACCGAGCGCATCGGCCCTCCCCCCGAGCCTGCTGGCCAACGAGCCAAGGGCGCCGATCCCGAACCCGCCGAGCCTGGCGTGACCGTTCTGCAGCTGTCGTGGAATGACGGTCAACTCGTCGCGTGGGCATCGGGGCACAACGCCCGGTACGACCAGAAAAACGACATCCTCGCTCGTCTTGGAGCCACCGGCGGCGGTTCGATCGACTGGCAAGACCGCAATCCCATCCGCATCCCGACCGGACAACGAGTCCCGACGGTCACCACGCCCATCACGGCTGCACTCGGCTGGTTGGTGGCACTCGCACGTCCGACGAACGACCACACGCTCGGAGCAAGCGTTCGGTGGATGGGCCTGGCTGCCGCCACGGCGGTCTCGCTCGTCGCCCGTGGCCGAATCGTGCCGCAGCTCAAACAAAGCCGACGATCCAAGTCGTCCGGCACAACCTCGTTCAACGTTCGCTGGCACCCGGCACTCGCGCCACGCGAGGAGATCGACGCGCTGATCTCGTCGGTACCGGGAGCGGCCATGGTCGGCCAACAACGACAGGACGCGACCGCGTTCGTCAACGCCGTGCTCGCTGACCTGATTGACTCGATCGCCACCACCGCCGCAGCGCAGGTCGAAACACCGGCCGTCCCCGCCGAGGTACTCGACCGCAACGACATCGGCGAGTCGTTCCTGGCCCGGCTCGATGGCAGCAACTTCACCGCCCCTGACGGCCCAGGCGCCGAAGTCGTGCGGCGGGTCTCGCGTTGGGCAGCGCCTGTGCTTGGGGTCGGTATTCCGTCGCTCACCGTCGTCCTCAATCCCCCCGATGACGGCAATGCCTGGCTCGCACAAGTCCTCGCGCCATCCGCAAATGGTGGCCTCGACCCACTCGAGGTCGCAATGGGTCTCGCCTCCAAGGAGAAGACGAAGATTCTCGAAGGCCAAGCTGGTCGTCTCGAACGCCTCTTCCCTGCCCTCCTCCGGCCTGGCGGTCGTCGCCGCGGTGAAGTGATCTTGAGCCAAGACGAAGCCTGGCAACTCATGACCGAGGTCGGCCCGATCCTGCGGGCCTCGGGATACGAGGTTCGGGTTCCTCCGCTGTCGCGCCGGAAAGCAACCGCGTCGCTCCGTCTCACCGCGGCCGAAGCCGAGGAGACCGTCGTCGGCGCCCAGCAGCTGGCGAATGTTCGATGGTCGGCCGTGTTCGACGATGTCGAACTCACCGCCGACCAGATCTCCCGCCTCGCCGCCGAGGCTCGACCGCTGGTCCGCTCACGTGGCCAGTGGATCGAGCTCGATCAAGCCGACCTCGCCGAAGCGGCGGCCGCCCTCGCCGAGCGCGCCGATCAGACCCAGTTGAGTGGTGCCGACATGTTGCGCCACGCCATGGGCCTCGAAGGCAGCCCCTTGGCCGGCGGAATCTCCATCGGCGGTGTCGGCTGGGCAGCGGATCTCTTCCGAAGCCTCGACGGCCTCGACGACGCTCCCAATCCCAGGCCCGATGGCTTCGATGGCGAACTCCGCTCCTACCAAGCAGACGCCTACGCGTGGCTGTCGTTCCTCGACGAAGCAGGACTCGGTGGTTGTCTGGCCCTCGACATGGGCCTCGGTAAGACACCAACAACACTCGCCAGCCTCCACGCCAGCGCCGACAATGCAACGGGTCTTGTCGTTGCGCCACCAGCGGTCGTCGGCAACTGGGCAGCGGAGGCCAGCAAGTTCGTCCCCGACCTCGACGTCCACGTACATCACGGGCCGAACAGGCTCAAAGGGCAGGATCTCGAGAAGAAGGTCGCCTCGGTCGGCCTCGTCATCACGACGTACGGCACGGCGGTGCGCGACATGGATCAGCTGAGCGAGTTTTCCTGGGGCAAGGTCGTCATCGATGAAGCCCAGGCGATCAAGAACCCGACCGCCGAGACGTCACAGCAACTTCGTCGGCTCAACGCCCGCACGCGGGTGGCCCTGACCGGCACCCCGATCGAGAACGGTCTCGGCGATCTGTGGGCGATCATGGACTGGGCCAACCCGGGTCTCGTCGGACCCCGACCCCAGTTCATCGCCCAACTCACGCCAGAGAAACGTTCGTCGGGTGGTGCGGGCGAAGAAGCCCTGAAGGCCCTCAACGGCATTCTCGTGTATCGCCGGACGAAGTCCGAGCCCGAGATCGCTGCCGAATTGCCGGATCGCATCGACGAGCTCGATCACTGCGCGATGACCCCCGAACAGATCGGCCTGTACCAGGCGGTCATCGACAATCTCGTGGTGCAGACATCCGAGGCTGAGGTCGGCACTCCCGAGCGCAAGGGTGCGGTGCTCGCCGCGATCACTGCGCTCAAGCAGATCTGCAACCATCCGGTCAACTACCAGGACGATGACGTGCCGCTCGACGGCCGGTCGGGCAAGCTCACCCGCCTCAACGAGATCATGGCCAGTGTGTTCGCCGCTGAGGAGAAGATGCTGATCTTCACGCACTTCGCCAGCTGGGGCGAGAAGATGGCCGACTACCTGTCGGACCGCACGGGCAAGACGATCGAGTGCTACCACGGCGGTCTCTCTCGTACGGCTCGCGACCGCATGATCGACGACTTCCAGTCCGCCGAGGGCGCCGGAGCGCTCGTCCTGTCCCTCAAGGCCGGTGGCACGGGCCTCAACCTGACCGCCGCCAACCACGTCGTGTTGTACGACCGCTGGTGGAACCCGGCGGTCGAAGACCAGGCACGCGACCGTGCGTGGCGGATCGGCCAGACCAAAACCGTCATCGCTCACCGACTCGTATGCCCGGGCACCGTCGACGAACGTGTCGAAGAGGTCGTGGCTGGCAAGCGCCAGATCGCCGACATGGTGCTACCCAAATCGAGCTCGGTTGGCGACCTCGACGCCGGGCAGCTCCAGGCCGCGCTCGGTATCGATGCCGACCAGCTGCTCAGCACCGAGGGTCAGGTCGACCTCGGCGGTATGTCCGCCCTACCCGACGCCGACCCAAACCCCGAAACCGATGACGCCCTCGTGGGAGCCGGATCATGAACGCGGCGCAGAACTCCGGCGGCGGAGGCGGCCGGAGCCGAAACAAGAAGCGAAAGAAGTCGAACAACCGCAAGAAGTCGTTCGACGCCGAGGCGTTCTGGGGCGACATGGACGCCCTGCCCACTCCCGAGGGCTTCGAAACCGAGACCCCCGATCCCGTCGCGGTGATCAGCTCGCTCGGCCAACCCCCATTGCCCGGGCATGGTGCCGCTGCGCTGCACTATTTCCGCCTCGTCTATGACCGCGCGACCAACCTCGGCGCGGCGCTGGCCATGGCGGGCGGCATCGATGATCTCAGTCCCGAGCTCGTCGAGGACGACGCCGATCACGAGATGACGAGCGACGAAGAAGAGTAAAAACGAAAGGAACCGGGGCACGAGGCCCCGGCTCCGATCACGACACGATGTGAACGTCGATCAGAAGTCCATGTCCGGCATGCCGCCGCCGGCTCCACCCTCGGCGGGAGCGTCGGTCACCACGGCCTCGGTCGTGAGGAAGAGCGCCGCGATCGACGCAGCGTTCTGCAGCGCCGAGCGGGTCACCTTGGCGGCATCGATGATGCCAGCGGCCACGAGGTCTTCGTACTCCTCGGAGGCTGCGTTGAAGCCGTTGGCGCCGTCGAGTCCACGCACCTTCTCGACCACGACACCTGACTCATATCCCGCATTGAGCGAAATCTGGTTGAGCGGACCTTCGAGTGAGCGAGCGACGAGCATTGCGCCCGTTGCTTCGTCGCCCTTGAGCTTCTTCGCGGCCTTTTCGGCAGCGTCCTGGGCACGGAGCAGCGTGACGCCGCCACCGGCGACGACGCCCTCTTCGATCGCGGCCTTCGTGGTCGACACCGCGTCTTCGATGCGGTGCTTTTTCTCCTTAAGCTCCACCTCGGTGGCGGCGCCGACCTTGAGGATCGCGACACCGCCGGAGAGCTTGGCTAGACGCTCCTGGAGCTTCTCGGCGTCGTAGTCCGACGTCGTGTTGTCGAGCTCGGCCTTGATCTGGGAGATGCGGCCGTCGATCTCGGCAGCGTCGCCGCCGCCCTGCACGATGGTGGTCTCGTCCTTGGTGATCACCACGCGGCGAGCGGTGCCGAGCATCTCGATGGTGGCGCCTTCGAGGGTGAGACCGATCTCTTCGGCGATGACCTCGCCACCGGTGAGAATGGCGATGTCCTGGAGCATGGCCTTGCGGCGGTCACCGAAGAATGGCGCCTTGACCGCTGCGCCGGTGAGCGTGCCGCGGATGCGGTTGACCACCAGCGTTGCGAGGGCTTCGCCCTCGACGTCCTCGGCGATGATCATGATCGGGCGGCCTTGCTTCATGACGCTCTCGAGGACCGGCACGAGTTCGCGAACGTTCGTGATCTTGCCCTGAACAAGCAGGATGTAGGGCTTTTCGAGGACGGCTTCCATGCGGTCCTGATCGGTCACGAAGTAGGGCGAGAGGTAACCCTTGTCGAAGCGCATGCCCTCGACGAGGTCCATCTCGATGCCGAAGGTCGTGCCTTCTTCGACAGTGATCACGCCGTCCTTACCGACCTTGTCGATCGCCTGGCTGATGGTCTTGCCGATCTCGGCGTCGGCCGACGAGATCGATGCCACCTGAGCGATCTGATCCTTCGACTCGACCTCGATTGCACTGTCGAGAATGAAGTCGACGGCAGCGTCGACCGCAGCCTCGATACCCTTCTTCAGCGCCATCGGGTTCGCGCCGGCGGCAACATTGCGAAGCCCTTCGCGCACCATCGTCGACGCAAGCACGGTGGCCGTCGTCGTTCCGTCACCGGCGACGTCGTCGGTCTTCTTGGCGACCTCTTTGACGAGGGCGGCGCCGATCTGCTCGTACGGGTCTTCGAGCTCAATCTCCTTGGCGATCGACACGCCGTCGTTGGTGATCGTGGGGGCACCCCACTTCTTCTCCAACACGACGTTGCGACCCTTCGGGCCGAGGGTGACGCGTACAGCGTCTGCGAGCTGGTTCATACCGGCTTCGAGGGAGCGGCGGGCCTCTTCGTCGAAGCTGATGATCTTTGCCATTCGGGTGATCTCCTTGGGATTGGCACTCGACCGATGCGAGTGCCAATCCTAGGCCGGCTCGCCCGGGGTCCAACCCCTCAGTTCGTCCAGAATCACCTCGGTGACACAGGCGACCGTGGACGCCATGGCGGTGTCGACACCGAATCGATCAGCCAGCGAGATGGCTCGCACGCGTTCCTCGGCACCGTCGAAGACCTGACCCGCCACAGCGAGCAACGCGACATCGTTCTCCGCGGCGAGCTCGGCCACCCCGCCCACCACTTTCCCGTCGAACGACTCCGCGTCGATGAACCCCTCTCCCGTGATGACGAGGTCCGCGCCCTCGATGGCTCGCGCCAATCCGACCGTGTCGGCGATGACGTCGAAGCCGTCAACGAGTCGTGCACCCGCCGCCGCCAGGCCGCCCGCCAGGCCGCCCGCGGCACCCGCACGCGGAAGGGAGCGAACATCGACACCGAGTTGCTCGTGATACCGCTCGGCGAGCTGCTCGAGTCGGGTTGTCAGCCACATGACCTGTGCCCGACTGGCGCCCTTCTGGGGGCCGAAGACCTTCCCCGCATCGGTGAACGCGGTCCGAACGTCGCAGGCGACGATCATCTCGGTCCCACGGACACGTTCGACCGACCCCAGCGCTTCGAGTGCACCGAGTCCACCATCGGTCGTCGCCGATCCACCCACGCCGATGATGACGCGTTCGGCACCGGCATCGACCGCTTCGCCGATCAGTTCGCCGACGCCTGCGGTTGTTGCGTTGACCGGGTCGTTTGCATCAGCCCCGCCGGCAAGGACGAGCCCCGCGGCCTCCGCCATCTCGATCACGGCCGTTCCGTTGGCGAACCTCCATGCCGCCTCTACCGGATCGCCGAGCGGTCCGGTCACCATCGACGTTCGGTTCGCGCCTCCGAGCGCAGCGAGCGTGCCCTCGCCGCCGTCGGCCATCGGGACCGCCACGCCCTCGCCGCCGAGGGTCGTCACCGCCGAGAGGATGGCATCGGCGATCTCGTGCGCGGTCGCCGTACCTTTGAACTTGTCCGGGGCTGCAACGACTCGCATAGCGCCATCCTGACCGACTTGCCCGCGACGCGGGTGGCACAACCGGATCTGTTCGGCCGCCCAACGAATCGTTACGATCGAGGGATGACCGCGACCGACGCACCGACACACGACGAGCTCGTTGCGTCGATGACGGGCGGCATGGTGACCGAGGGCGATCGAACATTCGCTGGCAGCGACCTTCTTCGACCAGACGGCCGACCTCGTCCCGAGTTCCGGGCGCAGCTCCGCCGGATCCCGAACGTCCGCAACGCCGTGACCACGGCGTGGGTCCTCACCGGACCGCTCATGATGCTCCTCGCCGTCACGCGGCTCAGCGCGTGGCTCGCGCTCCCCGGGATCATCGTCATGGGAATCTTCCAGAACCGGATGTACATCCTTCATCACGAGGCGTCACACCGGCTGCTGTTTTCCAACCGCACCCTGAACGACCTCATTGGCATCAATGTGCTCGGGTGGCTTCCCTTTGGTACCGGCACACATCACTACCGACGAGGACACGCGAATCACCACCGCGACGAGTTCGGCCCGAACGAACCCGACTTCTTGTTGTACGCCTTCTATCCGATCGTCAAGGATTCGCTGCGTCGCAAGCTCCGTCGAGATGCCACCGGCGTGTCGGCCTATCGCATCCTCAAGCCGCGTTTCACCGGACTCCGGAAACGTCAGTACCTCGGGCTGTCCGTCCGGTTCTTCGCCGGGCAGCTCATCATGTTGGCCGTCTTCACGGCCGTCGGCGCGCTCGTCTGGTATCCGGTGCTCTGGCTACTGCCCTACCTCACCTGGTATCAGGTCCAGAATCGGCTCCGGTCGATCGCCGAACACGGTGGGATGACCCGTTCCGACGATCGCCGAGACACCACTCATCACGTCGAGCAGTCTCGTCTCGCCCAGCTCCTCTTCGTTCCGTATGGCGTTGGCTACCACCTCGCCCACCACGTCGACTCCGGCGTGCCCTTCCGTAACCTCCCGACGTTGCATCGCGCCCTCGCAGATGCCGGATACCTCGAGGGAGCGTCGGTATGGCCGAGCTACACGGCGCTGTGGCGGGCACTGATCCGCGGCTGAGCTGATGTCCGCCAATCGTCGCATCGCCGTCGTCGCGGCTTCGCCAGACTTCGCGTCGGACTGGTTGGACGCCATGCAGTCGTTGGCGACCACGAGCAGCCGCGAGATCGAGGTGGTCTTCGGCTCCGAACTCGTCGACGATGCGGACCTCGGATCTGGGTTGGCCCTGGCGCACGAAACCCTCCATCGACTTCATCACGAGCTCACCGACGGCGAACCTCTCCTGTTCGACTCCGACTGGCATGCAGCATGGCGTGCCTTCCGCGAATGGTCGACGGTGGTCGCCACGCAGCTCGCTGATCGCCTCCCCGACGACGCGATCGCCCTGTTGCAAGACACCGACCTCGCGCTCGTCGCGCCCCGCCTACGGGACCGGCGACCCGACGTCGCGATCGTTTCGTTCGTCCACACGGCGTTTGCCGCGCCGACCACGTTTGGCCGCCTCCCCGACATCGCCCGAGACGAGATACTCCTCGGGCTCCTCGCGTCGCAGCAGACCGGCTTCAACGGCTCGATCTGGCGGGACGCATTCGACGAGAACGTTCGCCACCACCTCGGCGTACGTCCGCAGACAACCTTCGTTGCCACGATGGCGCCGTCCATCGGCGCCGACGAGAACATCGCCGCAGAGATCGACGGACTCGAAGCCGAACGACTCCTCCTGCGCGCCGAGGTCGGCGAAGACACCGTCATCGCAATCGTCGATCAGCTCGGCGGCGCCGCCAACATCACCCGTTCGCTATGGGCCGTCGATGAGCTACTCGCATCGATCGACCCCGAAGATCCCGTTCCGTCCACGATTATCGTGCTCGACCCGACCGGGGTGCCCCCTTCCGAGCAGACGCGGCTCGACACCGAGTTGCTCTCGATCGTCGAGGACATCAACGCTCGCTGGCGCCGCGCCGAGGACCACCATCCGATCCGACTTCGGATCACCGCCCAACCGGCCACAGCCTTGGCGACGCTCGAACGCGCCGACATCCTGCTCGCCAATCCAATTCGGGCCGGGCTCCCCATGACGGTCTTGCACGGCGGCTTGCGGAACGAACGAGATGGGCTCGTGCTGATCTCCGAATCGACAGGCCTGCACACCGAGCTCGGCGGGATTGCGTTCGACAGCCACCCGTATGACGTGTCGGCGACGGCGGCCGCCCTGTCTCATGCGATCGACACCGGCACCTCCGAACGGCTCGACCGATCGTATGGCTGGCGCGACATCGCTTCGAGCCGGACCGCACAGCACTGGCTTGACGATCAGTTGGATGGGCTCGAAGACACCTGACCCGTCGCGACCGAAGCAATCTCGTTGAGGAGGGCGACGGCAGATTCGGGCGAGGAGACGATGTCAGTCGCCAACCCTCGAAGCTCCTCGGGCGTGTCGTCGCTCGTCACCACAACACAGGCGATGGCTTCGTAGGCACCGGCTCGGAGCTCCTGCCAGGCTGGCGCGTCGCCATGATCATCGCCGAGATACACGATGGCGGTTTGTCCACTGGTCAACGACCGCACAGCGTCGCCCTTCGTGAGCGGCAGCGGTGGGTGAAGCTCGATCGACATCTTGGCGGGGCGGGCTTGGAGGCCGGTCTGGGCGGCGACCTCGTGGGCCCATAGCGCCACCTCATCTTCGAGTTCGGCAGTTCGGCGAAAGTGGAGGGTCAGCGAGTAGCCCTTGTCCTCGATCACCTCTGGTGGGAAGCGGCGTTGCGCATCGTCGAGCTGCTCGCGGATTACTGGACGCCACGCATCCGCTTCGGGGATGACTCCGGGGACTCCACCGACTCGCCGTTCGATGCCATAGAGACCCGACAGGTCCACCGCCTCCGGGATGTGTCGAGCCAAGAAGTCGATCGGTCGACCGCTGATCACGGCAACCGCGCCGAGTACCTGACGCAGCGCTTCGAGCGCAACAACAGCTCCGTCGACGGGGACGACGGCGTCAGGGTCGGCGTGGATGTGGGAGAGCGTGCCGTCGAAGTCCGTGAACACCGCGACCGCTGACGGGTCGCGTCGAGCGACCTCGAGAACGTCGGCGATGGCCACTCCGGCTGCGGTTCAGGTCGTGGGGATGAGGCCGTCGGCGCCGATGATGACCACGACGTTCGCCGCAGCGAGACGTCCGTCGTCGACGGCGTTGGCGGCAACGGCGACCGTGCCAGACGCCGGGATCGGTTGGATGACCGTCGGGACGGCACCGAGGATCGTCGCCACTTCGGCGGCGTCGGCGGCATAGCCGTCGCGGTAGTAGATGACCGCAGTTCCGGTCGACGGTGCGTTGGCCGCATTGGCGATGTAGCCGCGGCGCTTCAGCTTGTCGCTGACCGTTCCGGCGACGCCACGCTCGCCCGTGCCATTTGCCACCAGGACGTTGACCTCAGCCGGCGCTCGAGCGTCCCCGCTCTCGGTTGCCGTGGCGTCGGGCTCGGGGTCGATCACGGCGGGCTCGCCAGAATCGGTGGCAGATGTATCGACGTCGCCCGGGTCGACCGCTTCTTGGCCAGCCGTTCCGTCATCGGCGGCTGAGGCATCGGTCGAGTCGTTGGTCGATGCCGTTGCGTCGGTCCCGTCAGCCCCGTCGGTGGTGCCGTCGTCGGTGGTGACCGAGTCGGCGGGCGCAGCCTCGACCACGGTCGCCGGATCGTCGAGGGCGAAGGCAAGCAAGACGAGGCCAATGATGATCGCGACAGCGATCAGCAACGCCCCCCGAGCCGCCGCTCCACCAGTGGAACGGACGAGCGAGCCGTCGTCGGCTGCGTGATATCGCTCGCCGGTCACCGTGCTGGGGGCTGTTCGATCTGCCGTTCGAAACGGGCCCGGCGACGACGGTCGCGGAGGCGCCGAAGTCGGCGGATGACCAGGGGATCGAACTCGTAGGCCTCGTCGGAATCGATGAGCTCTCCGAGCAATTGGTAGTAGCGAGTCGTCGACAGCTCGAAACGCTCTCGAATGATCGCTTCTTTGGGGCCGTCTTCGGACCACCAGGTCCGTTCCAGCTCGATGATGGCGCGGTCGCGCTCAGTCAAAGCCACGGCGCCAGTGTTGTCGCTACGCCTGCGGGATTCAAGCACCCCTCGGCGTCAGGCTCCCACAATTGAGCCGCCTATCGGGGTCGAACCGATGACCTACGCTTTACAAGAGCGTTGCTCTACCAACTGAGCTAAGGCGGCGTGGCCGATCAGTGTAGGGCCGCTCACGAACGGAGCAGGCCGTCCACCGTTGCTTCGCCTGATGCGTATCGGCGGGTCACCTCGGTCTGGAGCCGATCGATGACGACATGAATGCCTCGGCGGGCATGGGACACTTCGTCTTCGAGCGCGGTGAGTTCGCGAACGACAGCGGCGAGCCGGTCGCTGTCGATCTCCGAGACGGCGCCGAGCGACTCGGCGGACGCAATGGCGTCGAGCTTCTCCTGGAGCTTGGCCATCACGTCGTGATCGGGCTCCATGGGCTGTGGCGGACGCACGGCGCCGGGGCCAGCATCGGAGCGGGAGCCATCGGAGAGAATGTCGGGGAGACGCCCGATGAGCTCCGACGTGTCACCGGAGGCCCCACCGTCGCGGCGACGTTCCATCTCGCCACCCACGATGTCGAGGCGACCCTGGATGAGGCGCCGGACGAACGAGAGGCTGTTCTCGAGAGCCTGACAGCGGGTGCGCATCGCCCGGATATCACCCATCTCGCGGTCGGCGAGGCCGCTGGTGAAGGCAGGGTCGAGAACGACGTCGAGTTCGGGGGTCATCGCAGGATCGTCTCCGGTGGGGTGGGCAAAACCTACCCGTGGCCTGCACCGTCGTTGGTGCACACGCCACAGGCTGATGGGGGCCAATCGGCAGGAGAGGCCCGAAACGTGAGGGTTTCAGCCGCCAGATACCGGCGGAAGTAGCGCAACTTCGTCCGTGTCGGTGACTGCGGTATCGCGGTCGGCTGGCGTGCCGTTGAGCCAGATTCTGCAGATCGGCACGAGCTCGGCGAAGGTGTCTCCGTAGCGTTCGGTGGCCGCATCGATCACGTCGCCGACGGTGTGACCGGGCACCGTGTCCTTGCCGGTGCCGGCGGCGACCCGAATGGTGGCGAAGAGACGAAGCGTGGCCATCTCGGGAGTGTACGTTGACCGTCATGGCCCGCATCCTTCTCGTCCGGCACGGTCAATCCGAATGGAACGCCGAAGGGCGGTGGCAGGGGCAGGCCGATATTGCGCTCTCGGATCTGGGTCGAACCCAGGCACGTGCGGCCGCCGACCGAATCGGCGCGTTCGACGTTGTGGCGTCGTCGACACTCGCTCGTGCTGCGGAGACGGCGTACATCGTGACGAGCCATCTTGGGATCGGACCCATCATCCCGGTGCCGGATCTGATCGAGCGCAGCGCTGGCGAGTGGAGCGGCCTCACCCGCGACGACATCGAGCGAGAATGGCCCGGCTACCTCGACGAGGGAAAACGCCCCCCGGAGTACGAAACGGATGAGCAGCTCTGGCCTCGGCTCGAACGGGGGCTTCGCGAGGTCGCCGCATACGTCGGGGATCCGAACGGCGAGGCGCTCGCGTTTGCACACGGCGGCCTGATCTATCTGATCGAGGATCGTTCGGGCGAACGGCGCGGGCGGATTAACAATCTCGGTGCGCTCTGGGTTGACGTGCCTGAGGACGGCGAGATCCGTGCGTTGGATCGGGTTGCGTTGATCGACGACGACCTCGTTTCGGCGCAATCTGCCGACATTCTCTGAGCGATGGCCCTCGAGGGCGAGGCGCTGGACTTCGGGCTCGATATTCCGGTCAACGTCATCCGATCGGCGCGTCGAAAGAAGACCGTCGGCGCCCGCATCGTGGAGGGGGCGCTCGAGGTACGGGCTCCAGCAGCAATCGATGACGACGAACTCACCACGCACGTCCACGAGCTGGGCACGAAATTGTTGCGCCGCCGCTCGGCGAGTCGGATCGACCTGTCGAAGCGGGCAGCCACCCTCGCTCGTCGCTACGACCTGCCGAAGCCGACGTCGATCGAGTGGTCGAGACGCCAAAACCGGCGTTGGGGCTCGTGCACCCCGGCGCGAGGCACGATCCGGATATCCGAACGGCTCAGCGAATACCCCGACTGGGTGCTCGACTACGTCCTGGTGCACGAGCTCGCCCACCTGGTGGAGATCGGTCACACGCCGGAGTTCCACGACCTGGTTGCCCGCTTTCCTCATGGCGAACGCGCCGAGGGGTTCTTGACTGCTGTCTCGCTGGGCCACGGCGGCCGCTTCTCCGGACGCCCCGACACCAACAGCTGCATTGAGGATGCGGACGACTGAGTTCAGGCCTGGTCAGGCGGCGGTGATGTTGTGGGCTCGTTGGCGGGCGAGGTGGGTTTCGTAGGCGGCTCGGATGGGATGGTCCTCTTCGAGGTCACCGATCAGGGTCGGGTCGAAATCGTCGTCGGGTTCCCAATCGACGACTGTTTCCCATTGGCCGCGGC
>JAHDDK010000148.1 GCA_020629375.1 Acidimicrobiales bacterium
AGTTGGACCCGATCGAGTGGAACGGACGTCAGCTGGTGGAGTTTCGCAGGCGTTTTGATGACCCGGCGACGAGGACTGCGGCCAGCGGACCGAGCGTCGGCCACCAGATCGTGCGCCGAACCCAGAGGCGTTCGGCATGGTTCAGCGGGTCCTCGTAGGTCAGGTAGGACAGCACGAGTGTGGCGGCCAGCCAGGCCCAGGGGGCGAGCAGCCACCAGCGGGCGCCGGATTCGTCCCCGACGGGAGCGACGAAGAGCAGCAGGGCGACCAGGAGCAGGATGTACCAAGGGTGCAGCACGGGCGTGAGGACGGCGTAGATGGCGAGCGGCACCGTGCACCAGCGAAGAACGTCGAGTGCTTCGCTCCGGTTGCGCCCGGCAAGGAACGCCCACCCGAGCGCGCCGAGCACCACGACACCGATGATCAGCCGCGTCAGTGCCATCGGTTCGTTCCAACCTTCGCTGTCCAGCCCCTGACTGCCGATCCACCACTCGAGCGATTGATAGATCGCCGAGTTGAACCGGAAGGTCTCGCTGTAGACCCGAGCCGAGCCGAACACGCCCGTACCGCCCGATGGACCGGTGAGGCCGAGACCGGTCCACGCACCGGCGGCCCCCACGATTCCGATGAGCAGGCCCACGTACACGGCTCGCTGCTTCCATCCCCACGCCCAGAAGAGCACCATCGCAACGAGCGCCGGCAGCGGTCGGGTGAGCGTCGCCAACGCCAGCAGCGCGGGTGACGCGATCTCTGCCCACCGCCGATCTGCGACGGCCGGATGGAACAGCGCCACGAGTCCCGCCATCGTCAACACGATCATCAGGGCATCGAGGTGGGCTCCGTGGGCCACCTCGACGACCACCAGCGGGTTCCAGAGCCAGAGCAGGATTCGCCTTCGATCGGCCCCGACCGCGGTCAGTAGCGAAGCGAGCAGCGCGGCGGCAACCAACTCGGCGCCCACCATCACCACCTGCATCGTGAGCGGCACGGACGGCGCAACCAACGCAGCAGCGCCGAACACCGCATGAGCCGTCGGCAGGTAGGGCGAGCTCAGTCCCGGATTGTTGGCCAACGCACGGGCGTCGATCTCCAGCTCATCGAGGGCGGGATCGTCGATGGCGTACTCCCACGGGCTCACCCCTTCGGAGAGCAGATGCCCCTCCCACAGATAGCGGTACACGTCGTCGCTGAGCGTCGGCTCCGTGGCGAGCATCAGCAGGCGGAACGCCGCGGCCGCCACCCAGATCCAACGCCAGGAGAACCCGTGGCGCTCGTTCCAGACCGCCGCGGCGAGGAACCCGGCAAAGGCGACGAGGTACCAGACGATGGTTGTCGACACAGCCCCGTCACGGAGCGTGCCTCGTTGCAGATCGGTGCCAAGCAGCCCGACGAACCCAACAGCGCAGACGCCGGCCGCGATCCAGCCGAAGGAGATCGCGGGCCGTCTGGTTCCCTCCATCAGCTCGTCAAGAGACGGCGGGCGTCGGCATCATTGCGGCGAATACGAAAATCATGATTCTCTTCAGAGCGTGAAGTGTATTGAGATTCAGATCAGCTGCGGGAGCATCACAGGCGATGTCGACGCCGGTGGCAGGGACCGCAGCGGGCGAACAGCTCCTCCACGACGGTGTGGCCGGTGATCGAGTAGTCGGGCACATGGTCGAACTCGATGAGCTCTTGGCTGCCGCAGTCGACGCAGCCTCCGTCGCGGGCCAGCACCACCCGCTTCTGCCGGGTTGTCGGGTGCCGTTGTCGACCCGAGGCGTTGATGGCGCGACCCTCGGCATCGTGCACCAAGGCCCGGATGAACGAGTGCGGCGCAATCCGCTCCACATCGGTCTGTGTGAGCGGGGTGCCGTCGTCGAGATGGCAGCCGCTCGAGTCGACGTGGACAACGATCTCCGGCGTGACACCTGGATGCTCGGGCCTGCCCTGACCGGCCTCGGCGAGTTCGGCCAACTCGACCAAGGCATCCGCCCGCTGCTGCGCCAGCGACGGCCAGCGATACCTGGCGGACGCGCCCGCGGACGCGTCGTCGCCACGCTCCGCGACCCCGGCGATGTTCGACGAAGTCGAACTCGTGGAACCCGAAGGGTTCCCTGCCACGGACCGCGACGCCCGCATGACCAAGGCATCGAGCACCGCCAGCACGATCGCAGCCAACAACGGCGGGAGCCGAAAGTGCCCATGCACCATGCCGTCGGCGTCGGTCCAGGTCTTCAGCGAGCGGCCATCGTGGTGCCGCCGGTCCCGGTCCTCGTCGGGCTCGTCACCCTTGAGAAAGCGGGCGAGCTCGATTCCCAGCCGGCTGGCCGGCGTCGATTCGGCGATCTCCACCAGCTCGTCGACGTTGTCCACGGTTGCGACCCGGCTCACCGCACGAACCTTCGAGTACGACAGCCGCCCGCCGGCGAATGCCGCGTCGAGCGCCGGCAGGTCCCGCAGGACCCGACCGATCCGCACCCACTCCCGGGCCGTCGACACGGCGATGTCGAGCGCATCCGCAATCCAATGGGCTGCGGTGTTCGCCACGAGCACCCATTCGTCCGACTCGTCGAGCAACGCCGCCAAGACCACCAGGTCGTACTGCGAACGATGCCACCGCTCCCCCGCCGCCAGAATCTGGTGCCCGATCCGCTCGGACGCTCCCGACCCCGGAAACTCCACTACTTCCGCCAACGCCATCTCCACCCCTTCCTCGCCCAACACCCCCGGTTGAGCTCCGCTCAACCTGAGCTTAGGAAGGGGGTGTGACACTTGGTTCAGGATGGGTGGGCCTTGCGGGTGAGCGTCTGGTC
>JAHDDK010000076.1 GCA_020629375.1 Acidimicrobiales bacterium
GGCGTTCTCTGCCGTGGGGCCCGTCTACGACTCTTCCGCCGATTTTGTTGCCCCAGGATCAGCAGCCGATGATCTGTTGGGTGCGGCTTGTCGTACGAACAGCTTCGTACCCGGAACTCTCGTACTGATGGCGGATGGTTCGACCGAGCCGATCGAGGATGTCGAGATAGGTGAGTGGGTGTGGGCGCACGACCCCGAAACCGGTGAGGCCGGTGCACGGCGAGTTGTGGACACGATTGTTGGTGACGGCGAGAAACAGCTCGTCGATATCGAGGTGCTCGGTGACACAGTCATCGCGACCGGCGGGCATCCGTTTTGGGTGGAGGATGAAGGCCGTTGGGTCGACGCAGACGATCTAGAGGTTGGGGATCGACTGTTGCTCGCTGATGGCGGCACAGCTTCGGTTACTGCGATCGAGGATCGCAGTGCCATCCGGCGGGTCCACAACCTCACCGTCGACGGTATCCACACGTACTACGTGCAAGCCGGTGGCGAGCACGTGTTGGTACACAATTGCCGCACGATCGTGGGCCCGGGTGGTGTTGAGTTGCCGGGGGTTCCAGATGGCGCACAAGGGGTTCTTTCGCCGACTGGCAGGGGCATGGTCTACGACCTTCCAACGGGGACTCCTGGTATCGACCCACGAGTGACACAGTTGCGCATTATGGACCCATTAACGACCGGACCGTATCAATATCCAAATGGGTATGCGGTCTACATGAACGCATCAGGCCAGACAGTCAATCCTCTGACAGGGCGGACCGTCTCGAATGCTGATCCTTTCGCTCACATACCTTTGCCGTCATCATGATTGCGGCCGATCTTCTTCGAGTGGGTGCCGACTCTGGGGACTGGCCTGTCCTTAGTTCAAACCCGCTCATTGAGCCCGCACTATTCGCGGAGTCTCAGATCCTTAGTGCCCGCGTGGATGCCCTCACCGGCGTAGTGGGACTGCTGTTTGATTTGCGGGTGGCTCTCGGAAGTGAATCGAACACTGGCTTGCTTTTGGCGCAAGGCACCCAGGAGTTTCGTTGGGTGGGGGAGCCTCGCGATACGAGATTCACAGCGTGGACTGTTCTTGGTGCGCAAGTGCAAAACGAGGCAGAAGGCGTCCTTCGTGCCACGTTCGGCTGTCACCCCCGAGGTGAGCTGGCCATTCGAGCCGCGGCGATTTCTTACTTCTGTATCAACGCTGAAACGATTGGCGGGATACCTCCGGATTACAGCGGTGACGAGCAAGAGGTGCTCGACGCTCTAGTTGGCTGGCGCTCACAAGTCCACGTCGTGGGGGCTTCTTCGCTGTAGCTACCCGCTGCGGCTTTCGGTGATGGCGTGGAGGCGGGTGCGGGTGAGGAGGGCGTCGAGGTGGTCGAGGAGGTCGAGGAGGTCGAGGAGGGCTTGTTGGTCTGCACAAACCCCACACGCTCGACTCCTGGATTTTGGTTGGTGTCACTTCGTTGATGTTGATGTCCACACCATTGCACTTTCAAGATGTGGGCGACCCGCAGGCGAAGCCTCCGGCGGCAGGATAACGAACGAAGTGGGGCGTCAGCCTGGGCCAAGTGGAGACATGCTGTTAGTGACCGAGGGTGATCTCCCAGGCGTCTCCCAAAGCAGGCCCGTCAGGACCTGTAGTTGTGTCTGCGGAATATGCGTGCGAAAGAACAGATCAGGTCGCCCACAGATCTGGCCGCGCTGAGCGGCCGAGCCATCATCAGCTGGAGAGAATGTTTCGTGACCGGGTGACCGCGTGACAGAGACCTACGTGGGAAACTCGAGGACGATGACCGCAGCAACCATCACCGGCTCTGAAGGAGTGCTCTGGCGCCCCTCCGCTTCGCTGCGGGTTGCCCCCGGACTGCGCTCACAGAACCGTCTGGCCGCCACAGTGTTGGCCGCCATCACCGCGTTGGCCCTCCTGTTCGCAGCAGCCCCGAACGCGTCGACGATCGACCTCTTCGGAACCGAAATCGGCGTCGCGGCCCAAACCGGCCCCGCTCAGGCTTTCGTCGGGGCCGAGACCTCCGTGCGCCCAGCGTTCGTCGGGCCAAACAGCGTCTACGCCTATGACGGGATGTCGGGGTGTTGTGTTGCCCCAAACTCGACACGTGGCCTCAGCCCGCTCGGCGGAGTGATCGAGCAGACAGGAACCAACTCTGCTGGTGGCAGGATTTTCACGTCGACTGGGCCAATTAGCCAGAACGACTTCGCAGGCATAGTTCAGTCAGGTGTTGCTCGAGGAGACGACGTGCACATTTTCACGGGAGCGCACGGCTTACCGAACGGCAGTCTCGTTACGGACGCCACATTGCTGGCTGACGATGTCCGGGCGTTCGGTCGACTACCGGGTGTACAGGTTCACGACCTCCCATCGATGTCTGCTGCGCAGGTTCGAGAGATTCTAGAGAGTCCCGGAACGATCATCGGGGGCTTCTGTGACAGTGGTGCTTGCCTCGCACCGTTTAGCGGATAGGTGGCTGCAATGAGAGAGACCGCTGTGCTGGGTCCGGTTGGTGGGGCTGGGAAGAAAGAGTACGTCGGTTACGTCTGGGTGGACGATGAGCCGGGCATCAGGCTGAGCGTTTGGGCGGAGTCGGCCACCGAGGCCGGTGAGCTGATAGACGCGGAGTTTGGCGAGGGCAGCGTTCACTCAGTCCGGAACGAGGAGGACGCATCGCGGCCTCGGTCGCCCGCGCAAGTCAGCGACTTGGCCGACACTGATGCCGTGGGAAGGGATTTTGGGGAGGTAGAGCCGCCATGCGGCAGCGCCTGATCCTGGTCCTGCTTCGTGCTGCCATCACCGTTCTCGTCGCAGGTATCTCAACGTCCCTGCTGACACCCGCTGCTGCGGATGCGGCTTTGTTGATGCACGACACGCCGTCTTACAGCTTCGGCGTGCGTGCGAGCGACGCGCGAGTCATCGGGGGCGGTCAAGAAGCACCGACTAGAGATTTGGTCGTGGAGGTAGCCGGAGGAGCGCCCGCAACGCTGACAGCCGGGTACATCTACGACCTCCGCACCTATCTTGTCGCCCCAAGAGGGCTAGCTGGGCTTGCCGATTCGGGTTCGATTAATCCGTCGAGCGTACGTTTTTCGCAGGATTCGATCCGGCGTGGGTTTAGTGATGGGAACGGAACGATTGATGATTTGATCGCAGGTTTGAGGTCTGGGTCTGTTGATCCAGGAGATGTGCCGGCGATCCGGATTCTTGAACGCGATGGCCAGATTTTCACTTTGGATAATCGTCGGCTTCATGCGTTCCAGGAGGCGGGAGTGGACATTCGCTACCGATTGGCGACTGCTACGGAGATCGCTGACGAGGGCTGGAAGTTCACGACGACGAATGGTGGTACGTCGATCCGGATTAGGGGTGGTTAGTCGTTATGCGTGCTGAAGAGGTCGAGACGCGGGATGACTTGGTCCGGTTTCTGTTGGAGATGAGCAGCCAGGTTGAGTCGTTTCAGAATCAGGAGTTGGCGGTGTTTCTGGAGGCTGCGTCGGCTTGGCTGGCGGATATGGACGGCTACTTCTTGAACCGCGGGGAAGAGGTTCCGGTTTCGCCTGACTGGTCGCTTGTGGCCGGTGTGTTGGCGGCTGCAACTGTCTACGACTGACGTTGGTTCTATCCGGCGAGTTTTTTGGCTTGGTGGCGGAGGAGTGCGCCTTCGATGAGGTGGCGGATGGTTTGTTGTTCGTCTTTGTCGAGTTGGTTGATGGCTTCGAGGTGGAGGTTGAGGTCTTCTGTGGGGCCTCGGTTGTTGTTGGGGAAGACGAGAGTATCTGCGCTGGTTGAGAGGGCGATTGCGAGTCGTCGGATGACGTAGCTTCGGTGTACCGACGCCTCGTCGGACTCCCCTGTGATGTTTCCTTCTCCATCTCTCCATCCTCGTTTCCAAGGTCGAGAGTCTCCAACCATCCCAGGGCGATTCAGACCGAACGGCGGCTACGCCGTGGCACGTTCACCAGTGTCGATCAGCTCATCGAAGCCATCGAAGAATGGGCCTCACACTGGAACGACGATCCGAAACCCTTCGTGTGGAAGAAGCCCGCAGACGAGATCATCGCCAAGGTCCGCCGTGGACGAGCCGCTCTGACCGCCCAGACCAAATCCGCGACGCACCACTAGAAATCAACAACGAACGATGTCCCGTACTGCTTGATTGAGCTGACCCACGGCAACCAAGCACTCCCCAGAAGGTCGAATTGGCCGTCCCTCAACTTCTAGATCTCTGGACTTGCTTCGCCGCAACCGTCCCGGTCGTCGATGGGCTCAAGACCTCGACGAGGTGCGAGACCTGCTCGAGGGCGAACACCGCCCATGACACTCCTGTTGCTCGACACGACATTCCGATACCGTCGACGTCATGAAGACCGGAGACCGAGTCGACGACTTCACCGCCCTCGACGAGACGGGCGCCACGGTGCGCCTGAGCGAGCTCCTCGCCGACGGGCCGGTGGTGTTGTTCTTCTACCCCAAGGCCAAGACGCCCCTTTGAACGAAGGAGAGCTGTCATTTCCGTGATCTGGGACCGGAGTTCACCGAACTCGGCGCCCAGCGAGTGGGAATCAGCGCAGATCCGTTGGATCTGCAACAGGAGTTCAAGCTCGAGAACGCCCTCGACTACCCGCTGTTGTCCGACCGGGACGGTTCGGTCCACAAGCAGTTCGGGACGCACCGATTCGGTCCGCTACCGGGCAAGCGAGCGACTTTCGTGATCGGCGAAGATTCGACGCTGCTCGGCAAGGTGGCGTCGGAGACGAGCGCCACCGCTCACGCCGATGGTGCGCTCGAGATCTTGCGTTCTCGCTGACGCCGCCACGGCGCAGAGGATTCTTCGGACGACTCGCCGGACGGCGATGACGCACGCGCAGGCGGGTTGTCTTCAAGCAGCATTGCCGCGGTGATGAGCGTCAGGCCGGTCACGATGCCAGATCCGACGATGTCGGAGGGCCAGTGCTGGCCACGAACCATCAGGTCGATGGAGACGAGCAGCGACGCAACGATGGCGCCCTCGGTCAGCAGCTGCCACACGATCCGCGGTGCGCCCAGCCACCAGGCAAACAAGACGACGAGGCCCCAGAACACGCTCGTCTGCACGACCTCGAGGGAGGGAAACGACCCGCTGCCAGCCACGGCAGCATCGGGACGGGCGCGTCCGACGAGGTCTCGAACCAACCACGCCACAGTCAGGCCGAAGATCATCGACCCGATGACGACAGCTGATGCCCGCCGATTGAAATAGAAGGCGATGACGGCCAGTGCGATGATCCCGCCGAACGTGAGGAGATTGCCGCCGAGCCACTGGAAGCGGGCCCATCCGGACACGTCGGTGCCGTCGAGCAGCCAATCCATCACGGGCTCTTCGACTGCGAGGAGCGTGTCGTGGCGGTTGCGGGCAATCGTGGCGGCGCCGATCAGCACCACCACGGCCGCCAACCATGCTCGAGTCCACGTGTTCGCCACGGCCGAATACTAGGCCGACCGCGATCTCCGGCGAGGCCAGCCCGCGGCGACGGGCGTGGCGGGCGCGGGTATCGTCGGGCGCCATCGTGCACGAATGGGTGGGCAACCTCTGCGTCGACCGGCTGCTGGCCATGGTGTTTCTGGGCTTGGCGTTGTCGACGTGCGGTGGGGACGACATCGTCGATGATCTCGCTCGCCCGGACATCGCGGTCGTCGAACAATCGGTGGTGCGGATCTTGGGGTTCGGATGTGGGGCGCCGTCGGTTGGCACCGGCTTTGCGGTCGAACCGGATCTGATCGTGACGTCGGGGCACATCGTCACCGGTCGCGACCCCGAGACGCTCGCCGTCGTGGAGCCTGATGGCACAGAGCACTCGGCGACCTTGGTCGGTTTCGACCCCGATCTCGATCTTGCGGCGTTGCGAGTGGCAGAGGAGCTGTTCGTGCCGGTTCGCTTGGTCGACCCGATCGCGCTCGACGACGCACAGCCCGGGGCGACGGGTGTGGCGGTCGGCGTCCGGTCGAAGTCCGGCGAGCACTACATCAACGAGGTCGATTTCGAAGTTGATGCGCCGGTCAACGTCAACTGGGACGGCGTGTTTCGAGACACCGAGAGTCGCTTCGCCGGCGTTCGTGTGAATGCCGAAATCCAGCGAGGCGACTCGGGCAGCCCGCTGTTCGTGAACGACACCGACGTGATCGGCTTGATCCATTCGAAGAACCGGTCGGGCCTGCCCCGCGGGTATGCCGTGAGCGCCACGCAGGTGGACTCGTGGCTCGACTCGATCGACACCGACGACGAGGTGACGGCCGAACGTTGCGCGTGAGACACTTGGCACATGTCATCTGTCGCACACATCACGCCGATCTTCGATGCCCTCTCGAGCCCGGGTTTCCCGTTCGAAACGAACGAACAAGAGGTGCGGGGTCAGACCTACACGTGTTATGCCAACGCGCCGGCCCACGTGCGTGACCTCTGGTTTGCGATCAAAGCATCCGACGACGATCTCTACTTGGTCTACGAAGACGAGCGCATGACCTATGGCGAAGCCCGGGCACGGGTACTTCAGGTCGCCAACGCCCTGCGAGACGACTTTGGGGTCGGCGAGGGCGACAGCGTCGGAATCGCCATGCGCAACTATCCCGAGTGGGTGCTTGCCTGGTGGGCAATCCAGGTCGCCGGCGCCACTGCGGTGGAAATGAATTCGTTCTGGAACGGCGAAGAGATGACCTACGGCATCACCGACTCCGGCTCGTCGGTGATGATCGTCGACCAGCAACGCCACGATGCGCTCGTCCCCCAAGCTGGCGCCATCGCCGATGCGGGCATCGACATGAAGATGATCCTCGTGCGTGGTTCGGACGCGAGCGAGGGCACCGTTGCGTGGGACGACCTGACCGGACCAGAGACCGTCCCCGAGTTGACGTGCGGCACCGACGATCGGGCCGTCATGGTCTACACGTCGGGCACCACAGCGTTCCCCAAAGGTGTGGTGCACAGCCAGCGCAACGTGATCACCAACCACATGAACATGGTGGTGCTCACCCTCGGCATGCGATTGGCGGAGGTCTCGGCACAGGGAGGCGATCCGCTCGCCGCAGCCGCCGCAGCCGAAGCCGCACCGCAGACGGTCATGCTCGTCGCCGTGCCGCTGTTCCACGTGACCGGCAGCCACTGCGTGATGCTGCCGATCACCGCAACCGGCGGCCGCCTCGTGCTCATGTACAAGTGGGATGCGGCCAAAGCCCTCGAGCTCATCGAGCGGGAGGGCGTGACCGCGTTCACCGGTGTGCCGACGATGACGATGGACATGCTCGCCCATCCCGACTTCGCCACCCGCAACACCTCGACGCTGCAGTCGATGGGCAGCGGCGGTGCTCCCAACCCGCCGCACATGGTCGACAAGGTCAACGAGTCGGTCGAGAACGCCTCGGCGACCCAGGGCTACGGGCTCAGCGAAGTGAGCGGCATCGCCACCGCCAACGGCGGCATCTTCTACGCCGAGAAGCCCGGCTCGGCAGGCGTGCCGCCACGGATCGCAGAGATGAAGGTCATCGACGACGACGGCAACGCCTGTGCGACCGGCGACCGCGGCGAGCTCTGTATTCGAGGCCCGCACGTGTTCGTCGAGTACCACAACAAGCCGGAGGCCACCGCCGAAGCGATCGATCCGGAGGGATGGTTCCACACGGGCGACGTGGCGATCATCGACGAGGACGGGTTCGTCTCGATCGTCGACCGCGCCAAGGACGTCGTGATCCGTGGCGGCGAGAACGTCGGTTCGGCCGAGGTCGAGGCGGCGATCGCCAAGCATCCCGGCGTGCACGAGTGCGCGGTGTTCGGTGTGCCCCACGAGCGCTTGGGTGAAGAGGTCGCCGTGGCGATCTTCCCGATCGCCGGCGCCGAGATCGACACCGAGGAGTTGCGGTCGTTTGCGGGCGAGTCGCTCGCCGCGTTCAAGGTTCCGGCGCACGTGTTCGTGCACGACGCGCCGCTACCAAAGAACCCGAACGGCAAGATCCTCAAGCGGGTCCTGCGCGAGCAGGCGGCTGGCTGAGCCGACTCCCCAACGCTGCATCGGCGTAGCGTTGGGGACATGTTCTTCCGACGCCCCGAACCCGTCATGATCACCCCCGACGAAGCTCTGCCGGGTCGCGCTGAGGCGATTCCGGTTGCCGACGCGCACGTCGTGCTCGGCACGTCGATGGTGCCACCGTTCCCCGACGGGATGGACACACTCGTCGTCGGCATGGGGTGCTTCTGGGGGGCCGAACGGTTCTTCTGGCAGATGGACGGCGTGCACACCACCGCCGTTGGCTATGCGGGCGGCTTCACTCCCAACCCGACGTACGAAGAGACGTGCACCGGGCGCACCGGCCACACCGAGGCCGTCCTCATCGTCTTCGACCCGGCTGTCGTGTCGATCGACGACCTCTTTGGGATGTTCTGGGAGAACCACGACCCGACGACCCCCAATCGCCAGGGCAACGACGTCGGCACGCAGTATCGCAGCGCCATCTACACGAACTCCGATGCCCAGCTCGCTGCGGCCGAGGCGTCCCGCGACCGCTATCAGGCAGCACTCGAGGGATCGGGTTTCGGGACGATCTCGACCGAGATCGCGCCAGCAGGCGAGTTCTTCTACGCCGAGGACTACCACCAGCAGTACCTGCACAAGAACCCCGCCGGATACTGCAACCACGGCTTCTGCCAAGTCTCGTACTGACCGGACTCGCCAATCGCCTGCGCCCGCACCAACCGAAGAACTCGCCGCGCGAGCGAACCGAAGCACTGCACGATCGGTAAGATCTTCGGCTGATCCACCGCTCCCCTGAGAGGTCCCCCGAAATGTTCGACGACGAAGAAGACGACAACGGCTTTTTCCTGCTGGTGCTTGGTGTGCTGGCAGCGATTCTGCTGATCGTGTCGGTCGTTGCCCTCAGCGGCGACGAGCTCCCGAGTGCGACCGTCACCGGCCCGACCACCACCGAGGCCGCCGAAGAAGAGACGACCACCACCGAAGCCGAGACGACGACCACCACCGTCGCCGAGACGACCACCACCGAGGCGGAGACGACGACCACGGCCGCTGCGGCTCCGGATCCGGTCACGATGTGGGATGCCCTCGTTGGATCCGGCGAAGCGGTTCAGTTCGTCACCATCGGTGGCGCCCTTGGCCTCCAGGCCGACCTCGAAGCGCTCGAAGACGAAGACGGCAACCCTGTCCAGCGCACGCTCTTCGCCCCGAGCGATGACGCCCTCGCCGCGCTCGGTGCCGAAGGCGTTGGCGCCCTCGCCGCCGACCCCGATGCGGCAGCGGCGCTCGTCGGATACCACTTCCTCGAGGGCGTCGTGACCGCTGAAGACGTGGTGGCCCTCGACGGCGAAACGGTCCAGACTCGTACTGGTCTGCCGTTGAACGTCGCGGTCGTCGACGGCGAGGTCATCCTCAACGGCACCTCGAGGGTCGTCTCGACCGACTTCGTCGCCGACAACGGCATCGTGCACATCATCGACACGGTCCTTACTCCGCCGACCGTCAACCAGGTCCTCGGTCTCGAGAACATCGAGTTCGAGGTCAACTCGGCGAACATCACCGCCAACGGTCAGGCTGAACTCCAGAAGGCAGTGGCGTTCTTCAACGAGAACGAAACGGCTCGCTCGCTCATCGAGGGTCACACCGACACCGATGGCGACGACGCCTCCAACCTCGATCTCTCGCAGCGTCGCGCCGACGCCGTGAAGGAGTTCTTGGTGACCAACGGCATCGACGAGTCCCGCCTCACAACCGTGGGCCTCGGCGAGACCCAGCCGGTTCTCGTCGACGGTGTCGAAGACAAGGCGGCATCGCGCCGAATCGAGTTCGAACTCCGGTAGAGCCCGGATGAGAATCGCGTAAGAGCGCCCGGATCCACGGTTTGTGGGTCCGGGCTCTCGTACTTTTGAGGGCATGACGAACACAGCCGACTCCGGCGGACCGATCCTGTTGCTGGCCGAGGACGACCAGCGCGTCCGAGAGTCGCTCGAACGGGCCCTCCGGTTCGAGGGGTATCAGGTGCACACGGCGACCGACGGCGGGGAAGCGCTCGAACTTGTCACCGAGGTGCAGCCCGATGTGATCGTGCTCGACGTGATGATGCCGGTGGTCGACGGATTGGCGACGTGTCGGCGGCTGCGGGAGAAGGGGATTCGGACCCCTGTGCTGATGTTGACGGCCCGACACGAGGTCGCCGACCGGGTCGCCGGTCTCGACGCTGGCGCTGATGACTACCTGGTCAAGCCGTTCGACCTCGAAGAACTCCTCGCCCGCCTGCGGGCGCTCGTACGGCGGGGCACCGTGGTCGAAGCCGAGACGACGATTCTCGAGGTCGGCGACTTGGCGCTCGATCTCGACCGACGTGAGGTCCGTCGTGCCGGTCAGGCGGTCGAGCTCACGAAGACCGAGTTCGAGCTACTTGCCCTGCTGATGCACAACGCGGGCATCGTGTTGACCCGCGAGGTGATCTACGAGCGCATCTGGGGATTCGACTTCGAGACGAACTCCAAGTCGCTCGACGTGTACATCGGCTATCTCCGACGCAAGACCGAGCTCGAGGGCACGTCGCGGCTCATCCACACGGTGCGAGGCGTCGGGTACACGGTCCGGGAGTCGTGAGTCTTCGTTGGCGCCTGACCGCCGTGATCGGCGGGGTGGTGGCGTTGATGGTGGCGGGGGCGAGCGTGCTGGCGTACGTGTCGGCCGAACGCGAGCTCGACCGGCAGGTCAACGAGTTTCTGCTGACTCGGAGCCGCGAGACCGAAGTCGAACTCGACCGTCTGGCGGCGCTGCCGATCCGCACACGGGAGGAGGCCGCCGGGGCGCTCGGTGCGATTTCGGCGCTCGGCCGGGCGGACGCGTCGATCCAGCTGCTCCGGTCGGATGATCAGCTGTTGGCGATTTCGGGTGATCCGCTCCCGGTCACGGGGGTCGATCGAGACATTGCGTCGGTCGACCAGGAGGCGATCGTGCGACGAACTGTCGACGTCACGATCGATGATGAGCCGTATCGAATCCTGACGTCGTCGAGTCGGAGCGGTGCGTTGATGGTGGGCCGGTCGATGTCGGATGTGCAGACGACCCTCGATGGACTGCGGGGGTGGCTGATCGCCATCAGTGCGTTCGGGTCGATCGTGGCGGCGCTTGTCGGTTGGCTTGTTGCGCAGGGCGTGTTGCGGCCGGTGTCCCGGTTGGCCGCAGCGACCCGTCAGGTGGCGGAGACGGGTCGATTCGATGCGGATCTTCGGGTGGAGAGCAGCGACGAGTTGGGTGCTCTGGCAGGCAACTTCAACACGATGCTGTCGGCTCTTCGGGCGTCTCGTGAGCAGCAGCAGCGGCTGGTCCGCGACGCCAATCACGAGCTGCGGACGCCGCTGACGAGCATGCGGACCAATGTGGATGTGTTGCGTCGGCGGCCCGACGACCTCTCGACCGAGGAGGCGGGCGCGATCCTCGACGATCTGGATCGCGAGATCCGTGAGCTGTCTGCGCTGGTCGAGGAGCTGGTGAGCTCGGCGACGGATCGTTCGACGATGGACGCGCAGGAGTTCGTGCGGCTCGACCTTCGTGAGATCGCCGATCGGGTCGCCGATCGCACGATGCGACGGACCGATCGGCAGGTGTTGGTTGTCGGGGCCGACCGTATCGAGGTGTGTGGCGACCCGGAGGCGCTCGAGCGGGCGATCGGCAATCTCGTCGGCAACGCGGTGAAGTTCACGCCGTCGGGGTCGGACATCATTGTGGAGGTCGCTGCGGACCGGGTCGTCGTAGCCGATGGTGGCCCTGGTTTGGAGCCCGGTGACGAAGAACGCATCTTCGATCGCTTCTACCGGTCGACGAGCACCCGCACGCTGCCCGGCTCGGGCCTTGGCCTGGCCATCGTGGCCGATGTGGCCCGAGCGCACGGCGGCGTCGGGGTGGCGACGTCGACCGACGACGGCGCCCGGATCGGGTTCACCCTGGGGCACATCACCGAACTGGTGGGGTCAGGTCCCAACAAGTAACAGCGATCGTCTAGTCGAGGCCGCGCGCTCCTGTTACTTGTTGGGACCTGACCCCACGCGGGTGTTCAGGCGGCGGTTCGGTGGGGTGCGATTTCGTGTGGGTGGGCGGGTCGCGTGCGCCAGGTGCGGGTGGGGTGCCCGCGGCTGGTGGGTGGTCCGGTGGCCCATTCGAGGGTGAGGTTGTTGTCGTGGATGTGGTGGTGACAGTCCGCACACACGAGAGCGAGCTCGTCGATGTTCGTTTCGCCGGATGCGGGCGATTCCCAGGGGGTCAGGTGGTGGGCTTCGCAGCGGTTGGGGTGTGCTGTGCAGAGGACGCATCCGCGGTCGCGAGCGATGAGCGCCCGGATTTGGGCTGGGGTCGCGAATCGTTTGCTGCGGCCGTGGAAGAGGATCTCGCCGGTCGTGTCGAAGACGGTGCCGACATAGTTGGCGTCGCAGAGCATGCGGTCGAGAACAGCTTTGGGGAGTCGTCGTCCGGTGAGGTCGAACCCTTCGAGGGGGCCGTCGGGTGTCCAGTCGGGGAGGTGCGTGATGATGTGCACGGTCGCCTTGGGGCTGGCCGAGCCCGGTGCCGAATCCGATTCGGTGGACGAAGTGCGAAGCATCCGATTCGCGAACGCGTCGAAGCGGCGTTGGTCGCGGGTGCGGGGGTGTTTGTGGATGGGGATGTCGCGACCGCCGTCTGCTCGGTACAGGGCGTTGGCGTCGGCGGTGATGGTGTCCCAGACCTGGTCGATGGTTTCGTTGTCGCCTTCGAAGAGGATCGCTGCGGTCTGACGCCGGGTGGTGAATCGGCTGATGGTGCGACGCCGGCGTTGTTGGTTGTAGCGGGTGTCGGTGTCGTCTTGGGTTCGTTGTTCGTCGACCCATTCCTTCGCCACGGCTTTGGCGCGGTCGGGGCCGGCGGCGCGGACCCGTTTGGCGAGCTCCGTGGAGATGGCGGCTTTGCCGTTGGTCTCGTCGTTGGCGTGGGCGATGGCGTCGAGTTCGGGTTCGTTGAGTTCGCCTTTGGCGAGTTGGGTGGCGAGTGTGGGGTTGGCGTTGACGGCGTTGGCCCGTGACGCAGCCTGCTTCGCCTCGTTCTTGGTGACGCCTGTCGAGCGAACGGCGGATTCATTCTTCCGGTCGCTGCCGCCTGCGCGTTTCATGGCGGCGAGTGTGTTGGCTTCGAGGCCGGTGATTTGCCGGCGGATGTCGCCCAAGGCATCGAGCACGGGTTGGTCGGCGTGCACGTTGGCGAGGTGGTTGCAGGCGGCGTTGACGTGGGTGCGGACGAGGTCGAGATCGAGCTCGACGGGTCCTCCAAACGTCAACGTGGCCATGAACGACACACTACGCACGGGGTGTGACAGCCCTCCCAGAGTTTGTCGCCTATGTGGCCATCCAATCGTCAGATCACACGGAGAAAGGCGCCGGTTCCGGGCCGCTGCGAAGCCTGTCACTTGACGTGGCGAGCAGTGGCACCCCGCAGAGCAACCCGGGGGCTTCACCTCATCTCAACCGCCACTACTGGTGATGGATGTGATCTCGATCGCTACCCACGGTGGAAGCAGCAGCGTTTCATGACGCCCGATGTGTCAACTGCGACGCCGATCGTGCTACGCCTTGCGGAAACGCCGGGTGGAATTCGGGCTGAAGCGGTCGCCCGGCCGGCGTCTTCGGGGAAAGTCACGCGGCTGGGTCGTCGAACGATCATTGCTCTGTTGGTGTGTGCGCTGCTTGCGCCACTATTGGCGTCTCCACCACCGGCGGCTGCGGCGCCGGCGCCGGAGGCGAGCGTCGTTCATGCACCAGGCCTGGCCCAGGCCCCCGACAATGGCGAGGACGGCCCGCTCGTCGATGTGACGACAGTTGATGAAGCCGATGTACCGGCTCCGCTCCCGGCTGAACCGGTCTCGGAGGAGATTGGGCGCCCTGGCTGGACGCCGGAGGTTGCGGCGGCGGTGGTGTCGAACGGCCGAAATCCAGTCGGCCGGACGCGTGTGGCCGGACCGGTCTCGGTCGAGGTGAAGGAAAGCAACGGCCGCGGGACCGAACGTCGGTCGGCCCGTGCGAACGTGCTGCCGCCAGGGCTGGCCCGCCAGCTCTCGGCGTTCGGTGCCGCAGTCTCTCTGGACTTCGTCGACAACAACGGTGCTCCTGGGCGGATGAACGATCCATTCGAGCTCACCTTTGACTTGCGCGATGTTGCCCTGTCGACTGCCGGCGATGGGCTCAGTCGCCTCACGGTCACACGATTCGTGGGTTGCGACTTGTTCGAACCGGAGACCGACGATCCCGAAGGGGCCGAGCGTCTCGGCCCGGAGGTGCTGTGCGAAGGCCAGGAACGCCTCGACGACGTGCGTTTCGAGCGGCAGGGTCGCACGTTGACGGTCGTGGTTGATGAGGTGGGTTCGGATGCGAGGATCGAACGAGTTCGGGGCGTTTCAGACGATCCAGGTGCGCCTGGTCGTGCGAATCGCCAGCGGGTCAGCGACGCTGATGTGCGCGGTGCGCTCGATCCAGATGGCGGAGCGGCCCGCCGCGGTCAGGGGAAGCCTGAAGACACTCCGGGTGGAGGTCAGGACACTCCGGGTGGAGGTCAGGGGAAGCCTGAAGACACTCCCGGTGGAGGCCAGGGGAAGCCGGACAACGCCGCGGTACGCAGTATTCGCCCGACGTGACGACGTCGTACGCGTATCAGAAGGCGGGGTGGGGTTTCTCGGACAATCCTGATTCGTCGCACGACACGTGGGCCGATTTCCGTGGTTACAACATCGTGCGCGTCACCGATTCGCAGGGCACGACGGAGCATCGTTTCCATCAGGGTCTGCATGGGGAGCGTCGCACCGGTGGGGGTACGAACAGCGAGTCGGTGTTTTTGTCGACGGGCGGCAACGGGCTTGTCGATCAGTATTGGTTGCGGGGCCGTCCCTACGAGGTGCGCCGGGTGAATGGTGCGGGGGCCGGTTTCTTCTCGAAGGAGATCACGACGTACACGGCGCCGAGGACGACGGGGTTGACCGGTCGGGATGATCCACGGTTCGTGGCGCCGTCGCTGGTTCGGACGTGGTCGACGGCAGGCGAGGAGCATCGTGTGCAGTACACCTACAACGGGTGGGGCCAGCCGACGTCGATTCGTGACTATGGGCGTTGGTGGAACGGAAGTGCTCAACACACCGGCGACGATCAAACGACGGTGATTCGCTACTACCCGCCCAACACGTCGGGTAATCGGCGTGCGTGGCGGGGGCCGACTCCGTGCGTGACGGCGGTTCGTCCCGGGCTAAGCGCAGCGGCTCCAGCGACGTTCAATGCGTCGGGGTTCGTTCGTTACGTGAAGACGTACTACGACAACTCGACGGATCGTACATGCACGCGTGCGACGTCACGTCCGATTCCGACGCGGACCGAGACGTTCCGGTGGAACACGGGCCGGTCGGTTACTCGTGCGGCGCTCGATTCCCGAGGCCGGGTGGATCGCACGTGGGACGGTCGGGGGCAGCTGAGTCAGGTGTTCTTCGACGACGTGCACGGGCAGGTCGTGCGGTCGCGCAATCCGTTGGGGTGGGAGTCGAAGGTTTTCTATGACGCGTGGCGACGACCGGTGCGCACGGAGGATGTGAACGGTCGGAACACGCTGACGGCCTATGACCGCTACTCGCGGGTGGTGAAGGTCGCCAATCCTGGGGACGATCTGGCGAATCCGTCGGTGCGGGTCACGTATCGGCAGTGGGCACGCCCGGCGTCGGTGCAGACGCAGACGAAGTTGACGGGTAACTCGTACACGAATTCGGCGTCGTTCTTCGATGGGTTCGGCAATCAGGTGTCGACGCGGACGTTGTCGCCGTATTCGAATGAGTCGTGGGTGACGTCTGCGTCGTATGACGCTCGTGGTCGGGTTTCGCGGACGTCGGCGCAGTTCCGGGTGGCAGGGGATGCGGTAACGACCTTTGCGTATCCGTCGTGGGGAACGGTGCCGTCGTTCACCGAGACCACCTATGACACGTTGTCGCGGCCGTACGACGTGCGGACCCGCAAGGGTGTGAATGGTTCGATCTCGAACGTGTTCATCGAGTCGTACCGGTATGGCGCGTTCCGGACCTCGTTCTACGATCAGCGGCGTTTGCGGACCGACACGTATCACGAGGGGCGTGGCCGGGTGACGGAGGTTCGTGAGGTTTCGGCCGGCAATCTGCGAACGCGGTACGGCTACAACGCAGCGGATGATTTGGTGCGGGTGACGGCTCCGGATGGGGCGGTGACGACCATGGCGTACGACAAGCAGGGTCGGAAGGTGTCGATGACGGATCCGGATACGGGTTCGTGGTCGTATCTGTACAACAACAATTCGCAGATGGTTCGCCAGACCGATCCGTCGGGGACCCAGATCAACTTCGAGTATGACGTGTTGGGGCGGATGACGAAGCGCAAGCATGGGACGGCGTTGCGGGCGCAGTGGGGGTATGACCCGGCGGGGAACAGGGGCGCAGTGGCGTTTTCGTTGTCGAAGAATGGTGGTGCGGGTGATGTGCGTCGTGGGTATTCCTATGACTCGTTGGGTCGGGTTGTTCGTGAGGAGTTGCGGGTGCCTCGGCCGGGGACGACGGGGCAGTGGACGTTCGACACCGAGTATTCGTATCGGGCGGATCATCAGGTGTCGAAGGTGCGGTATCCGGTGAACCCGTGGGGGGCGTCGGGCGCTGAGGTCTCGTTGACGTACAACTGGCGGACGGGTTTGCCGGCGAAGATGTCGTCGGCGACGGAGGGTGTGTTGGTTGATGAGACGCGGTGGAAGCAGACGGGGCAGGTGGTGTATCGGAAGTTTGGTGCGGGTGGTGTTCGTGGGGTGCAGTTGTTCGACTACGACAATCACACGTTGCGGTTGTGGCAGTCGCGTGGGGGGACGGTTGCTGCTCCGGGTCAGTGGCAGCGTTTCCAGTATTCCTATGATGCGAATGGGAATGTGTCGCGGATTCGGGATTTGCGGAATGGGGATCAGCGGCAGTGTTTCCGGTATGACACGTTGGATCGGTTGACGCGGGCGTTTACGGATAATACGAATGCGTGTGATGGGTATACGGCTCGTGGTGCGGGGAACTTCAATGAGTCGTATGCGTATGATGCGGGTGGGGATTTGACGGGGCGTTGGGGTTCGACGAATGCGGGTGTGTATACGTATGGGAAGGCGGGTCATGTTCATGCCGTGACGCGTACGGCGCGTGGGGACAGGTTTGATTATGACGTTGATGGGAACATGGTCTTGCGGGATGTGGTGGGGGAGCCGGCGCAGACGTTGGTGTGGGATGTGGATCAGCGGTTGGATGAGGTGCGTCCGG
>JAHDDK010000149.1 GCA_020629375.1 Acidimicrobiales bacterium
CTTCACGCTCCCCACCGCGTTGGCCGTCGCCTGGCAGGAACACGTCGACTCGTCGATCCGCGGCCGGGTCGCCGCCATCTGGGTGCTGTCCTTTGGTGGCGTCGTTCCGTTCGCCAACCTGCTCGGTGGCCCGTTCGCCGAGGCGACCTCGCTGGGTTCACTTCTCGCGATCGGCGCAGCAGCCGCACTCGTGCTCGCCGCGTTCTTCCGCGTGCCCGAGGGCCCGGTGGTCGACGAGACGATCATCAGCACCACCCCGATCTGATCGGGTGTGTCCGGCCTTCCTTCCGAACAACTGGTGGCGCTACGCTCCGAACAACGGGCCACGAGGGGGATCATGGCCGTTCGGAATCTGAACGCGGGCGACACACTTTTCGAGATCGACGACGACGGCGAAGTCGTCTTTGTTGTCGTTCGTGGTCGCCTCGAGATCATTGCGAAGACACACGATGGCGGCGACGTAGTCGTCGGACATCTTGGGCCCGACGACGTCGTGGGCGAGATCACCGCAGTGATCGGCGGACAACGGACAGCAACGGTACGGGCCATCGAACCGACCGAAGTCCGTGAGCTCGCTGGCGACGCCTTCGATGCCTGGCTCGCTGAGGACGCCGAACGCGGTGCCCGAATCGCCGCCGAGGCACGGCGCCGGATGGACCGCACCCGTGTCGCCAAGGTCGTCGCCGAGTTGGTTGGTCAGGAGAACCCTGCCTTGATCGACGAAATGACCGACGCCGTCGAATGGACGAGCCTCGAGGCGGGGACGGCCTTGTTCGAACAAGGCGACATCGCCGACAGTGCGTACATCCTCGTGAGCGGGCAAATGCGGGTCATGGCCACCGAGGACGACGAAATCGTCCTCGACACCCGAATCGGTCGAGGGGATCTTCTCGGCGAGATGGGCGTCATCGAGCAGGCGCCTCGGATGGCCACCGCGCGAGCGATACGTGACTGCACGCTCGCCCGCATCCCAAAGGCGACCTTCGAGCAGCTCACCGCCGCGCACCCGGCGCTCATGTTGCCGCTGGTCCGCAAGGTCATCGAACGGGTTGGCGACCGACGAATTCACAAACCTCATGTCGGCAACATCGCCGTCTTCGTCGCCGCGCCGAATGTCTCCACCGATCTCGTCGCCGAGCTGGCTGAGGAGGTCTCGCGTTTCGGTAGCACGCTCCATCTCGATGCCGAGCGGGTTGCGACCTTCCTCGATCGCCGTGGCATAGCGAACGCGGCCACCGGATCGGTGGCCGACTCGCGATTGGGCGAGTTTCTGCACGAGGTCGACGTGGCGCACCGTTGGCTGCTTCTCGAATGTGATCGCACCCTCACGGATTGGAGCCGGCGTGCGTTGCGTGGTGCCGACCGGGTTGTGCTCGTGACCTCCGCCAACCCGGATTCGCCAGAAGCCTCGATGGTCGCTGAGGTTCGATCGCTTCTCGAGGCCACCGGAGACTACGACCTGTGGGCCATTCAGCTGAACGGCGATCACCCACCATCGGGCGGTGCCGCTACCCGGAGTCGGGCAGGAGCGAGCCGAGTTCTGCAGTTGACTCGTGGCGACGAGGCTGGCCGCCGACGAATCGCTCGGTTGATCACCGGTAACGGGACCGGCGTAGCGTTCAGCGGTGGCGGCGGCCGCTCCTACGGACAACTCGGCGCGATTCGTGCGATGGCCGAGCTCGGTATCGACATCGACGCCGTCTCCGGGACGTCCATGGGTTCGGTGATCGCGAGTGTCGTCGCCATCGATGGAGACCTCGATCAAGTCGTCGAGACCGCCCCAAGCAAGTTTGATGGCCAGAAGCTGCTCGACTACACCGTGCCCCTCGTGTCGCTGATGAAGGCGCAGCGCATCACGAAGGCGCTCGAGGCCGAGTACGGCGACACCGAGATCGAAGATCTGCATCTGCCGTACGTCTGCATTTCGACGAACCTGACCCAGGCGTCGATCGTCGAACATCGCGACGGCAATCTCGTCGACGCGATCCGAGCGAGCATCGCTCTGCCGGGCGTGTTCCCCCCGGTCTCCGCCGACGGCGACCTCCTCGTCGACGGGGGCGTGCTGGAGAATCTTCCAGCCCGGCCGCTCAGAGCCGACCCCGCAATCGCCACCGTGATCGCCATCGACGTGGCTCCACCCGGCGGACCGAGTGCACGCGCCCCTCTCGGACGATCGCTGTCAGGATTCTCGGTCTTGAAGGACAAGCTCCGCCGTCGTCGGACTCCCCATCCGGCGATCGCGAACACGGTGATCGCGTCGATGCTCGTGGGATCGTCGCGTGCGCGAATCGAGTCGTTGAGCAACAGCGACATTGACCTTTGGGTTTCGCTGAATCTCAAGGGCATCAAGCTGCTCGACCTCGACGCGGCCAATGAGGCCGCAGCCCGCGGATACGAAGACTCGCTTCCCCAGCTGAAGACGTGGCTCGACGCTGGGGGTTCGACCCCGACGTCGTCGATTGACGAGTCGATTCTCTCCGCTCCGACACTCCCGTAGTGATCGCCGAGCGGTCGGCGCTGTCCTCGTGACCGAGCCGTCCTCGCACTGAGTCCGACGTCACAACGAAAGATGCGGCGACCCGGTTGACACTTACGTCGTAAACCGGTACGACTTACGATATAAGTTTACAGAGTAAGTTCTGTCGTCCGCAGGAGAGCTCACGAGATGTTCAGCCGACTCGCCAACGCCGTCGTCCACCGCCCCAAGACCGTGCTTGCG
>JAHDDK010000150.1 GCA_020629375.1 Acidimicrobiales bacterium
AAGGTCAGGTGCCGCTGCACACGCTGCGCGCCGAGATCGACTACGGCTTCCGCGAGGCTCACACCGCTGCCGGACGTATCGGCGTGAAGGTGTGGATCTACACGGGCGATCGCCTTCCATACAAGAGCGAAGCGCAGACCAAGATCGAGCGCGAGGCCGCCATGGCGGTCGGTGAGACCTCCGGACAGAACCGGCCCCGCCAGGTCGTGTCCAGCTCTGCTGCTCCCAAGAAGCCCGAAGCTGCTCCCGCCGAGGAAGAGCTCAAGCCGCTCGTCCCCGAAGCAGATCCCGAGTTCGAAAAGCTCCTCGCCGCCGAGGAAGAGATCGACGCCTCCACCCGCACGAAGGGCGAAGTCCACAACTTCCGCCCCGGCGATGCGGACTGAGTGCGGACGAGAAGGTAGGTACCACAAATGCTGATGCCCCGTAAGGTCGCACATCGCAAACATCACCGCGGACGCATGCGCGGCGCTGCCAAGGGCGGCACCGAGGTCACGTTCGGGGATTACGGCCTCCAGGCTCTCGAGCCGGGATGGATCACCGCTCGCCAGATCGAAGCCGCCCGTATCGCGATGACTCGTCACATCAAGCGTGGCGGCAAGGTGTGGATCAACGTCTTCCCCGACAAGCCGGTCACCGAGAAGCCCGCCGAGACCCGCATGGGTTCGGGCAAGGGCAACCCGGAACGCTGGGTCGCCGTGGTGCGCCCCGGTCGTGTGCTATTCGAGCTGTCGTTCCACGACGAAGAGGTGGCTCGCGCCGCCATCGAGCGTGCGATCCAGAAGCTGCCGATCAAGGCCAAGTTCGTCAAGCGTGAGGAGGGTTTCTGATGGCAAAGAAGAAGCTCACCGAAATGTCCGATGCCGACCTGTTGGCCAAGCTCGACGAGGTCACTGAAGAACTCTTCAACCTGCGGTTCCAGAACGCCACCGGTCAGCTCACGAACGTGTCCCGACTCGGCCAGGCCCGCAAGGAGAAGGCTCGGATGCTGACCGAGTTGCGCATGCGCGAGATCGCCGCTGCTGAAGCGCTCGAGAACGAGGAGGTCGCCTGATGACCGAAGAGACCACCGAAACCGTTGACGCGCCAGAGACGGCAGCCCCGGCAGCCGAAGCGCCGGCACCGAGCGAATCTGCCGCCGAAGGCGCCGAGCGCAACGAGCGCAAAGTCCGCGAGGGCATCGTCGTGTCGACGGCGATGGACAAGACGGCTGTCGTCGAGGCGATCGACCGTGTCCGCCACCGCCGCTACGCCAAGACCGTGCAGCGGAGCAACAAGCTCTTCGCCCACGACGAGAACAACGACGCAAACGTCGGCGACCGTGTTCGCATCATGGAGACCAAGCCGCTCTCGAAGAAGAAGCGTTGGCGTCTCGTCGAGATCGTGGAGCGTGCCCGATGATCCAGCAGGAAAGCCGCCTCAAGGTGGCGGACAACTCGGGTGCACGCGAGGTGCTCTGCATCAAGGTGCTCGGCGGTACCCGTCGCCGCTATGCCGGCATCGGCGACGTCATCGTCGCCACCGTCAAGGACGCCAACCCTGGCGCGGGCGTCAAGAAGGGCGATGTCGTCAAGTGCGTCGTCGTCCGTACCAAGAAGGAAAGCCGCCGTCCCGACGGCAGCTACATCCGGTTCGACGAGAACGCGGCCGTGCTCATCAACGAGCAGAGCCAGCCGCGGGGCACTCGTATCTTCGGACCGGTCGGCCGTGAACTCCGCGACAAGAAGTTCATGCGCATCGTGTCGCTCGCACCGGAGGTGCTCTAGAGCATGAAGATCAAGAAGGGTGACAAGGTCCGTGTCCTCGCCGGCAAGGACAAGGGCAAAGAGGGCAGCGTCATGTTCGCCTTCCCCGAAAAGAACACCGTCATCGTCGAAGGCGTCAACCTGGCCAAGAAGCACCAGCGCCCACAGGGCGAGGGCAAGCCGGGCGGCATCATCGACAAGGACCTCCCGATGCACGTGAGCAACGTGGCCGTGCTGAGCCCAAAGGACGGCAAGCCGACCCGCATTGGCTACAAGGTCCTCGGAGATGGCACGAAGGTCCGGGTTTGCAAGCGCACAGGAGCCGAACTCGATGGCTGACGTGATGATCCCAACACTGAAGAAGCAGTACCTCGACGAGATTCAGCCGGCCCTCAAGGAGCAGCTCGGTCTCGACAACATCATGCAGGTGCCCAAGCTCGAGAAGATCTCGGTCAACATGGGCGTCGGCGAGGCCAGCCTCAACAAGCGTGCCCTCGAGGGTGCGCTGGAGGACATGGCGATCATCACCGGTCAGAAGCCGGCGGTGACCCGTGCCAAGAAGAGCCTTGCGAGCTTCAAGCTCCGTGAAGGTCAGACCATCGGCTGTCGGGTGACGCTGCGCGGCGATCGCATGTACGAGTTCCTCGATCGTGTGATTTCGCTGGCGACGCCTCGTATCCGAGATTTCCGTGGCCTCCCGTCGAAGAGCTTCGATGGGCGTGGCAACTACACGTTCGGTGTCACCGAGCAGTTGATCTTCCCCGAGATCGACTACGACAAGGTCGACACGGTGCGCGGCATGGACATCACCATCGTGACCACCGCGACCAACAACGAGCACGGCCGGGCCCTGCTCGATGCATTCTCGTTCCCGTTCCGGAAGGAAGGCCAGTAATGGCGA
>JAHDDK010000077.1:0-2333 GCA_020629375.1 Acidimicrobiales bacterium
CTCGTCGAAGTAGTAGTTGCCGTACTGGGTGAACGGCCCGCCGTGGATGTTGAAGAGCATCGGGTATGTCTTGGAAGGGTCGAAGTCGTGCGGGGTGTACAACCAGCAGTCGACGTCGTGGCCGTCGGACTCGGCGACGAAGTGCTCCCCCGGCCGGGGCGACGTGTGGGCGACGAACGACGCGCTCACGTTGGTCAGTTGCGTTTCGGCACCGTCGATAGCGACGAACAGTTCGGTGGGCGTGGTCCGAGACGTTGCGGTGAAGGCGATCACCTCGGCGCCGTCGAGCTCGCCAACCGACCAGCCGGTCACGTTGCGATCGCCCGTGACCGCTGGTTCAGGCGCCGATCCGTCGAGGGCGACACGGTAGACGTGGATGTTGCCGCGGTCCTCGAGGCCGGCGAGCATCGCGCCATCGGCCGCCCATCGGGGCCCGTGCCCGACCATGAACGGCATCCACGTTCGATCGATGTCGCGCGTGATCCACTCGGGTGAACCGACCGAGCCCACGTCGAGCACGCCGACATGACAGTTCTGCGGATACCACCATTGGTCATCGTGGCCCGACACGACGATCCGCTCCTGGTCGGCCGTAACCATTGGCTGGGAGTAGCGGCCCGATCCGTCGGTGAGCAGCGTGTAGGCGTTCTCACCGTCGTCGACGGGGGGATCGAGATCGACGACGGCGATGTCGGTGGCGAACGTTGCACCCGGCTCGTCGACGGCGAAGGCGATCCGGCGGCTGTCGCCGAACCAGGTTGGTGCGCCGCACTGCGACGGGCCGGGCGTGATGTTGCGCAAGCCCGAAGAGCCATCGGTTGGGACGACGTGAATGTTCGATGGGCGGTCGATCACGAATCCCTCACCGTTGAGCATGAACGCGAGCGAGTCGATCTTTCGGGGTGGACGACGACCGATGTCATCGGACTGGTAGTGCTCGCCACGCACCCGATGCGACATCGCCAGCCAGGCGCCGTCGGGCGAGAACATCAACCCACCGAATCCTTCATCTGCCTCCGCCAAGGTCACGGTCTCGCCGGGCACGCCAAACGGCAGGAGGTGCAGGCTCGATCTCGTCTTTCCGGCCGCATCCTTGGCGCGCGCAGAGGTGAACGCGAGCTGCGTCCCGTCAGGACTCCAGCGAGGGCTCGAATCTCGATGCGTACCCGCGGTCAGCGCACGTGGCGACGACGATCCGTCGGTCGACACGACCCAGATCTGGCTGCGGTACGTATTCGCCTCTTCGTCGACCCGCGACACCACATAGGCGACGTGCGCACCGTCGGGAGAGAGCTGTGGATCCGAGACGTTGGTGAGCGAGGCGATGTCCGAGGGCTGCATTCTCGGAGACTAGTGGCGCCTGACGCTCCAAGACTGGGGATCAGCTGCGACGCCCGCCACGTCCGGCGGAGCGACCACCGGATGACTTTGCTCCCTGACCCTGGCGAGCTGGCCTGCGGCGCTTCGACGAGGACTTGCCACCCGACGCTCTCCCACCGTGCTTCGACTCCGATCCACCCCCGGACCGCCCCGAGCCGCCTCCTTGTTTGGGCTTGCCGCCGCCCTTCTTTTGGGGCTTGCCGCCGCCTGACCCGTTGCTTCGTTTGCGTCCGCTGCCCCGGCCGCCGCCCTTCGGCTGGCCCTGCTGCTGCTTCGGCTGCACGATGGGTTCACCGAGGTTGAGCTGATCCTCGGGCAACGGGTCCTCGAATTCGCATCGGACACCGATCTGGCGCTGGAGCTTCTTCGTGTCCTTGAGCTGCTCGCTCGTGACGAAGGAGACGACAGCACCGGTCGCCCCAGCCCGAGCCGTACGGCCGGAGCGATGGGTGTACGCCTTGTCGTCCTCCGGAGGGTCGAAATGGACGACGCAATCGACGCCGTCGACGTGAATGCCGCGTGCGGCGACGTCGGTCGCGATCAGCGCCTGCACCTTCTCGTCAACGAACGACTTGAGCGCGTTGTCTCGCTGGTTCTGGGTTCGTCGACCGTGGATCACGCCGGTCTTGACCCCATACCGCTTGAGTTGGCGGGCCACTCGATCCGAGCCGTGGCGGGTCCGGCAGAACACGATCGTCTGCCCGTGTTCACGGATCTCGTGGGCCACGAGCGGCACCTTCTGGGTGCGTTCGATCCGGACGAAGCGATGCGTCATCCGGGTCATGTCCGGCTTGCGCTCCCCCACCTCATGGGTCACGGGATTTTTCTGGTAGCGCTCGGTGAGCACCTTCACCTCTTTGCCGAGCGTGGCAGAGAACAGCACGGTCTGGCGCTTGGTGTTGGTCGCATCGAGGATCTGCTTGACGACCGGAAGGAAGCCCATGTCGGCCATG
>JAHDDK010000077.1:2471-16573 GCA_020629375.1 Acidimicrobiales bacterium
CGCCGACTCGAGGCGGGTGATCATCGGGATGCCGAACGCCAGCGTCTTGCCCGAGCCAGTCGGCGCTCGTCCGAGTACGTCACGTCCCGCGAGGGCGTCGGGGATCGTGGCGCGCTGAATCTCGAAGGGTGCAGTGATCCCCGCCCGATCGAGTTGACGAACGATGTCGTCGGGCACTCCGAGATCGGTGAACGTGCCCGCGCCCGTGTGAGATGTGCTCGCCATGATGGCCTCCAGTCGGCCCACGTCGAGATGTCGATACGAGCGGTTCAAGCCTATGCCGCAGACTCGTCACATTCGCCGGATGTCGGGATTGAACGCCCGCGGCGCCCGTCTCGGCGGTGTGACGCCGGACGCCATGATCAACTTCATCACGCGTTGGCGATGGCCACGCCATGGTTCGAGGTGGCGCAGCATCACCTCATCGCCTCCGCGTTCGGGCGCCTGACGTGTTGCGTCTCCGGTGAAGAAGTGGTTGACGAGTGTGGGCATGCCGTAGTCGCCCAACATCACGAGGTCGGGATCGCCATGCGTGATGACGAGCGTTGCGGTTGCCGTCCACGGGCCAAAGCCCGGCAGCGCGGTGATCCGAGTGATCGCGTCGCCGGTCGTCATGTCGACCGCTTCTTCGATGCGGGTGTATCGCTTGGCGGCGACCCGCAAGGCGTCTGCACGCTTCTTCTCGAGCCCGATCTGGTGGAGGTCGACGTAGCTCAGCCGGTCGAGCACCTCGGGGGTCGGAGGCAGTCGAAGTCCATGGGGTCCCGGCGCGTCGCTTCCCCATCGGCGGCACAGCTGCGCCCAGCTTTGGATGGCGTTCTGCGAGGTGACTCGTTGTCCGATGATGACGAGCAGCAGCTCCTGCCAGATCGTCCCGACGGCGGACATTCGGGCACCGCCATGCCGCTTCCAGAGTTGTGCCAGGCGACGGTCGGCCGACGGGTCGAAGCCCGACGGGTCGTCGTGGAGCCCACACCATCTCGGCATCTGGTCGAGCAGCCATTCGGCGCCTTCGCCCCACGCGATTGCGTGCACTTCTCCGGCGGTAGACCAGTCGAACTCGATCGTGCCCGGACCCGCAGGAGTGAGCATCGCCTTCGCGAACCCCGCTGGTCGCCACTCCTTGGTGGGATCCCGCGGGTAGATCCCGAGATTGCCAAGCGTCGCCCGGAGATCGACGTTACCGACATGCAGTGTTCGGCTCGTCATGATGTCGAGCCCTCATCGACCATGAGGCGAGGCTCGGACGCACCTATTCGAGCACGCTGGCAAACCCTTCGATCGGGCGACCCATCTACCCTCTCTGCACCCGCCGATTCATGAGACTGCATTCCCACACCCCGCCATCGTGTTCGATTCGAACGACATCGATCCTCTCATCAGACCATCCAACGCCGTCGTAGACCGCGACTTCGGTTACCCCGAGCAAAAGTTCAGGATCTTCGGCCCGCCGACACTGCACGCATACGGCCTCGCCAGACATCTGTGCGATGACACTTGGATGCAACCGTGCCTCCCTGAGAGCTCCGACAGCGTAAATCCCGAGTCCAAGCAAACAGGCCAGTACTCCGGCAAGCATCGGATCGCGCAAGCCGCCGAGCCAATCGCCGAATTCGAAGACGTAAGCCGCAAGCATTACGACAAGCGTCATGCTGCACGCCGCCGCTGGCAACCACCAGCGCCTCTTCAGCCTGGCAACTAGCGGCAAGCCATGAGGGACCGGTTCCATTCGGCCCAAGCTAGTCGTTTCCATTATCCCAGTCGCTCACGACCAGAGTTCGCGGTGAGGGTTCGGAAGGCAGCGACTTCCATCGGTCGAGGCGATCGCAAGCTCGACGTCGGATCATTCTTCTTTCGAGGGACGGCTCCTCGCAAAGTCGCTCACCTCGTCGAGTCGGGCGACCCCTTCGGCCGACAATGGGTTCTCGAGCGAGGCGAGCGTGTCGCGCAGCTGATCTGGTCGATTTGCGCCGATGATCGGCGCACTCACCCACGGCTTGGATCGTTGCCAGTTGATCGCCGCCTGAGCGGGGGTCAGACCCTCGGCCTCCGCCACCTCGACAAGGGCCTCCATGATGTCCCAGTTCTTGTCGCTGAACCGATTGGCGGCGTTCTCCTCAGCCCGCACGCTGTCGGGCAGCTCGTCACCACGGCGGTACTTGCCGGTGAGCATGCCGCCGGCAAGGGGGCTGTAGGGCACCATGCCGATCCCGTACTCCAGGCACATCGGTGCGAGCTCCATCTCGACGAACGACCGCGCCGGATCAAGCAAGTGGTATTCGGGCTGAACGGACACGAAGGTCTCGAGGTGGCGGCGATCGGCGGTCCAGAGTGCTTCCATGATTCGCCACGCCGTGAAGTTGGAGCAGCCGAGATAGCGCACCTTGCCCTGCCGCACGAGATCTGTCAGCGCCGACAACGTCTCTTCGATCGGCACGAGCGGGTCGATCCAGTGCACCTGGTAGAGGTCGATGTGGTCGACGCCCATCCGCCGAAGGCTGTCCTCGCAGGCCTGCATGATCCAGCGACGCGACAGACCCTCACGATGCCTCGACGTGCCGCGGTGGTCCGCGAACATCCGCCCCATCGCGCCCCGAACCTTGGTCGCGATCACCATGCGATCCCGGTTGCCGCGCGCCGCGAGCCACCGGCCCACGATCTCCTCGGACACGCCGCCCTCGTTGATCGGTCCGCCGAGCTTCTCCGCCCACGCCGAGTACACGTCGGCGGTGTCGATGAAGTTGCCACCCATCTCGTCGTAGGCGTCCATCACGTCGAACGCGCCCGCCTCATCGACCGACCAGCCGAACTGCATCGTGCCGAGACCGAGGGCGTAGACCCACAGGCCGCTCTTCCCGAGCTGAACATAGGGAAACGTGTCGTCGGGGGTCATTGGTCTTCTCCGGAGTAGTAGCTGATCTTGTGGTCGATGAGGTCGAGCGCACGGCGACGCTCTGCGATCTGTTGCTCGACGAGGGCCCGGTGCTGCTGCAGAATCTCGAGCCGCTGCGGTTTGGTCGACGGGCCGACGGCGCCCAGCGAGCAGTAGTGCCGGAGCTGGTCGATGGTCATGCCGGTGTCGCGCAGACACCGCAGCACCTCGACCCACAACACGTCGTCTTCGCTGTATCGCCGATGGCCGTTGTCTGCCCGGGCCACGTCGTTGAGTAGCCCCTCAGACTCGTAGTAGCGGAGCGTGTCGAGCGAGACGCCGGTTCGGTCGGCCATCTCGGCGGGAGTGAGTGTCGTCGTCGTCATGGCCACAGTGAACAACCTGGAGTGCACTCCAGGTCAACCACCAGCCCAAGATTTTCTCCAGACGAGAAGAGGCAGTGGAACGAATGGCGAGTGTGCGGCTCAGACGCAGTCGATCAGCGTCAGCTGCGACGGAACGCCCGACGCCGGGAAGCTGTCCTGCTCGTACAGCTCGAGTTCGGCCCACTCGGTGCCTTCGAGCTCGAAGGTGATGATCGAGAAGGACTCCTCGTTGAAGTTCACCGACGTCATGGCGACTTCGACCCGCCCACCGGTCCCGTAGGCGCATCCGGTGGTCGTGCTGTGCCCCGCGCTCGCCCCATCGGTGAAGCCCACGGGCTCGCCGCCGAACGTGGTGTTGACGATCGCGCAATCCTCGATGGTGAGCACCGTGTACATCCCGTGCGAGGCCCCTCCGTCGACGCCCACGATGATCTCGTCGAGGCCGTCCTGGATCTTCGACATGTCCGAGATGCGAGCGATGCCGTGGTACGGGCTGAAGCCGACTGGGCCCTGGCCAACCTCGCCAGAGACCGACTCGCCGTTGGCGAATGCCACGACGACCGCAAGCTCGAAGCGTTCCCTCCCATCGACATCGACGGCGGTCACGAGCAGCATCACGTCGTCATCGACGCCATCGTTGTCAACGTCGTGGACGACGTGGACCTTTGCGTCTGCAGGATCGGGAATGGGAATGGCCGACGAACAGCCCGGCGTCGCCGGGACGACAAACCCCGAGTGCACCCAGCCCTCCACCGGAGCGGCAATGTAGTACCACGGCGTGCCCGACTCGAGCACAAAGGTGTGCGTCGCAGCCACGCCACCGGTTTCGTGATCAAGCGTGTCGACGATCTCGTAGGAGATACCGGGCCCTCGGCGAACGTTGAGCGGATCATCCGGAGTGGTCTCGACCACAAGGTCGCCCAGCTCATTCAGCACCGACCCGGACAGATCGATCGGCAGCACGACGACAGGCGCACTCTCCACCGGCACCGTCGTGCTCGACGTAGGTGTACTCGAGTCGGACGGAGAGTCGCCGGCATCGTCGACTCGGGTGGGCTCGCCGTCACCGCCACCGAGCGGAGTGCCCGACTCGGAGACGACTTCGACGACGGTCGATTCGGGCGCCTGGTCAACGACTTCTGCATCCGAAGAGGCGAGAGCCTCTGGAGTCTCGGCGACGCTCTCGGTCGTCGATCCACATGCCGCGATGAGAACGCACATGCCAAGGGTGACCGCTCGGGCGATCGCGCTGGGTTTGCAGGATTCAGGGTTCCGCTTCATGTCCAGAGGATCGACCACATCGCGGTCGCGATGAATGGGGGCCGCACCCCACGACTGGCGCACCAGTGACGACGAGCGGGTTCAGCCCGCACTCTCTCGGGCGTAGGCCTCAGCGAGATACGTGTGAAAGTCGACGAGCACACGCTCGACCCCGAGGATCGGTCCCGGCTCGAAGTCGCCGGAGGCAGCAAGTTGGCCGCGCTCACAGATCGCCTTGTCTTCGGGAAGGAAGTCGGGCACGAGCGACTCACTCACCCGAGCTGCCGTCCGCTTGAGAAAGCTACCGACCGCAGACGAGGTCGCCGGGTCGGTCTCGGCGAAGGCTCCTCCCGACACGACCGTGGTCCGATCGGCGGCAACCGGCACGACGACTTGGTAGAGGAACGCGTTGTTCGAGATCACGCCCACGAAGTTGGGCGGCAGGCTCAGCAGCACGTAGTCGTCCTGGCCTTTTTCTTGCCCGCCGGTGGCCGTGCCGTGCGCATTGCCAGCGATGTAGTACGAACCGCTGGTTGGGGTGTACGGCTCGAGCGTGTCTGGATGGATGGCGAAGAGGTGATAGCTCTCCATTGCGTTGGCCATGACGAGCTTCCAGTTGGCCGCCCACGTCTCCGATTCTCGTTGCGACGTCCAGTGATGAAGCGACTCGATGCCGTGTGGGGCGACGATCGGATCGAGATGAGCGAACCGTTCCGCCAGCGACGAGACCTTCTCGTTGATCGACACGAAGACCAGGCCATTCCACGCCTCACAGCGGTAGCGAGGCAGGCACCAGTCGGCCTTGTCGATGTCGTCGTCTCCCGAATGGGGCACCGCCATGAGCGAGCCATCGTCGCGGTACGTCCACGAGTGATAGGGGCACTGAAATCTCTTGTCGTTGCCGGCTCCTTCGACGAGCAGGGTGCCTCGATGGGCACAAACATTCGCGAGTGCTCCGAGCTCGCCCTGCTGGTCTCGACGCACGATGATCGGCTGGCCGCCGAGTTCGGTCGCGAACCAATCTCCGGGTTCAGCGACCTGGTCGACCGTCCCGACGAACACCCAACCACCGCGCCAGATCGTGTGCCGTTCATGCTCGAAGACGTCGGCATCTCGGTACGCCTGTAGCGGCAGTGCTCGGGTCGGGTCGATGCGGAGGGTCATCGCCGAATTCTGGCCGGAACGTTCAGGCGTTGCGGCCACCCTCGTCGCTCGACCAGTGCGACGAGCGCAGCTCTTCGCAGATCTGGATGCGGTACTCGCTGTAGAACGCCTCCCGGCCCCGGACGCGAGCTGCGGCATGCTCGGCGTTGCGGCGCCACTCGGCCTGGCCGTCTTCGTGTTCGAACTCGACGATCGTGCACCGCTCACCGTCGTCGGCGACGTAGGTCTTGTGGGAGATGTAGCCCGGCATCGTTGTCGCCAGCTGGCTGATGTGGCCGATCAGCTCGGCGTATTCGGCCTGGGCGTCGGGGTCGTCTGACAGGCGATTGCGGAAGACGGTGACGATCATGATGGGGTCAAGTCTGACATAGCAAGCGAGGTGATAATCCGGGAGTCGCCCAAACCTCTTGCTATGTCAGACTTGACCCCAACTACCAGTGGCGGAGGTCGACCTCCCAGCGGTCGACGATGCGGTCTCCGTCGACCAGCCACATCGCCTCGTGACGGGCGACTGTTGGGTCGATGTGGCTGGGCACGAGTTGGATGCGATCGCCAACGTTGTAGGTCGAGCCTTCTCTGGGCACGAGGGTGGCGTGCTCGTCACTCAGGAAGAATACCTCGCCCTCCGTCCAGGTCGGGTCGCCGTGGTCCATACCCATCGCCTTGAGTCCGACATCGGCGACGATCCATCCCTTGCCGCTGACCGACACGACCGTTCCGACGACGGTGGCAGCTGGGCGAAACGGGAGGTCGAGCGTGTCGTAGTGCGTGTCCATCAGCGTGTAGCTGCCCGCCTGGATCTCCGTGCAAGACGTGTTGGTGTCGAAGGTTCCGGTACCTCCACCCGACACGATCTCGCCTCCGACGGCGCCGTGGGCCTCGAGGAGTTGGCGCATCGACTCGGCGACGCGTTCAGTTCGCTCCTCACGGTCGTCAACCATCATCAGGTGCCCTTCGTAACCCATCACCCCTCGCACCTCGAGTCCTGCGGCACGCGCCCGTTCGGCGAGCCGTCCGGCGTCGGCGGGATCACACCCACATCGAGGTAGCCCGACCTCGACGTCGATCAACACACTGCGAACTCCGCCGTCGATCGCGGCGGTGAGCGTCGCATCACTGTCGACCGCCACAGTGATCTCCGCATCATCGGCGAGCCGGCCGAGTCGGGCGACGTCGAGGGTCTCGTTGGCGAGCAGCAGGTCGTCAGTGAGGCCCGCGGCGACGAGCCCTTCGATTTCCCTTGGCGTTGCGGCACAGAACGCAGTGTGACCGTCATCGGCGAGGCGCGTGGCCAGCGCAGTGCTCTTGAATGCCTTGACGTGTGGGCGAAGCTTGCGTCCGGGCAACACGGCATCCATCGCCGCCGTATTCGCGTCGAAGACCGACCGGTCGACCACGAGGGCCGGGGTCGCCAAGTCATGGATCGTGTCAGGTGAGTCGAGATCGGCCACCGCGTCAGTATGTGAGGGCCTCACCTACATTGGCGAGATGGGGAGAGCTGGCACGACGACGAACTGGGCGAAGAACCAGTCGTGTGTCCCGGCCTCGACTGCGGCGCCCACGACCGTCGGCCAACTGGCCGACCTCGTCAGGCAGGCGACGGAGCGAGGCGACCGAGTCAAGGCGATCGGCGCCGGCCATTCGTTCACGGCTGCGGCAATGACGACTGGGACGCTGATCAGCCTCGACAACATGCCAACCGATCTCCAGGTCGATGCTCAGGGGCGCGTTCGGGTTGGGGCCGGAATGACCCTGCACGCACTTAGCCAGCGCCTCCACGATCGCGGCCGCGCGCTTCCCAACCTCGGCGACATCGACGTCCAGACGATCGCGGGAGCCACCCAGACAGCCACGCACGGCACGGGACGGCACAAGCCGAACCTGTCGGCACAGATCACCGGGTTCGAACTCGTCACCGGCAGGGGCGAGGTCCGGTGGTGCGACGCCGAGACAAACACCGAGGTGTTCGTCGTCGGGCGGGTCGGTCTCGGCGCGCTGGGCATCGTGACCCGTGTCGAGTTGGCCACGGTCCCGTCGTTCAATCTGCATGCGGTCGAGACCGTCGAGTTGCTCGACGACGTATTGGACGACTGGGAGTCGTTCACGACGAGCGCCGAACACGCCGAGTTGTTCTGGCTGCCGGGTTCACGAAAGGCCCTCGTGAAGCGGAACCACCGAACGACTCGCGAGCCGGATCGGTTCGAGCAGCAGAAGGCGTTGGTCGAGAAGATACTCGTCGAGAACGTCGCCTTCGGCGCCGCCATGAAGGCGATCCGTCGTTTCCCGTCACGTCGCACCCAGGTGCTCGGACTGATGGCCAACCTCACGCAAAGCACTGACCGTGTGGGCCGCAGCCACGACGTCTTCGCCTCTCCTCGCCACGTTCGTTTCGTGGAGATGGAGTACGGCATCCCGATCGATGCGATGCCCGAGGCCGTGCGTCGAGTCAGAGACGTTGTCGAGTCGCTCGACGATCCGCCGTCGTTTCCGATCGAAGTGCGCGTGTCTGCCGCAGACGACATCGCACTGTCGACCGCCGAGGGCCGCGACTCCGGGTGGATCGCGGTGCACCGATACCGGGGGGCCGACCACGAGCCGTACTTCCGCGCGGTCGAGTCGATTCTGGACGACTATGACGGCCGCCCCCACTGGGGCAAGCTCCATTTCCAAACCTGCGAGACGTTGGCAGGCCGGTACCCGCAATGGGACCGCTTCGCCGCAGTCCGGGCCGAGGTCGACCCGCATGGCACCTTCGCCAACGCCTACCTTGACCGGGTCCTCGGTCACGTTGGGGTCTGACCCCGAAGTGACCGCGAACGGCTAGTGCTCGAACAGGCGGCCGAGGTTGTCGACGGGGTCCGAAACACCGGCGAGGCGGAGCAGATGCCAGAACAGCGCGAGGTTGCTCGACACGACGGGCACGCCAACCTCCGCTTCGAGTCGAGCGACGTCGGCCATGAGGCGAACGCTGGTGCACGACACGAAGACGGCGTCACAGTCGACCGCGGTCGTCATCGTTCGGACAGCGGCGGCCACCGACTGCGGGGAGATCCGGCCGACCACGAGATCGCTGGTTTCAAGGAACGAGCCGAGGCCGACGACCTCGATACCCGCATCTGCGAACTGCTCGGCGACGGGACGAGTGACCTCGGCCGAATACGGCGTGACCACAACGATCCGGCGCGCACCCAACGCCTCGAATGCGGCGATGGCGGCAGTGATCGGGTTCGACGACGGCACGCCCGGATGGGCCTCTGCGAGCAGCTCAGCCACACGATCTGAGCCGATCAGGGTGGCCGCCGACGTACAGCCGTAGCCGATCGCATCGAACTCGAACTCGCCGGGCAGCAGCGCCGCCGCCGCGGGAAGACGTTCGGCCATCGCCGTCAGTGTCTCGTGGGTGACCTCCAGGTCGTTGGCGATCCGGGCGTGGTACACGTCGACGCCTGGCAGGTCGAGCAAGCGTCCTTCAGCCTCGATCGTCTGATCCGACTCGAGCACGACGAGTCCGAGCCGAGCCCGTGAACCGAATCCCGCGTCGGTCTCGAAGGGCAGCGGGACGAGGTCGGGCAGTGTCACGCCTTGGCCTGCTGCTCGAAGAACGATGCGCCGGTCGGGACTTCGGGATACTCCATCTCGTAGGTCGAGCACCGGACCCGATTCGTCCGCTCGCCCCGGACGACCTCGCCATCGTGCGCACTCGGTAGGTGGTTGACCTGTAGGGCCTTGGAGTCTTCGGCTCGGTACTCGCTGATGAACAACGTTCTCGGCTGGTCCGACAGATTGGGGGCCGACCCGTGCAGCAGACGGGTGTGCATCAAACAGGCCGTGCCGGCCGGCCCGTGCACCGGCACCGCCAGGGGCGCGTGTTCGGCCTCCACGTCGGGGGCCACGGCACCGGTGTACACACCGTCGTGCCAGTGGTCGAAGAGTGGGCCGCGATGCGTGCCGGGCACGACCATCAGCGGTCCGTTCTCCGACGTGACATCGTCGAGGAAATACAGCACCGCGATGAGGTCCTCGTTGGTGTGTGGCTGGAACATGAAGTCCTGGTGGTACTTCACCGCTGTCGCTGTGCCGGGGTGCTTGGCGTTGATCTTCGAGTTGTTGAACTCGACGTTGGGGCCGATGAGCTGCGCGACGGCGTCGAGCGCCCGGTTGTCTCGCATGGCACCGAGGTACGCGTCGGACACGTCGACGGGCGATGCAACACGGCGCAACGCTGGGCGGTCGGCCGAATGGTCCTTCTCGAGGTCGAATCGGGCCCGTCCGTCCGGGGTATCGCCATACGCCACGTCGTGCTGACGGCTCTCGTCAACCCAGGAGTCGAAATCGGCCCGGAGTGCGTTGAGTTGTTGCGGGGTCAGAGCCTCGGGCACGACGGCGTAGCCGTTCTGCCAGTAGGCCTCGATCTCCAGATCAGAGAGAACAGCGGTGGACATCGTTTCGAGACCTCGGGTCAACGTTGCTGGGTCGGCAGTTCACAACCGATCAGATGATCGGCAGCTCAGGGGCGGCACGTCGGCTGAGAAGTTCGGCCCCTCCAGATCGTACGACAACGTTCTCCTCGTGGACCATGGCCTTTCCGGGCGCCCACAACAGGCCGGGTTCGAGGGTCAGCACCATATTCTCTTCGATCATCGTGTCGTCGGTGGCGGTGTGCGACGGCCACTCAGTGACCTGCATGCCGAGCCCGTGCCCCATCCGGCCAACATCGTTGCCGAGCGAGCCATTTGCCTTCAGTACCTCGTTCATCGCGGCGAACACATCGGTCGTGGTTGCTCCGGGCCGACAGGCGGCCAGCCCAGCTTCAGTCGCCTCCCAGACCGCGCGGTACGCGTCGATCGCATCCTGGGTGGCGCTCCCGAAGGCGAAGTTGCGGTCGAAGTCGCTGAAGTAGCCGTCGTAGGTCGATCCAGTGTCGAAGATCAGCAGATCGCCATCGGCGATCGGCCGGTCGCTCGGTTGCCGGATGATGTCGTCGATCCCACCGGGACCGGTCGCGCCGACGAGGTACGGCACGTCGTCGGCTCCCTGCGCGATGATCTCGGCCCGAAAGGCCTGGAACGCTTCGCGCTCGGACATTCCGATGGACAGAATCTCCGGCAGACGATCAAAGGCATCCGAGACGATTCCGCAGATGTGGCGATGCTTCGCGATCTCGCGCTCGCTCTTGACCATGCGGAGGCTGCGAATCACGTCCGTGACGTCGTGGAACTCGCCGAGTCGCTCTCGCAACCGATCGAGATCGCTCAGCGGCATGCGGACGTGCGTCTCAGGCCCGATCGGCATTCCGATTCGACCATCCGGACCCGCCAGCTCGCTCACGGTGTCCGCCAGCAAGGTGACGCCGTCATCGTCGGGCTGCGGCGACGACCACGTCCGGATGTCGTCGATCCATGTGCTCGCCATCGAGGCGGCGCCAATGCTCGGAATGACCGCTACCGGCTTGCCGGTCGCGGGCACGACCACGAACCACGGTCGCGTCGGGCTCTGCCAGAACGGCGTGTGGAAGCCGGTGAAGTACCGAACCTCCGGCTCGGTCGACACGATCATCGCATCGACACCGAGCTCGGCCATCCGAGCCTGCGCTCGATCGACTCGAGCGGCGAACTCCTCGGCGGGAAAGCCTCGTTCTGGTGCCATCGTCAAACTCCTTCTGGCACGCGAAGTACCCTCACCCCGTGCCTACCGAATTCTCGCTTTCCGCCGTTCGCGACGCCACGCCCGGTGTCGATGAGGTCCTGCATTTCAACAACGCGGGGAGCGCGCTTCCCCCGCAGACCGTCCTCGACACCGTCGTCGACCATCTGACCCGTGAGGCAATGATCGGCGGGTACGAAGCGGCCGCCGAAGCGGAGGATCGGCTCGAGAACGTCTACGGATCGCTCGGCCGGCTCGTCGGTGCGCCACCAGAGCACATGGCCGTCGTCGAGAACGCGACCCGAGCATGGGACATGGCCGTCTACGGCTACCCATTCGAGCGCGGCGATCGAGTATTGACGTGTCGCGCCGAATACGTGAGCAACGTGATCGCTCTGCTTCAGCTGCGAAAACAGAAGGGCATCGAGGTCGTCGTGATCGATGACGACGACGCCGGCCAGATCGATCTCGACCAGCTCGAAGCGGAACTGGCCCGTGGTGCAGCGATGGTGGCGATGACTCACGCCCCAACCAACGGCGGGCTCATCAACCCCGCCGAACGTGTCGGCGAGCTGACGGCGCACTTCGACACGTTCTACGTCCTCGACGCGTGCCAGTCCGCTGGACAGGTTCCGCTCGACGTCACCTCGATCGGTTGCGACGTCCTCTCCGGAACCGGACGGAAATATCTGCGCGGCCCCCGTGGCACGGGCTTTCTGTACGCAGGTCCGCGCGCCCTCGAACGCATCGAACCGCCGTTCCTCGACCTGCATGCTGCCGATTGGACGAGCGAGTCGACATATGAGGTCCGTGACGACGCCCGCCGGTTCGAGAACTGGGAGACCAACTTCGCGGGCAAGCTCGGCCTTGGCGCGGCTGTCGACTACGCCTTGTCGCTCGGCATCGCGCAGACCTCGGCTCGACTGATCGAGCTTGGGGAGACACTTCGCGCGGCGCTCAACGAGATCGACGGAGTCTCGGTCCACGACAAGGGATCGACCCGGGGCGGCATCGTGACCTTTGCGGTCGAGGGCGTCGATGCCGACGTCATCCATCGACGGCTCCGGGAGCAAGACATCAACACCTCGACCTCGCCAGCGAGCCATGCCCGACTCGACCTTCCGCATCGAGGCCTCCCGACGCTTGTCCGAGCCTCGGTCCACTACTACAACGATGGCGACGAGATCGACCGGTTCGTTGCCGCCCTAGGAGCATTGGCATCCGAGCTCAGCCGAGGCTGATCAACGCCACACTGATGCTCGCGGCGATGAGCCCCAGCGCCTGCCACCACCGGAGTCGCTGCCCCCGGAAGACGACGGCGAGCAGGACCGCGACGCCCGCGTACTGGCTGCTGATCACACTCACCACACTGAGATCACCGCGCTGAAAAGCAAGCACGATCAGCACCACCGCGGTCGTCGCAAACAGACCGATCGCGAACGCGGTCGCCGCGTCGCGCCGGTCGGCTGGGATCGCCCGTGGCCCGGTCGCACGAGTGATGGCGACGGCGACACCCAGACCGAAGATCCGCTGCACCAGGAGCGGCGTTGCGCCAGCATCGTCGCCGATTCCGTCGAGCAGGATCAGCAATACGCCGAAGGTCGCGCCCGCCGCGATGGCGATCCAGGTGCTTCCTCGGCGGTCGGCAGCCCCTCCGGGTTCGTACGAACTGAGGCCGATGGCGATCAGACCGACGACGAGCCCGGCAGCCGCCACACTCGATGGCGTCGTTGCCTCGACAGCGACGTCCCACCCGACCGGCACGCTCGACATGACCACCGCGGCGATCGGTGCCGCCGAGCGCAGCGCACCTCTCGAGTAGGCGACGTACAGCATCAGAATCGCGGCGCCATTCGCGACGCCGGCGACAGCACCGATCAGGAGGTCCTGTCGAGTGGGTTGCCCCGGCCACACCACAGTGACAGCCGCCATCAACACCACGCCGGCGACGAACATCGTGGCGGTGACTTCGTTGGCTCGGGTCCGTTTAGTGACCCCGTCTGCGAGGAACTCGCCGAGCGCGATCGACAACGTGGCCGCGAGGGCGAGGAGAACAGCCAATCGCGCTACATCGTGGGGACGATGATGGCGAACTTCGGGTCGGTCGCGGCGAGGCGTTCGCCGACGACCGCTTGGTAGGCCTCCGACGCGTACGCGGCCTGCGCCGCTTCGACGGACTCGAACTCGAGGGCGACGGTATTGGTGCCGCCACCAGCACCTTCGCCGAGGTCCACCGTGTCGCGGGTGAAGACTCGCGCGGTGCCCTTGTCTGGGGCGTCGCCGACGAGCGCCTCGCCTGCTGGCGCCCGGTAGGCCTTGAGTCGCTCGGGATCGGTCACGTCGTAGTTGATGATGAGGAGTGCACCCATGCGGTCAGTGTTTCAGACGCTCGGCCGCAATCATGACTCGGCGATACTCGAGTTGCCCATCGCCGCGGCGCGGTCGCCTTTCGGGCCCGCTGTTCGACGAATTCGAGCCATGGTTTGGTGGAACGTTGGGAACACGTCGGGCTATCGCCTCGACGCGGCCTGAGTCACTCCGCGCCCCAACCTCCGCCGCCGGGGGTGTCGATCTCGACTCGATCGCCGGGCTCGATCATCGCTTGGGCCACACCCGGAAGTTCTTCGACCGAACCGTCGGCTCGCAGGACCCGGTTGTGGCCCGTCGCTCCCGTCGCCCCGCCCGCAAGACCGTAGGGCGGCACTCGGCGACGGTTCGACAAGATGTTCACCTCGACCGGCACATCGAAGCGCACCCGCCGAGTCGTGCCATCACCG
>JAHDDK010000013.1 GCA_020629375.1 Acidimicrobiales bacterium
CCTTCGACCCCGATGGCGTGACCCCACCGTTGTCGTACTACGAACCGCTCGTCCGCAAGATGTTCGGGCCCGGTGGCATCAACGGGGCGACCCTCCCTGCAGAGTGATTGGCCCCGACCCGGTCACCGGGCTTGTGCAGCACGTGCCACCGGCACCGTTTCCGTTTGGGCCGGCGTCGATCGCCCGCATTCTCGATGATGGCCTTGCGTCGCACCCGGAACGCGTCGCACTGATCGACGGCGATCGGCAATGGACTTGGAGTGAACTCGACGCTGCCGTGACGATGGTCGCCGGTGGCATCCGACCCGACGAACCGATGCTTTGGCGGCTCGGCAACTGCGCCGAACTCGTCATCGGCTCCCTGGCGACGTTCCGGGCCGGCGGCGTCTGGTTGGGATCGGCCACACCGCTCGACGACGCCACGACGCAACGGCTCGAAGCCCACCTCGGCGCCCTCACCATCGTTTCGTCGATCGAGGACATGCCCCGCGGCGATCGCCCGCCACCCGAAATCGATCCACTCGCTCCGGCGGCGGTCACGTTCACCTCCGGCACCAGCGGGACGCCCAAGGCGGTCGTCCACAGTCAGCACGGTCTGCTGCTCCCCGGGCTCGTCTCGGTGGACACCGAGCCGCCGACTGCGGGCGAGCGGTTGGGCACACCCCTGCGGCTCACGATCCTCAACCTCTTGGTGCTCGGACCCGTCTCCGCCCTCCTCCGAGGGTCCACCTTCGTCGTCATGGACCGCACGTATGCCCCGGGGCTCGCCGAGGACGTGCAGCGCCATGGCGTGACCCGCCTGTTCGCCGTGCCCACACTCGTCTACGACCTCGCCCGGTCGCACGGGGTCGTGCCGGCGCAGCTTGCGTCCCTCGATCGGGTGATCCTCGGTGGTTCGGGCGCAGACCCGCGGACGATCTGGGAGTTCTTCGACCGCTTCGACGTCCGGCCGACCCTCAGCTACGGCCTGAGCGAGGCGCCCACCGGCGTAGTGCGGGAATCGCTCGACGACCCCATCGGCTCGGGCCGCGGCTTCCCGCTCCCCCACGTGCTCGTCCGCACCCAGTCGGGTGAGATCTGCCTCGAGCCGTCGACCGAGGGCCGGTGGGCGCACACCTGGACGCCCACGCTCGGCTACCTGGGCGAGCCAGAACGCACCGCGGAATTGTTCGAGGGTGGTGTGCTGCATACGGGCGACATCGGAGAGATCGACGGCGACGGCGCCCTCCGCGTCACGGGGCGATTGTCCGACCTCATCATCAGGGGCGGAAAGAACATCGACCCGCTGGCGGCGGAACGGGCGTGGAATGCGGTCGCATTCGTGAACGAAACCCTTGCGGTTGCCGTGCCCGACGAACGGCTCGGTGAGGCCGTGGGCGTGATGGTGGTGATCGACCAGCTGGATTCCGCCGATGAGCTGGACCTCGTCGAGATCCTCATGACGATGGAAGAGTCCGCGGACGTGCCGATCGACCACTTCGTCGTGCTGGAGGAACTCCCGCGAAACGCGATGGGCAAGGTCCTCCGGACCGCTCCTCCGGGCGTGTTCGGGGAACACACGCGGGTGTAGTCACGACAGGCCCGCTGGAGAACGGGTCGGCGGGTAGGGTCGAAGGGTGACCGACTTCGATTTCACCGAACTCCTCCCCCTCGGCGAGGACACCACCGAATACCGCAAGATCTCCGACGAGGGTGTGTCCACCTTCGAGGGCGGCGGCCAGACCTTCCTGAAGGTCGAACCCGAGGCAATCCGCCTCCTCACCGCCACGGCGATGCGAGACATCGCCCACTACCTGCGGCCGAGCCACCTCCAGCAGCTCCGCAACATCCTCGACGATGCCGATGCGTCGCCCAACGACCACTTCGTGGCGATGGAGTTGCTCCAGAACGCGAACATCGCCGCCGGCGGCGTGCTGCCCATGTGTCAGGACACGGGTACGGCGATCGTCATGGGCAAGAAGGGGCAGAACGTCTTCACCGGTACCAACGACGAGCTCGCCATCTCGCAGGGCGTCCACGACACGTACCTCACCTCCAACCTGCGGTACTCCCAGCTCGCACCGCTGAGCCTGTTCGAGGAGAAGAACACGGCCAACAACCTCCCGGCCCAGATCGAGCTGTACGCCACCGAGGGCGACGCCTACAAGTTCCTGTTCATGGCGAAGGGCGGCGGTTCGGCCAACAAGAGCTACCTGTTCCAGGAGACCAAGGCGCTCCTCAACCCGGAGAGCCTCACCCGCTTCCTCGACGAGAACCTGCGCAAGCTCGGCACCGCTGCCTGCCCGCCGTACCACCTCGCCGTCGTCATCGGCGGAACCTCGGCCGAGTACGCCCTGAAGACCGCAAAATACGCGTCGGCCCGCTACCTCGACACCTTGCCGACCGAGGGTTCCATGGCCGGCCACGGCTTCCGTGACCTGGAGTGGGAGCAGCGGATCCTCGAACTCACCCGGGAGATGGGCATCGGCGCCCAGTTCGGTGGCAAGTACTTCTGCCACGACGTCCGCGTCATCCGCCTCCCCCGCCATGGCGCCTCCAACCCTGTGGCGATCGCCGTGTCCTGCTCGGCTGACCGACAGGCGCTCGGCAAGATCACCGCCGAAGGCGTGTTCCTCGAATCGCTCGAGACCGACCCGGCCCAGTACATGCCGGAGGTGACCGAGGACGACCTCAGCTCGACCACCGTGCAGATCGACCTCAACCGTCCGATGGACGAGATCCGGGCCGAACTGACCAAATACCCGGTCAAGACCCGGCTGTCGCTCACGGGCACCCTGGTCGTGGGTCGAGACATCGTGCACGCCAAGATCAAGGAGCGCCTCGACGCCGGCGAGCCGATGCCCGAGTACCTCCGCAACCACCCGATCTACTACGCCGGCCCCGCAAAGACCCCGGAGGGCTATGCCTCGGGATCGTTCGGACCGACCACGGCCGGGCGCATGGACAGCTACGTGGACCAGTTCCAGGCCGCCGGCGGCTCGATGGTCATGCTGGCCAAGGGCAACCGGTCGAAGCAGGTCGTCGACGCGTGCAACGCGCATGGCGGCTTCTATCTGGGCTCGATCGGCGGCCCTGCGGCCCGACTCGCGAAGGACGCCATCCGCAAGGTCGAGGTGCTCGAGTACGAAGAGCTCGGCATGGAGGCGGTCTGGCGCATCGAGGTCGAGAACTTCCCGGCGTTCATCATCATCGACGACAAGGGCAACGACTTCTTCGCCGAGGTCAGCACCCCCGTTCACCTGCGCTGATTCACCGGCCGGGGCCCGAGGCTCCCTCACAATCCATGGAGATGTTCGCCTGGAACGGGACCATCCGACAGCCCGGTGGGACATCGGCAGCCGTCCACTCGGCTGCACCGGTGTCGTCGAAACACATCCACTCCGGACGCTCAGTGCTGCCCAGATTGCGGCAGTGCCCGGGGACATCGCCGGGCTGCAGCGGCTGGGACAGGTCCTCGCTCATGACGGCAGGCTGGCCGCTGGGGCACGGCCGCCAGTTCGGCCGCCGACAGGGCCGCAGTGGGGATGATGATCCCGTGCTCCGTTCTCGTGGCCAGGAGCAGATACCCCTTCCCGTCGAGCCATCGATCGACGTCTGTCCAGCGAACGGCGAACCGTGCACCGTGGGCGTTCACGATATGCAGGCCCTCGGTGGCTACCGGTTGACGATGCGTTGTGCCTTGCCCTGGCTGCGCGGCAACGCTCCGACCTCGGCGACCTCGACGGCCGTCGTGACCCCGACGTTGGTCTTGATCGCCTGGAGCAGGCGGTCGGCTTCGTCACCGACGGTCACACCCGGCTGGGGCTCCACCTGCACGTTGAGCGTGCTCATGTTCCCGTCCTTCGTCACCTCGAGCAGGAAGTGCGGACTCAGCCCGTCGATCCGGAGGATCTCGGCTTCGATCTGGGACGGGTAGACGTTGACGCCACGGATGATCAACATGTCGTCGGTTCGGCCGGTCACGCGAGCCATGCGTCGCATCGTGCGCGCCGTCCCGGGCAGCAGTGTCGTGATGTCGCGTGTGCGGTAGCGGACCACGGGGAACGCCTGCTTCGTCAACGAGGTGAACACCAGCTCGCCCTGCTCGCCGTCGGGCAGGACCTCGCCGGTCTCCGGATCGATGACCTCCGGGTAGAAGTGATCTTCCCAAATGGTCGGCCCGTCCTTGGTGGCCGCGCACTCCTGCGCAACGCCGGGGCCGATGACCTCGCTGAGTCCGTAGATGTCGGTGGCGTCGAGGCCGAGGCGCTCCTCGATCTCGCTGCGCAGCTCGTCGGTCCATGGCTCCGCGCCGAAGATGCCGACCTCGAGCGAACTGGCGGATGGGTCGAGACCCTGCCGTTCCATCTCGTCGATCAGGTTGAGGCAGTAGGACGGCGTGACGAAGAGGATGCGCGGCTTGAAGTCGTTGATCAGGGCCACCTGGCGTTCGGTGGCGCCACCGGACATCGGGATGACGGTGCAGCCCAGCAGCTCCGCCCCGTAGTGCGCGCCGAGTCCGCCGGTGAAGAGGCCATAGCCGTACGCATTGTGGGCGATGTCGCCGGAGCGTCCACCGGCCGCCACGATCGAGCGAGCCATCACCCTCGACCAGACGTCGAGGTCGGCCTGGGTGTAACCCACGACGGTCGCCGAACCGGTGGTGCCGGAGGAAGCGTGGACGCGAACGACCTGTTCCCGCGGAACGGCGAACATCCCATACGGGTAGTTGTCTCGGAGGTCCTGCTTCATGAGAAAGGGGAACCGAGCCAGGTCGCTCAGGTCCTGCAGGTCGTCGGGGTGGACCCCGGCGGCATCGAAGGCAGACCGATAGTGCGGCACATGGGCATACGCGTGGCCCAGCGACCACTGCATCCGTTGGAGCTGCAGACTTCGGAGCTCGTCGATCGAGGCGGTTTCGATCGGCTCGTAGGTGGCGCCGCTGGACTGGCTCATCAGGTTTCCCCCTTCGGCTTCTTCGAACGCTCGAGGAATGCCGTCATACGTTCCCGCTTCTCGTCGGACTCGAACAACTCGGCCTGGGCCTCGATGTCGAATGCGGTCGTGGCTGCACGATGCTGGGCGAGCGCCTGCTTGGTCAACTCGAGCGCCCGCCAGGAGTTGCGGCCGATTCGGTTGGCCAGGGCCACGGCATCGTCCAGAAGCGCGTCCTGGGTGCTCAGTTGGTCGACGAGGCCGGCCGTCAGCGCGTCGGTCCCGTCGATGCGGAGGCCGGTGTAGAGCATCCGGCGGGCGAGCCCGGGGCCCACGAGTGCCGGAAGTCGCCAGTTGCCTCCGGCGCCAGCGAGGATGCCAAGCGACAGCTCGGGTTGGCCGAACGTCGCCTCCGGGGTGGCCACGCGAAGGTCACAGGCCATGGCGAGCTCGCATCCCCCGCCGAGGGCCCATCCGTCGACCGCCGCGATGGTCGGCCATGGATGCGCCTCGATCCGCTCGAACAGTCCGGCGTTGATGGCCGCCCGAGCGTCTGCGGCCGTGCGGTCGCGGAGCTCGGCGATGTCGGCTCCGGAGATGAACATGCCGGGCGTGGTCGAGTGGAACACGAGGATCGATGGGTCATCCCGGTTCGCATCGAGCACCGCATCGATGTCGTCGACCATCTCCTGGCCGAGGGCGTTTCGCTTCTCGGGCAGATCGAAACCGATCGTGACGATGCGATTGGCGGGACGGTCGATCCGGAGTGTGGTCACCACGTGGCACTCAGATCGAGGTCGATGACCTCCCGCATCCGTGCCATCAGCGGCCGCCAATCGTCCGAACGCAGCGTCCGCTGCGCTTGCGACGGCGCACTCCCCCATTCGACGGCGCCGATCCGGGCTTCGATGGTTGCAACGAATGCGTCCCATTCGGCGGCGAGCGGCCCGGCGGCGACGCCGGTGGCGACGGCTTCGGCCTCGCCCGCCACGGGTTCGAAGAGGCCCTGCGTGAGGGGTGCGAGCACGGCCACCGCCGTCACGAATCGGTCGCGCGCCGTGGCGTCGGCCAACAGCACATCGAGCATGTTGTCGGCGTGTAGCCGGTGGAAGCGTTCCTCTCGTTCCACGCGTGCGGCCACATCCTGCAGCTCCGAAACCGTCGACTGGGACACGAGCGCCCATCGATGCTGATCGGCAGTGTCGAACAGCCAATGCCGGGCGAAGGCCACGGTCCAGTCGTCGGTCGCGAGTTCGACCAGATGACACGAGCGGTAGTCGTCGGCGCCACGGTCGTAGGCCAGTGAGTCGATGGCGGCGTCGTCGTCACCGGCCAACAGCTCGTAGAGGAGCGCCGCGTGGCCGAGTTCGTCCTGACCGATGCTGCAGAAGGCGAGGTCCTCCTCGAGGAAGGGTGTCACCCCGATCCACTCGGCGTGCTGCTGGCCCATCAGGTGTTTGTCGTCGGCGATCGCAAGCAGGAACTCGCGAACGGCCGGAGTCACGTCGACGGTCATGAGGACGCCCCTTCGTTTCGCATGGCCTTTCGGCGGGCGGCAACTGCGCTGCCGTCGTGGTGGCGATGCGGCTTGTCGGCGTTCGGTGCGATCAGATCGGGATCGGCAACGATCACGTGATCTCGACGAACCAACCAGAGCCGATCGCCCTCGGCCCGCCGGATGTAGCTTTCCCGCGCCATCACCATGGCGAGGTCATCGGTGGCTGCGTCGAGCGCACCGGCGTGCCGGTACTCGTCTCGCCCGTCCTTCTTCAGGAAGATCTCGTAGGTGTGCATGGTCAGCTCCGCATCACTTCGACGGTCTCGGCGCACGCCGTGCATCGGTTGACCGAGCGGCAGCGACTGGGCCCGAACATGGATTCCTCGGTGGTCGGGGCGCCGCATCGGGGACACTCGGGGGCACCCGTCCCGATCCGAACGGCGACCGTGAACTCCCGCCCGATGAGCGCACGGGTTTCCGGTCCGATGCGGTCCACGGTCCAGACCGGCGAGCGAAGCCACTCGACCTCCACCTCGCCGACGCCGTCGACAGCGTCCACGGCCTCGAGGACATCGTCGCGAATCATGGCCAGCGCCGGACAGCCGGAGAACGTGGGGATGAGTCCGACGCGCACATCGCCGGCGTCAGTCACGTCGAGGCGCTCCAACAGGCCGAGGTCGACGATCGACACGCCCGGGTACTCAGGGTCGTCCACCGATGCAATCGCCGCGTGAACGGCCAGTTCGAGCCCGATCATGCGGGCACCGTCGCAGCACGATCCATGGCGTCGCGCACCCAGCGCGTCCGTTCCCAATTGTCCTTGGCCTCGTTGATCCGCCGCGCCGAGTCGGGTCCGCCCTGCGCCAGCGTCCGCTTCAGCGGTTCCCAGTCGATCGGGCCGACGTCCCACTTCCCGGCCTCCTCGTCGTACGACAGGTCGGGCGCTGGGACCGTGAAGCCATAGCTCTGGAGCATCGGCACGAACTTCTGCACCCACTTGTCTCGAAGGACCTCGTTGCGTTCGGACTTGATGTGCCACCGCAGGAGGACGTCGTCCGGCTTGGAATCGGGTCCGAACAGCTGGAGGGCCGGCCAGAACCAGCGATCGAGCGCTCCCTGGAAGATCTCCTTCTGCGTGTCCGTGCCCTGCGCGATCCGCATCATCCGGTCCTCGCCGAGTCGCATGTGGAAGCCCTCTTCGCTGATGATCCGTTTGAGGATGCGCCGGTACGGCCCGTAGCTGCAGTTCTTGAACACGGCCTGCTGGCTGGCCAGCGCTGCGGCGTCGACCAGGAACGCAATCGCCACCTGATCACCCCACGTGACGGCCTGATAGTGGAAGACGTTGTGAAAACGGCTTTTGCCGGCGAACAGGTCCTCGAGCATCTCCTCACGCGTCTTGATCTGCATGTCGGCGGCAACCATGTAGAGCAAGTGGCCGTGGCCGATCTCGTCCTGCGTCTTCGCCAGCACCGACATCTTGTGCCGCAGACCCGGCGTTCTCGGGATCCAGTCCCGCTCGGTGAGGCCACCCATCAGCTCCGAGTTCGCGTGCATCTCGATGAACGCAAAGACGGCCTGGCGGTACTCGTCTGGCATGTGATCATCGACTTCGACGATCCCGCCGTCGTCCAAGAACGACTCGAAGGCGGCCATATCTGCCCAGGTACGCGTCACTCTGGCGCTCCGTTCGTGCCGGGGCGGTTGGCCACCATGGTGAGTACGTCGTACACCGCGGCCACCTCGCCGTTCTGATTGATGACTTGCGTGTCCCACGCCACCTCGCCATAGCCGCGGCCGTCGAGTTGGGTCTTGCGTTTGCACGTGAGCACGACGTGGATCTCGTCGTCAGGCTTCGTCGGGGTGGCGAAGCGCAGCCGGTCGATGCCGTAGTTGGCGAGCACCGGCCCCTCGGGCGGATCGACGAACAGACCGGCGGCGAACGAGAGCACCAGATAGCCGTGGGCGACGATGCCACCGAAGATCGGGCTCCGGGCGGCCGCTTCCTCGTCCATGTGGGCATAGAACGTGTCGCCGGTGAACTCGGCGAAGTGGGTGATGTCCTCTTGGGACACGACGCGTGGTTCCGACGTGAGCGAGTCGCCCACCTCGAGGTCGTCGAACGTGAGCCGGAACGGGTGCCCCTTGTCGACACGGGTCGGAGCGCCGGTGACGTACTCCCCAGTGATGGCGGTGAGCATTTCGGGGCTTCCCTGAACGGCGGTTCGTTGGAGATGATGATGGACACCGCGAATGCCGCCCATCTCCTCGCCGCCACCCGCCCGCCCGGGGCCACCGTGGACGAGATGTGGAAGTGGTGAGCCGTGGCCCGTGCTCGATGCCCCGGCCGTCTCATCCATCACGAGCACGCGCCCATGATGCGAGGCGATCCCGAGCGTGAGCGTCGCCGCCTCCGCTGGTTCCTCGGAGTACACGGAAGCGACCAGGCTTCCGTCCCCGAGTGCGACGAGGTCGATGGCCTCGTCGGTGTCGTCGTAGCCGACGATCGTGGAGACGGGACCGAATGCCTCGGTCGAATGGATGGCGTCGGCCCGGCGATCGTTTGCCCGGAGCAGCGTGGGCTGCACCATCGTTGCCGATGACCCACCCATGATCAGCTCCGCGTGGCCGGACAGCGTCTCAACCGCACGCATGACCTCGTCGGCCTGATCGGCACTGGCGACCGGGCCCATGGTGACGCCGTCCGAGCGGGGATCGCCGACCACGACCTTGGCGAGCGCCTCGGAGATCGCACCGGCTGCGTCGTCCACGAGCGCCGTGGGGACGAACGCCCGGCGAATCGCCGTGCACTTCTGCCCGGCCTTCGTGGTCATCTCACTGACGACTTCGCGAACGAACAGCTCGAAGGCCGGCGTACCCGGTGTCGCCGACGGGGCGAGGATCGCCGAGTTGAGGGAATCGGCCTCTGCCGTGAACGGAATGGAGCGGCGGATGATGTTCGGATGTGCCCGCAGGAGTGCCGCGGTGGCGGCGGAGCCGGTGAAGCCGACCGAGTCCTGTCCGTCGAGATGGTCGAGGAGATCGCCGGCGGAACCGCAGATCAGCTGGAGCGCGCCTTCGGGAAGGAGGCCGCTCTCGCTCATGATGCGGACCGCGGCTTCCGTGAGGTACGCGGTCTGGCTGGCCGGCTTCACGATGGAGGGCACGCCGGCGATGAACGCGGGAGCGAACTTCTCCAGCATTCCCCAGACCGGAAAGTTGAACGCGTTGATCTGGACGAAGACGCCGCGCTTCGGTGTGCGGATGTGCGTCGCAACGAACGATCCGTCCCGACTGAGCGACTCGGTGGGGCCGTCGACGACCACGTGACCATTCGGCAGTTCGCGTCGAGCCTTGCTCGAGTACGTGAGCAGAACGGATGCGCCGCCGTCGATGTCGATCGCCGAGTCCGAACGCGTGGCGCCCGTGCAGGCGGAGATGGCGTAGAGCTCTTCCTTCACCGAATCGGACAGGAGCAACTTGCCGAGCTCTTTGAGGATCGCTGCCCGTTCATGGAACGTGAGTGCCCGCAGAGCCGGGTTCCCGACCGTGCGCCCGTGACAGACCATGTGCTCCATGTCGACGCCGGCCGAGCTGATGGTGGCGATGGGATCGCCGCTCGACGCATCGAGCAGGGTTGCTCCGTCGTCGGCCGGTGCCTGCCATGTTCCCGCTACAAGACTCTCGAGTGCCCTCATGGCGGAAATGATACACAAACCTTCACATCTGGCAAGTGATGTGTATCATGACGAGATGAACGTTGATGTGGTGGTGGTCGGAGGCGGCACGATGGGCGCAGGTATTGCCACGTCCTTTCTGGCCGCCGGCAGCAGCGTGCGCTTGGTGGAGAGCACCGAGGTTCTTTCCGAGGGCGCCCACAGCCGTGTGCAGGACTCCCTCGAACGGATGGCCCGAAAAGATGCGCTCCTCGACCCGCAGGAAGCGCTCGCCCGGCTCGACCTGCGGCTCGACCACGACGGAGAGAACGACGCTGTCAAAGCGGTGATCGAAGCGGTCCCGGAAGACCTCGAGCTCAAGAAGCGGCTCTTCAGCACCTGGGAGCCCAGCTACCCGAGCGACACCCTGCTCGCATCCAACACGAGTTCGCTCCCGATCGCCGAGATCACGGGCGGGCTCGAGCACCCCGGTCGGGGAATCGGCATGCACTTCTTCAACCCGGTGCCCGTGTCTTCGCTCGTCGAGCTGGTCGTGGCAGACCACACGAACGATGCGACGCTGAACACCGCACGTGAGCTGGTGGCCGTGCTCGACAAGACGCCGATCGTCGTCAAGGACTCCCCCGGCTTCGCATCCAGCCGGCTCGGTCTGGCGCTCGGTCTCGAGGCGATCCGCATGCTCGAGAGTGGCGTCGCCTCGGCCGAAGACATCGACACCGCAATGCAGCTCGGGTACAAGCACCCGATGGGACCGCTGCGCCTCACCGATCTGGTCGGGCTCGACGTCCGGCTTGCGATCGCCGAACACCTCGCCGGTGAGCTCGGACCGAGATTCGAGCCCCCGGAGCTCCTTCGCGAGATGGTGGCCGCCGGACACCTCGGCAAGAAGTCCGGCCGCGGCTTCCACGACTGGTCATGAGTCTCCACCCGTCGGTTCGGCGCCTGGTCGACGCCGCCACCGCCGAAGAAGGCTTCAGCGGACGCGTGTTGCTCACCACGATCTTCGGCGATGCGCTGCTCCCCCGCCGGCAACCGATTGCCGTCGTCCAGCTCGCAGAACTGGTCGAGCCGTTCAACATCAGCGACCGACTCGTCCGTACGACACTGCTGCGGCTCACCCGAGATGAGCTCGTCACGTCGGAACGCCGTGGTCGCTTCAGCTTCTACACGGTCCATCCGGACTCCGAAGCGGTGTTCCGGAACGCGAACGAGCGCATCTATGCCGACGCCGGGCTCGACCAACCGTGGGATGGGCACTGGACGGTCGCGGTCATCGACCCGGACGGATCCAGCCCGACGGATCGCCAGCGCTGTGCCACCGAGTTCGGATGGCTGGGAACGACGGAGATCGCTTCCGGTGTCCATGCGGCCCCCACCGTGTCTCCCACGGTGCTCGAGGCGGTGGCCGAACGCATCGGGGTGCGGCTGGCCATCACCATGCGCGGACCGCTGTCGTCCGGCACGGTGGACGAGGAGACACAACGCACGCGTCAGGTCGACCCCCAGGGTCGGCTTCGCGCACTCCACGAGACGCACGCGGACCGTTTCGCAGCGTTCGAGGCCACCGCCGCAGACCTCGGCCCGCTCGACGCCTTCATCGTGCGCACGTTGCTCATCAACGGATGGCGCCGTATCGCGCTTCGATCACCGCAGCTGCCGGCGAAGCTGTTGCCTTCCGACTGGCCCGCGGCCGACAATCTCGCACGCACGCGTCGTCTGCACGATGCGCTCTGGCCGGCCAGTGAAGGACATCTCGATGCGGCTCTGGGTGCCGCTCCGGCGAGTCGATCGCTGTTCGGTTCGGTCAGGTCAGCTGGCTGAGCCCGGCCAACGACATGGCCGTGACGACGCCCACCGGCCGATCATCGTCGTCGACGATGGCGATCGCCGATGTGTCGTGTTCGTTCATCAGGCGGGCGGCATCGACCGCAGGAGCATCCTGATGCACTGACGGGAGGTCGCGCATCGCCTCGCGCGCTGTGGCCTCTGGGCCATGCTCGAGCATCATCGCTGCGAGGTCGTGGAGGACGAGGAGCCCCTCGTACTTGGGCCCGGCCACCGGCACGGCCAACGCATCGGTACGCGTGCCGTGGTCGTCGATGACCGACAGGAGGTCCGCTTCGGGGGCGATCTTGCCCGATCCCTCGATCATCACGGCCGAACACGGTTCCTTCAGGCGGCGCTCGAGTTGTCCCTCGCGTTCGCCCCGCTGTCCATCGGACACCGAGACCTCGCCCATCAACGACTGGGAGATGGCGGTGGCGATCAGGGCAGGAATCACGTACTCGGCTCGTCCGGTCGTCTCGGCGACGAAGACGACCGCAGCCAGCGGTGTCCGGTAGGCCGCGCCGAGCACGGCCGCCAACCCGATCACCGGGTAGAGGCCGGTGGAGTCGGCGCCCACGAGGATCTCGACCGCACGGCCCAGCAGCAGTCCCTGGACGACCAGAGGAATGAACACGCCACCGACGCCGCCGACGCCGAGGGTTGCCCCGGTGACGAGCACGCGAAGGAGGAAGAGCGCAAGGACGGTGGCGAAGCCGAACTTGTTGTCGAGCACGATGTCCGCCGCCATCTCGGCACCGAGTCCGAGGGTGAGGGGTCGATCGACGAGCGATTGGGCGAGCAGAAGACTCACGGCGAAGATCACAGCCGAAGACGCGAAGCGAGCGCCGAAGCCGTAGGTGTCGTCCAGGTGCTTCGCCCACCGGAAGACGTGCGCGAGGCCACGGGCCACGAGGCCGGCGAGGACACCGATGGTCAGCGCGGCAACGATCTCGTCCTGCAACCGAACCTCGGTCGACGGGAACTGCAGCAGCGGGTCGTCGTCGAGGATGGCCACGAACGTGAGATACGAAGCCGCCGACGCCACGAGCGCCGGGATGAGCCCGTGACGCGAGATGTCTCGCTTGTAGGGGGATTCCATCGCGAACAGCACGCCGGTGGCAGGCGCTTTGAAGATTGCGGCGATGCCGGCGGCTGCACCGGCGACCAGGAGCACGAGGCGTGGGCGTTGGCCCATCACCTTCGGCAGGCGGTCGCCCAATGACTGGCCGAGGGTCGCCCCCGTCAGAACGGCGGGCCCTTCCATGCCCACCGCGCCGCCGGTACCGATCGTGGCGAAGCTGGCCAGCAGTTTCGGCAGCAACGTGTTCGCCTCGGCACCGGTGCCCGAATGAAAGCTGTGGAGGTAGGCGTCCGACGTGGTCGAGTTCAGCCCCGGGCGGATCTTGAGGATGACGGCGACGATCGCGGCGCCCACGGCCGGCAGCGCGGCCTGGAGCCAGATGGGCGACTGGAGCACGGCTTCGAGCGCGACTTCGACGGTGATCCACTCGAGGAGCGCGACGAGGGCACCGATGACGATTCCCAAGCCCGCGTACACCGCGAATCGAAGCGCTCCATTGGTCACCTCCGCACTCTAGAGAGGTCCCTGCAGGAAGTGTCGGAGGCCGACGCAAACGCGCCGGCCTCCGATCGGTCGATGGGTGGGGTCAGCCCTTTTCGAGGGCTTCGACAGCGGCGAGGAACTCGGCGATGAGTCGGTTCAGCTCGGCGTCTCGCTCGAGCTCGATGCGTTCGAGCTCCTCATCGATTGCTGCGATCGCCGGGTCGGCGTCGAGTTCGGCGGCAATGTGCGCCTCTTCCCAGGCGTCCTGAGCTGCCTCCAGATCGGCCTGGATCGCCAGGTACTCCTCGTCGGTTTCCGCTTCCTCGAGCTGTGCCTCCAGGTCGGTGACGATGGGCTCCCATTCGGCAGCAATCTCTTCGAGATCTGCTTCGAGTGCAGCGACGAGGTTCTTGCGATTGAGTTCGAGCGGCGTGATCAGTTCGGTGGCTTCGGCCCGCACGGCGTCCTTGGCGATGTGCAGCGCCTCGTCGAGCGCTGCGATCTGCTCCTGGATGGCCTCCTGCTCGGGAGTCTTCTCGGACGTTTCGTCCTTCTCTTTTTCGTCGTCCTTGTGCTCCTCGTCCTTCTTCTCGGCCTCTTCGTCCTTCTCTTCGTGCTTCTCGGCGGGTTCCTCGACCTTCTCGGGTTCAGTAGCCGGGGCAGGTTCCTCCGGCTTCACTTCCTCGACGGGCTCCTCCTCGAGCGTCTCCTCTTCCGGCTCGGGCTCTTCCGCCTTCTCGTCGACGTCATCCTCGGGGGCCTCGTCCGCCTCGGGCTCTGGCGCCTCGACGACCGTCTTCTCCGGTTCGGGCTCGACGTCCTCCGCAACCTCGTTCTCCTCGACGGGTTCCTCGTCGACGAAGGCCACGGCGTCCGGCTCTTCCAGCTCGATCGTCTCGACCTGGGCCGGCTCCTCTTCGAAGAACGGCACGTCGACGGCGCCGGTTGCTGCGGCACCACCGAACGATGCTGCGGCCACCGTCGTGCCGACACAGATCTTGCCTCCAAGCGTTCCAAGGAAGGCAGCGAATTGTCCGATCATGGGAAGTCTCCTCACATTGTGAACCGGCGTGGATGCGTCGAGATCGACCACGGGGGCGGCGAGATCGACCGTCGGTTCGGGGCTGGGGGTGAGGTGCACATCGAGGAAGGCCGACAACTGCGCCGACGGTGCGGGGGTGGCCGCATGGTCGGGAAGCGCCCGCAACTCGCCGAGGGCCTGATGCAGTCCGGCGTCGGCAGGGGCGCCGAATCCGGACGTGAGCAGGGCCTCGACGTCGTCGGGAGAGAGCTCTTCGCTGTACATCTCGTGTGAGGGATCGCTGTGGTGACTCATTTGGTTACGGCCTCCACAGAACTTTTCCGGCGCAGGGCGTTCACGGCCCGATGCTGGAGCGCCTTCGTGGCGTTCACGGTTCGTCCGGTGATTGCCGCTGTCTGTTCAAGAGAGAGATCGGCAACCAGCCGCAGAATGAGAACTTCGCGTTGGTCGTCGGTCAGTTGCAGAAGAAGTTCTCGTGTCCCGAAGCCGAGCCCGGCCAGCGCCTCGTCTTCGGTGTTTCCACCCGTTCGCTCGGCGGTTGGGTCGAGGGCCGTCGTCACCGGGCGACGTCCGCGCTGGCGGTGCTCGTCGATCACCTTGTTTCGGGCGATGGTGAACAGCAACGCCACGAAGGCGTCTTCGTCGCCGGTGAACTGGTCGATGCGCTGGAAGGTTGCCAGGAACACGTCGTTGGTGATGCCGTCGGGGTCGTCGCTGCCCCGTACTCGGGCGAATGCGGTCACCTGCCGGGCGAAGCGACGCCAGAGCCATTCGAAGCCCGCGGGCGATCCCTGTCGGGCGCTCTCGAGGGCCCGGCCGAATGCAGGATCCCCGCTGCGTTTCGCTGGCACGCGTCGAGATGTCGACGCGTGCGTGACGAATCTTGATGGGGCGCGCGGCCCTCAGCTCAGCGTGCGATTGGCTCCAACCGTGCCGGAACGTGCTTGTGCCAGGGTGTGCCGACGATCGGATCCTTCCAATCGATCGACGTGAGCTCGTTCGGTGCGACGCCGGTCAATTCGTCTTCGCCGCCGGCCGGTGCGTAGCCGAGGCCCATCCCGTTGGGCAGCGAGACCATGCCGGGTTGCATCGAGTCGTTGACTTCGGCGACCGCGACAGCGGTGCCGCCTGCGGTGGAGATCCGAACCCGGTCACCCGTCTCGATTCCCAAGCCGGCTGCGTCTTCAGGATGCAGGCGAAGCGCACCCTCGGGGTCCTTCTTCCGCCACGACGGATCCCGCATGATCGTGTTGGCCGTGAAAGAACGCCGCTCCCCTGCCGCGAGCACGAAGGGGAACTCGTCGGAGGTGTGCGAGACCGCTCCGGCGGCCAGCGTCGCCAGTTCTCCTTCGAGCTCCGGCAGGTGCACGTTGATCTTCTGATCGGGTGTGCGAAGCAGATCGAACGAGTCACTGTGTTGGTGGCGGGTGAAGACGACGCCATCCGGGTTGGTGATCATTGCGTTGAACAAGGCGTCGCCCAGCGCAGTCCCCTCCCCTTCGTGCCCGGCGGCGCGGACCTGGTCCGGGTAGCGCATCGCCACCTGCTGTGCGCTGAACCAGAGGGGCGCTGCCGCCGCCATGCCTTCGGGCAGGGTCGGTCCGAGGGTCTCGTACATGACGACGCCGCCCACTGCGCCGAGCATGGGGTTCTCCGTCGCTGCGGTCATGAATGCCGTGGCATAAGCCTCGAGCCCCTCGGCCGCAGCCGCGTGGAGCGATTCGAGGTCGGCGTCGGTGATGGCGCCCAGCTCGCGAACGAGGCGGCGGTGAATCTCGGCTTCGGGGAGCGTTCCCTCGAGCGGCGCGAGGAGCGGCGGGCGGATGGTGATCGAGTTGTCGGGGAAGCCCACGCCGAAGAAGGTCGTCTCACACTTTTCGTACTGCGAGCTTGCCGGCAGCACCCAATCCGCCTCCTTGGCCGTCTCGGTCATCGCGATGTCGATGACGACGGTGAACTCGCATGCTCGCATCGCCTCGCGGAAACGGGCCGAACCGGCGAGTGAATGCACCGGGTTGGCGCTTTCGATGAACATGCCGCGAGAGCGTTCCGGGTGATCGCTCAGGATGCCTTCGGCGATCTCGTTGCAGGGAATGAGGCCGGAAACGATCGGTCCACCGGTGACCGGGTCGGCGGACTCGCGGCCCGTGGCGCCGTAGCTGAACAGCGGAACCATCGACGAGTGGGCCGATGCGGTGCCCGGCTTCCCATAGTTCCCGGTGAGCACCCACAGCGCACGGTGCAACCACGACACGAGTGTGGAGTGGGGCGCCATCTCGACGCCGAGATCCTCGAACACCGAAACACTCTCGGCGCCGGCGATCCGCCGGGCCACGGAGCGGATCTCGTCGGCATCGATGCCGCAGTGCTGGGCGTAGTCGTCGACGGACACGTTTACGAACAAGGCAATCGTCTCGTCGACGCCGTTGGCGTTTTCGGCGAGCCAGTCGTGGGCGAGGAGGTCTTCCTGGACGACCACCGCAAGGAGTGCCGTGAGCAGATGCGCGTCGGAGCCTGGGCGGACTGCGAGGTGGTGGTCGGCGAGGTCCGCAGTTTCCGTTCGGCGCGGATCGATGACGATCATCGTTCGTGCGTCGTCCGCTGCGATCTCCTTCAGCACGCGACGGGCTTCGTCGAATCCGTGCGAGTGCCAGGGATTCTTTCCGAGGAAGATCGAAACCTCGGCGTCGGCGAACTCGCCGTGCGTGTGGGTGCCGAACATTCGGCCCTCCACCCAGGCTTCACCGGTCTTCTCCTGCGCCAACGCGTTGCTACGGCGCGTGATGCCGAGCGCATTTCGGGTTCCGGCGCCGTACAGCCCGACGAGGTGGTTTCCCTGTCCCCCGCCGCCGTAGTACATCAGCTTGTCGGGCCCGTGGCGTTCCCCGACACCACGAAGGCCGGCCGCGACCTCCCGGATGGCCGTGTCCCAATCCGTCGGCTCGTAGGTGCCGTCGGCCATGCGGCGCATCGGCGAGGTGAGGCGTCCACGAGCGTTCTGGTAGTGGTTGATGCGTAGGGCCTTCTCGCAGGTGTACCCCTTGGAGGCGACGTGTGTCTTGTTGCCCCGCACGCGGGTGATCTCTCGACCGTCCAACCGAACCTCGACACCGCAGTTGTTGCCGCACAGGATGCACACGTTCTTGTGCCACGTCTTCGTCGGATCGGTCTCGGCCGCTTCCGGAGAAGTTCCCTCGATGATGGCCATGTGTCCCCCTGCCTCGTCGGTTACTCGACGGTAGCAAAGAAGCAGGTGCTCAATCGGCGACGGCAGCCAACGGTGTGCCGGCGAGACCGAGCGACACCGGAGCGCCTGCGAGCGGCACGTGGACGAGCGTCCCGGTACCGGGTGCGTCGGCTCCAGCCGGGAAGACCTCGACGATCAACCCCTCGCCGTCCGAGGTCCATGCAACGGCCCCGAGTCGTCCGAACTGTTCGAGCGCGACGTACTCGCGTGGGGATCCTTCCTCGATCCCCTGTGTGGCGAGGAGGTGTGTGGCGCCGCCATCGCGTTGGATCGACATGGCGACCCGATCGCCGGCCGGCGACGCCGCGACGAATCGCTCGGAATCCGAAAGCCCGTTCAGCTGCCAGGTGCGACCTCCATTGCGAAGGTCGAGGATTCGAAAGTCATGTTCCGGCTCGGCGGGGTCACGGTCGGAAACGAGGATTCGCAGGTTTCCCAGAAGCAGCCCGTCACCGAACAGGCGGCCGGCCACGGCGACGTGGTCGACGACCCCGGTCGCCAGATCATGAGCGGTGAACGAGAGGGCCCGCACGCCAGGTGTTCCCGATGGCTCGCCCGTCTCCGTGGCGTAGACGACGAAGTCACCCTGGACGCCGACGAGCGTCGACTCGGTTCCGGCGGGGCTCAGGACCACTTGCTCCCCGGTGTCGATGTCGAAGGTGGTGACTTGGGTACCCCCGCTCGCAGCCACGTCGGCGACGATGCGCCGATCGTCAGCCCACGCAACGTTGTCGACGACGAGGGACGACGAGCCGACGACCGTTGCATTGGTGCCGTCTGCGAGCGACATCCAGAGCTCTCCGGTTCCCCGGCCGAAGCCCAGGACGAATGCGAGTCGTTCGCCGTCGGGTGAGACGACCACGTCGCTGAGCCGGCTCTGCCCCTGGGTGTACAGCAGCGTTGAACTCGACCCGCCCGCCAAGGAGACCGCCTTCACCTCGAGGCCGCCGCCCGCAGCGTCGCCGCCGGTTGCGTACAGCAGCAGATCGTTGTCTCCGGGCACGCCTCTCGGTGGGAGGGATGGTGGCAGGACGACGGCCGGGCAGGAGCCGACGACGGCGTCCTGCAACGCGTTTCGTTCAACGTTGGTCCAGGACCCTCCGGGGGCGCGGAACCACGTGGTTCCGTCTGCGACGGCTGGTCGAAGCGTGAGATACGTGGTGTCGGGGTCTCCGGGACAATCCCATTCGCGGACGTCCAGCACGTCGGTCGGATGCGACCGCCATGCGCACTGGACCTCGCTGATCGCTCCGGTGACGACGGCGTCGCACTCGTGCTCGGGCGAGATCACCGGTTCCGCCCCGGCCTCGGCGGCCGGAGCCGACGCCCCGGCAGTCGGCGACGTCGCCTCGGTCTGGGATTGTGACCGGCTCGGCTCGTCGACGCTGGACGCCGACGATTGCGGCTGTCGGTCCGGCCCGTCGCCCGCGGACCAGTCGATGCTGAAGACCATCACGGTGACGATGACGATCAGCGGAATGCCGACACCGAGGACGATCGCCCATCGCTTCGGTCTACGGCCGTCCTTGCGCCAGAGGGTGTGCAGCTGCCGGTTGATCTGATCCAGCTCGTGGCGGGCAGCGAAGAAGGCAACCGTCATCACCGGGCCCGTGAAGTAGGTGATGGATGCCTCGTCGAGCGAGATCGAGATGACGAACACGGCCATCTTGCAGAGCGCGGCAAGCCCTCCGAGCCAGCAGAACCAGCGAAGCTTGGTGCGTCGTTCCGCCAGCGAGGCGCCGGCGAGCACGCGTGTCTTGCGCTCCTCGCGCGTCTCCGCCCGCTCGTCCAACACCCCGGTTCGCTCCATGCCAGAACTTCGGCATGGCGGGCCCGTCGGCTGAGCATTTGCGCAGAGGGACAACCGTAAAGGGGCCGAACGGCCCCGTGGCCGGTCAGTTGATCTGGGCAGCTGCCGTGCGCAGGGCGTCGAGCCCGGTGTCGATCTCGTCTGCGGTGACATTCAGCATGGGAGCCATGCGCACCACGTTGCCGTAGAGCCCACCCTTGCCGACGAGCAGGCCCTGGTCCTTGGCGGCCTCGTGCAACTGGACCGTCCGCTCCGGCGACGGCTCGATGCTGCCGGGCTGGACGGTTTCCAGCGCCTGCATGAGTCCCTTGCCCCGAGCCTCCTCGATCCATGGCGTTTCGGCGGCAAGCGCGTCGAGCCCGGCGCGGAAACGATCGCCCATCCGCTTTGCGTTGCCCTGGAGGTCGTGATCGAGCACGTGGTCGATGGTTGCGAGGCCGCCGGCAGCAGACAGCGGGTTGCCGCCGAAGGTCGAGAAGTTCAGGACATCGATGGTGTCGAAGATCTCGGCACGAGCGACGATGCCGGCGAGGGTGATGCCGTTTCCGACGCCCTTCGCGAACGTGAGCATGTCCGGCACGATTCCGTGGGCCTGATAGCCCCAGAAATGCTCCCCCGTCCGACCCCAACCGGTCTGGACCTCGTCGGAGATGAAGAGGATTCCACGGTTGTCGAGCTCCTTCTTCATCGATGCGAAGAATCCGTCGGGCGGCGTGGCGAAGCCGCCCACGCCCTGGATCGGTTCGGCGATCATTCCGGCGACGTCACCGGCGGAGGTCATGTCGACGAGCTGCACGAGGTCGTCGACGCACGCCATCGTATAGTCGTCGGCGTCGAGGTGGCGGTGCGGGCTGCGCAGCGAATACGGACCCTGAACGAAGGTGACTTGAAGACCGGACAGGCTCGTCGAGGACCACGAGCTGTGTGAGGTGATGGCCTGCGTGGTGAAGCTGCGGCCGTGGTAGCTGTTGCGCATCGCGAGAATCTGGTTGCTCTTGCGAAAGCTCGTGGCCAGCAGGATTGCCGTGTCGTTCGCTTCGGTGCCGGACGGCGTCATGAAGACGCGTGCGTTGGGGATGCCGGAGAGCGCAGCGATCTTCTCGGCGAGCGCGATCATCGGCTCGCTGAGGTAGAGGCTGGAGGTGTGCATGACCTTCGCAGCCTGTGCCTGCACCGCTGCGGTCACATCGGGGTTGTTGTGCCCGATCATCGTGGTGAGCACCCCGCCGAAGAAGTCGAGGTACTTGTTGCCTTCGTCGTCGAAGACCCAGCTGCCTTCTCCATGGTCGAGCGCAATCGGAGCGCTGTAGTACGGGTTCAGAAAAGACGGCAGGGCGTTTCGATAACGGTTCAGCAATTCCTGGTTCACGACGGTCCTCCACGTGCAGCGGTCGGGCTCCATTCAACACGGAAACCGACCGCGGAAGCGGCATTGGACAAATGTTCAGTTCGTGCTTGGACGATCGTTCAGTTTCTGGCAAGCTGACGCCCATGAATCGCATCACGCTGAGCCCCCGGATTCGAAAGACGCCGTACTTCAAATCGATCGTCGCTGCCGGCCTGACGGACATCTCCGTCTACAACAAGATGGTCATGCCGACCTCCTACGGCGACCTGCAGGCCGAGTACCGCCGGCTCATCGAAGGCGTCGCAATCTGGGACGTTTCGGTCGAGCGGCAGGTCGAGATCGTCGGTCCGGATGCCCACGCCTGCGCCCAGTACCTGACCGCCCGCGACCTCACCAACATGAAGGAAGGCCAGGGCAAGTACGTGGCCATGTGCGACCACGAAGGTCGCATCCTCAACGATCCGGTGCTCATGAAGCTCTCCGGTGATCGCTACTGGTTCTCCCTCGCCGACAACGACATGCTGCTCTGGTGCCGGGCGATCGCAGCCGAGAAGGGTTTCGACGTCACGGTGCACGAGCCGGACGTGTCGCCGCTCGCCGTGCAGGGGCCCAAGGCCGAGGATCTCATCGCCGAACTCTTTGGCGAGGACGTCCGGGCGCTGAAGTACTTCTGGTTCGTCGAGACCGAACTGGATGGCATCCCGCTGGTGTTGTGTCGCAGTGGATGGAGCAAGCAGGGCGGCTTCGAGCTGTTCCTGCAGGACGGCAGCCGCGGCGACGAGCTCTACGGCAAGGTGATGGTCGCCGGCGAGAAGTACGAGATCGGACCGGGCGCCCCCAACCACGTGGAGCGGGTCGAAAGCGGCCTGCTCTCCTGGGGTGGCGACACGACGCCGGATTCGAACCCGCTCGAGGCGGGAATGGCCCGCTACGTCGACATCGACTGCGAGCCCGACTACATCGGGAAGGCTGCGCTCCAGGACGTCATGGCCAACGGCGGCCCGGAACGGCTCTTCGTCGGCCTGACGATCGAATCCGACATCGCCGACAGCTGGCCCCTGCCCGAGCGCACGCCGGTTCGGCAGAACGGTGAGGTCGTCGGCACCATGAGCGCCGTCGTCTTCTCCCATCGCCTCCAGCAGACGATCGGTCTTGCGCAGGTCAATCGGACGGTCGTCGAAGCCGGTGAGTCGGTCGAGGTCGAAGGCCCCGGTGGCCGCAACGTGGCGACGATCACCGAGCTCCCCTTCATCTGACGGCGGCTGCCGCCTGTCGGGCGGTGGCGTTGACCACCAGGTAGACACCGCTGAGTACGAGCAGTGCGCCGAGCCCCTCGACGGCGCCGAGCCGTTCGTCGCGGAACAACCAGCCGAAGAAGACGCCGAACAACGGGATGAGATAGGCGGTCGACGCCGCCTGGGTCGGCGTCGCCATCTTCACGATCAGCGCCATGAGCGAGAACGTGATCGCGTTGGCGGGGATGGCGTTGTACAACAGCGGGACGAGCAGCCCCAAGGACCAGTCGGTCTCGGCGGTGCCCTCCACCACCAACGCGAATGGCAGGAGCACGGCAGCGGACATGTACAGCTGGACGCCGACGAGGACGCCGGGCGACACCCGGGAGAAGTCCTTCCACTTCATGTGGACCGTCCCGTACGCCCAGGCGAGCGCAGACAGAACCAGCGAGACCACGCCGAGCGCTCCGGCTTCGCCCGACAGCGTTGGCGCAGCCAGCACAGCCGTTCCGGCGAACCCGATGAGCAGCCCGACCTGGCCCGACTGCGTGGTCCGGCTTCGCAGCAGGGCCCACGAGAGCACGGCGGTGAAGAGCGGCATCGTGCTGGCCATGAGCGACGCCAGACCTGCCGGGACGCGGCTGACGCCGAACACGAGCAGGGCGCTGGACACGGTCGTGATGGCAAAGGAGACGACGAAGATGTTGCCCAGGTCGTCGCGTCGGCGTGGCAGCCGTTCGCCGCGAATGAGGGCGAGCGCAAGCAGGAACGTCCCGCCGATCACGGTGCGCATGGCGGCGAGCAGGATCGGCGTCGTGTGATCGAGCGTGAACTTCAGCACCGTGAAGTTGCCCCCGATCAGCGCCGCCGTGAGGACGATGAGGCCGAGAACCTTCTGTTGGTGCGTCACCTCAGCTCGCCGACGGTGTCGTCTCCGGCGGCGGCGACAGCACACGTGGGGTCGTCCGTCATGCCGTAGGACGCCCACGGCTTGAAACCGAGCAGCGCAAGGTACTCGTCGTCGAGTTCGGCCTTCACGTCGGAACGAAGACCGTGGACCCCGTTCGTGAGCTGGCGGATCATTGGGCCGCAGAAGTACGTGGTGAGACCGACACGTGGCCCATCCGAGGTGTTCTTGCCCGATGCGTGCCAGGTACGGCCGTCCCAAGCGACGATCGATCCAGCGGGTCCCTCGACCTGATGCGCCGCATGGCTCGTGGACGGGTCCGGACTCACCCCCGAGAGGTGGCTTCCGGGAACGAGCCGTGTTGCGCCGTTGTCCGTCGTGAAATCGGTGAGCATCCACATGATGTTCAGGATCAGCGGCCCGATGATGGGGGTCGTGGCTGGTTCGGGTGGGCCGGTCGGCACGGTCGAGCGGGTGAGGTCGCCTTGGCGGACGAGTGCTTCGCCGGGACGCACGGGCGGCGGCATCCACCACTGATCGGCATGCAGCGGCATCTCCATGTTGCCCGGGTACGTGATGTGTGCGTCGAGCGAGGAGAGCAGATGCGACTCGCCGAGCACGTGCGTGGCGAGCCGCTGTGCCGCCGGATGTACGGGCAGTTCGCGGATGGCGGCGCCCTTGTTGATGAGGGTGTAGACCCACTGGTTGACGTCGTCGCCGTCGGCCTCTGCCGGATAGCCGTGGTCGAGCGCTCGGGCCCGCTCCGCGGCGGCCTGTTGGAGCACCCGAGTGCGAAGTGCGTCGGCATCGTCGGGCGTCAAGACGTCGGTGAGGATGCAGTAGCCGGCTCGATCGAGATCGGCGCACGCACGGGCGACGTCGGCGGTGGGATTAGCGCGATTCACCATGGCTGTTACTTGATCCGTTCGAAGAGGTAGGCGAAGGGCGACTTGGTGTAGCCGATGCCCCGCCCGAGTTCGTGCAAGGAATCGACGGTGATCTCGACGGGCTTTCGTGGCCACAGATACCCGTCGAGGTTCGTTCGCTCGACCCGGTATTCGCCGTTGCGAGCTGTGACGACGCCGGCCAGCACATACCGCTCGTCGAGCGAAGACATGGCCACGTCGCCATGGCTCGGATGCACCAAGAGCGTGCCACCGATCTTGAGGCGATCGGTGCAGTGCTCCGACACGAAGCCGGCGTAGAGCGAGATGAGCAGATCGAAGGTCGTCTTCTTCGGAAGCTTGAGCGCAGCCGTGTAGTCGGCGTGCAGGAACGAGAACGAGGCGTCGGGAACATCGCCGTGTTCGGCGATGAGTTCGCGGACGCCGTCCTCATCGGCGAAGAATGCGGCCGCCCGCTTGTCCGTGTCCACGTACACCACCTCGGGGAGCACGAATGAGGCGGCGATGTCGACGAATGAGCCGGGATACAGCGCAGACTCTGCGGCCGTCGCATCGACCACGGCCGTGAAGAGGCGCTGTCGGTCACCCGGGTGCCGGTCCTGTTCCGCCCAGAGCTTCTTCGTCTTTGCCAGCATGCGAGCCTCCCGAGTCGACTGTACCGATCGTTCGGCGGTCAGGCCGTGGCGAGGAAATCGAGGATGCTGCGGGTGAATCGGTCGGGGTCCTCAAGCAGGCCGAGGTGCTGGAGGTCGGCGACGATGTCCAGGTGCGAGTTTCGGATCTCCGCGCAGATTGTCTCGCTCATCACCGGGGTTGATCCAGAGTCGTTTTCGCAGGTCATCACCAGTGTCGGATGCGTCAGCGCCGGGTCCGGTTCGATCAGTTCTGTGACGCCGTTGGCCAGGACCCAGCGAGCAGCCGCGTACTGGTGCAGGTCGTTTGCCAGAACGACCTCTCGAACCCAGTCGACGACGGCGCTGTTCGCGTGTCGGAAGCCGGGTGTGAACCACCGCTCGAGGGTGGCATCGATCGTGGCCGCGGGCCCTCCGGCTGCGCTGTCGATCGCTCGCTGCTCGACGAGGCGCTGTGCCTCCGCGCCGCGGGCATGCGGTGAATTGAGGATGCACAGCGAGGCGACCCGGTCCGGGTGGTCGATGGCGACACGACGGTTGATCATGCCGCCGAGCGAGAAACCGACGAGGTGCGCCTGGTCGATCGCAAGCTCGGTGAGGAGGTCGACGAGCTGAGCGCCGAAGGTGGTCAACGAGAGATCGGCGGGTTGCGGTCCGCTCTGGCCGTGGCCGAGGAGGTCGTATCGCAGCACGTCGTGTTTCTCCGCCAGCGCTGGCACGTGGCGGTCCCACGTCGCCATCGAAAGGCCGAGTCCATGAATGAGGACGACGGGTGTGGTTCCCGTCGTCCCGCTTCGGGACCAGTGTGTTCCGGCGTTCGTCGTGCCAGTCGTCGTGTGCATGTGGCCTCCGCCGGCGAGCCTTGCAGGAGGGAACCACGCCATGCCACTTCGGACGCGCTCGTGTGGCCGGGAGGTCCCGGCCACACGAGTCAGTCCTCAGCCGCAGTCGGTGATGATGCGGATGCCGTCGACGTTTCGATCGGCTCGGAGGTTCATCCAGAGCGATGTGCCCTCGGATGAGCGGGTCAACCGGAAGCGGTCGTGGCGTTCGGCCCCATCGCCGTCGTAGTCGACCCCGGCGACCGCAAGATCAGCGCTGCGTCCGAGCTGTCGATTGCGGACGATCACACCGAGCACCTCTGCGTCACCGAAGCTGACGGTGCCACGGATGCGTCGACGGTCGGAGTCTGCGTGGACGTACCAGGAGCAGACATCCGTGCCTGCGGCGATGAACGCCCGGTCCTTCGCCCGGCCGTTGAACCAGCCGTCCTCGGTCCGATCGACCCGAAGCCGACTGTCGAGCGTCGTCGGGCCGGCCTCTTGGACGACGTTCAGGTGCCGACCCTCGTGCGGGCCGCCATCGAGCAGCGAGACCGGTTCGATCAGCCGAGCGTGGCCGGAGACCGTCGGAGCAGTGTTCTGCGGGTCCTGGTTGGGATCGCCGGGGTCTTCCGAGTCGTCGACGTCCACGAGCACGAGCAGCGTCGCTGAGCGAGCCGCAAGCGCAAGCGGCTCTTCCGCGTCGCCGAGCGTGACGGTGCCGGACTGACGGATATCCATGTCGGTCGCAGCAGACCAGTCCCAACGCTCGGCGTCGCCTGTCGCACCGACGAGGGTGAGTGGGACGTTCTGGTCCGTTCGAGCCTTGTTGATGATGAGGACGGTGAGCGCACCGTCGGTCGAGCGGGTGGCCGCATGGACGGACACGGCGCCTTCGTCGCTGGATGTGGCGAACTGGGCCTGATCGCCGAATCGTGCACCGTTGCCGTCGTAGTTCCGGAAGAGCCGGAAGGCATCGATGACCGGTCGATCTGCCCATTCGGCGGGCGTCAACCCCGTCCACTCTGCCCAGGGGTCCCAGATCGTGGCCACATCCAGCCCTTCTCGACCGAAGATGCCGAGTGCGTCCGCCTGGGCGAGGCCGCCGGCAATCGTGTCGTTGCCACCGAAGTTGTATTCGGTGATCGCCAGCCCGGTGCCGGGATAGTGCTGATCGATCAGTGTCTGCATGCGAGGGATGACGGCCGACCCGTTCCCCAACGTGAAGTCACGGGTGACCCACCAGTCCTGCGGGGCGTAGGTCGGGTCCCACAGGTTCCGAGTGGACTCGAGCCGCAGGTCATCGGTGCCGCCGCCGTACACACGATCGTCGTAGAAGTTGATCGCCAGCTTGTCGAGCAACCGCTCCCCTGCGGCCTCGCTCGCGTCTGCCATGCCTCGGAGGTATTCGGCGGTGAAGGTGGGAACATCGCCGGGGCGGAGCCCGGCCTCGACCTCGTCGCCCGTGACGTAGTAGCTCCAGCCGCTCCAGAGGACCGGACCGATCACGTTTGCGGTGGGGTCGATTGCCTTCACGGCGCTCGCCCAGGTCTGGTTTCGGTCGATTAGTTCGTCGCGGCCGATGGGGTCCGGCCGGACGTCGGCATGCGTTCCGTACCAGAGGCCCGGTTCGTTGCCGAGCGCATAGGATTCCACACCACCGGCTGCAGCCGTGCCGTGCTGATCGACGAGTTCTCGCACCCAATCGGCTGCGAACCGTTCGTCGACAGCGACGCTCGTGAGCGTCGGATCCGCTCCACCGGCAACGCGTTCGCCGGCGATGAAGCCGTTTCCGCACTGCACGGCCGTATCGAGATAGTGGGGTTCGGATGCGTCCTGTCCATCGACTCGATGCGTCGCGCCGAGCGCGTCGTTCGTCGGAAAGCTGCAGGTACCGGATTCGTCCTTCGCCACCCAGCCGAGCATCGGCAGCGTCAGGATGGTGTCCGTGCCGTCGGCCTGGTTGGCCTCCTCGAACCGGTGATCGGCGCCGGGGTCGTGGTCCGGAGAGTTCATGAAGAACCAGTCGTTGCCGAGGTTCGTCGCTCCGATCGTGTGATTGAAGCGTTCCGTGCTGTTGCCGCCCCAGCGGTTCACGGGAACATCGAGTTCCTCGCGAACCTCGTCCGTCACGAAGTTCATGCCGTAGATGTCGTCGCTGATGGCGTGGGGAAACGTGATCGTGCTCACGGACGACTCGCCGGTGGCGGGGTCGACCACGGTGCGATTGAGCACGCCACCGGTCAGGTCGACGGTCAGCGCCGGGCCGTCCTGTGCGGGAGGCGGAGCGCCTTCGACGATTCGGACGTTGTCGATGTGGAACGTGACACGGGTGTCTGCGCTGAGATTGTCGAACCAGACGCCGCTCATGGTTGCCGGGCCGCCGAGGTCGACGAGCGGGATCGATACCGTCGTCCACTCGTTCGGCAGAGGCGTGACCGGAACCGACGCGAGGTCGAGACCGGATGACAGCAGACGAGCGCCGATCTCGCTGGCGGAGCCACCCCCGTGGACCTCGAACTCGAGCCGACCGGTGAGGGGCAGCGCATGGCTGCTGTTGCTTCCGATGTAGAACGCTTCCCACGGCCCGGCATCGACCGCTGCGGCGACGCTGCCACTGGCCACTTCGGCGGTGCTCGTGGTGTCGACCTGCGCCCAGGACCAGTCGCCGAAGTCGTCGGCGATCTGGTCGTCGAAGAGCGTCCAGGTGTCGCCGGGAGCCGCGGCGGCGGGACCCGCCACGCGAAGCAGGAGCGTCGCGACGACGGCGAACACGGCAAAGACGCCGACCACCACACGCCGACGTGGTCCCGGCTCGGCGAGCTGGTCGAACGGTTCAGATTCCAGTTGGCTACTCATGCCTCTGAACGTACGAAGACGTCGAGATGGCAACCGGACGCCAACCGGACGATCAGTCGACGTTTCTCAGCCGGACCCCGCGGTGGCGAATGATCTCCACCCACGGATCGCCGTTCTCGAAGTCCGCCAGCCGCTTGCGGAGCCGCTTGAGCAGTGCGGAGAGCGCATCGTCGCTGACGCCTTCGGCATGTGCGTCGTCCCAGGCGGCTTCGATGGCAGCAAGACGAGTCACGATCTCACCCTCGGCGGAGTAGAGGCACTGCAGCAGTCGCAACTGTCGTCCGGAAAGCGGGGGTTCGACCCGCCGGGCGTCGACCCACACCGCCGCCGTTTCCGGGTCGATCCAGACGCCGATCAATCTGCCGATCGCTGGGGCGATCGGGGTGGCGAGCGGGTCGCGGAACCGGAGCGTCAGCGATCCTGCGAGGGCGAGCAACGCACCGTCGTGAATCGGCACGGGATCGGCCCCGAGGGGCTCGCCGTCGAGGAAGGTGCCGTTTCGGCTGTCGAGGTCGGAAACGAACCATCCCTGGGGCCGGGGCACGAGTTGCAGGTGGTGGCGCGACACGGCCGGAACATCGAGAACGATGGCGGCCTCGCCACCTCGCCCGATGATGCACACGTCGTCGATGTCCCACCGCCGTGACGTTCCCTGCGGGTCGTCCGGGTCAACGAGTTCGAGTACCGCTGCGGTCATCGTTTCGATCGTAGTGCTCGTGGGCCTTTCGGCTGATCACTCAGCGCGAAGCAACGGGTCACAGTCGCTGCCTTCGACGGCGAAGACCATTTCGTCGAGGAAGACGAGTCCTTCGCCGTTGTCCTTGAACGTTCGCGGCACCGCCCAGGCGGCTTCTTCGGGCGCCGGCGGCGTGATGAGCGTGACCTGGCCCGGCGCGGCAGCGATCACGTCGAGGGGCGGCGACGAGCCGAACTGGGCGAAGTCGGCGTCGACCCAGTCCACGGTCATCTCCGAGCTGAAGACGCTGCCTTCGACACGAACGTTTGCGCTGAACAGGTAGCGGCGTCCCGCCTCGACGGGTACGACCTCGCCCCAGATGCCGTACAGGTTCGGTTCTCCGATCTGCAGGACTCCCGAGCCTCCCACTCCCCCGGTGGCGAGCACCCGCACCTGTTCTCGGTCGGGGTCGTCGCCATCCTGGAACCAGTTGGCGGGCAGCTCATCGGTTTCGAAGTCCGCCTCGGTGAGGAGATTGCAGGCAAGGGACTCGGCGACGCCGGACTCCCACGGGGCGACCGCGATTCGGTCGGCGCCGTCCGTCGTGGTCGGGGCAACCGTCTCCAGGGGTGCCTCCGTCGTCGCCGGCTCGGCGCTGCGGTCATGGATGGTGGTCGGAGCAGCCTCCTCGTTCGTCTCGGCGATGGTCGTGCTGGTCGGTGCGACTGTCGTGGTTGTGGGGCCGGGGGTGCCTTCGGCGGAGCCATCCTCCCGAAGTGCAGGAACGACCAGGGCCGCCACGAGGACCAACGGCAGGCCAACGCGGAAGACGAGCGACGCGAAACTCAGCCGCCGGCCCCGGTTGAGGGTGGAGACGTTCGTTGTGGCGGTCAGCGCATGGAGGAACGCATCGACGGACCCGAAGCGTCGTTCGGGGTCCTTCTCCAGCGAGCGGAGCACGGCGTCCGTCCACGACGGTGGCGTGGATGCGTCGAGCTCGCCGAGTGGAACCGGCTCGCTGTGCAGCTGGTGGTGCAACGCGGTTGCGACCGAATCACCGGGAGGGAATGGCCAGTCGCCACTCACCATCTCGTGCAGGAGCAGGCCTGCCGCGTACTGATCGCTTCCGGGCGTCCGTGGTGCGCCTTCGATCACCTCTGGGGCCAGGTATCGGGGCGTGCCGACCATCGAACCATCGACGGTCACGGTCGCAGAGTCCTCGGAACGGCTGACCCCGAAGTCGATCAACGCGATTACGTCATCTGGCCGCAGCAGGACGTTGTTGGGCGTGATGTCTCCGTGAACGATGCCGGACGCATGCAGGGCGGTGAGGGCGGCGGCGATCTGCGCAAAGATCCTGTGGGCGCGATCCCGGCTCAGCGGGCCGTCGTGCAGCAGCTCTCGGAGCGAGCGGCCCTCCACCCAGTCGGTCACCAGCGCCGGCTCGCCTCCGAGCTGGATGAGTGATCGAAACCGGGCAAGGTTCGAGTGATCGACGCGTTGGAGAATGGACGCCTCCCGTTCGAGTCGGTCGATGTCCACGCCCGGCAACAGGACTTTCAGCGCGACCTCGTCGCCCGACCGGCGTTCGCGTGCGCGGTAGACGACTCCGGAGCCGCCTCGGAGGGGCGGACCAATCAGGTCGAAGCCTGCAGCGGCGGCGAGATCGTGGTGCATTCGGCAGGAACCAGCGTGTCTGATCGTTCGGCATTCTCCACCGCGGTCTGGAGTTCAGGCGGCTCGAATCGTTTGACCGCCCAATCGTGACCTCACAGACTTGGCGAATGTCGAGCACTGCACCCCTTTCCAAGCGCCACCTGACCGTTCACGGCAAGCAGATGGCGGTGCACGACGGAGGCGCCGGCGATCCCGTCGTGTTTCTCCATGGGAACCCGACGTCGTCGTACCTGTGGCGCAATGTCGTCCCGCACGTGGCGTCCACGCATCGGTGCGTGGTGCCCGACCTCATCGGACATGGCGATTCCGACAAGCTGGACCAGAGCGGCCCGGATTCGTACACCTTTGCCGAGCACCGCAACTACCTCGACGGTCTGCTGGACCAGCTCGACCTCGGCGACGACATCACCTTCGTGATTCACGACTGGGGTTCTGCGCTCGGCTTCGATTGGGCCAACCGCCACCGCGACCGTGTGTCGGGCATCGCCTACATGGAGGCGATCGTCATGCCCGTCAGCTGGGACCAGTGGCCGGAAGCAGCCCGTGGAATCTTCCAATCCCTTCGATCGGAGAAGGGCGAGGACATGGTGCTGAACCGAAACCTCTTCGTGGAAGCGATCCTTCCGGCGTCCATCCTGCGCGACCTGACCGACGAGGAGATGGACGAGTACCGACGGCCGTTCCGCAACGCGGGCGAGGATCGTCGGCCGACCCTTACCTGGCCGCGTCAGATTCCGATCGAGGGCGAACCGGCCGACGTCGTCGAGATCGTGCAGGACTATGCGGACTGGCTGTCCGCGGCCGAGCTGCCGAAGCTCTTCGTCAACGCCGACCCGGGCACGATCCTCACCGGCGAGCAGCGGGAGTTCTGTCGGAGCTGGCCGAACCAGACCGAGGTCACGGTGGCCGGCAGCCACTTCATCCAGGAGGACAGCGCCGCAGAGATCGGCGAAGCTCTTGCCGGATGGCTGGCCGCCCGCTGACTGAGGCCTCAGACGGACTCGGGATGCACCCGGTTTCGGCCGGCCTGCTTTGCTCCGTAGAGGTGCGCGTCGGCTGAGGGCAGGATTGGTGCGAGGTCGTCGGTCGAACCGATGCCGACGCCGATGCTGCAGGTGACTGCGGTGTCGATGCCTTCGAGCGTCCACGGTTCGGCGAGGAATCCGGCGCGGATGCGGTCGGCCAGGATCCGAGCGTGCTGGAGCGAGTCCGTCTCGGCAACCACGACGAATTCATCGCCGCCGATTCGGAAGACCCGGTCGGATGCACGCCCGGCCTGTGTGCAGATGGCTGCTGCCCGGGCGATGACACGATCGCCGGTGGGGTGGCCGTGGCGATCGTTGATCGCTTTGAAGTGGTCGAGGTCGATGACCAGGATGGCAACCGGGATCGCAGGGCCAACGCTGAGCGATTCGAGGTGGCGGTCGAAGGCTCGTCGGTTGCCGACACGCGAGAGCTCGTCGATCAGGGCCTGCTCACGAAGTTCGCTGGTGCGATCCAACAGGCGCTGTTGGCGGTGTTCGAGGTCGGCCCGGTCGCCGACGAGCCGAATCAGGATGTCCGCCTCGCCCGGACCGTCTTCGAGCGCGGCATCTGCGGCCAGGCGTGCGTCTTCCAACGCTCCGGACACGTCACCCAGTCGCTCGTGGGCGATCGAACGCCACCGAAGGGCCTCCACGCGACGAAGCGGGACGAGGTCATGGTCGTCGAAGGGAGCCAGACACCGGTTGGCGAGTGCGACGGCGCGCATGTTGTCGCCCCGATGGACGGCGATGGGGAGTTCGACGACGCTGAAGTAGCGGATGAACGCCTCCGCAGTGTGCGCGGCGAACGCATCCATCTCCCCCCACTCGGCGCTCGCGGCCTGCATGTCGTTTTCGATCATGGCGATACTCGCCAACGCCGCCGCCACGAAACACTCGGTTTCCGGGTTGGCATCACGCGCACGCAGCGAACGCAGCGATGCCTCGGCCAGATCGAGTTCGGGGCGGAACTGGTGCACAACGCGCGGTCCGCGAAGCAGCTTGGCCCGGGAGACGGCGAGCGCGATGTTCGTGGACGCGGCCACGGTTGCCCGAGCAGAGTTCTCGACCGGGGCGAGCCGCAGGCTTCCGCCGAACTGCGTGGCCGCGAGTTCATACGCTCCGATGGCCAGAAAGGCGATCCCGAGGTTGTTCGCCGCGGCGGTGCCGGACACCTCTGGGTGGTTCCGTCGAAGTGTCTCGAGGGCGTGCGCATGGAGGATGCAAGTGTCCATGTCGCCCTCGATGGCGGCGATCGTGGCAGCGATGCCGAGTGTCGAGCCGAGCACGTCCGGATCCGCATGGGCCTCGAGGAACGGCAGCATCTGATCGATTCGGGCCGCCATTTCCTTCGGCGGGATCTCGCCCTGCAGCCGAGACACTCGCGTGGCCATCACGCGGGCACGGTCACGGTTCGTGAGGCTCGGCTCCTCGACGAGCCGGTCGAGCGTGGCCATCAGCTCGGGTCCGGGCACGAAGCGCTCGACGCACGCGCGCATGACCTCCGCCACCTCGGGCGAATCCGGCTCGCGCACGCGCAAGCTCGCCTTGTCTGCAACCGACCCAGTCACATGACGAGTGTATTACCAATCGAGTGAGCCAACCGGGATGACATCCGGCAGGATGAGCGGGTGACCAGCATCGTCGTCTCCGACCTTGACTACGCACCCCCGGGCGGCGACTCGCTCTTCTTCGACGTGAGCTTCGGGGTGAGCCCCGGTGAACACGCGGCGATCGTCGGCCCGAATGGCGGTGGCAAGAGCACGATCATGCGAATCCTCTCGGGCGAACTCGACGCCGATGGCGGCGAGGCAGTGGCGCACGGCTCGGTGCTCACGATGACGCAGGAGGTCGGCATGGGCGACCCCGATCGGCCGCTGCGCGAGATGCTGCTCGACGTTGCCCTGCCTGAGCTCCGCGAGGCGGGCCGCACGCTGTTCGCCGCCGAGCGATCGATGCTCGACGGGACGGACGACGGCATGGCATACGCCGAAGCGATCACTGCTTGGGGAGACCTCGGAGGCTACGAGCTGGAATCGCAGTGGGCGGCCGCGGTCGAACGCAGCGTGAAGTCGACGGTTGAGGATCTGGCGACGCGCCGCGTGGGCGACCTGTCCGGTGGCGAGCGGAAACGGCTCGTGCTCGACCTGCTGCTCGACTCCGGCGCAGACGTGCTGCTCCTGGACGAACCGGACAACTACCTCGACATACCGACACGGCTGTGGCTCGAGGAACGTCTGGTCGATTGTCCCACGACCATCCTGATGATCAGCCACGATCGGGCCCTGCTCGAGCGCGTGGCCACGAAGATCGTCGTGCTCGAGGGCTCGGGATGTTGGGTCCACGGTGGGTCGTACGGAACGTTCCCGGCCGCACGCGAGCAGCGACAAGCGCAGCTCGGTGATGCGCTCAAACGCTGGAACGAGGAAGAGCGACGGCTCCACGCCCACATGAAGGTGATGAAGGCCCGGGCGGCGCAGAACTTCAAGAACGCGACCAAGGCGAATGCGGCCGAAACCCGATGGGAGAAGTTCGTGGCCGCCGGGCCGCCTCCCCCACCGGTTGCGGATCAGCAGATCCACGTCGGACTTCGCGGCGCCGACTCGGCCCGTCGGGTGCTGGACCTGCGCCAGGTCGGAATCGATAACCTGTTCCTCCCGTTCAGCGACGAGATCCACTTCGGCGAGCGGGTGGGCCTCATCGGCCCGAACGGCACCGGCAAGACGCACCTGATGCGGGCACTCGCCGGCGAGTCTTCGCCGGACGATGGCACCATCGGGCTCGGTCCCCGGACGTCGGTCGGCACCTTCACCCAGATCAACGACCGTCCGGACTTTCTCGGCCGCGAGTTGCTCGACATCGTCCGCGAACGCGTACCGGACGAGGAGAAGGCGATGAAGGCGCTGGCCCGCTACGGCCTGGCCCGGCACTACCGGCAGGCGTTCGAGACCCTGAGCGGCGGTCAGAAGGCGCGACTGGAGATCCTCTGCCTCGAGCTTGAAGGCCACAACGTCCTCCTCCTGGACGAGCCGACGGACAACCTGGACATCGAGTCGTCGGAAGCACTCGAGCAGGCCCTGGACGGATTCGTCGGTACCGTCGTCGCCGTCAGCCACGACCGAGCCTTCCTGGAGACCCTCGATCGGTTCGTCATGATCGGAGACGACGGCGCGGTGCACGAACTTCCGGATTGGCCACTTGCGCTGGCTGCGCTCGAAGAGCCCGACCGGGTCACGGATCTCCGCCTCGCTCGATCGCTGCACGACGGGTGACATCGACGTCGGAGAACCTGCGGGGCGCGGCGTGGATGACGCTCGGCATGGCGGGCTACGTCCTGAACGACACGGCCATCAAGCTGGCGGCAGAGAACGTGCCGCTGTTTCAGGCCGTCTTCATTCGCGGGTGCATCGTGACCGCAATCCTGGGCATGGCGACGGCGGCGCGGGGTGAACTCCCGATGCTCGTTTCCCGGCTGAATCGTCCGATGATCATCCGCTTCGCGATGGAGACGATCGGAACGGTCTTCTTCCTGCTGGCGCTCACCAATCTGCCGTTGGCGGGCATCACCGCCGTGCTCCAGATCGTCCCGATTGCGGTGACCTTCGCTGCGGCCCGCTTGTTGCGTGAGCCGGTGAGCATCCATCGCGTCGGTGCCGTCGTGGTCGGCTTCCTCGGGGTCCTCGTGATCCTGCGCCCCTGGTCGGAGGCTTTCAGCCCGTGGTTCCTGGCCGGTCTGGTCGCGGTCGTGCTCGTCGTGATTCGGGAGTTGGCCACGAAGGACATTCCGTCCGACGTGCCGTCGCTGGTGATCGCGCTCGGAACGGCGATTTCCATCACCACGATGGGCGGCGTTGTCTCGCTGTTCCAGGGTTGGGGTGCCGTGGACACACGCGAGGTCTTCATCCTCGGCCTGGCCGGCCTCTTCCTGACGATCGGCTACATGGCCAGCATCATCACGGTTCGCACGGGCGACCTGAGCTTCAGCGCCCCGTTTCGCTACACCGTCATGATCTTCGCGATCCTTCTGCAGATCATCGTGTTCAACGAGGTACCTGACGCCGCCACGTTCCTGGGAAGCGCAATCGTTGTCGGCGCCGGTCTCTACGCCTTCACCCGCGAACGGATGCAGCCCGTCCCGCGGTGACCCCGATCGCCTGCCAAGGGCTAGCGTTCGGCGATGTCAGAGATTCCCGTGCTCTCCGTCGACGCCCCCGACTTCGCCGAGGCGATGCTCGACGCCTGCCGACGGATCGGCTTCTTCGCCGTGGTCGACCATGGCATCGCCGTTGAACAGTTCGAGGCCATGCGAACGCTCTGTGCCGAGGTTTTCGCGCAACCGGAAGCCGCGAAACGATCGGCTCGCATCACCCGGGACAACTACCGCGGGTACATCCCGCTCGGGTTCTTCACGCCGAATCGGATCGAGGCCAACGGAGCGACCCCCGATCTGTATGAGGGCTTCAAGCTCCACTGGGAGTGCGCCGAGGGCAGATCGGATTGTGCGCTGTACGGACCGAACCGTTGGGTGGAGCAACTCCCGCAGATGAAGCCGACGGTGCTCGAGTACTGGGACGCGTGCGATCGCCTCGCAGGCATGCTCCTGGACACTCTCGCGCCGAGCCTCGGCCTCACCACGGCCGAGTTGCGCTCCCTTCATGCGGATCCACTGACCAACATGACGCTGCTCCACTACCCGGAACGCCCGGCAGACGGCTCGGTCGGCATCCACCCACACAAGGACACGAACGTCCTCACCTTTCTGCACCCGGACCCGGTGGGCGGCTTGCAGGTCCGGGCGTCCGATGGCAGCTGGATCGAGCCCGACGTCCCCGAGCATGCGCTCCTCGTCAACACGGGCGAGATGCTCGAGCTCTGGTCCGGCGGCCGCATGCCGGCCACGCCGCATCGGGTCCTCAACCCGTCCGGGGCGGAGCGGTACTCGTTTCCGTGGTTCCTCGTGCCGAATCACGCAGTCACCGTGCGTGCGTTGCTTCCCCCGATCGACGGGTTCGCTCGTGCACCGATGCCAGTCGGCGAACTCTCCGCAGAGGTGTGGCGAACGAACTGGCCCGATGAGCAGCCAACGGCTGCGGGCCACGATCTCGGCACGCTCGATCGCTGACCAGACACGAACCGTCAGCGGATGGCGAAGGCCGCCCGAAGGGACGCAGCCGCAGCGTCCCGGGCTTCGGTTCCGCAGTCGAGCGTCATCGAGAAGACACCGTGGATGGCGCCGTCGACCTCCATGCGCTCGACCGACACGCCGGCTGCCTCGAGCTCGTCGGCATACGCTCGCCCCTCGCTGCACAGCGGATCGCAACTCGCCGTGTACACCCAGGCGGACGGGAGTCCGGCGAGCGTTCTGAACCGCGGGTTGACTCGCGGGTCTTCTCGTTCGGCGGCATCCGTGTAGTGGTCCCAGAACCACTGCATTCCTGCGCGGCTCAGAAAGAACCCCTCGGCGAAGGCGTCGTAGCTCGGGGTGTCGAACTCGGCGGCGATGACGGGATAGATCAACAGTTGATGGGCGAGCACGATCCCGCGAGTGGCAGCTTGCACGGCCACACATGCGGCAAGGTTGCCCCCGGCGGAGTCACCCCCGACCGCGACCCGCGAAGGGTCGATCCCGAGTGCATCGGCGTTGGCGATGGTCCACTCGGTCGCCGCCATGCAATCGTCGAACGCAGCGGGGAAGGGATGTTCGGGTGCCAGCCGGTAGTCGACCGACACCACGACGCAGTCGCCCTTCGCTGCGAGATGTCGCCCGGGCAGGTCGCCCGAGTCGAGGTCGCCCAGCACCCAGCCACCGCCGTGAAACCAGACGAGGACGGGGGCGGAACGATCGTCGGGGTTCGGTCGGTAGATGCGTACGGCGAGGTCGCCCCCGGGACCCCGGATGGTGCGATCCTGCACCTCGGCGACGGGGACGATCTCCGGCGGAGCGAGGCGGAGTTCGAGAAACAGTGTTCGCGCCTCGTCCGCTGACAGCGTGGAGAAGTCGGGAAGCCTGGCGGCCGCGTTCGCGTCCAACACCGCTTGCACTTCAGGGAGCAGCTCGGTCATGAGCGGACAGTAGCCGCTGACGACTCGCTCCCATGCGTACACTGACGCAACCCGCCCCGGAGGAACCCATGAGCCGGCTCGTTCTGCCAGATTTTGCGTTGGAGACCTACTTCTCGAAGTGGGAGTTCTCGGCTGAGTGGCATCTGACCGCCTCCGACGCAGAGTCGATGACCGTCCGGGACCTGCTGGCGCTGGACGAGAACCCGCCGGATCTTGACGACGTGCACCTCGGCTACACGCCAACGTGGGGAACCGAGCCGCTGCGGGACGCCATCGCCGGCCTCTACGACGGCGTGGACATGGAGGACACGTTGGCATTCGCCGGCGCCGGCGAGCCGCTGTTCTGGGCCATGCAACTCTTCGCCGAACCGGGCGACCACGTGATCGTGAACGTCCCCAACTACCAATCGATCGAATCGGTGCCGGTCGCAGCGGGAGTCGACGTCGAGGGCCTGCCGCTGTGGTCGGACGCTGGAGGGCGCAGGACCTGGACTCTCGACCTCGATCGATTCGAGGCGATGCTGCGCCCGGAGACGTCGCTCGTGTCGGTCAACTTTCCGAACAACCCAACCGGGTTCGTTCCCGATCAGCAGACCTGGCGATCGTTCCTGGAACTCTGCGATGCACGAGGCGTTCGTGTCGTCAGCGACGAGGTGTACCGGGGTGTCGAGCTCGACCCGGACGCCACGCTGCCGGCGGCCGCCGAGCTGAGCGATCGGGCGCTGAGCATCTCGGTCATGTCGAAGGCGTGGGGTCTCCCGGGTTTGCGTGTGGGCTGGGTGGCCTCGAAGGACCGCGACGCGCTGGCTCGCCTCGAACGAGCCAAGCACTACACGAGCATCTGCAACGCCGGGCCGAGCGAAGTGCTCGCCACTGTTGCGCTTCGCAACAGCGCGGCCATCCTCGATCGGAACCGGTCGATCTGTGCGGCGAACGATGTCGTGGTTCGGGAGTTCATGGACCGACATGACGGCTTGTTCGACTACGCATCGCCTGACGGTGGCTGCGTTGCGTTCCCACGCTGGCTCGGTCCCGGCACCGCCGCCGACTTCTGCACCACCGCGGTCGAGCAGGACGGCGTGCTACTGCTCCCGAGTTTCGTCTACGAGTCGACGTTGGCGGCCGTACCGATGGACCATTTCCGGATCGGCATCGGGCGATCCAACGTCCCCGAGTGCCTCGGTGCGCTCGACGACCATCTGGCGGCCCGCAACCTGGCCTAGGTCAGCGCCTCCGTGGCGACGCGTCGGGCCGATGTGAACTCACGCATCCGGTCCAACACGTTCACCCCGAGCTGGTCCCAGACGTGGAGCACGTCGAAGAGCACCCAGTTCTCGCGGATCTTGGGGCCGTCTGGCGTGTCTTCGACTCGCCAGAAGTCGAGGCTGCGCCCCGTCACATGGGTGTCGGTGGGCACGATGCCGAGGAAGCCGTCGCCGGAAAGGTGCATCGTCATGCCGGGCCACGCGGTTTCGCCAACGTACGGCCCGTCGCCGAAGAAGTAGGTCTCCCCCAGGTACCCGCCCGAACGATCGGGCATGCCGCGAAGGAACGGGATCTGGTGCCAATGGCGAAAGCCGGAAATTCCCCGTGCGGTACCGATGCCTCCGGGCCCGTACCAGGAGAACTTCTCGTGCCACCAGTGCTCCAGGCGCATCGCCTCCACCGGCTCGGCGGGGTGTTTGACCATGTCGGTCAGCATGTCGATCACGTGGGCTTTGTTCCGCTCTGACAGTGCGTCGTCGCGCGGTCCGGTGCGGATGCCGTCCATGGTCGCCGGCGCTGGCGCCCGCCAGTCGCGGCCGAGGCTGGGACCCATCGGCCAGGCGCCGGCCTGAATCATGACCTCGGCGATGTCCCACAACGCCTGCATCTCCGTGATGCGGCCGTCTTCGATGCGGTAGAACTCGTGAAATCGCATCGACGTCTGATGTCCGGTTGGTGGGATGTCAAGAAATGGCCGGGTGAAAGTTCCGGTGTAGTCACCCGCGCATCCGACCCAGTGACCGCCATAGGAGTCGGGCCCTGCCGTGACGATGTAGTCCCGACGCTCCACGTCGGGCCAGGCGTGATGCAGGACGTCGAGCGCCTCCTGGACGAACGCGTCCGGTCCTCCAAGCGTGTTGAACGGATGGGCGAGCTGGAAGAGGGCATCGGGCGTGCAGCTCGAAAGCACGGCCTGACGAACCCCGTCCGGGGTCCAGTCGTACATCGCCGACCGGATCGGCGTGAGCACCTCGCGCAGCGCGGCGTGATCAACGGTCATGGGAGCAGTCCTTCCAGAAGGTCGACGCCGCACTGGGATGCGAAGTCGATGAGGTCGATGAGTACCCAGTTTTCGAGCAGATGGGTGTCTCTGCGCACGTAGAAATCCATGATGTTCTGGCCGATGGGACCGCCCGTGGGCTCGATCCCGCGAAACGCAACGCCATCGAAGGTGCCGCGCAGCGAGGGCCAGCCGGTGAATGCGGCCAGATGGCCGTCGGCGAAGCGTGCTCGATGATGCCCGCCCCGCCGGTTCGGGAAGCTGGCAACGGATGGCCCCTGGGCGTCCCGCTGGAACTCGTCGAACCCGTGGGTCGAACCGATTCCGTGGGGACCATGCCATCGCATCTCGTCGTGCCAGTACGCCGACATCCCCATGGATTCCAGCGAGCCGTCGACGAGCCGGTTGCAGCCGCCCAACATGTCCTCGACCAACTGAAGCGTTGCGGCCGTGGCGTCGGCCGGCCCGAGTGCCGGTGCGGCGGCGGGACCGCTGGCTGGTGCGGCGGGGCGACCCGGGCGTCCGGCGAATGGTGGGAACAGGTCGATTCCCGCCTGCGCGGCCAACGCGGGCAGATCGAAGAGGACGCGGCTCTCGTCGATCTCCCACGCATCGCCTCGACCGACCACACGATGGAAAACGCCGATTCGCAGGGTGGCCTCATCAGCGGACGCCGCCGGGACGCCCCAGAGCGGCCGACGCATCCTGCCCACGAGGTGACCGTGAGCTGCGACCCAACGCTCAGGTGCACCGCTCGTCACCGATGCTCCGGCGAGCACCACGTCCGGTTCCCATGCCGGTGATTGGAGCGCGGCATCAACGGGCGCAACGAGATGCTCGTCCACCGCGTCGGCACCCCGGTGCTCCCCAACGGGCGAGCCGGCATACAACCTCATGTCGGCGTTGCGGCGTTCCGCCGACGGAAACGGCGACTCGATCAGCGCCGCTTTGGCCGAGACGAGTGCTGCGTCCCCCACGCTGCCGGCGCTCAGGCCCACAGACGCGAGGACGCAATCGCCGCGCCCTCGGCCATCGCCGCCAACTTCGCGTAGGCGATCTCCGGGTCGATGCCCGCGTACCCCGCAAACGTCGAGAAACCGCAGTCGGTGCCGGCGATGACGCGTTCGCGTCCAACGATGTCGGCAAAGCGCTCGATCCGTTGGGCCACGAGTTCGGGGTGCTCTACGAAGTGGGTCGTCGAGTCGATGACGCCGGGAATCAGCACCTTGTCGTCCGGGATGTCCGCAGCAGCGAAGTCCTTCCATTCGTGCGCGTGACGAGGGTTGGACGACTCGAACAGGAGGCCTTGCGGCTTCGCTCGAAGCGCGATGGGGAGGACCTGCGACATCGGGGCGTCGCACGTGTGCGGGCCTTCGTAGTTGCCCCAGCAGATGTGCATGCGCATCTTCTCGGCCGGGATGTTGCGCACCGCATGGTTGAGCGCTTCGACGTGGATGTTCGCGAGCCGCTCGTACTCCTCGTCCGGCTGGCCCTTGAACATCATGTGCCGGCCCAGCCCGAGATCGGGAGAATCGAGCTGGAGAATGAAGCCGGCCTCGACGATCGCTTCGTACTCGACGCGCATCGCCTCCGCGAGGGCCTCCAGGTAGGTCTGGTGGTCGAGATAGTGGGTGTTCGGCTGGAACAGCGCGATCACTCCCGGCGACGCTGCGTTCATGAACCCCTCGGCCGGTCCGTGCGCATCGACGGCCTCGCGGAAGTTCTCGAGATCCTCCTCACACGGGCGCGTGTCCTTGACCTCGATCGGCCCGACGCACTGCGGGCGAGCGTAGGTGGGGGTGCCCCCGGTCTTCGCCTGTCGCTCGAGGAACGAGGGATACTCCTCGAGGTCTTGTGGTGCGCGTCGGGGGCTGTCGCCCTCGAAGCCCGTGATGCGATCCTTGATGTAGGTCGCGTAGCTGAGCTTGCTCATCTCTCCATCGCTGACGACGTCGACGCCAACGGCGACCTGGCGGGCCACCACATCGCCAACCGCTGCGGCGACCGTCCGGCAATGGGCCTCGACATCGATGGCCTCGCCGCGCTCGATGGCGAAGATGCCGTCGGTCACTGCTTGGGACCGCGGCAGGCTGCCGACATGCGTGGTGAGGATGCGTTCGGTGCTGCGCTGCATGGAGATTCCGTTCAGGTGATGGCGAGGTGGGATGAGCGATCGAAGAAGTGCATGGCCGAACAGTCAACAGCGACCTCGATCGCGTCGCCGACCCTGGCCTGCGTCCGGGGGCTGAAGCGCCCGGTGATTCGGGCCACGGCGCTGTCGCCGAGTTCGTCGAGCGCATCCGGGTCGCCGCTGTCCACGGCCGGGGCGTTGATGCCGAAGTGGATGAGCGTTTCCGCGCCGAGTGCCTCCCGCACATCGACCGTGGTGCGCAGCCGCTGATCGGCCGGGTGGTCTGATCGGACAGCGGCATCTTCAAGGTCCTCGGGCCGGAAGCCGACCACCAGCCGCTCGTTCACATGCGCAGCCAACGCGGGCCGGTTCGCCAGCACGGATTCGTCCAGACGGAGCGTCTGATCGCCGAGCTCGACCGACCACTGATCGCCGTCCTGCGTCAACGTGCCCTCCACCAGGTTCATCGACGGAGATCCGATGAACGCCGCCACGAACACGTTCGCCGGGTTCGCGTAGAGCGTCTCCGGATCGTCCACCTGCTGGAGGTAGCCGTCCTTGATGACGGCGACACGGTCGCCCATGGTCATGGCCTCGACCTGGTCGTGGGTGACGTAGAACGTGGTCACGCCGAGATCACGTTGGATGCTCGCGATCTCCGCTCGCATCTGCACTCGCAGCTTTGCATCGAGATTGGACAGCGGCTCGTCCATGAGGAACGCCGAGGGGCGTCGGACGATGGCGCGGCCCATAGCGACGCGCTGACGCTGGCCGCCGGACAGCGTCGCCGGCTTCTTGTCGAGCTGCTCCATCAGTTCGAGGATTCCGGCCGCGTTGTCCACCTGCTCGAGCCGCGAATCCGTCGCCACCTTCTTCAACCGAAGCGGAAAGCCGATGTTGTCCCGCACCGACATCTGTGGGTACAGCGCATAGTTCTGGAACACCATGGCGATGTCCCGATCCCGCGGCTGCACGTCGTTCACACGACGATCGCCGACGTAGAGATCGCCTCCGCTGATCTCCTCCAACCCCGCAATCATTCGCAGCGCCGTCGACTTGCCGCAGCCCGAAGGACCCACCAGAACGAGAAACTCCCCGTCGGTGAGCTCCAGGCTCAGGTCGTGCACGGCATGGAAGCCATTTGGGTAGATCTTGTTGATCTTGTCGAGCCGTACGTCGGCCATTACTTCCCACTCCGTTCCCGGCACTCGCAGATTCGCTGCGCTCGGTCTGCTCTGCGGATCATTTCCCACTCCGTTCCCGGCACTCGCAGATTCGCTGCGCTCGGTCTGCTCTGCGGATCATTTCCCACTCCGTTCCGGTGCCGGTGGCACCCGATCACCCCGGTCGAAGGCCTCCCAGCCCTCACCGTCGAACACGTCGACCCCCAGCTGCGCAAGCACATGCGGAAAGTCGACCATCACCCAGTTGTCCTCGATCCGGCCATCGACGACCTTCCAGAAGTCCATGTAGCGAATCTCGATCCGTTTTCCGGTCGGCTCGATGCCCATGAACACACCGCCATGGGTGGCCTCCTGCCGTCCGAACGCTGCCGCCCACTCCCCCATGAACAAGCGGGCCTCGTCAACACACACCTTGTCGTGGAACGCCGCTTGGAACGGCTTCTGCCAGTTGTCCTGAAACTCCGTCAGCCCGTTCTTCGTGCCGCACCCCTCGTTGCCCATCCAGCGGAACGTCTCGGCGAAGAACTCGCCGATGTCCCCGATCCGGTGGTCGTTCAGTCCATCGACCATTCCCTCGATGACCGCACGCGTGGCGTCGGTCTTGGAGAGGTCGGTGTCCCGGGTGAGTGCTGCCTGTTCCGGCCGTGCGCCTGTCATCAGAAGGCCTCTCCGTTGAGTTGTCGCATTCGTTCGAGCACATCGAGCCCCTGCTGCGCCAGCCAGTGCGGCAGGTCGATGAAGACCCAGTTCTCGGCCAGCTTCTCCCCATCGCGTCGGTAGACATCGACGACGCGCATGTCGGCCGGTGTTCCTCCACCGGTCATGCCGAGGAAGCCGCCTTCGGCGACGTTCGTCAGGTTGGGCCAGCCGAAGAACGCCGCGTAGTTGCCCTCGGCGAAGCGGGCCACGTGGCCATTGAAGGTCTTGCCCGACAGGTTGAACCGGAACGGATACTGGTGTTGCTGCTGGTATCGCCCGACGGTGTACGTGGCGCCGATGCCTTCGGGTCCCGACCAGATCATGTCGTCGTGCCAGGTTGCACGGAGCACGTCCGGGTGCACCCGGTTGTCGCCGGTGGCGTTGGCGACGTCGTTGGCGGCGCTGAGGTCGGCCACCATCCGATGCACCAGATCCATGGTGGTCGTGCCCTCGTCCGGGTCGCTCGCTCCGTGGAGCAGGCCGTCGTGCGTCATGGGGCCCGGATGGATGTGGGACGAACCCGTCTGCGGCGGCAGCGGGTAGTGCCCGGCCTGTCGCATCACGCTGATGATGTCCATGAACATGGAGGACTCGGTGATGACGCCGTCGACGACCCGATTGAATTCGGCATAGCGCAGAAAACACATTCGACCCGTCGGCGGGATGTCGAGCCAAGGCCGGTCGAAGAGCCCGAGCAGGTGCCCCATCTCGCAGACCCAGACCGAGGCTCCGTCGTCGACCACGTTGTCGCCGGCGAAGAACACGTCCGCTCGGCGCTGCACCGGCGTGAACGCCGCCCGCAACGGTCTCCAGAACTCCTCGACGAGCGCGTCGACGCCGGTGAGCTCATAGAACGGACGGACGCCCCGCCACAGATGATCGGACGCCAGGTGGTCCGACAACACCATGGACAGGGCCTCGGGCGCGGCGGCGTCGAGCGCCGCCTTGTAGGCGAGAACTGCGTCCTTGGCGGCCTGGAGGCGGTCGGTCATCCCTTCACCGCTCCGGCCCCGAGGCCCTTCACGAGATGCTTCTGGAAGAGGATGATCACGATCACGATCGGAAGTGTGATCGAGACGGAGGCGGCCGCGCCCTCGGTGATCGTCCTCGAGCTTTCGCCGCCCGTCAGCGAGACGATGGCGACCGGAAGCGTCCACTCGGTCGGTGCGAGCACACGAACGAAGAGGTACTCGTTGTACGCGAGCAACAGCGTGAACAGCCCCGTTGCGATGATGGCCGGCCACATGATCGGAATGATGACCTTGCGGAACGCCTGGATCCGGGTGGCCCCGTCCATCATGGCGGCCTCCTCGATCTCCTTGGGCACGTCCATGAAGAACGAGCGGAACATCCAGATCGTGAACGGCTGGTTGACCGCCACGAGGGCCATGACGATGGCAATCTTCGAGTCGAGCACCCCGAACTCGTCGATGAACGGCACATCGATCAGGGGAAAGTCCCACTCGGCGATACCGCGATCCTCGAGCCACTGATCGATCCGGGTGGCGCCGAAGAAGTACGGCAGCACGAAGGCCGAACGGGGCAGAGCCCGGAACCCGAGGGCAATGATCAGGATCACGGCGCCGGAGATACCCGTGTATCGGGCGAGCCCGTAGCCGGCCAGAAGGCCGATCGACAACGAGATCAGCATGGTCAGCACGGTCACGATGATGCTGTTGATGAGGAAGTCGTATTCGTCCTCGGCTCGCCAGATGTTCGGGAACTGCCAGAGACCCAAGGCGATGACGCCGGCTGCAGCGAAGAAGAAGGCCCGCCCGTTCTCCAGCCGACGGCCGGACCAGCCGAAGAAGGCCGCCACCGCAGCGATCACGGCGATGTAGGCGGCCACGTTCCACATCTGGATGTCGTCGTCCTTCATCCAGAACGAGTTGTAGGCGCTCGCCGTCGTCTCGTAACCCCAGAGCACGGGTGTCTTCGACGCGACGTCGCGAGTGAACTTGATGGACGTCTGGAATGCCCACAGGAACGGCACAACGCTCCACACGACGAGGATCAGCAGCGTGCCGTGGACGCCGATTCGGCTTCGGAGAGTCTGCTCGTTCATCAGGTGCGCTCCCGGATCTGGTCCCGGTAGCTGATGACCAGGAAGGGGATCAGCACCACGAAGATGCCGATGACGTTGAGGACGCCGATGGCGTTGCCCTTGCCGACCCGCCCGATCTGCGGATCGACGGCGACCTCGACCGTGTACACCTGCAGGGTGTGCGCATCGGTGAACCGGTCACCGGCGAACACGAACACGCTGTCGTACACGCGGTAGGCGTCCATGATGGAGATCAGGGCGACAAAAAGGATGAGCACCCGCAGGTGTGGAAGCGTCACGTGCCAGAGCTGTCGCCAGTAGCCGGCGCCGTCGATGGAAGCGGCCTCGACGCGGTCCTCGGGCAGCGTCTGGAGCCCGGCGAAGAAGGTGATCATGGCGAACGGCATCACATGCCAGATCGCCTGGACGATGATGAGCCATTTCACGTTGCCAGACGTGATGAGGAAGGGCTCATCGGTGGCGACCTCCCACAGCCAGGCGAGCAGTCCGCCCCGGTCGAAGAGGTCCTTGTAGATGAGGGTACCGACCACCGGCGTGACGATGAACGGCAGCAGCAGTGCGGCGAGGTAGATCGAGCGTCCGCGCCCGACCTTGTCGAGGAGAAGGGCCACGCCGAGGCCGAAGATCATGTTGATCGGCACGGTGACGGCCACGAAGAGCAACGTGAACCGCACGGCCGCCCAGAACTCCTCGTCGCCGAGGACTTCGCGGTAGTTGTCGAACCCGATCCACGTCGGGTTGTTGATGTCCCGGAGGAACAGCTCGTTGAAGGACAACCAGATGGTCGTCACCAGCGGGACCACCATCAAGACGAGCATGATGATCACGCTCGGGATCGTGAAACCCCAGAACGTTCGTCGTGTCACGAGAAATATCCCCCCACGGTCGGCCCCTGACCGGGTGGACCGCTGACGCAGCCCACCCGGTCGTGGAGCAAGTACCCGGCGATCACCGGGTGAATGGTTTCGATTAGCTCAGGAGCCCCTGGGCTTCGGCCTCTTCGAGGTACGCAGCTTCGGCAGCGGCCAGTGCGTCCTCGACGGAGGTGCCGTCGAGGATCGTGATCAGCGCGTCACCGATCTTGGCGCGGGCGATCGCGGCAGCGGCGGTCGGAAGATCCGGGCCACGGCCGTTCACGAGGCTGGCCTCGGCAGCGGCGCCGTCACGGGGGCCGTTTGCGTTGGTCACGCCCGACCGGGTCACGAGACCGAACTCGGCTGCAGCTTCCTGGCTCTCGGCGTCCGATGCGGCGAGGATCGCAAGGAAGATCTCGTCGACGATCTCGGGATCGACGCCAACGGGAATGCCGTAGCCGTCGATGTACGCCGGGGAGGCGAGGATGTCGCCACCGCTGCTCAGCGCCGGGGCGAACTGGATGTTGCCCACCTCGGTCGACGCCTCGGGGTCGTCCATTGCCGCAGCACGCGATGCCCAGGTGTGGCCGAGGATGATCTCGCCCGTCTGGAACGCAGCCTGGATGTCATCGGTGCTGTACGTGCCGGCAGCGGTGCCGCCGCAGGTCTCGAGCATGTCCACCAGGATGTTGGCGGCTTCGATGCCTTCCGGGCTGTTGAAGTTCGGCTGGCCGGTCGTCTCGTCGACGAAGCGAACGCCGAGCGATCCCAGCACGCTGCTGAACTCGATGCTCCAGGCCCAACCGGCGGAGAGCATGTAGAGGAAGCCCGTGTCGTAGCCGGCTGCCTGAATGTCCGGGCATGCGGCGAGCGCCTCTTCGAAGGTCGTCGGAACGTCGACACCGATCTCGGCGAGCTTCGGCTCGTTGTAGAACACGTGCATCGTGTTCGACACCATCGGGATGGCGTAGATGTCGCCGTCCTTGGAGGCGAAGTCGAAGAAGGCCTGGTCGATCTGGTCGAGGCCGTACTCGGCGCCGTACTTGTCGATGAGGTCGTTCAGCGGCATGAGTGCGCCGGAGTTGGCCAGCTCGATGATGAAGCTGTTGGAGCCTTGGTAGATCTCGAACTCCGGAGAGCCGGTCGCACCGTCGAGACGCATGGCGTCCTGGGCCTCGGACGAGTCAAGGAACTGCACGTTGAATGAGTAGTTGCCGTCCTCGCACTCCTCGAGCTCCTCGGCGTACTGGGTGATGATCGGGAATTCCCAACCCATCACGTCGATCTCGACCTCTTCAGCCGGGTTGGGGATGTTGCACTCGTCAGAGATCATTGCGACCTCTTCCATGGCGTCATCTTCCATCGCGTCGTCTTCTTCCATGGCGTCCTCGGAGTGTTCCTCCTCCTCCATGGCGTCATCTTCCATCGCGTCGTCAACAGCTTCTGCTGCGTCGTCTGCTGCCTCTTCGACGGCGTCGGTTGCGCTGTCGACAACGTCGGATGCGTCGCTGCCGCATGCGGCGGCGACGAGTCCGATTGCAAGGAACATGGCGAGTAGACGCCACCCCTTGTGCCTGTACTTGCTCATGTGAACCCCTCCTAGGGTGTTGGTTGGTATTGCTGTGTTCGAGTCGAGCGGTCCACGCATCGCGGCCCACTCCTTCGACGTCGATCGGGTGTTGTCGCTGCGGCGACGGGTTGGGCGGACGGTCATGTGCCGTCCCCCACGAGTCTTGCGGGAGCGATGTAGCCGGAGTGGTCGCGGCTCCATCCGGCGTCGCGCGCAAGCGAAACGATGGACGTAGACCATTCGATTCGGCTCGGCGCTTCACCGCCGCACACGACTGCCACCAGGGCATCGTCGTCACCGACATTCGTGAAGGTGCGCCACATGCCCTCGGGAACCGAGACGACGGAACCGTCTGCCGGGCGTCGCCGATCGGCGAGATCGCCGGCGCCGAACGCCACCTCGATCGAACCCTGCGCGATCAGGAGAACCTGCGTGTCGTCGATGCGGTGCTCGCCGGTACTGGCCCCGGGTCGCAGCCGCATCCACTCGATGGAGAAACCGTGCGGATTGGCGATGGGACGCTCGTGCTGACGGTCCTCGGTCATGCCGTGGCCGAGCACGGGAGCGAGTTCGACTGCTGGGCTGGCGATCGTCGCGGACAGCAGCGCCTGATCGCTCCAGGCCAGGTCATCAGGGGTGACGCGGCGGTCGAGGAGGGCGTCGTCGGTGTAGCGCTGGACCCACGAGAGCTCTTCGGGCGCCAGCGGTTCGATGACGTTGCTGACGTCGTCGCCCGCCGTTGCGTCGAGCACGGAGTAGTCGGGAGCAAGGTAGAGGCCGGTGCCGGCCGCCGCTTCGAGTACGTGGGGTGCCCAGAGGATTCCGCCCGTGTCGTCGCCACCGAGCACCGCGAACATCCAGCCGTCGTCAGCACCGAGGTTCTCGAACCCTCGGAAGACCCACGTGGGGGCCGAGAAGATGGTGCCCGGACCGATGTCGATGTGCTGGTCGCTGTGCTCCCCCACGGTGATCCTGAACTCGCCTCGGGTGCAGACGAACACTTCGGCAGTGAAGTGCAGGTGCGGATTGTTGACGGCGCCATGCGGGAGGGTGGCCGCCCCGACATTGAACCCGTGCGGAATCGTGAGATTGATCTTCTGGTCGGCGTTCTGAGAAACGCCCGGACCGATGAACGAGTAGCTGGCCTTCCCCTTCGAGTGGGGAATGCGAACATCCACGAACGCCTCGGTGTCGGCGACGAAGTCGCACGGTTCGATGATTCGCTCGTCGATTGCCGCAGTGCGGTCGGCCGGCGGCTGGGAGTCGGACAGGTGGAGGGATTCTGAACTCATGCCGCTCCCAGCGGTCGGCCGCCGTCGACGCTGATGATTGCGCCAGTGGTGAACGGAAGATCGACTACGGCGGCACTGACGGCTGCGCCGACGTCGGCCGGAGTGGCCAGGCGACCGAGGGGCGTCTCCGCCCGCTGTGTTGCAAGCATCCCCGGATCCATGCGATCGGCGTATTCGCCCACAACCCAGCCGGGTGCGACCGAGACCATGCGAATCGCCGGACCGAGTGCACGAGCCAACGATCGGGTGAGGCTGTCGACTGCGGCCTTGGACGCACAGTAGGCGACATTGGAACCCTGCCCGGTCACTGCGGCGACCGACGAGATGTTGACGACGACGGGTGCGGCAGCTGCCTCGAGGAGCCGGCGGAAGGCCCGAACCGTGGCGAACGGGCCGCGGACGTTGGTCTGCAGGATCCAATCGAACGTCTCGTCGTCCAAGCCGTCGAGATCATCGTGGGCCACGGGACGGGTGACACCTGCACAGTTCACGAGCACATCGAGAGCCGGATGCCGGTCGCTCACGGCTGCAGCTGCGGCGGCGAGGCCATCGCTGTCGGTGACCGGGACTCGGAGCGCAACATGATCGTCGCCCGGCAGGTCGGCGACGAGGGCTTCAGCCCGGTCGGCGGCCGAGTTGTAGCCGACGACGACGGTGAAGCCGTCCGCAGCGAGACGCCGGCAGATGGCACTGCCGATGCCGCCGCTTCCACCGGTCACGAGTGCGATGCCGGCCATTCAGACGCTCTCGCTGTAACGGCGAACCCGGATGTCGGCTTGCGCCTGGTGCCCGGCGAAGTTCTCGATGGCACACAGTCGGCTGCAGTACTCCCCGATCGTCACGCTGGACTCGGCGTTGGTCACCCGCTGGTGCGTGACCGTCTTGATGAACTTCCCGACCCACAGGCCGCCCGTGTACCGGGCCGCTCCCTGCGTCGGCAGCGTGTGGTTGGTGCCGATGACCTTGTCGCCGTACGACACGTTGGTCATCGGGCCGAGGAACAGCGCTCCATAGTTGACCATGTTGTCGAAGAAGTAGTCGTCGTCGTTGGTCATGATCTGGACGTGCTCGAAGGCGAGTTCCTCGGCGATCTTGAGCATCTCGGCGTTGTCCTCGCAGAGAATCACCCGGCCGTAGTCGGCCCAGCTGACCGAGGCGATGTCGGCAGTCGCCAGCGTCTCCAACTGACGATGGACTTCGGCGATGGTCGCCTCGCCGAGGGACCGTGAGGTCGTGAGCATCACCGCTGGTGAGGTGGGTCCGTGTTCGGCCTGGCCGAGCAGGTCGGTGGCACACATTTCGGCGTCGACCGTGTCGTCGGCGACGACCAGGGTTTCCGTCGGCCCGGCCAGAAGATCGATGCCGACGCGACCGAAGAGCAGCCGCTTGGCTTCCGCCACGTAGGCGTTGCCGGGCCCGACGATGAAGTCGACAGGGGCGATCGTCTCCGTGCCGATGGCGAGCGAGGCCACCGCTTGGATGCCGCCAAGGATGTGAATCTCATCGGCGCCGGCGAGGTGCATGGCCGTGACCGTCTCGGCCGGGATCTCGCCGGCGATCGGCGGGGTCATGGCGATCACTCGGGGCACGCCGGCGACCTTGGCCGTGAGGACGGACATGTGGGCCGACGCCACCATCGGGTAGCGGCCGCCGGGCACATAACACCCAACGCTCGACACCGGAATGTTGCGGTGGCCGAGAACGACCCCCGGCAGCGTTTCGATCTCGACGTCGCTCAGCGTGGCCAGCTGAGCCTCGGCGAATCGACGGATCTGGGTCTGAGCGAAACGGATGTCGTCGATCGTCTGCGGGTCGACGCCAGCGACGATGTCGGCGACCTGCTCTTCCGACAGCTTGAAGCTCTCCGGACTCCAGGAGTCGAACTTCTCGCTCAGCTCCCGAACGGCGGCGTCGCCGCGTGTCTCGATGTCGGCGATGATCGCACGGACGTTGTCGGTCAGCTCCGTGTTCGCGCCATGCTTGGCTTTCGCCTTTGCGTCCTTCAGTACTTCAGCCATTGCTTCTCCGTGTGGTGCGGCCGATCCGGACGGTGCCGGGTTCGACGATCGTGCGAGGGGTTTGGGCGTGTTCGCCGTCGAGCAGGATGTCGATCGAGCGCTCGACGAGGACGTCGACGCTCTGGACGAGCGTGGTCAGGTCGTAGCCGGCCCAACTGGCCTGCGGAAGACCGTCGAAGCCGGTGACGAGCAGGTCGCTCGGCACGTCAAGACCGCTGGAGCGAAGCCCGTCGACCACCCCGAAGGCGAGCTCGTCGCCCGAGACCATGACGGCCGCAGGACGGTCGTCGAGATCCGCAATGTGGGCGGCCGCCTTGTAACCGGCGTCGTACGAGAAGGAACCCGCCTCGAGGTACGGGACCGCAACACCGTGTGCACCGAGCGTCTGAGCTGCACCCCGGTATCGCTGTTGATCGGTGGAGGTGCTTGCGACACCGCCGACGAACAGGACCGAGTCCACGCCCTGGTGGAGAAGATGGGCGGCCAGGGCGGCCGTGCCCGCTTCGTTGTCGACCGATACCGATGGCACGATGCCCGATGCTGCCGGGTGGTTGAAGGCCACGACCGGTGTGTCGCTGCCGTGCCCCCGTGCGAGGTGGCGCTGTCCGATCCGGGCGGACGCCATGATCAGGCCATCCAGCCGGTACTGATCGACCGCCGTGAACACGGCGTCGTCCGGTTCGTCGTCGAAGCTGAACAGAAGCAGCTGGCGTCCACGTTCCACGAGCTGGCGGGAGAACGCCGTCAGGGCGTGCTGCCAGTACTCGCCGCGGGCCGGTACCACGGCGCCGACGATGTTCGTCCGCTGGGACTTGAGGCTCCGGGCGATCGCGTTGGGCACGTATCCGAGCGCCTCGGCCACCTCGGCGATCCGTTCGCGGGTGGTGTCGGACACGAGATGCGGCGAGGAGAACGCCCGGGCGACGGTTGCCTGGGAGAAGCCACTCTCGGCCGCCACATCGACGGACGTGACACGTTTGCGCGGGCGGTCGCCGCTTGTGGTGTCGATGTCGTCCCCCGTTGAGGGGCCCCCTGCCTCCGTCATCACGCTCACTCTATGAATACGTAGTCATTGCCGTCAAGCATCTTGCTTGGGCACGTTCTGCACAGCTGCATCAGCCCAGGTGAAGCAGGATCTGCTTCCAGATCGCCGTGTCGTCGACCATGATCCATTCGCGGTGCACGCCGCTCGGGCCGAACTCGGCGTGGCTGATGCCCATCACGTAGACATCCGCTCCGCTCGGCTCGCCGAACGCGCCCCAGCCGGAGTGGGACCCGTGGAGCGACCACCGCAGCGCCGCCCGAGGTGGCCGACCCGAATCGCTTCGCCCGATCGTGTGATGCACGGCGAACGTGGCGTCCGGGAACGAACTGCGCAGCCCCAGCCAGTACCGGTCAGCGGCCGCCCACCCGTGGCCGCTGCTGCCACCGGGAAGCTCGAGGTGAACCGCGCGGTCGTACTCCGTGGTGATCGAGGACACTCGGGCCGCCATGATGTCCGTGAGGAGACCGGCGTAGCGCTCACCGTGTTCGTCGCCGTTGCCCGTGCCCGTGTAGACCAGCCCCGGCTCCTGATCTGGTGTGTACGGGCGACTCGCCTGCGCGACGCCACCCTCCTTCTCGATCTGTTGCTGAGCGTACGTGCGGCAATCCAGCCCGAGCTGGTGCACGATCGCAGCCTGATCCCGGATCAGCCACTCGTCGTAGATCTGATTGTCCTTCGCCGCACAGTCCGCAATGATCCGGTACTGGAACCGTGTGCCGGACGCCGGCCCGTAGAGACCGTCTCCGAGGTGGGTGGCGGTCGACAGGATGCGGTGCGACGACAGGAAGCCATCGGTCTCGTCTCCGGACCAGATCACGTCCTCACCGAGCAGCTGCCGATCGGGAAACTCGGCCAGCGTGGCCATCGTGGCAGCGATCACGCCTTCGTTGCCGACCACGACGCCAGCCGGAGACCGGACCGGGATCGTCGGCGTGTAGTAGTCGTGCAGCGTGTCGAGCCCACGGTCCTCCCAGATCTCCTTGGTGATACCGAGGATGTAGTCGGGAAGGTCACGAAATTTCGGATCGAAGCCCTGCATGGCCGCAGCGTATGAATACGTACTCATGCCGTCAAGGACCGCGGATCGCCGAAGGGCCGATGCGCGCCCGGTGCTAACGTCCCGCCATGTCCACGCGCCGATACGAGAGTCACCCCGACGGCACGCCGTTTCCCGGCCGGATCGCCCGCACCAGAGACGATGCGGAACCATCCTGGCCCGTCGCACCGACACCGCCGGAGAACGCCCCCAACATCGTGTTCATCGTGCTCGACGATCTCGGGTTCGCCCAGCTGGGCTGCTACGGCGGTTTGGGCGGTCGACTCCGAACGCCGAACATCGACCGACTCGCCGATGCCGGACTTCGGTATCGGAACTTCCACACGACATCGCTCTGCTCCCCGACGCGTGCGGCGCTGCTCACCGGTCGGAACCATCACAGCGTTGGGGTCGGCACCATCGTCGAGCGAGCGACCGGGTTCCCGGGCTATCACGCCCGCATCCCGAAGGATTCAGCGATGCTTCCTGCGGTGTTGTCGCGTCAGGGATGGAACACCTGGTGCATCGGCAAGTGGCACCTCACCCCGGACGAGCACAACGGCCCCACCGGTCCCTTCGACCGGTGGCCGCTCGCACAGGGGTTCAACCGGTTCTACGGCTTTCTCCCCGGTGAAACCGATCACTGGTCCCCCGATCTGTGGGAGGACAATCGGCGGGTCGACGCACCCGACGTGGACGGTTACCACCTGACGACCGACCTGGCCGACCACGCCATCGCCTGGATGAGCGAACACGAGACCGTCGACGACCAACGGCCGTTCTTTCTCCACTTCGCGCTGGGCGCACCGCACTCACCACACCACGTGGGACGCGAGTGGATCGACGCGTACACGGGCGTGTTCGATGACGGCTGGGACGTCATCCGCAGCGAGACGTTCGAGGCACAGGTTCGCCTCGGGGTGGTCCCTGAAGGCACGACGCTGCCTCCGCGCAACCCCGGCATCCGGCCTTGGGCCGCGCTCAGCGACGATGAGCGCCGCGTGTACGCCCGGCAGATGGAGGTGTACGCGGCATTCGTCACCCAGACCGATCACGAGATCGGGCGCGTGCTCGATCACATTGAGACGCTGGAGCGGGCGGACGACACGCTGGTCGTCCTGCTGTCCGACAACGGCGCGTCTGCCGAGGGCGGGCGCAATGGGCTGAGTTCCGAGATCATCTACTTCAACGGTCTGACGGAATCGCTCGACGACATGGTCGGGCTGCTCGACGTGTGGGGAGGGCCCGAGACGTACCCGCACTACGCAAATGGGTGGGCGTGGCTCGGCAACACCCCGAACCGTTGGTACAAGTCGATGGCCCACGAAGGCGGCACCCGCGATCCGCTCGTGGTCCGTTGGCCGGCGAGAGGGCTGGAAGCGGGCGCCGTCCGCGATCAGTTCGTCCACGCCGTCGACCTCGCCGCGACCGTCTACGACCTGCTCGGTATGGAGCCGCCTGACATGTTCGATGGTGTGCCCCAGCGTCCGCTGGAGGGCACGAGCTTTGCTGCATCGTTGGCTGACGGCTCGGCGGACACGGGCAAGCGGCGTCAGTACTTCGAGATGTTTGCGCATCGAGCGCTCTGGGCCGACGGTTGGAAGGCCGTCACGTTACATCACAGCCAGAACGCGGCTCTGCGCATCGGCGACCCGGACTTCGAGGTTCGCATGGGCGACTTCGACGGCGACGTCTGGGAGCTGTACCACCTCGCGGAGGACTTCAGCGAGGCCCACGATCTTGCGGGTGTGCATCCCGACAAGCTGGAAGAGCTGAAGGCGATGTGGGAGGAGGACGCCGAGCGGTACCACGTGTTCCCGTTGGACGATCGGGTCATCGCCCGCAGCATGGAGCCTCGTCCACGAGTCGTTCGCAAGAAGGCCAGATACCGCTTTCGCACCCGGGTCCGTCTGACCCGCGCCACCTCACCGAGCGTCATCAACAGAAGCCATCATCTCGGCGCACGAATCATCGTTCCGGAGCAGGGCGCGGAGGGCGTGATCATCTCGAACGGCGGCATGCAGGGCGGGTACAGCCTGTTCGTCCAAGACGGGCATGTCCTCTATGCGTCCAACCTGCTCGGACGGACGCATTCACTGCTTCGCAGCGCCGAGCCGATTCCGACGGGTGCTGAGGTTGACGTTTCGCTGCGGTGGACCAAGACCGCCGAGTTCGCCGGAGACGCCGAGCTCTTCGTCGACGGTGCGCCCATGGGCCGCATGCACGTGCCGGCGACGAATCCCGTGCTCTATGCGGTGGGCGAAGGGCTCGAGATCGGGAGTGACGGCGGTTCGCCCGTGCACCCGACCTACACCGCGCCGTTCACGTTCACCGGCCAGATCGTCGAGGTCACGCTGAACGCCAAGGGCCCCGAACACGTCGACCCCGAGGCCGAGGCACGGATCGCCCGCTACATGCAGTGACCGCACCACCACATCGGTACCAGGTACCCATGTGGTGGAGCGGTCGCTCGGAGTGGCGTTCACGCTCCGATCCGAACTGCGCGGCCCAGAATCGCCTGGAGGTGGGGCGGTTCGGTCGAGAAGCAGCCACCCTGCGTGACCTTGTGTTCACATCGGTACCAGGTACAGGTGCGTGGGTACCGGTGCGTGGCGCCGTGGTCAGTCGAGGTGGGTTTTGGAATCGTTGGCGGCGGCGGCGTAGATGCCTTTGCTCATCAGGCTGAGTTCGGCGTCGCGTCGGGCCTGCCACACCTCCGCCCGGATGGCGTGCACCGCCGTGTCGTCTGAGGCTGCCGCAGCGGCCATTTCGATGAGGTGACCGGCAAGCCGGTGATCCCCGGCTTCGGTCAGGGCCAGCGCACGCTCGGCCAACGCGACCGCTCCCCCGGCCAGTGCGGCGACCTCGGCGCCGAGCGCCGCGTCTGTGGCGGGCTTCAGGTTGGCGGGGTTCTGGTCCCACCAGCCACCGTAGAGGCGCCAGATGTTGCGGACCACGAACTCGGGCTCGTCGTAGATCGGCATCATCCACGGTCGGGACAGATCGTCGGACGGAAGCGACACCGAATGCAGAATGTCGTTGAGCGCTGCGCCGGCGTTCATCATCCGCAGCGTTTCGTCAACGAGCGTCTCGAGGGCCGTCGCCAGATCGTCGAGCACGCGATGGACGCGCTCGGCTCCACGCACGGGCAGCCCGTGAGCACCGAACAGCCACTCCGCCTCGTACGTCATCATCGTCCGCAGCGCGTTCGCCCACTCGCGCGGATACCGCTGCACCTTCTGCGGGTTGCCGCAGTTGGGAAACACCCACGTGACGAAGTCCCCGACGCACAAGGCCCGATGCTCGGGGATCCACGCCCACGCGTGGTCGTCCGTCTCGCCGAGATCATGGTGCAGCTCGACCTGGAGCCCGCCGGGCTCGAGCGTGCTGTGCAGCCCGAATTCGACGTCGGGTTCCAACACGTCGTCGGGAACGAAGTTCTGGGTGCGACCGACACCGATCTCCGACGACCGGCTGATGCCACCGAACTGGCGTGCGTTGATCGCGACGCTCCAGTCGTTCGTGAGCCGGTAGCGGTCCAGTCGCGGACGAAGTCGCTCATGGGCAACCACGGTCGGACGCCGCTGGCCCCGCTGGGCCGCGTCGGCCGCCAGCGCGCCACTGCCTCCGACGTGATCGAGGTGGCCGTGTGTGTAGACCAGTGTGTCGACGGGGTCCGTCGACCAGGTTCGGAGCGCTTCCACCACGCGCTCGCCGGTGTGGCTGCCGCTCGCGTCGAAACACACGAGTCCACCCTCGGTACGGAAGGCGATCACGTGGCTGAAGGACTCGACGATCGCAATGTCGTCATCGAGCACCGAGAGTTTCTGAATGACGCGATTCGTCAGCTCGTGCGTGGCACCGTCGTCGATCGTTCGGCTGGAGAGTTCGACCGGATCGGCCGTCTCAATGGGTGGTCGCTTCTGCAGCTTGCCGATCACGTCGTCTCCTTCAGAGGTTCGTCAGCCGATTGGGCTCTGGGCGGTGAGTCCGCCATCCACCGTGAACACCGACCCAGACGCGAATGTGGATTCCGAGCCAGCCAGCCAGACGGCAAGGTTGGCGATGTCTTCGGGCAAACCGAGCCGGCCCACCGGATGCTTCGAGATGGCGGCGTCGCGGGCTGCGTCGGGATCGTCGGCCAGGTCGAACGCGGCGTCGGCGAGCGCCGTTGCGATCCAGCCGGGGGCGATCGAGTTGCAGCGGATGCCATCCCGGCCGTGATCGGTGGCAATCGCCCGGGTCAGCGCATGCACCGCACCCTTCGACGCGTTGTACACGGCCATCCCGTGATCGGCGTTGTTGCCGGCGATCGATCCGATGTTGATGATCGAGCCACCGTTCCCCTGCTCGCGCATCTGCCGCACGGCTGCGCGTGCGCAGTTGAAGACGCCCTTGACGTTGACGCCCATGACGAGATCAAACTCGTCATCGCTGGTGTCGGCGATCGACTTCTCGATCTGCACGCCTGCGTTGTTCACCAGGACGTCGAGTCGACCGTTGGCCTCGACCGCGCTGTCGATCAGTGCCTGCGCTGCGACTGGGTCGCTCACATCGGTCTGCACCCAACGTGCCCCCGCCCCGGCGTGCTCAGGCTCGTGGCGGCTGCCCAGGGTGAGCCGCGCGCCTTCCTCCCAGAACCGACGGGCGATCGACTCGCCGATGCCGCTGCTGGCCCCGGTTACGACGATCGACAGGTCCTTCAGTTGTCCCATGCATGCTCCCGGACGATGGTGTCAGTCGGACTCTGCCACGAAATGGCCGGGCGCGACCTCTCGGTGCGATACCAGGACCGGCGCAGTGCCCTTGGCCCAGATCGGGCTGGGGATCTCGCCCTCCAGCCGAACTCGTTCCGCACGGCGGGTCGGGTCGGCAATCGGGACGGCGTCGAGCAGCCGCTGGGTGTACGGATGCTGCGGGTTGCTGAACACGGCTCGCCGCGGCCCCAACTCGACCACTTGGCCCAGGTACATGACCGCAACCCGATGGGCGACTCGCTCGACGACAGCGAGGTCGTGGGAGATGAACAGGTAGGAGAGCCCCATCTCCTCTTGCAGGTCCATCATGAGGTTGATCACCTGCGCCTGAACCGAGACATCGAGCGCAGAGACGGCTTCGTCGGCGATGACCAGCTCGGGGCGGCTGGCCAGGGCTCGGGCGATGCAGATCCGTTGGCGCTGGCCGCCAGAGAACTGGTGCGGGTAGTTGCGCATGACGGATCGCGGCAGCGAGACCTTGTCGAAGAGTTCCGCAACGAGCGCTTCGCGGCCGCCTTCCGGGGTGATGCCGTGGATCAGCAGCGGCTCGGCAACTGCGTCACCGACCTGGCGGCGGGGATCAAGACTCGCGAAGGGATCCTGGAAGATGATCTGCATCTTCCGGCGGTGGGAGCGGAGTTCCTTTCGCCCCATGTGCGAGATGTCCACGCCGTCGAGCAGCACCTGGCCGTCTGACGGTTCCTCCAACCGGATCACGGTGTTGGCGAGGGTCGATTTGCCACAACCGGACTCGCCGACGACCGCGAGCGTTTCGCCTCGATCGATGTGAAGGTTCACGCCTACCACGGCGTGGACCTGGGCGCCCTCCGGCGCAGAGAATCGCTTGTGCAGGTCGATGCACTCGACGAGGGGTGCATCGCTCATGTGGTCTGCTCCACGAGTGGGAACTTCTCCGGTTTGTCGGTGTGGTTCATGGATCCGAGCTTCGGGACGGCCGCCAACAGCGCTTTCGTGTACGGATGTTCTGGTGCGCCGAAGATCTGCTCGACCGCGCCGGTCTCGACCACTTTGGAGTTGCGCATGACGACGACTCGGTCGGCAATTTGGGCCACGACGCCCATGTCGTGGGTGATCATGATGACGGCGGAGCCCATCTCCTCCTGCAGATCTTTGATCAACCCGAGGACCTGCGCCTGAATCGTCACGTCGAGTGCCGTGGTGGGCTCGTCGGCGATCAGGATCTGGGGGTTCAGGGCGAGTGCCTGGGCAATCATCACGCGCTGGCGCATGCCGCCGCTCAACTCGTGTGGGTGTTGCTTGAGCCGTTCTGCGGGCTCGGGGATCCGAACCTTTGCCATCATCTCCAACGCCATCTCACGCGCCGTTTCCTTCGCCACCGGACGGTGCGAGCGGATGGCTTCGATCAACTGGCTTTGCACGGAGAAGACGGGGTTCAGTGCCGTGAGCGGTTCCTGGAAAATCATCGACACGAAGTTCCCTCGCACCTGTCGGAGACGCTCCTCCGGCAGGTCGGCGAGATCCATCACGGTGTCGTTGGGCGGGTTCAGGAGGATCTCGCCGCTCGTGATCCGGCCGCGGGAGCTCTGCTCGAGCAGCCGCATGATCGACAGCGCCGTGACCGTCTTGCCGGAACCCGACTCGCCGACGATCGCCAGGGTCTCACCGGCATCGAGATGGAACGAGACGTCGTCGACCGCTGTGAACGACCCGAAGGACACGCTCAGGTTGTTGACCTCGAGGAGATGGTTGCTCATCGTTCGCGCAACTTCGGGTTGAAGGCGTCATTGATGCCGTCACCGACGAGGCTGATGGCGAGCACCGTGAAGAAGATCGCCAGGCCGGGGAAGGTGACGGCCCACCAGGTGTCGAACACGTACGGGCGGCTGGAACCGAGCATCAGGCCCCAGGTCATCACGTTGGGGTCGCCGAGCCCGAGGAAGCTCAGCCCCGCTTCGAAGAGGATCGCACCGCCGATGATGAGCGTGGCGTTGACGATGAGCGGCGGCAGCGCATTCGGCAGGATGATGCGGGTCAGGATCCGGAGGTCGCTTGCGCCCGCAGCCTTTGCAGCACGGACGAATTCGACGTTGCGGAGCCGGAGGAACTCGCCGCGGGACAACCGTGCCGTCTGTGGCCACGCCACCAGCGAGATCGCGAGCACGAGGTTGATGACCGTCGGGCCCCAGAGCACCAGCACCAGCATGGCGAGCAGGATTGCTGGCGGTACCTGGAAGAGTTCGGTGAGGCGCATGAGCACCGATTCCACCCGGCCACCGAAGTAGCCGGCGGGTCCACCGATGAGCAGGCCGATCAGCACGGTCATGGTGCCGGCAAACACGGCGATCAACAGCGTCACCCGCCCGCCGGTGAGCAGACCGGCCAGCGTGTCGCGACCGAGGTAGTCGGAGCCGAGCAACAGGTCGCCCTCGCTCGGAGAGGTACGCGGCCGGGCCACGATCCGGAACGGCTCGTTCTCATACAGCATCGGCCCGAAGATGGTGAGCAGAAAGATGGCGACCAGCAGGATGAGACCGAAGAGCGCCGCCCGGTTCCGACGGAACATGAACCAGGCTTCGCCCAGCGGGCTTCGAGCGCGGGCATCCTCGTCGACGGCGTCGATGAGCACTGCGGGATCGTGTTCGGAACTCATGGTTTGGCGAACCTGATTCGGGGGTCGATGACCCGGTACGCGACATCGGTGAGCAGATTGGCGACGATCACGATGAACGTGGAGATGATGAGCATGCCCATCAGGATTGGCGTGTCGCGTCGGAGCACGGCTTCGAACGCGAGTCGGCCCATCCCCGGCCATTCGAAGACGGTCTCGACGAGAATGCCGCCGGAGAGCAGCGCTCCGACCTGGAACCCGGCGATCGTCACGACCGGGATGACTGCGTTGCGAAGGGCGTGCTTCCAGATGACGGATCGTTCCTTGAGGCCCTTCGCTCGGGCGGTGCGGACGTAGTCGCTGCCGAGGACTTCGAGCATCGAGACGCGTGAGATCCGGCTGTATTGGGCCATGTAGAAGAAGCCAAGCGTGCTGGCCGGCAGGATCAGGTGCAGAAAGGTGTCCCAAGCCTGCTCGAAGAAGCCGTCGCCGACCGTCACCGAGTTCATGCCATGGCTTGGGAGAAGGTTCAGCCACGAGGAGAAGATCAGCAGCAACATGATGCCGGTCCAAAAGATCGGCGCGCTGAAGCCGAAGAGCGCCACGGCGGTGATCACGTGGCTCGACGGAGCCGTGGGTCGACGTGCCGTCCACACCCCCAGGATGACGCCGCCGAGAATGGCGATGCCCAACGACGTCAGCACCAGCAGGATCGTCGGCCACACGCGTGCCAGCACGAGCTCGCTCACCGGCTGACGGAAGAAGAACGAGTCCCCGAAGTCGCCGGTCGCGGCGTTGCCCACATATGACGCGAGCTGTTGGGGAAACGGGCGGTCCAGGCCGTATTCGACGCGAATCTGCTCGATCTGCTCCGCAGACGCGCCGCCCTGTGCGCCCGCCCAAACCTGGGCAGCGTCACCCGGTGCCAGATGCAGCAGGGTGAAGGTGAAGATGGTGACCGCGAGCAGAAGAAACACTGCGTGCCCGAGGCGGATGACGAACATCCGCCCCAGGCGCTGCAGCGTCTTTGCCCGTGGAGACGGGCCCTCGGTCATTCAGACAGCCATGCCTCGTGCATCGGGCTCATGGCTCCCCAGATGGTGAGCGGCGGGTTCTGCAACGACTCCGAGTAGACGGAGTGCGTCGGCAGGGTCTCGATCCAGTGGAACGGGAGGTCCTCCGCCAGGGTGGCCTGGATCTCGGCGTAGAGCGCGGTACGAGCGGCCACGTCGAGTTCCACAGCCGCTTCGGACAGCTTCGCCTCGAGGTCAGCGTTGATGTACGCGCTGTTGTTGGCGAACGGAATGGGCTGGATGTTCGCTTCGAGGAACGAACGGTGCACACCGATCACGGGATCTGCCCACATGAACAGGATGTTCATCGTGAGGTCGTAGTCGCGAGGTGCGAGGTAGCCGATCCAGGTGCCGATATCGGGCGAGGACCGAATCTCGATCTCGACGCCGACCTCCGAGAGTGCCGACTTGATGTACTCGGCCACGTTCTTCTGATAGTCGGGCACACCGGGGATGAAGTCGATCGTGAGGCTGATGCCACGGTTGCCGTCGCCGTCGGCCGGGTAACCGGCCTCGTCGAACAGTTCGGCGGCACGGGCCTGATCGAAGTCGTAGCCCTCCATGCTGTCGTCGTAGAACGGCGAACCCGGGTGGATCGGCGACTTGGCCCGGAACGGCAGCCCACCATGGAGCGTGTTCACGATGAAGTCCTTGTCCAGCGAGTAGGCGATCGCCTGACGGACACGCACGTCCGAGAGGACCTCGTCTTCGAGGTTGTACTCCATGGAGACCACGGCGCCGATGCCTTCGGTTCCTTCGGGCGTGACGACGATTCCGTCCAGACCCTGGGCCCGCTCCACGTCGGCGACGCCCTGCAGGTTGGCCGAGTGCACCTCGCCGTTCTCAAGGGCGATGATCGTCGTGTTCGGATCCTGGATCGTCTGAATGACGAGCTCCTCGATGTACGGCGCTCCGAGGAAGAAGTCGTCGTAGCGCGACATGCGGATGATGCCGTTGGACGGGTCGAACTCGTCCAGCTTGAACGGACCGGAACCGACGAAGACATCGGGGTCGGTGTTGCCGGCGAACTCACGGATCGTCCCGTCGGCCACGGCCTCGCCGTAGACGTGCTCCGGCATGACCGGGAGCAGCGCCGGCGACATGGCGATCAGGATCGCCGGGTGCGGCTGTGAGAGGTTCAGGACGACGGTCTGATCGTCGGGTGTGTCGATCGACTCGACCGGCCCGAACATCGGCTTGAACGGGTGGAATTCCTTGTTCATGTTGATGGAGAACGCCACATCGGATGCCTTGATGGGTTCGCCATCGTGGAAGGTCGCGCCCTCGACGAGGTTCAGCGTGAACTGCAGACCGTCGTCGGAGAAGGACCAGGATTCGGCCAGGTAGGGCTCGGGGTTGTAGTCACCATCGAACAGGATGGGGCTGGCGAACAACTGCGAGGACGGTGAGCCGCTGGCGTTGCCGGACTGGATGTTGCTGTTGATCGACGTCGCCTGCACCTGGGTGGCCAGCACGACCGTGCCGCCGGAGACGGGCCCGGAATCGACATCCTCTTCCTCAGGCTCTTCCTCTTCTTCCACTTCCGGTGCCGCAGTATCGGCGATCGTTGCCGGAATCTCTTCCGGCTCCTCCGCCTGTGTGGTCGTCGGCGAGTCGTCGCTCGCCGTGTCCCCACTGCTGTCGTCGCTGCCGCCGCACGCCGCTGCCAGCATGGCAAAGGCCAACAGCAACGCGAGTAGACCTCGGAATCGTCGCATCTGCATTTCCCCCTCATTCGTCCCGGCGGACACCGGGAATTTGCCGACAGTAGCCGCCCGCTATGGCACATGTCACCTCAATATCTGAATCTCTGTCAGAAATGAGGATCGATGGGTGTCAGGACGCCAAAGGCCGACTCCACGGCAGCTGCGGCGGCCAGGGTTCGGTCGTCTGCGTATTGGCTGCCGATCAGCTGCACGCCGAGCGGCAGGCCGTCTGCCCCCACCCCGACTGGCACACTCGTCGCGGGTAGACCGAGCACGTTCGCAACAACGATGAGGCGAAGCCGGTGCATCACCGAGCGCGCGCAGTCCAGCGTTTCCACGTCGAATCCGACCGGGAACGGACCCTCGGTCCAGACCGGTCCGAGCAGCACAGCACCGTCCGCCAGGAAGTTGTGCCACTGGGCCGCAGCGCCGTGGCGCACCGTCAGGGCGTCGATGGTGACACCGAGATCGGGCTCGCCGGACAGGACTTGCGCATGGTCGAGGAACGTACGGGCATCGTGACCCATGACCCCCTCGATCCGCTCCCGCCGGAGGGCGATCTCGCCACCAAGCCAACGCAGCCACGCATCGGCTGCTTCCTCGAGTACGGGTGGCTCGGCTTCCTCAACCTGCCAGCCGGCGTCGCTGAGTGCGCCCGCTGCGGCCCACACCCCCGCGGCGATGTGCGGATCCGTCGTACCTCCGGGCACGTTCGCCACGACGCGAATCCTCCCTGGCTGCTGGCGGGGCTGGAACGGGGCGCTCACCGACCATGGATCTCGTCGGTGACGACCGTGCATGAGCGAGAACATGACCTGAAGATCGCCCACGCGTCGGGCCATCGGCCCATTCACGCTCATCAGCTGTTTCGCCGGGCCCCACGATGTGGGTGGGGTCACCGACGCTCGAGGCAGACGGTGGGGCGTCGGCTTGTGGGAGACGACGCCTGCGCAGTACGCAGGATTTCGTACCGAGCCGCCGATGTCGTTGCCCACGCCCATCGGGCTCATGCCGGTTGCGAGAGCGACGCCCTCTCCCCCGCTGGACCCGCCGCTGGTGCGGTCACGATTCCAGGGGTTGAGCGTCGGCCCGTGCAGTTCGTTGTCGGTGTGGATGCGGAGACCGAAGTCCGGCATGTTGGTCCGAGCGAACGGAATGGCACCGGCGGACCGGAGCCGCTCGACAACCGGTGCGTCGATGCCCACGACGTTGTCGGCCAGCGCCCGCACACCTTCGGTGGTGGCAGCTCCCACACAATCCAGGTTCTCCTTGGTCGAGAACGGAACACCATCGAGTGTGCTCAGGGCCCGGCCCTGACGTCGCCGCTCGTCGGCAGCGGCTGCGGCGGCCCTCGACCGCTCCGGGTGAACGGCCGTGATGGCGTTGACCTGCGGGTTGATCTCCTCGACTCGTGCGAGATGTGCCCCGAGAACCTCGACGGCCGAGGACTCGCCTTCTGCGATGCGACGGCCGATCTCGAGCGCCCCCAGTTGCCACAGTTCGGTCATGTGCCTTCTCCTGCCTTCGTGATGATTCGGTCCTGCCATGAACCGACGTCGATTCCGACGAGGATCGACGGGCCGTTGTGCGGTTCGGGGTGGTCGACGACGGTCGTGCGGGAGCCGACGCGATGGACGACGCGTCGTCCCGTTCCACCCGGTTCAGGGCCGAGGATGCCCTTCACGCGAACGGTCTCGCTGCTGAGCGAGGCGAGGAACTCGGCGAGTTCCTCCACCGTCGGCGGCGACGCAAACGTGTGGCTCCATGGTGTGTGGGTGGATTCGGCTTGTGAACTGGACCCGACTCCGCTGCTCTCGGCGGCGCTGCCCGACCGAGCATCATGGAACGCACCGAGGAGAATCGCCGGGTCCACCTGTGCCCGCTGTGCCGGAATGATGGGTGCGTCACTTCGTTCGTCGACGAGCGCTCGGACGGCCGACAGCCGCTCATCGTCCACGAGGTCGATCTTGTTGAGGACGACGAGATCGGCAGAACCCACCTGACCGACAACCACATCGCCCACGTACTCGTTTCGGATCGACCAGGGGAACTGCTCGGCATCGACGAGGACGATGACGCCGTCGAGCCGGAATCCCGGGCCATGTCCCCACGCCGCAACGGCCGCCGGGTCGGCGACGCCACTTGCTTCGATGATCAGCCGGTCGGGTCGCGTGGCGAGCGCTCGCACCTGGTCCAGGGCCGCGGCGAATCCATCGGTGAGCGAGCAGCAGATGCAGCCATTGGTCAGGGAGATCGTGTCGTCGTCGGCCGACTTGAGCAGGGCTGCGTCCACGTTGATCGCCCCGAAGTCGTTGACGAGCACGGCGATGCGCTCGGTCGCCGTGGTGAGCAGATGGTTGAGCAGCGTCGTTTTTCCCGAGCCGAGGTAGCCCCCGAGGACCGTGACCGGGATGTCGTTCACCCGCGAGTGGCCTCGAAGGGGGTTCCGCCGAGAACGGTGCCCCACACCGGGATCGACTTGAGGTCGGTCGGGTCGACGGCGAACGGGTCGTCCTCGAGCACGGCGAAGTCGGCCCACTTGCCTGCTTCGATGGAGCCGATCTCGTGGTCCAGCTTGAGCTGGTGGGCGCCGCCGAGCGTGGCTGCTTCCAGCGCCGCCATGACCGAGATGCGCTCCTCAGGCCCAAGCACGTCGCCCGAGGCCGTCAGGCGGTTGACGGCGCACCACATCACATGGAGGTGGCCCATCGGCGTGATCGGCGTGTCCGAATGGATCGAGAAACGCACACCCTCGCGAAGCGCAGTGGCGCATGCATCCATTCCGGCGGCCCGCTCGGGTCCGAGGGTGGAGTCCCGATGTTGGTCCCCCCAGTGGAAGATGTGGTTCGAGAAGATGTTTGCGCTCATTCCGAGCGCAGCCATCTGCCGGTACTGGGCGGGACGGGTCATCTGGCAGTGTTGGACCGTGTGGCGATGATCCCAGCGCGGGTGCCGCTCGAGTGCGGCCTCGACCGCGTCGATGAACACCTGCGACGCCTGGTCGCCGTTGCAATGGCAGTGCACGGTCAGCCCGGCCTCGTGATGGATCGACACCATGTCGACCATCTGTTCCGGTGGAACGAGCCACAGGCCGTTGCCCGGATGTTCGGCCGGCGGGTCGTAGTAGCCGGGAAAGCCGACGCGAGCCGTGTAGCCCTGGATCGAACCGTCGAGCACGATCTTGATGATGCCGAACTTGAGTTTGTCGGTGCACGACTCGTCGCGCAGTCGGCGGACGATCTGGGCCAGTTCTGCCGGGTCGGCGGGTCCACCGAACATCCCGGAGCCGGCCACCATGACCCGCGAGGGGTAGGTCGGGTCGTCGGTGACGCGTCGCCACGAAGCCAGACGTTCTTCGCTGCCGACGTTCGTGGTGCCGAGGTCGGTGACGAGCGTGTGGCCGGCGTTGCGTGCCTCCCACGCGTAGTTCCACTTCGAGTCGTCGGCGGCGAACGCCGCCTGCATCATCTCCATGATTCCGACTGCGAGGCTCATCGCTGCCGGCTCCTGCAGTTCGCCGTTCGGCGTCCCATCGGCGTTGCGTGCCACCCCCGGCGTCGGCGTGTTCGCGTTGATTTCCGACTTGTGCAGCATCGCCGTGTTCACCGTCGCCAGGTGGCCGGATGCGTGATACACGAAGATCGGTCGATGCTCGGACACGCGATCCAGGTGTTTGGCGACCAGCCGCTCACCGGGGAAATAGAGCGGATCGAGGCCCCATGCCATGAGCGGTGCTGCGGGATCCGTCATCGTGGATTCCTGCTGGATGAGTCGGTCGAGAACCTCTTCGATGCTCCGGCACCCCGCCCAGACCTTGCCCTGCGGGTCCGCACGGTCGAAGAAGCCCACGTACGGGTATTGCCAGACGCCCCCGGCCATGACGTGCGTGTGTGCCTCGACGAACCCGGGGGTGAGCACATGATCCCGGAAGCGATCGTCGACCCTTGCGTCGCCCCAGCGTTGCAAGTCGTCGACTGCGCCAACTGCGAGCACGCGTCCATCACGGACCGCCACGGCGGGGGCGTCCGGCGTGGACGGGTTCATGGTGATCACCCGTCGAGCGGGGTAGATGGTCGTGCTCATGCTGCTCCAGTGAGGTCGATGTGTGCGGCAAGGTCTCGGGCTGCGCTGCAGATGCAGCCTCGGTGGTCGTCGTCGCAGCCGGGTCCGGGAACGACCTTCGCGAGCGCCGTGCCGCGCCCCTTTGCTCCGGCGGGCACCGGGAACCATCGCCCTTCGAAGACGGTGCCGATCACGCGAAGATCGTCGAGCCGTTCGGGGTCGATGGTGAGGGGGCTCCGGTCGACGACGGTGAAGTTGGCCTTCTTCCCGGGCTCGATGCTCCCGAGTTCGTGTTCCTGGCGCCAGGAGTGGGCGGCGTCGATCGTGACGGCGCGCAGCGCTGCCTCCACGCTGATTCGTTGTTCGGGCCCGGCCACCCGCCCCGTCACGGTCCTCCGGTTGACGGCGCAGTCCATCATTCCGATGGGGTCGCTTCGTCCCATGGGCAGGTCGGAGTGGAACGAGAGGGGAATCGAACGCTCCACCACAGAACCGTTTCGCGTCATCACGTCCGCCCGCTCCGGTCCGAGACCGATCTCGCCGTACTTGTCGGCGAACCCAACCGGATAGTACGGATTCGAGGAGACGATGGCCCCGAGCCGTGCGATCCGGTCGACCTGTTCCTCGGTCGAGTTCGCAAAGTGTACGATCACGGTCCGGTGGTCGGGTCGCGGATGCTCGGCCATGCGCCGTTCGATCGTGTCGAGCACGACCTCGAGGCCGAGATCGCCGTTGACGTGGATGTGGATCTGAAACCCGGCGTCCCAATAGAGCTTGGTTCGCTCCTCGAGCACATCCGGCGTGAGGATCCACTCGCCGTGATGCTCCGGGTTCGGGTTGCCGTCGGCGTCGAGGTACGGCTCCTTCATCTGCATCAGCTGACTGATGATCGCCCCGTCGGCGAAGAGCTTCACCTGTTTCGGGAAGAACCGGACCTTCCCACTCGGCGCTCGGGCGAGGTCTCGCTCGGCCAACTCGAGCGTCTTGTCGTGCGGGACGCCGGCTTGTGCGAGGGCCCGACCATCGGTCACGAAGGTGCTCGTGAACGGCGTGTCCTCATGGCCGAGGATGGCCTCGTACAGCTCCCATGCACCCGGCGGCAGGATCGCGCCGGGTTCGTTGAATGCGGTCACGCCGTTGAGGTGGAGGTAGCGAACCATCTGATGCAGCCCGCGGGTGAACCGCTCCGGGCTGAAGATGATCGGCGTCAGGCGGCCGAAGAGCAGCACGAAGGCGCCCTTCTCCCAGAAGTGACCGGCGGGGAGATCCACCATGGCGCCCGCGTCAGGGTCGGTGGCCAGCAGGTCCTCGTCGATGCCGAGTTCGTCGAGCGCCACGGTGTTGAGCACGAACTCGTGGCACGACCGTTGCCAGATCGCGATCGGCCGGGTGGACGAGATCGAGTCCAGCAGCGGGCGGTCGACCTGCCCATGCCAGAGCCGGTGCCAGCCCCAGGACAGCAACCACTCGCCCTCCGGCGTGCGGGCCTCCGCCTCCTGAAGCAGTCGGACGTACTCCTCGTGGCTGTGGGCGGCGGGGAACGTTCGATCTGGGAGGATCCAGTCCTCGGTCGCGATCACCTCCATCGTGAGCGTGCCGGCGCCGAGCACCGGATGCAGGTGTTGGTCGATCAGCCCGGGGAGCAGGACGTCCGCTTCGTGGGTCCGGTCGACCGGCACGTCGTCGCCAACCGCTGCTCGTACCTGTGTGAGGTCGCCGATGGCAACGATCCGATCATCACGGACGGCGACGGCCGTCGCCGAGGGACATCCGGCATGCATCGTGACGATCTCGGACGCCACGAGGATGCGTGTCCGTGCGTTGTCTTGTTCCCCCATGGCCGGAGTGTAGGCCCGGGGAACGGGGCGGTCGTCAATCGAGCGCGATGCGCTCGCACAGCGACAGGCCGCGTTCGAGGCGGGCGTCGTTCTGCCAGCGGGCCCAGTCCAGCCACATCCCGTTCGAGGTCGCGATGACGTCGGCGACGCGTTCGCGAACCTCGGTCGAATCCAGATCCGGGCGGGCCAGCGCCAGCAGGTCACGCATGCCGCTGGCGTATTTGGTGTAGTGCTCGTCGTCGAGTTTCGAGATGTCGGGGTCGGTGAGCGCCACGGCCCAGAGCGAGACGCGGAGGCGCAGGTAGTCGCCATCGAGGAAGTCGTCGGTGAAGGCGCCCCGGAGGTAGGCCCGGACACGGTCGGCCGGGTCTTCGACGGCCTCTGCGGCTGCGGTGCAGGTCTGGAGGATGTCGGTGGCGGCCCGCACGAACGCCGCAAGGATCAGGGAATCCTTGTCGTCGAAGTGGTAGCTGAGGAGGCCGAGCGAGACGTCGGCTTCCTGTGCGACCTGGCGCATGCTCGCGCCGCGAACGCCATCTCGGACGATGACCGATTGCACCGCATCGAGGATCTGATCCTGTGTTTCCGTACGCGCCATGACGAATCGACCGTACCAGCCCCACCATGCGGACCCGGCGGTAGCGTGCCGGACATGCGACACATCGCCGACATGGAGACCTGTCCTTGCGGAGCGGGTCGGGCGTACGGCCGCTGCTGCGGGCCAGTGCATGCCAATGGTGCAGGATTGGGTGTGACGGCCGAGGCGCTCATGCGGGCGCGGTACAGCGCCTATGTCCTTGAACTCGGCGCGTTCGTGCTTTCGTCGTGGCATCCGGACACCCGACCGGCGTCCGTCGAGTTCTCCACCGACGTTGCGTGGCATGGCCTCGAGGTCGTTCGGACCGAACGCGGCGGCGCGCTGGATTCGATGGGCGCGGTGGAGTTTCGGGCCCGGTTCGAACGCGGCGGAGCGAAGCTCGAACTGCACGAGTTCAGCACCTTCGAACGCGTCGACGGCCACTGGATGTATCGAGACGGCCTCGACCCCGACACGCTCCCCTAGCCAGCAGCAAGGGGATCTCGGCCGGAAGTGCCGAGCGGAACAAGCGCATGAGCTCACCGGATGACGTTCGGGGATCTCGGCCGGAAGTGCCGAGCGGAACAAGCGCAGGAGCCCACCGGATGGCGTTCCGGGGATCTCGGCCGGAAGTGCCGAGCGAGTTACTGGACGATCGTTCAGTTTCGTTTACACTGGCGGAATGCAGCACGCTCTTGATGCACTCGAACCGGTCGTCGACCTCGACCGCTATCCGATTCACCGTCTGGACAGCAGCGCCCGCAGCGACCTGGTCGCGACCACGCGGGACGAAATGGACGCTTTCGGGTGCTTCCGCATCTCGGACTTCATCCGCCCGGACGCCGTCGAGACGATGCTCGCTGAGGCGACGTCGTTGCACGACCAGACCTTCTGGGCGGCGCAGGAACACAATCCGTATGCCTCGCCGAAGAACCCGGAGTTCCCGGACGATCATCCGATCAACACGTACCAGTACCGGATGAGCGGTTTCATCAACAGCGACATCCTGCCGGGTGCATCGCTGCTGAACCAGATCTACGACTCAAACGTGATGACGCATTTCATCTGGGATTGCCTCGGAGTGGAGCGCCCGATCTACCAGTGGGCGGACCCGCTGGGGCGCAACCCGTACGGCGTCATGGAGACCGACCATTACTTCCCCTGGCACTTCGATGGGAACGAGTTCACCGTCAGCATCCTGGTCCAGAAGGCCGAGGAGGGCGGCGTATTCGAGTACGTGCCAGACATCCGCACGCCGGATTCGGAGAACTTTGAACGCGTGCAGGCGATCCTCCAGGGCGGACGCGAGGGCGTCCGGGAACTGGACCTGCAGCCCGGCGACCTGCAGTTGTTCAAGGGCCGCTTCTCGATGCATCGGGTCACCCGCATCGTCGGGCCGAAGACCCGCTACATCGCGCTGCCGACGTACGTCTACGACCCGTGGCGGATGAACCGGCCGCACCACGCCGAGGTCTATTACGGGCGCTCCACCGACCTGCACCGAGCCCGCGAACAGGTGCTCGTCGACGGACTCGTGGACTGAGCCGTCGTGCGTATCGGATTCATCGGCCTCGGCAACATTGGTGGCGGGGCCGCAGCGAACCTCGCTCGTGCGGGCCACGATCTGCAGGTTCTCGATCTCGATCCGGCCAAGGTGGACGCCATCGTCGCGCTCGGGGCAACGCCGGCCGAGTCGGCGGTCGACGCCGTTCAGGGCGCCGAGGTCGTGTTCACGTCACTCCCGGGCCCGAAGTACATCGAGACCCTTGGCGTGGGCGACGGTGACACGAGCGGCATCCTGTCGGCGATGACCCCGGGGTCCACGTGGGTGGAGCTGTCGACCAACGATCTGGACACGGCGCGCCGACTTGCTGCTGCAGCGAAGACCGCAGACATCCACCTCATTGACGCTCCCGTTTCCGGAGGACCCGAAGGCGCTGCCGCCGGCACGCTGTCGATCTTCGTCGGCGGAGATGCCGATGCGGTTGGCGGCGTCATGCCGCTGCTCGACGTGATGGGGGCCAAGATCGATCATCTCGGTCCGCATGGCGCAGGCATCGTCGCGAAAATCGCCCAGGTCACGCTCTGCTACACGCAGACGGTCACCCTCATCGAAGCGCTGTTGTTGGGTGTGAAAGGCGGGGTGCAGCCGGCAAAGATGCTGGACCTCATCCAGAACAGCGCAGGCTCCAGCTACTGTGCCGACGCCTACGGTCCGGAGATCCTTGCCGGAACCTACGATGCGTCCTTCCCGATCAGTCATGCAGCCAAGGACATGCGCTTGGCGATGGAACTCGCCCGCACGGTCGGCGCCGATCTGCCGATCATGGCGAGGGTCGCCGATCTCTACGAGCAGACGGAGGCGGACTACGGTCCGACCGCTGCGCACCTGCTCGCCGCACAACTCATCGAACGGGCCAACGATCTCGTGCTCCACGAGATGACCTGACAAGAACGCAACCACGGATCTCGACCGGAAGTGTCGAGCGACGACAAGACGAACGCCACCAGAACGCAACCACGGATCTCGACCGGAAGTGTCGAGCGACGACAAGACGAACGCC
>JAHDDK010000151.1 GCA_020629375.1 Acidimicrobiales bacterium
CTCGGTGAGATGCGAGATGCGTGCGGTGAGCAGCGCGATCTGGACCTCGGGAGACCCGGTGTCGGTCTCGGAGAGCCCGAAGGCTTCTCGGACCGACGTCATCGTGTCGCTTTTCGGGGGGAGTACGGAATCCATGTTTTTCCTCGGGTGTCTGACCCAGCCCCTCGTGCCGCGGGCTTTGGCGTGTACGCGCCGAACAACCGTGACCGGTGTTCCACGCTGAACCATCGCCCTCGAACAGAGGCGCAGATTTTCAGGTGATGTGTCGGGCTCCGCATGGCGAAACTCGACTCCCGAATGCTACCGGCATCCGTTGACCGTTCCGACCATGCCGGACGCGACCGATTCGTGATTCAGAAGATTGCGGAGACGACCATGGCCCCCACCCATGCAACAGCGATCAATCCGATCGCGATGATCAGCGCCCACGAGCTGCTGCTGGTGTCGCGACGACCGAGAATTCGGAGCGGCTCACCCTGACGTTCGGGTGAGACATACGTGGTGGCTTGGCCACCAGGGCTACGCCCGAGTTTGAGCCGCCGCTTCGATTCCCGCAGCTCCGCGCCAAGGCCGACCCCGGGGTCGGAGACCGAACGCTTGACATCGGGCATCTCCACATCGGAGAGCTTCTTGCGACGGCGCTTCATCCCCATGGGGTCAAGTCTGACATGGCGGGAGCACACCGCATGTGCAAGGAGGACCGAACCACCAGCTATGTCAGACCTGACCCCATACGGGTCTGGTCGATGTCAATGGCCAGTTGTGCCTTCAGCTCATCGATGCCGTTGAACCGACGTTCGCTCCGAAGGAACCGATGAAACCGGACGCGAGCGTCGTCGCCGTAGAGGTCACCCTCGAAATCGAGTAGGTGAGCCTCGAGGACCGCTGCGTCGGCCTGCTCGTAGAAGGTCGGACGAACACCGACGTTCGTCGCCGCTGCGAACGCCGACCCATCAGAGCGGATGTAGGTGCAGGCGTACACGCCGTTGGCCGGGCGGGCCATGTCGTCGTCGAGCACGATGTTCGCCGTCGGGAAGCCGATGGTTCGGCCGCGCTGGTCACCCTGCGTGACCGTGCCGTGAATCTCGAACTCCCGGCCCAACATCGCCGCAGCGGCCTCGACATCTCCACCTGCGAGCGATCGCCGGATGGCGGTCGACGACACGTGTTCGGGGGCCTCGGCATCGTGGCGAATCAGTTCGATGCCCTCGACCGCGAACCCGAGCGACGCGCCGACCTCGGCCAACGAGTCGACGGTGCCCTCTCGGCCCTTGCCGAAATGAAAGTCAGATCCGACCAGAATCTCGACGGCGCCGAGTCGGTTGGCGAATACCTGCTCCGCAAAGGCTGCCGCCGTCGTGGTTGCCCGGCCTGCATCGAACTCGATCACATACACCACGTCGACACCGAGTTCGTCGAGCAGTTCGAGCTTGCGAGGCAGGCGGGTCAAGAGTTTGGGGGCAGATTCGGGCCTCACCACCAACGCCGGATGCTGGTCGAACGTGACGACAGCGGAGGCGACCCCCCGATCGACCGCCCGGCGCTGCACCTCCTCGATGAGCGAGCGATGCCCGACATGGACGCCGTCGAAGGCCCCGATGGTCATGACGCACGCGTCGATGCGGGCGTCGTCGGAGTCGTAGATCACGTTCACGGTTGCGCCTCGGTGGGTCGGATCGGTTCGGTCACCACGACGGCCGGCTTCACCGTGTCGCCGCGATGCGATTCGTACACCGCGAGCAACTCGCCCGAGCCATCGAGCACAGGGTAGGGGCCGTCCCCGGAGACCCCAAGGGCCTTGCGTCCCAAGACCTTTCCGAACGACACATCGATCGCCGTCGACGCATCGACGGTGACCGACGACAGATCGCACAGCAGCCCCGAGATCGGCCGGATCGTCGCTTCCTCGAGCGGCTCCGCGCTGTCGTCCCCGAAGGATCCGATCGCTGTCCGCCGCAATCCATGCAGATGCGCTCCGCCACCCATCAGCCGCCCCAAGTCTGCCGCGAGCACCCGAATGTAGGTTCCCGATGAGCAGGCGACGCTCGCCGCTAGACGCATCGGATCGTCGGTTGCCGCGAGATCGAAGGCATCGATGCGCACTCGCGCCGGCTTGCGATCGATCTCGATGCCTTCTCGGGCGAGTTGGTGAAGACGCTTTCCGTCGACCTTCTTCGCGGACACCATCGGTGGGATCTGATCGATCGGCCCCATCAACGAGGCAGCGACCACGGCCCGAGCAGCGTCGAGATCAATCGGATCCATGTCGTGCGTCGCCGACACCTCGCCCGTCGAGTCCAGGGAGTTCGTTTCGACACCGAACACGATCTCGCCCGTGTAGGACTTGACTGCTCCATCGAGGAAACGGAGCAACCGGGTGCCTTTGCCAACTCCGAGGATCAGAACCCCGGTGGCGTCGGGGTCCAGTGTTCCGGAGTGGCCGACCTTGCCCGTTCCGAACACACCACGGGCCTTGGCGACGACATCGTGACTCGTCCACCCCCGGGGCTTGTCGATGACGGCAAACCCATTCGGTCCACCCGTGCGGCGGCGGGCCATTGGCTCAGTTCTCCGAACCGCTCAGGCCCTCCAGGCCGGCGTCCTCACCACGGGCGGAACCACCC